>CABUHS010000014.1 GCA_902491535.1 uncultured Eubacteriales bacterium
CGCTTGATAGTATGGATGTTGTTGATTTGCACAGCGCGTCAACCATTGCGCTTTTCGGGTCGGGATTCTCCCGCAAGCATTCTTCAAAACGGTGCATAAGAAAAACGGAATAGTCGAGTGATACGGCAAGCTGTAATATACTTCCAGCCGCGTTTGTTACAAACGAGATTTCACCGAAAATTAAATTTGTACCCATATTGATGATGACGGCTACACCGATTCCCCCTAAAACGATAAGCGGCTCAATCCAGGAAGTCGTTGTAATCAAAAGAATGACCAATACACAAATAATCGCAAAAATTGTGATTTTCAAAATCTGATTGACGGTACTTGTTGTTGCAACTGCGGTTGATACCGCTTGCCCACTCATAGCGTTTTCATCACCAATTACCGTGCGAATTGCGTCAACCGCTTCAATGCGTTTATCCTCCGAGATCGTAACTGTGAACAATGCAGCATTGTTTTTATAGTATGTTTCAACCGTGTCGGCGTCTAACTGATTCATAGGAACATAAATGCTTACCTGGTCGTCAAGCCACAATACATCGGTAACGCCTTCACAAGCAAGTATTTTTTCCTTGTACTCCAATGCTTCGGGGATAGTAACATTTCGCACCATAACACGAGCATTTGGTATGCCACCCTCAAACTCATTTTCCATAAGTTCGAGTGATACCGTCGAATGACTATCTTCAGGCAGATATGCCGTCATGTCGTAATTAACGCTAACCAGACTTTGTAAAATGCCGCATATCAGCGTTGCTACAATAAAAATGGTAATAATCAATTTAGGGTGATCCACTATACCCTTATAAAACTTTTGCATAGACTTATTCTCCCAATTTGCATGAAGCAATTCCTTTCATTAGAAATGTGTTCTTTCCGCTTTGCAAAGTCAGTACAATTTCATTGCCGCTAATATAACCTGTTGCTTCATAGAACATCTCTTTAATCAGCGTTACGATCTTTCCATATAGGTTACAATATCCGTCGGAGCCGATATTTCCATGACATGGCTCGGTGTTGTTCAGCAAAGATAGAACGCCGTCAATTTCTGTTCCGTCAATAGATAACTGCATAGTCCCGTTTCGTTTCCCAAGTTCGGTATCAAGAACGACGTTGTAATTGTATTTTTTCACTTCCTTGCACTCCTTTCGTAATATTCCAAAACATATTATAAAAAAACATCGTTTTACATTAAATGGTCAATGAGATTTGCTTTGGGTAAAAAACGGACAAACGCCCCTAAATTGACGGTCAAATGCCCGTAATTATCCGTTGAAAAATTTGATGGTCATGTGTATAATAAATAAATGAGGTGCAGAACAATGAAACACGAAATTACAAGTTTGAATACGAAAAAAACATTATCCGCTTCACTCAAAAAATTTATGGAGTTCAAACCGTTATCCAAAATCAGCGTAAGCGAAATTATTGCAGATTGCGGAGTTAATCGAAAAACCTTTTATTATCATTTTGAAGATATATACGCTTTGCTCAAATGGACGCTGGAACAGGAAGCGGTTGAAGTAGTAAAAAAATTTGATTTGCTTGTCAATCCAGAAGAAGCAATTATTTTTGTTAGTGATTATGTAGATGCTAATACACATATATTAAATTGTGCCTATGATTCAATGGGGCGCGACGAAATGAAGCGATTTTTTCATTCTGACTTCTACGGCGTTGTTCTGTCGATTATCGAGTGTTTCGAAAAAGAACAAAGTATTATTGTTGACGAACCTTACAAACAGTTTGTTGCAAACTTCTATACAGAAGCATTAGCGGGAATATTGATTGATTATTTTCAACATAAGGACAAACGAAATCGTGATGAAATCATACAATACACATTGCAGGTCTTGAAAAAATCAATTCCCAATATTTTATAAGAACAACGGACATCGAAAATCGGTGTCCGTTGTTCTTATATGAATTATAACAGCTAATACTATAAACACATCCAAAAAGAAAGGTGAACTGTAAAATGTAATAGGGTGAATAAAATTTAAAAGACCGATACCATTGAAAGCAACACAATTTCTGTTGATTTTTCAGAGGGTTTGGGAAACTTCCCAACAAGCAATTTTGATCGGCAAGCCCCAGAGCGCAGACGGGCAAAATTACGGAAAGGGTACCCCTTTCCTATGCTTGCTGCGGAACTTTTTCATTTTCTGCAACATTACAAAAATTTGTTTTCCCACTATACAGACAGCTTCCTCTATTTTAACATAGATCTTGATAATCTTGTAATCTACTGATCTATTGGTTTTCGCTTCCTTTCCGTTCCAGCTCTTCCACCTCGCCCTCATCCCAAGGAAATGAGATAAGCGATTTTTCAAATCGCGGGAAAGGATAGGAAAGGAATGGGTAATTAGTACATCAGTATTTAATAACTCTTTACTTAATATATCTTTATTTAATTGCGTTGGATTTTCCAACGTAGGTTTTTCCTACATAGGTTTTGCCAACGTTGGAAAATCCAATGTAGGCGTTTGCTTAAACGGCATAATCCGTGTTTTATTCCATGATGAAAACGTGTATTTTCATCACTACTTAATTGCAAATTTGTTACGCAATAGAAGCGTGATTTTGAGGGCTTAAGTATAAAATCCTTACCTATGCAAAACCGCGCCCGTTAAGCCGCATAAATCAAGGCTTTTTAAGGCTCTACTGCGTAACATTTAAGGCATAAAAAGCGGCGTTTCTAATTTCCTATTCAGAAATTAGGGAACGCCACTTGCTGCATATTTAGTTTTCAGCACATTACCTGTTTATCCGCTGTCCGAAAAACATTGTTTTTATTAGCTTTTTTCGCTATCGCTATCACACCTCATTATTTGACCGTCCTGCATTTCAGAGAATGTTGGATGACATTGAGGACGGCAAAATCAACTGTGTCATAACCAAAGACCTATCCCGTTTGGGCAGAAACTACATTCTGACAGGACAGTATACCGAGATATACTTCCCGTCCCACAATGTACGGTATATTGCACTTGCCGACGGTGTAGACAGTATTAAGGGCGAGAGTGAGATTGCTCCGTTCCTTAATATTCTCAACGAGATGCACGCCCGTCAAACCTCGAAAAAGGTCAAAGCGGCACTTCACACCAAATTTGCAAACGGTGCTCACTATGGTGCCTATGCTCCCATAGGGTATATGAAGGATCCCGATAAAAAAGGACATCTCATTCCCGATACCGAGTATAAGTGGATTGTAGTGAAAATGTTTGAGCTTGCAGCACACGGAAACGGCGGTGCTAAAATACGCCGTATTCTTGAAGACGAAAAGGTTCCTATCCCTGCTTGGATCAACTTTCAGCGGTATGGCACTTTCGCCCACATCTTCAAAGACCAGCCTGAAAGCAAGCGGTATCAATGGACTACCGCACAGGTAAAGAAAATTCTGTCGGATGAAGTATATATCGGTCACAGTATTCACAATCGCCAAAGCCATATATCCTTTAAGAACAAGAAAAAGGTTCGCAAGGCTAAAAGCGAATGGTTTAAAGTTGAGAACACTCATGAGCCGATTATTTCCGCAGAACTTTGGGATAGGGTTCAGACGCATATCCACAGCCGCAAAAGACCTCAGAAAAACGGCGAGACACAGATTTTTGCCGGACTGCTCAAGTGTGCAGACTGCGGTTGGGGACTTCGGTATATGCACAATTATCCTACCGAAAAGATAAAAGAACGCCGATTGTTTATGTGTACAACCTACTGTGAGTACGGCAAAGAGCATTGCTCTATTCATTATATCAAGTACGATACTCTTTACGCCATTGTCTTAGACCGTTTGCAGTATTGGATCGGTCTTGTAAAAGAAGATGAAGACAAACTGCTTGCCAGGCTTTTGAAAAGCGAAGACAAGCAGCACAAAGCAGAGGTTGACCGAGCAAAAAAGGAGCTTGCGCAAGCAGAAAAGCGATTGACAGAACTTGACAACCTATATATGAAGCTGTACGAGGACAGAGCAAAAAAAGCCATAACTGAGCGTAACTTCACAATGCTTTCAAGCCGTTACCAAGACGAGCAGCTTGAACTTGAAACCAAGATTAAAACGCTCAAAGACAAGCTGACACAGACGGTGAAAAGCAAGGACAACGCCGAACGGTGGCTTGCTCTTATCCGAAAATACAATGAGCTGACAGAACTTACCGCACCTTTGCTAAATGAGTTGATTGAGAAAATCGTGGTACACGAAGCTTCAAAGGACGAAAAAGGCAAACGGATACAAGATGTTGACATCTACTATCGTTTTGTCGGAAAAATCGAATAAAGACATCGGATTTGCCCCCTCAAAAGGGCAAATCCTACATACTGTATCCTTAAATATGGGAGCGCGGAAATACTCTGCCGGATATAGATTTATTATTAGAACTATCTCATATGTATCATATATCCATTAACGAGATGCTGGAGGATACAGACTTAGTTTTTAAAATCACCGGTAAAAATCCTGACGCAGACGGAATAACATATTTTACGGAAAAGTCAAAAAGTAAAAGAAATTCAGGCTGGGCAAAAGAGATCGAAAGCGGAAAATGGATAGAACGTAATTGGGAAGCCTCACGGAACGCAAATCCCACGCTGGACGAAGTAAGCAAGAAAATCGTATCTTTGGGAGGAACGATAGTTGAGATCGGTGCCGGTCCCGGCGGCGGATTTATGCCTTACATTCTTAAAGCAAATCCTGATTCAACTGTAATAATAAGCGATATATCACCGACAGTTGTACGTAATTGGAAAACCCATTTGGATAAAGTTCTTGACTCACCCAATATTTATTATGCTGTGTTTAACTTTTGTCACATGCCTTTCGCCGATAACAGTATTGATGTTATATCAGACGGAGGAGGAATAGGCAACTGTGAAAGAGGAAACAAATTGCAGGCATTGAGAGAGGCTTACCGCGTGCTAAAACCCGGCGGTACACTTATTACATCAACAGGATTTATAAATAAAGACACTTTATCTGCGCTTCCGATCGATATTCAAAAAACGCTTCTTGAAAAGAGACCGGATGTATTTGAAGATCTATATGAAGAAACCGTTCTTGCAGATTTTTCAAAAATTGACAGTACCGTCGACAGCTGTTGGTACACCGATGACGATGACAGCAGCATTGCCGATTTAGCCCGTTCTCTCGGTGTTAACTTGAAATTTACAGCGTATATACGGTATTGCACTAAAAACAAGTAATCAGTCAATAAAAAGAAACGACAATGCCATTTTGACGCAGAGGAACTGCGTACCAAGGGTTGTTCCTTGCTTTTATGATATAATAACCTCACGGCGTTAGCAAAAGCCTTGTCCTACAAGTCTTTTGACGTCCGAGAGAGCATTGAAGACTAAATCACGGCTTCGCCATCCCGCGCCTTGCGGTGCTGCTGCGTTTCACACAGCGATTTATGATATAATATCCGCATAAATAGTTTATAGTAAGAAAGGAAATTTGTATGTGCATATTTTGCGATATTGCTAACCGGAAAATTGAAACAAATGTTGTATATGAAAGTGAGAATATTATCGCTTTTTTAGATATCGATCCAATAAACGAGGGACATACTTTGATAATAACAAAACAGCATTATTTAGATATAGATGAAATTCCGAATGATCTTTTATTTGAAATTACAGATCTCGCTAAAAAACTTGTATTAGCGCTAAAAAAAGTATATAATCCAAATGGTTATTCCATCATGCAAAACGGGGGACAATTTAACGATATAGGCCATTATCATATGCACATATTTCCACGCTATGAAGATGATGGATTTGGCTGGACAGATTCTTGTAAAAAGTATAATTCGTCAGAAGAAGTTGCTGCAAAAATCAGAGAAAATTTATTGAAATAAAATCCCACAAATCAGTCTTTTATCTGCCTCTTGTTTATTTTATCTATACTGTCTTGTTTGATCACTTCTCTTAGCCGTTTTGTCCATTCAGACCATTCTGCATTTTTTTGACCGTATGTAAGATTTTCTTCGTATTCTCTCGGAAGCCACGTTGAAATATCTGCCTCATTATGAGATATCAGAGCTTCCATATTGTCAAGCGATTTGAAAAGCTTAGCTTCATCGGTATTCATCGCTTTCATTTCTTCAAAAAGTGACAAAAATTCCGGCATTACATCGTCAGGCAAGGACGATATCAATTTTTCAACTGCAATTTCTTCATGTTCATCATCATCTGCGGTTTTTAAAAATGCAGGGATATCACCTGTTATTGCCTCGCCGAAATCATGTATCAAGCACATTTTGATAACTTTGTTCATATCCAAATCAGAATATTCATCAGCACAAAGCATAGCCATAACAGCCAACCGCCAGGAATGCTCTGCAACAGATTCATGTCTGCCGCTTGATGTCCATGAATGACGTGTATTGCATTTCAATTTTTCAATAATATTTAAAAATTCAATATATTTTCTATGCTCCATTACTACTCCTTTTTATTTCAGGTTTTGCAATTGTGTTACAAATGAGAAGCGTAAGCACTCTTGTCCCTATAATTATTATAACAAAACATATGAAGAAAAACAATACGCTCTGCAATTTACTCAAAACGCCAATTACCTCTTGACGTTTTATAGACATATGATATATAATTTATCTCTGCAATATCCACGAAAGGAATATTTTATGCCGGGTACAATAATTTCCGAAAATAACCGATACCGAAAAACGATATACGCGTGCTTTACAGGCTGTATAGTACAGGCGATCATAAATAATTTTGCACCGCTTCTGTTTTTGTTCTTTAATAAAAGCTACGGCATACCGCTGTCAAAAATAACGCTGCTTGTCACCGTAAATTTTGCGCTTCAGCTGACTGTTGATCTTTTATCGGTAAGCTTCGTCGACCGTATCGGATACAGAATATCAATGCTCATCGCGCATGTGCTGAGCGCTCTCGGTCTGATAATGCTCGCATTTCTTCCCGATCTGCTCGCCGATCCTTTTGTCGGTATACTCTCCGCGGTGGCTGTGTATGCCATCGGCGGCGGACTTCTTGAGGTGCTTGTCAGTCCTGTAGTTGAAGCATGTCCGTCGGATAGCAAGGAAAAAACGATGAGTCTGCTTCATTCGTTTTACTGTTGGGGGCATGTCGGCGTCGTGCTTATCTCAACTGCATTTTTCGGCATATTCGGAATCGGAAACTGGAAGATACTTACCCTTATATGGGCGGCAATCCCTGTCTTCAATACATTTATGTTTGCAAGAGTTCCGATCGCGCCGCTTATCAAAGACGGCGAAAAAGGTCTGTCGCTTCGCGAGCTTGCCGCAAATAAAAGCTTCTGGCTGTTCCTTTTGATGATGCTGTGCGCCGGAGCAAGCGAGCAGTCGGTCAGCCAGTGGGCATCGGCATTTGCCGAAAAAGGGCTCGGAATGTCAAAGGTAGCCGGAGACCTTGCAGGGCCTATGTCTTTTGCGGTACTCATGGGACTTTCAAGAATGTTTTACGGCAAGTTCGGAGATAAGATCGATCTCGACCGTTTCATGAGCGGAAGCTGCATACTTTGTGTAATATCGTACCTGTGTATATCACTCGTTCCGAATCCTGTCATAGGACTCGCCGGATGCGCAATGTGCGGACTTTCGGTCGGAATAATGTGGCCCGGTACATTCAGTAAGGCGGCAGCCGGAATTACGGGAGGCGGTACCGCAATGTTCGCGCTTATGGCGCTTGCCGGAGACATGGGCTGTTCAGGCGGTCCGACGCTCGTCGGATTCATCTCGGACATATTCGGAGACGATCTGAAAAAAGGGATTCTGGCAGCTGTGATATTCCCTGCACTTCTGCTTGCATGTATGTTTCTTTTCCGCAGGAAAAAACCGACCCGTCAATAAGACCCCGACCCTCAGACGCAAATAAAATTTGCAGACGGGTATCCCGGAACCTTGTTGTTTTCACAAAAAAAAATAATTATTTATACACTTCAAAAGCCGGAAAATCCACGCAAAAAGAATCTTCCGGCCTTTTCAAAGCTCTCCTTAATAAAATATATTTATATTGCATTTTATCCGCTAAAATGCTATACTTAGTACATAATGTTAAATAATAAACAATAATCTGCATTTAACAATATCAATTTAAAAGGAGAGCATTCATGGACACAGCCGTTTTAATATGTTGTATCATAAGCATGGTTTTACTGGTCATTGTTCTGATCAGGTTATCAGGTTCAGACAAAAAAAATTCCTCCGAAGATGTAAACCGTCTTATCGAAGGCAAAATGGAAAGTCTCGAAAAGATGAACACAGAGACCAAACGCGATCTGAAGGACGAAATAACAAGAAAGGGCGACTCCACAGTCGAACAGATAAGGCAGCTCGGTGAATCGATTGCAGCATCGCAAAGCCGCGGTCAAAGCAATACCGCAGGACAAATCGAGAAGCTTGAGGGAGAGTTTAATAAAATACGCGAAGAGATCACAGGTAAGCTGATCGAAATCCTCAGATCGAATTCCGAAGGCATGGAAAAAATGCAGCGTGAAAACAAAGAAAGCCTCGAAAAGATCAATGAAACTGTAAATGAAAAGCTTCAGAAAACTCTCAACGACAGAATATCTCAGTCTTTCGAGACGGTACGTAAGCAGCTATCCGACGTATACGAGGGACTCGGTGAAATGAAAAATGTTGCGTCGGGTGTTACCGACCTTAAAAACGTACTTTCAAATGTAAAAACACGCGGTATTATGGGAGAGATACAGCTCGGAAATATACTTTCGGAGATCCTCATACCCGAACAGTATGAAGAACAGATATGTATAGCACCGAGACGTACGGAGCGTGTAGACTTTGCAGTAAAGCTGCCAGGCGCGGAAGACGGAGAATGTATCTATCTGCCTATCGACTCAAAATTTCCCGGGGATACATATTCCAATCTGATCGACGCTTACAATTCCGGAAGTCCCGAAGCATTAAAAGAAAAGAGAAAGTTACTTGAAAAAGAGATCATAGGCTGCGCAAAAAGTATTCATGACAAATATATTGTTCCTCCGTACACAACTGGTTTTGCAATCATGTTCCTACCCTTTGAGGGGCTGTACGCCGAAGTCGTAAATATGGGACTGGTAGAACGATTGCAGCGCGATTATTCCATAAATATTGCCGGACCGTCAACAATGGCGGCAATGCTCAACAGCCTGCAAATGGGCTTCAGAACACTTGCGATACAGAAAAAAAGCGGAGATGTATGGAAGATCCTCGAAGCTGCAAAAAAAGAGTTTTCAACTTTTGAAACCGTACTTACCAAAACACGCGAGCGATTAAAACAGGCAGATGACGAACTTGATAAGCTTGTCGGCACACGTACACGTGCGATAAACAGAAAACTGTCAGATGTATCGGTACTTACATCAGACAGCGACGCCGATAATCTTCTTGAAATAATTGAATAATAAGAAGAACCCGATCCGCCGAGCGCAATCAAAGATGCGGGCGGACACACCTGAACCTTGTTGTTTTACAATAAATAAAAATCAGTACAGCCGACTTTTTGGAGCTGTACTGATTTTTTAATATAATAAATTCTGTTTACGTGTTATGCTTTACAATACACATAGCGGGCTTATCTGTACCACCGACGTTCTTAAGCCAACCGGAACTATACAGTTCGCGCACAATATAAGTAAAACAGTCAAAACCGGATATAAATGCGGCTGTATATTCAGCCAGATTTTTTATATGCCCGGAGCATGCTCGGCTGCTGTTTTAGCTGACATCTCACGAATACTGCCCATTACTTCGGAAAATATCTTTACACCGTCCCTGAGAATCATTTTAAGCTCATGGTATTCACTTTCGGAATACACAGGAATATTCAGGTTTCCGTTTTCCGTAATATATCCATCCAAGGAAAGCCTCTGTCTTATATCGTCAGAAAAATCGTCATGACCGCTTGCCAATGCGGACAAAGACTCGACCGTATCCCCCTGAAAGAACTGTCCGTTCAATATCTGAATAAAATTATATGCTATGACAGAACAGCTTCCGTCAGATGAAAAGCAATTATCGTATATTCCGCGAATACCTCTCTCAAATTCATCACCCTCTGCAAAGCAGCGTCCCCAGACGATTCCGCGGCCTCCGCCGCCGTTTACAACACTGTAAGCTCCGTCCGCAGGCAGTTCTCCGTATTTATCCGTAAAAATCTTTTCCTGTTCCTCCATTGCAAAATGACAGCAGAGCATAACGATCTGCCATCGCATAAGATTTTCGTCTGCAAACATATATCCGAACCGCTCCGCAAAAGATAAAAATACAGATTTTTCAAATTCACATGCTGCATTTTCGGCAATATCTTTTGTCCGGTATTCCCTTTCACGGGCATATTCAAGAGTAAATACAGGAATATTGGTAAGATACTTCCCGTTTTTATTCGCAAGATATTTTCTTGCTTCAAGCAACCTGATCTCATCTTCAAGATATGTCACGGCAACGCCGAGTTCAACACTCAGCTCCTCGAGCGTAAAAGGAGAATAATACGCAGCGACAAGTATGTTGCCGCGAAGCTTTCTCTCCTCAAATCCCCTGTATTCATAGTCATCTCCGCCGCATGTTCCGAAAAAGTCGATCTCGAACTTTACCGGATTATAGCTCTTTTCTCCGAATAATCTGTCCATACTCATACCCTTTCTCAAAATCTTTCTGGCGCGGAAAAGATAATATTTTACCATTTCCGTGCTGATATTCATTTTTTCGGCAACTTGAAAGCAGGTAAGACCATCAAAATAATACATTACGGTTGCGCGTCTGAATTGCGAAGAAAGAAGTGAAAGTTCACGTCTGAGCAGCCGCAGATCTTCGCGGAAAACAGCCTCGTCGGCTACCGTCCGACAGTCATCAGCATACTGCACGTCGGATATATCCTCACAGGCATATTTTCTTTTTTCGCGCAGATAGTCCGCATATACAGTTTCGGAAATCCGCCACATAAATGCGAAAAAGCTGTCGTCATTCTTAAGCTTCGGAGCCGATTTCAAAACCTTGTAAACTATACGGCTCGCAAGCTCCTGAGCCTCAGTTTCATTTTGAAGCTTTGATACCGAAAATCCGAATACGGTCTTTATATTCTCCGCTAACAGACGTCCCGCCGATTCTGTATCCATCTCATTTTCCTCACATTCTCTTACTGCTTTCTTTCATCTCCATATATACAGACGAAGAAATCAAGAAACGGTTAAGGTATGAATTTGAATTTTTTATAACTATACTTATTTCAGTTCCCTTTTACATCTATTACCGTATACTCAGAGCGGCATCCGGTTTTGAATTTTATCGCCCAGTCGGAAATTCCTGAGGTTACTATAAAGTTTGTATTGCCGCGGCTTTCATATCCGTACACCCTGTCGTTGCCGCCTACCCATCTGCTGATTACCGTCAGCGGAAAAAGCTGTCCGCCGTGTGTATGCCCCGACAGCACAAGATCGGCTTCCGATTCAGCCTGAGCGGCATAATCGTTCGGCTGATGATCCAGAACTATCATGTATTTACTCTTATCAAGCCCGGAGACAAGCTCTCTCATAGAAGCTCTGCCGCCGCTTCGCAGCTCCTCGGATCTGTCCTGTCTGCCGATAATATAGAAACGGTCATCGATCAGAACGCTCTCATCCTGCAGGATGGTCACGTTATTCTTCTCCAGCTCCGCGATAAGCTCTTCTCCGCCGTATCCCCTCTCACCGGACGAATAAAGTCCTTTGTCATGATTGCCGAATGCGAAATACACGCCGTAGGCGGTTTTAAGCTTACCGAGCGCACTGCATGCGTCTGCCATATCCTGTTTTGACGTACTTTCATCAACATAGTCTCCTGTTATGACTACTATGTCAGGATCAAGCTTCTGTATCGAATCAATATGTTTTTCAAGTCCCTTTCCGTCAAAGGTAGTTCCCACATGCGAATCCGCAAACTGCACGATACGCAGTTCTCCGCTCATTTTTTCAGTTTGCACCGTATAATCGGTCGCCCATACATGATACGCACAGAAGCATCCTGCGGCAAGATACAGAAATGTAAACAAAAGTGCCGTAACGCCCGAATAATATCCCCTGAACTGCTCTTTCCTGCGGCGTCCGATAATAAAAAAGATCAGATCAGACAAAAGCCAGAACACCGTCAGATGTATTACGGCTATGATCGCATTCATCGCGCCCATAGCAAACCATACCGCAGCGATCGCGGCTGCAAGCACGGCAAATGCCGACGGTGTACGCAATTTTCGGTTATCTATCCTGCAAAATATCTTAAATTTACGTATTCTGCTTGTAAGATACACTGTACCCGCACAGAGTCCGGCAAACAAAAGAATAAATATTAAAGTCCAAAGTCCCATATCCGTATTCTCCTTTAAGCAATTATATTAAATATTTCCGATTTGATTTCCTACACATAATATAACGGTTGTTTTTTGGTTTCTTCCCGATTTCGGTTTTCACTCTGTTCTATTCTATTATAATAGCATATTTTTTCCGTGTTTTCAACCGGTTTAATCGCTCCCGTATAGTCTGTTTCTCACGGGCATCCGATATCAGTATATGCGTCGACTATTTTATATCCCTTTCGCAGTTTAATCAACCGTAAACCAAAGACAGATGCGGTGCATATACTGTAATAATATAATATTAATTTAGCGGGGTGTAAAGTATGAATCATTTCATATATCCGGAATCTGTATTCCGCAGACGTGCGAATGCGGCAGCATTTATAAAGGGCAGCGAAAAATATCCCGATATTCGCGGCAGAGTTTTGTTCTATCAGACAAGATACGGCGTTATAGTATGCGCTGAGATAATGAATCTGCCGGGATACACCGGAGCGTGTGACAGTCCCATATTTGCATTTCATATTCATAGCGGAAATCTCTGTAAGGGAAATGAAAAGGATCCGTTTGCCGAAGCTGGCATGCACTATAATCCCAAGGAATGTCCTCATCCTTATCACGCCGGAGATTTGCCGCCGCTGTTCGGAACAGACGGCAGAGCCTTTTCTGTATTTCTTACAGGCAGATTTACCATACGTGAAATTATCGGAAAAACGGTCATTATTCACTCGTCACCTGATGATTTCACAACACAGCCTTCCGGAAACTCAGGCGAAAAAATTGCTTGCGGTATTATTACTGCGACAGCCAGATAGTAAAGCATTCGAGAGGCAACATAGAAACGGAAAACAAGGATGTCCGGTTATCCGGATATCCTTGTTTTATATGACCATTATTAAAATACGGCAGATAAATCTGTTATAACCGATGACTCCCAAGTCTATAAAACCACTTTAAGATATACGAGTAAACAAAAATCTGTTCAATATTCTAACGTATTTTTTCGTCTGTTTTTTCGGAATAGACCATAGCGGCATTTTACGCAAGTGTGTACTTCTGAATTTATTCCGAGCCTTTTAAGGCGCCGACCATATCGATCTTTTTGTTTTTCCGTGCGACCATCAGTCCGACCGCCAATGATACTCCGAAGGTAACAAGAAGGCTGACTGAGTATGTGAGGACACCGAGACACAGCCTCAGCTCATATTCATCGCCAAGTGTTATCAGCAATGCCTGCAGCACGCCGATGCCTGCGGGCAGTCCGATGATAACTCCGGCTACAGTGAGCCATATATTCTGACTAATCAGGAGCTTGCCGATACGCTTATCACGGAAACCGAGGACTTTGAGCGTGGCAAGCTCGCGGCTTCGTTCTACATAACTCATCGCCCCGAGATTGTACAGCACTACTATACCAAGTACAACAGCGCCGATTACAAACATCATCACCATGACATTCATAATATCCATAAAACTGTCGTAAGTATCCATAATCGTCTGCTTTTCCTGCTTACCTGATATCAGTGCAGAGTTTTCGATTTCACTTGCAGCCTTATCTGTATAAACAGACGTAATATTACAGTCAACTCCCGCACTCTCGGCGTACGCATCGGTCATCGCGATCGTTTCGGACAATACAGAACGCAGATAGCCTGCAACTCTGACTCTGTAAGTCTTTTCACTGCCATATGGCGAGAACTCGACCGTATCTCCGATCTTTGCAATATCTTTGAGTCGTTGGCAGAGATATACACCGTCGTCGGTAAGTGCCATACGGTCATTGTTCTCATCAACAAAACGGATCATACCGTTTTCAATGTGATAAACCTCAAGCACAACCGTTTCTCCCTCCAGACTGACTCCGGCGGAGGAAACCCAGTCTCCGTCTAAATCCGCGGCAAGTGATATTGCCGCGCTGTTTTGCGCCGCTTCAGAAAGATTAACCTTTGTTGTATAATTGCTGACCTCTTTATCTAAAACCCGCATGAAATCGTCCATTGTATCCTTCATGCCGAGACCTCCCACAAGCAGAACCATACAGCCTGCAACACCGATCAGCGTCATAGCCGAGCGGGATTTGTGGCGTATAATATCACGGAAATTCCACTTTGTACCGAAAGATAGCTTGTTCCATAACCGCAGACCTTCAAATATGCTCTTTTTCATTGCTTTCGGTTCGTATGGACGGAGCGAATCTGCCGCTGTACCTCTGAGCATCTTTTTGACCGAAAGGAAGCTGATAAGCGTTAAGAGAGCAACAGTCAAAACAATTACCGGAATACAGAATCCCGGCATTACAAGCGACCAGTCCGGCAGATCAAAATAGGTACTCATCATACCGCCCGGACTGATGATAACCGCGGCCAGTCCGTATCCTAACGTTACTCCGAGCAAACAGCCGAAAAGTCCGATGATGAATCCGTATGAGGTATAGTGCCGCAAAATCCGTCGGTTACGGAAACCCAATGCCTTCAGCGTACCGATCTGCGTTTTCTCATTTGCGGAAATGCGGTGCATTGTGGTCACCATCGTCAAAACACCGATAGCAAGAAACAGTACCGGAAGGATCGCGCCCATAGTTTTGCCTTCCTCCGTTTCGCTCTGCGCTCCCGCATAGGCGGTATGTTCTTCTTTGGAAGTGACAAGTATCGTTCTGCCTAATGTATTCTTTACGGCTTCCTCTGCTTCGGTCTTTTCCATATCGGAAAGAATATTGATCTGCGGATAAAAAGCGCCGCCCATTGCGTTTTCCAGCTTTTGCGGCGTGATATAGGCAAAGCCGAAAGCCGTATAGTCCGGCATCAGCTGGTTTTCGTCCGCCGTACAGATCATCATTTCGCCGCTTTTGATCAGTCCGACAATTTCGCCGCTGATTTCGATTCCTTTAAAAGAGAGCGTCAGACCGTCGCCTATCCTATATCCGTTCTTTTCGGCAAACTGATCCGAAAGCCAGATACCGTCTGAATTTTCATCATACTGACTGCCTTCGGAAATATGCATAGCAGATACCGTGTAGTTTTCCGAAACCATAAGCGCAACAGATGTTTTGGCGCCGACAATATCCGAATTTACAGACAGAAACCTTGTAGCGGCATCCACACCGGAAATATTCTGTATTGCCCTGATATCCTCCTCCGTAAATCCGGCTTCGGAATATAAGCGAAAATCCGCATATTTCGTCTCCTCGAAAAAGACGGCGGTATCCTCTTCAATGCTTTTCCATTCGATATTAAATCCAAGGAACACGCCCGTACCGATGGCGATCATAATAACCATCGAAATGAACTGCGCCTTATAGCTCCATGCGGTTCGGAACAGTTTTCGTATCAGCATAAATCTCACTCCTGACTTTGAAATTTTTTGTCCGCTTGCGGCAAAATGGGGTGGACGCCATTTTAAAAGAATTTGTGTGCAAGCAAGTATAAATCCGGACAAACACAAACATTATGTTCGCGCTTACCATTCCACCTCATCAGCATTCATAGGATTTTGCTGTTCCTCGCAGGATCTGATCTTTCCGTTTTTTACACGGATGACCACATCCGCCATTTTGGCAATGTTCTGATTGTGTGTAACGATCACGATCGTCTTTCCGTAGTTTCTCGCCATAGAGAGAAGCAGCTTCAGCACCATAACGCCCGTTTCGGAGTCCAACGCTCCGGTAGGCTCGTCGCACAGCAGGATCTTCGGATTCTTTGCAAGCGCGCGGGCGATCGAAACCCTCTGCTGTTCACCGCCGGAAAGCTCGGAAGGAAAATTTTTGATATGGTCTGCAAGTCCCACCTCCGTAAGCATTTGCCTTGCGTCCAATGCATCCGGTGCAATATCCTTTACCAGTGCCACATTTTCCTGTACGGTAAGGGTAGGAATCAGATTGTAAAACTGAAAGACAAAACCGACAGTAGAAGCACGGTAATCGGCAAGCTCATTATTTGTCAAAGTAGAGATATCTTTTCCGTCTACCGTGATAGTGCCGCTTGTGGGGCTGTCGAGCCCGCCAAGCATATTGAGCAGCGTGCTTTTCCCCGCTCCGCTGGGACCGAGAATGACGATAAATTTCCCCTCGTCTAAGGAAAGATTTACGCCGTCCAGCGCCTTTTGCTCATGATCGCCGCTTTTGTATATGCGTGTTACATTCTTAAATTCTACGATTGCCATATTAATTATCCTGCCTTTCTATACAATCGTGCCGCCAGGCACAATTGGGGTGTAAAAAGTACACTGCGGATTACAGATTTCCGCATTTTCACGCCTTTCCTCTCTTTCCAAACAGCGAAAAGCCTTTTTCATACGGCGCTGTCTGCATATCTGCCAATGTATATCCCGTCTCGCCGATAGCCTTTTTCAGCGCATCTTCGGGTATAGGCGATTCCGTAATAATCTCCGTCACGCCTTTGCTGTGCGAGGAAGTTACTTTCTTCACCGCAAAGTTTTTCCGTATCGTATCGTTGACATGCGACTCGCACATGCCGCATGCCATTCCGTCAATTTTCAGTGTAATTTTCAACATGATTTATTCTCCTTTTTTGCTTCAGCATAGGCAGGTGTAAATCTGCCGCTGTAAATTTCGATCTCCGTTACAGTAAAACCGTAATCTTTCAAAAAACTGATCCAAAAATTCTTATTATCTGTCATACAGCACCACCTTCTGAAGTTTACATTTCTTCTGACATATTCATCTGCTTTTTTATAAAGTATGTTCTTCCAAAATTGTTTTCAGAGCTGCCATAGAGCTGCTGTGTGAACGGGCAATTTTGACATTCCGCCCCTTTGTTTCGCTGAGCGCGCAGCGGATCATTTTATGCGACACCGTGTCTGTAAAGAGTACCAATAAATCAGGGGTCCCGATATCCTTAAGTCCGCTTTTCATCTTAGGATATATCTTCGCCTTACATTTGTACTCTCCGCATAAGTCTTTATACCGGCGAACCATGCACTCATTTCCGCCTACAATTACTACACTCATATGAATTCCTTTCTATGAATTAGCATATGCTAACCCTACATTTAAAATATAAGCCTTTATAAAGGCTTCGTTATCCCGAAAATAAGTTAGTTTATGCTAACTCCTGACTTATCATACCATATTCAGAAAAGGATTGTCAATATATATTCGGAAAATTTTAAAAAAAACACATAAAAAACCGAATCAAAGAAGCTGACAGATCGACAGTTTCTTTGATCCGATTTAAGTTTACACAGATCTTATCTTGCTTGCATAAGCTCTGTACATAAGACCGACAGCTATTGCAGCAGTTATGATCTCAGCAATGGGAAATGTAAGCCATACAATCCATTCATTACCGGAACCCGCGGTGATAAATAAGGTAAATATCCACGCTACAGGCAGTACCAGCAAAAGCTGCCGGCAAATAGAAATGATAAGAGAAGATATACCGCAATTCAACGCCTGAAATACTCCCTGAAGCGAAATGCTTATTCCGCAGAAAATAAAACCGACGGAAATAATGCGTGTCGCACTGATACAAAGCTTTTCTGTTTCTTCAGAAAGACTGAAAGCAGAACATAGAGGGGGAGCAAGCAGCTCCAAAACCAGTGTACCGACTGCCATTATAATAAGAGTGTATCCAACACCGTATTTCATTCCGTCAACAATTCTTTTTTTCTTTTTCATGCCGTAAGCAAAGGATACAATAGGTGTTATCGTATCGCGAAGCCCGAAAGCTGCAAACAAAATAAATTGCTGGATTTTATAATATAATCCGTATGCGGTAACTAAAGCCTCATTCACCTGCCCCAGAATGATATTGATACCGTATGTCATGAAAGACATCAGTGCCTGTGCTATAATTGCAGGAAGACCTATCGCATATATTTCCCCGATCAGTTTTGCCCGCGGTCTGATATACTTAATATGCTTACATATACTTTTATTGGCGGTAATATGAAAGATCAACGCTATTACAAACGAAGCGATCTGACCGATCACCGTCGCCCATGCCGCTCCGGCTGCTCCCATTGCGGGGAATCCCAAAAGTCCGTATATCAATACCGGATCCAAAACAATATTGATAACAGCACCCGAGATCTGAGCAGCTGTTGAATGAACGGTTAATCCGGTTGCCTGAAGCATCTTTTCAAAAATTCCGAAGAGTACAACTCCTACAGAGCAAGTACAGCATATCTGTAGATATTCGACTCCCATGTCCAATACTCTCGGATTGGCGGTTTGCGATGCAATATACGGTCTGACACCGAATAATCCGAAAAGTACAAAAACAAGAGTAATTAAAACGCCGAGAAAAATACCGTTCCCTGCAACTCTTGAGGCCTTTTCCCTGTCCTTTTGCCCGAGACTTTTAGCAAGTAAAACATTAACTCCTACGCCCGTACCGATACCGATAGTTACCATAAGCATTTGAACCGGGAACGCTAATGTGAGCGCATTAAGGGCATTCTCACCGTCCTCCATGTGGGATATAAACGCGCTGTCAACAATGTTATACAGAGCTTGCAGCATCATTGATATGATCACAGGCAAACCCATAGATATCATCAGTTTTTTTACGGGTACACTTCCCATTTTCTCAACAGACTTTTGTTCCATTTTATTTTCCTCCAAAACAAAAAAGTAATGCGTAAGCCCAAACTGGACTTACGCATTACTGCTACTCGTTATATAAATAATAACATAAATTCGGATTTTTTTCAAGAGGGAACAAAAAAGTTTTGTGAAAAATAATGTTTGTATGGCCTTGCCGCATCCGATAATAGGAATAAGAACCCGACCCGCCGGACGCAATCACAGATTGCGGGCGGGCACCCCGGAACCTTGTTGTTTTAGGGTAAAGTCGTGAAAATACCGTTTTTTATGCTGCAGTATTCTCACGGCATTTTATTGTTTATCCGTGTATTTTCATGCTGTGCAGCATCTTTACAAATTTAGGATCGTAATGGTTGACGATTTCGCTGTGTCCGATATCAAGTTTTGCAATTTCCGCCATATCGGCGTCACTGAGACTAAAGTCCCAGATATTCATATTCTGCTCCATGCGTTCTTTATGAACCGATTTCGGAATGACAACCACTCCGCGCTCTACATTCCAGCGGAGCGCGACCTGTGCGGCGGTTTTTCCGTATTTTTCACCGATAGCTGTCAAAACGGGATGTGTGAAAATTCCGTGCTTACCCTCTGCAAACGGTCCCCACGCTTCCGGTACGATCTCATACTCCTTCATGACTGCCAGCGCGTCCCCCTGTGCGAAGAACGGATGCAGTTCCACCTGATTGACGGCAGGCAGTATTTCTACCGTTTCGCAAAAATCTGTCAGCACATGGGGATAAAAATTGCAAACTCCGATAGCACGGATCACGCCTTCTTTATAAAGCTCCTCCATCGCACGCCATGCGCCCGTATAATCGCCCATCGGCTGATGAATAAGATACAGATCAAGATATTCAAGTCCCATCTTCTTCATGGAAGTGTCGAAAGCTTTCTTTGCGCCCTCGTAGCTTGCGTCCTGTACCCACAGCTTTGTAGTGATGAAAAGGTCGCTGCGCTTTACGCTGCTCTTTTTGATCGCCGCACCTACCGCTTCTTCGTTCATATAAGCAGCCGCCGTATCGATCAGACGGTAGCCCGAATTGATTGCATCCGACACTGCTTGTTCGCACTGCGCAGGATCCGGAACCTGAAATACGCCAAAGCCTTCCAGCGGCATTTTGATTCCATTATTTAAGGTGATAGTTTCCATAATAATATCCTCCGTTCTTATTTTCTGTTTTTATTATACCATAAAGCAAAAATGCTTGCTTGCAAGGGCATTTTTGCGAAGCCGTCAATTTTGCAGCCGCACAAGGTGCGGAGCGACAAAGTCGCCAAAGGCTTACGCAGTAAGACTTTCTGCATATATTATACCCGATACATACATCATACAGAAGTCTCCGTTTGTTCATCAGGTTCAACCTAAAGGTATATACTGATATATCCAAAAACGATTATTTCAGAGTTGCGCCGTCTGCGAACGCCTTTCCTGCGGCATCGCCCATTTTCACATAGACATTTCGGATCGGATCAAAGGGAATCGGGCAGAGCTTTTCAGGATCGATCGTCCCGTCTGCACTTATAATACTTTCGTCCGCACTGATGTTTACGATCTCGCCGATAATATTGCCGTCATCGGTCATTTTCAGCAGCTTGCATTCAAGCGTCATCGGCAATTCCTCAAAAAGCGGTGCGTCGATCCGCTCACTCTTTACGGCATGAAATCCTGCCTTTTGCAGCTTCTCCGGCTCATTGTTTGCAGAAACCAGACCTACATAGTCTGCCTCAGTCACATGTGCAGCATCAGCAAAGCTGACGGTAAAAGCCTTCTTTGCCAAAATGTTTTTCGAGCAGTTTATACTTCAAGGTATTAACTGCAATTCTATTTATTCAACAGATATCGCAGCCAAAGTGTATCGCCGTCTACCTGTTCGACAGCTTTCAGTTTAAATGCGGCAGGAGCGCGGTTCGGTAAAAAATCTGCTTTTTCAAAAACTGACACAGTCTCACTGCTGCCGTCCGCAACAGGAGCGATCACAAGACTGAATTCGTCGATCAGGCCTTCCTGCACAAACGACCAGTTGGTAAGTCCGCCGCCGGAGATCATCAGCTTTTCGATACCGAACAGAGATCCCAGCTTTTTCAAAAGCAGCTTGCAGTCAAGCTGATCCTTTCCTGTAATGACATAGGAAATATCCAAAGAGCGGAGATATGCCAAATACTCATCGGAAACTTGTTCGGTCAGCACCTCGATAATATGCGCCTTCGAGCGGTTCTTCTTTTCAAGATACTTTCCGCTGAATGCCAAAACACCCTGCGGATCAAGGGACACGATATAGTTTTTCACATTACTTTCAGCTATGTAATCCTCACGGGAATAAGCGGTATCACTTTTTGGAAGCGTTCCGATCCGTCCGTCTGCATACCCGCTCTCCATCGTTGTAGTTCCGTAAAGCGTAGCATTGCAATTATAAACTGCGCGAACTTTTGCAAACTTCTGTATTGCCGGAACGCATCAGGCGCGGAGAAAAATGCTCCGTCGATCTTTCCGTCAAGAGACGTCAGCATATGGCATATAACATAAGGTCTATTCACCGTAAACCTCCTTTGCCATCCTGAGCGCTGCCCATGCCTTCGGCCATCCGGCATAAAAGGCGAGCTGCGTAATTGCTTCGGTCATCTCTTCTTTGGTAACACCGTTCATCTTTGCCCGCTCTATATGATGGAGAAGCGAAGAATCCAGTATTCCGCTTGCCATCAGGGCCGATACGGTAATCAGACTGCGATCTCTCGGCGACAGTTTATCCTCACGGCTCCAAACCTCGCCGAATAGAACATCATCGTTAAGCTCCGCGAATTTCGGGGCGAATGTTCCCATGGCGTCTCTGCCTGCTGTTACTTTATCCATTTTGTTTTCTCCTTTTTATTTATCTGTCGGTACACCGGGACTTTGCGCCGTCCGTCCGCCTGATTTTTGAGTCAGAGACGGAATTTACGGAAAGCGCATTATAGTTTATCCGGGCACCGAACTGAAATTGATAGCTTCTGACCGTTACTTACTGAAAAGCCACCCCATAATATCAAAGTCGTAAGCAAAGAAGCCTCCGCCGCCATGTTCATTCGGCGCGTTTCGCTCAGTAAAATATTCGTGGTGTTTGACGTCCAATACCAAAAGCTCATCTATCTCTGCATTACTGAGTCCTTCCTGCTCATAAAGGGAATGCAGCGTATCATACACATTTTTAGTCGGTTCCGAACCGTAGTATTCATCATTCTCACCGATAGCAAGATAAACAGGAAGACGCGCTTTTACAACCGGCTCATATTCGCCGTCCCACCGGGAAGAAACATGCAAATATGCTAAGAACAGATTAGGCCGCTTTCCCACAGCAAGTGACATAGTCTCACCTCCGCCGGAGTAACCGTTTGCATATACCTTTGTGCGGTCGACATTATAGCTTTCAAGAAAATATTCGACCAAAGCGATCGTCTGATTTGCAGATGTTTCACCCCAATCGCTGAGCTGCGGAGCGACAATGATCATTTCATCGTTGTATTTCTGCGCTTCAAATCCGAATGCCTCAGATCTCAGATTTTGTGCCACACCCTGAAAATACAGTCCCTCATATCCGGGGAGAGTGAAATACAAAGCATAGGGACGGCTCCCGTCATAGCTTTCGGGAATGTAAACATTGTAACGGATGTTTCCGAAACTTTCAGAGCGGAGAACATTATCGATAACAAAGTTACGGTATTTTTCCGTTCCGTTTGTGACAGGATCTGTTTTATTCTCTTTGACCGGAATAGTTTCGTCCTGCCTTGTTTCTTCGGGTACGGAAGCGGTAATATCGGATTTGTCCGTACCCGAAACCTGTCCGCAAGCGGAAAACAGAACGGCAGTCACACCGATCAAAAGCATGAATACAAATTTTTTTCGCACTCTGTTCACTTCTTTATTTGTTAAGATCTAAGCTTTCAACCCAAGCTTTGACCGTCTGTTCCGAAGCGCCGGACGAAAAGCGCTGACCTTCCAGCCAGTTTCCTGTTCCCGCCATTTCTTCAAGCAGCTTTCCGGAATCTCCGAGTCCTGAGCTTGCAGAAGTGCAGAACGGTATAACAGTTTTTCCGGTAAAGTCGTTTGCTTTAATAAATCCGTCCACCGGCCATGCAGCGATCTGCCACCATATCGGATGCTAAACTGTAGCCCGCCTCTGTAATCCCCTGAAAACACTGGGCGTAACGCCATACAAAAATGTGTTTTGTGTTCCTTTCCTTTCTTCTAAGTTGAAGAGACGGAACCCTCACATAAATTATATTGTGCTTTCGCCCACATAGCAAATACTTTGATTGTATATGCTATTATGCCTATTATGAATGATACCTCTTTTGGAGAGAAAACAGAAGTCTCTATTAGTTTCTTAGTGCAAACCTTTCAGTTATAACTGACAGAGCCAGCGGTATTTTTAAACCGCTGGCTCTATGTACGAATTCGTTAATTATAAGTTTTTAATGATGTTCAGGCTTTTCTTATTTAGTGCCTTTTGCAGCCTTTGATTTTCTGCCAGTAGTTTGGCGTTCTCCCGCTTCAATTCTGCAATCTGTTGCTGGAGAAGTTCGATCCGACTGTCCATCGCTTGGTCAAGGATACTTCTCCGTGGATCGACTGTTCCTGCCTGTTGCTCCATCGCACGGTCAATCTCAGCTCTCACGATTGCGTTCTTGTAGAAAAATCCCCTTGACAGCCCTGTCATCTTCATAAGCTGTGGCACGGAAATCCGTTCACCATCTTCCATTAGTTTTCGGATTGCTCTTTTCGCAGAGGCCACTTTCTCGTCGCTGCGTTCCTTATTGGCTTCAATCATCCTGTCGTATTTGCTCATATTCATCACCCCATCCCTCTAAGTGTGCCAGCAGGATTCTTGTCTGTGCTTCTCTTGCCCGGCGAGTCTCATCTGCCAACAGTTGGTTGCTCATCTTACGGTAATGCTTGACCGCACTCAGGCTCTTGTGTCCCAGCAGTTTGGCAATCGTCCAGTCATCTAAGTGCAGCTCTGTCAGCTTTACTCCGTAGGAACGCCGGAACATATGCGTTCCGAATCGGAAGGGCTTTCCCTCATCATCCGTTAAGCCTTCCTTTTGAATCAGTCCGAGGACTTTGTGCTTGATGGTTGTGTATTGAAGCGGTCGGCTGCTGTCTTTTGCATCTACGAAGATGTATTCTGACTCACCGTGCCGCTGTTCGGAGCATTCGATGGCTTTGCGGATCAGGGCGGCAAGCTCTGCACTGATTGGCTTTTCATAGGTGCTGGTTTTGACCTGCACAATCCGTATGATGTCCAAGCCATTCCGATTTGTGAGGCAATCCCGCCTCAATGTCAGTGTATCCGATATCCTCGTTCCGAGCATCTGATGAATGACCATGCACCTTGTAAGCTGTACATCCAGTTTGGTGATATGTGCGTTCAGCCGTTTCAGTTCATCTTCCGAGTAGGTTTTGAATTCAGGCTGGATTTCCGAGGGGATGTCCGTACTGATAAACAGCCGTTCCAAATTCGAGTATCCACATATTTTCCCGATGGTTTCCAGCACATTCCGCAGCTTTAGGATATTATCGCTGTTGCTTCTGCCGGAGCTTCCATCCGTTGCCCTGTGTATCAGATAATCTTCCAGCAAGGCTCTGTCAATCTCGGAGCAGGAGTTTATTTCCTTTGCCTTTTCTCTCAAGTAAGCTGAAAATTGACGCATGGAAGTCATTTCCCGCTTCACCGTTCCGAGCTTCTCGAATCTCAGGTGCTGATAGACTGCCTGCTTGAATTCTTCCCGAATACCTTCCTGCGATATTCCGGTAAAGTTCAGCGTTTCCGTCTTGTAAATCGGGTTGTCGTTTATCACAATCCCCAAGTTTTCCAAACGCCATATATCTTTTTCCTTCTCCGGCCGCTGATCCTGCGGTTGTAAAAATCGGAGGATACAAATTACATATCGAATCAAGCGAGCTTGTACTTTGATTATTGTTCCATAAACCGTCTTTTTCTCACAGAAGAATGCCGTGCCATTTTCCAGCATCCATATATGAAGCAGCTTTATCCATTCCTTTTCATTCCAATCGGTAAAGCTGTGAGGCTTCTTTCTTGAGCGCTGAATCGCCTGACAAAGCTGTTTATAATAGGTTTTATCTGCTTTGACGGTTCTCAGAGACACATTTTTACCTCTGTGCAGGAGATACCGACGGAATTCTTCCTTCATGGTATCTGTGGGAAGCAGGGATAGGTCATAGCAGTCGGTTTCCGCATCAAGGCTTTCTCCATTTTGAATGGCAGCTATCCCGCATTCCAGCTCTCGGTAGAATACCTTATTGTCCATGTTTGCCTCCTTTCTTCAGGCAGGAAGCCAGACTGTTGCCCGGTTTCCCAAAAAATTCTGTGTTTGCGGCTGCAATCTTTTTCGGCATATAGTCAATGTACTGCTTTGTCATTTCCTCACAATCGTGGCCGAGATAATCCCGTATGCTTTGCAGGGACACGCCGTTGTCGTAGAAAAAGGTCGCCACTGTATGGCGGTAATCGTGGGATTGGAATAAGTATTCACCTCCTTCCACGGCGTTGTCGCTGCAGAACTTCTTCATTTGATAACGGAAGGTCTGCGTCCGATAGGCGCCACCGTATTGATTGGTGAATAGGTAATCATCCGGGCCGATGCCGTTTCTTTTGATGTACACCTGCATGATTTTATATAGTCCGTCAGATATCGGTATCCGCTTATAAGTTTTCATCTTGACCTGATACACCTGTATCCATGCGTCCTCTCCCTGACGGTAATATGCGTTTCCTTTCAAAGTGCATACCTCGCTGATCCGAAGCCCAATACACCACAGGTGAAGGTACATACATCGCAGATGCTCCGGCAGCAGGGGAAGCTTATCCAGCATTTCCATGCACACTTCCGGCGATACGCTCCGATCATGGTGCTTGGGAATGACTTTCTTCTGATAATATTCCAAGCGGAAGGGAACTTTTGGGGAATATCCCCGTACCGTTAGGAAGCTGAGGAAATGATAAATTTCAACCAGATATTCATTATAGGTTTTCGCAATGATTTGCTGATTCTGCAGTTCTTTGATGTAGCGTTCCATCTGTTCTTCCGTGCAGTCGCATATGGATTGTTCTTGCCCGTTAAACCATACCAGCATATTTCTCAATCCGCGATATCCGATTGTAATTGTGCTGACAGACCTGCTTGTAACGCCGAATTGATATTTCATATATTCCTTTGCACACTGCCGATCCACCGGATAGGGAATCTCTGCAAAAGATATGCTGGCAAGTGAGCTGCTTGGATTTATTCTGTTTTGGGGAAGGTGCAGCCTATCCAAATACCACACATTGGCATTCCAATGGATTTCATCGCTTTGCAGGAAGAGTATTTTCCTGCAATAATTCAGGATCGGCAGCAATAGTTCTTTGCGACTGTTGCTGGTTGTATGCTCTGCAAGGTACTGCTCAAATTTTGTTTCCTCTTTAGCGTCCATTGCTTCAATGTCTTTAATTCCATACTCCACACAAAAATCATACAAGCACTGCAGCCCTGACAGTCGGAATTCCCGCCGTCTTGGTTCTTTGAACACATCGATAACGCTGTTCAGCGTCCGGAATATCTGCTCTTTTAATGACATTGGGCAGTCTCGTTTGAAATCCCATACCATGTTTGGTCTGTGTCTGACGGTATCAAATTCCATCGCTACAGCTTGATCCGGATGGTATGGGAGGAACAGGACTTTGTCTTCCAATCTCCATCGGTACTCGAAGCTTCCGGCGAGGGTTCTCATCTGCTGCCGAATATGTGCTTGTTTCGTTCGGTCAAAGGCCAGTATATAACGCTTTGTCTGCCGTATTCCTTCATCGACCTGCAAATATTCTTCGTAGGCTTTCCTGAGTGGATAATCCATTTCAAAGATGCTTTGGATTCTTTCTTCCCGAAGAAACTGCTTTAGCTTCCTTTTCGCCGTCTCGCATACTTCCTGACAGCCGTCAATGATTTCTAATATTTCTTCCGGCAGGGCAAACAGTTTTTCTTCCGCTTGCCATTGTCTCAGTGCATATGCGGGCATTTTTCGTCACCTCCTTCTACAGCAGTTTTTCTACACCGTATAGTGCGGAATGCTTTGCGTAAAATTCCTGACTGGCTTCTATCAGTTCATCGTCGATAATATTCAGATATCGAATGGTGGTATCCAAGTGCTTATGTCCGAGCGCCTGCTGGATCAGTTCCAGCCGCCAGCCGTCTTTTCTCCGCATATTGGCGAAGTATCTGCGAAGCATATGGGGAGTCAGGTCAATCCCTGTCTTTTTCTCCATGCGGGTTAACATATCGTAAACGCTGTCTACCTTCAGCGGCTGCCCGGCGGTCTTGCCGGAAATATTGACGAATAGGTATCTCTGATGCTGGAGAAGCTCCCGATACTCCGCAAGGTAGTACATTAAAAATTCGTAGGTGCCGTCGCTGATCCGTGCCTTACGGTATTCTGCGTTTTTGGCTCTGGCGTCGTTTTCATTGTCCTCACGGAAGTACACGCCCACCAAGTGGTTTCGATAGTCAATATCATGAGCGTAATCTACACCGAGGATTTCTCCTATGCGGAAGCCTGTCTCGGCAATCAGCAGCAGAAGGAGCTGGTCACGGCAGTTTGTGCAAGCCTGCAGGATTGTAACGATTTCCTCATGCTCGGCTGGCCTGACCTTCCGATCCTCCGCTTTCAGGTATCCTTTAAAGGATTGATAGCGGAGCTTTTTCTTTACACCTACGGCATTGGCGGCGATGTGATAGTTGTAGGACAGCACCTTGAGATCGCCAAGCTGTTCATACTGTGCCTCGATATAAAGAAAGAACCTGAACACATCTTCCAAGTATGCGTTACAGGTTCCGTTATGAATCGGTTTTATATTGTCCTTCTGAGTATGGTTCCCAGCCTTCAGCCAGTATAGGAAATTTACGAAATGTTCGTTCTGTGTCTCAAAGTCCAGCTCGTAGACCTGCGGTATTTCCATCTGTATTTCATTCAGGTATTCCAGATAGTAACAGATGGCAAAGGCGGATCGTCTCACTGTATTTGGCGAACGGTTGGACATTATTTTGTGCTTCAGGTACTTGGTCGGCAGAAGTACGATGTCCATTGTATCATAATCACGGATTAAAAAGTATTTTTCTGTGCTTTCTGATATGGTTTCAACTTTATATCGTTTCATCTGCCGGCCTCCTTTCTTTTACGCAATACACAGTATACCGTGTTGTTCTCTCAATATCCAGCGCAAACCGCAATAAATATGAGAGATTTTTTTGCTTTCAAACCGGGCATAACCAACAACGCCCATATCATTTTTCTGTTTCTTCCTGCTGCGCCAGCAGCTCGTCCAAACCAAAGCTCACGGCTATAGCGTGATCCACATACTGCATGGTCGCTGCGTTCGCGCTGCCGACATATTCCTTCAGCCTTTCCCGGTCAATTGTCCGCACCTGTTCCAACATAATGCGGGAGTCGGCAAAAAGTCTTGTTCCTTCTTCATCCAGCAGGACATGAGTCGGCATATCCTTTTTTCTTCTGCTGGTGATGGCGGCCGCAATAACGGTCGGGCTGAAATGGTTGCCCACATTGTTCTGTATAATGAGGACAGGACGGACGCCGCCCTGCTCACAGCCAACGGTAGGATTTAAGTCTGCATAATAAATATCGCCCCGTTTAATCTCCATATCGTTTCTCCCATCACAGCATCATTCCGTATTCGGCCGCTGTTACCATCTCGTCTTCCAGACTGCCGTATTCGTCAAAGACTTCCATTGTGACCATAGGGATTTCCTTTGCTTCTGTTTCGCCCATCTGAATAGGAGCAAGCAGGGGAATAATCTGACGGCACAACTCCTGATCCGGGCATTGGTCAATAAAGCCGCCTATCGTATTCAGAATCAGCCTGTCCATCATATCCGTCAGGATGATCTTCTCCGCGTCAAACTGATGAGCGCCGAGAAAATTGGCGATATGCTCCGGCGTCATGTCAAAAACATATTCCTGTCTGCCGCCGTCAAAAGAATAAATATATGCATACCCGGCATGACCTTTGCCGAGGATTTCTTCTTCAATGATTTTTTTATCTTTCTCATCCATATTCAGTTCCTCCTTTGGTTTATGTAAAAGGCTGCGACCTGCTCTGCTGTTTGGGCAGACCGCGGCCTTGTGATATCAATCGTTTCATTTGCTTGCCGATATTCGATCCACGCCATCCCTCGGCACACGGGAACGCATTTTCCGGTCATGCATTTGACCTCATTGGAATCTCACCACCCCGTGGTTCTCACCGGGCCGCCCTCATTGCCTGCGACGGTTTTATCACGCTCGGACTGTGACTGGACGGAAGTATCATTATTTCCTCTGCCTGTCATGGCCTTCGATGCGGATTGCGCCGCACCGTCTGAATCTTGAAACCATCGGACAATCTTTTTTTGACTGCCTGTCCGTGGATTCGCTCATGTAGCTTGCCGGTTTTGCCGACGGCAGAGGGAAAGTAAAAAATGCGCTGTACTATGAAATTTTCAAAGAGCAACGCCTGTCCTTCCTCATCAGAAAAAACAGGCAAAGGATGATTCCTTCACCTGTTTCCTCACTTACGAGCGTTTTTTAGCCCCTATTTTCAAAAAAACTTTTTATTTTTTCTAAAGCACGGTCTATTGACCGCTTCACCGGCATAATAGTGCAGCCCTCTATCTCCGCAATTTTCTCATATGTAAAATCATAGAAATAATAAAGGAGCAGCCGTCTGCGTTGTGTTTTTGGCAAATGGTCAATCGCCTGATGAAGCTGCTCATACTGAATTGCCCGATACACGGTTTCTTCTATCGAGCAGGGAGTCATCCGCATTCGCTGCTCCAGCGTTTCTTCCGACAATTCGGACTGTTCAATATGCCTGTCCCATTCATTAAGATAGGACAGATCCTCCAGTTCAAATGCGTTTAACAGCTCGTACAGATCACCGTCAATCTCCATCTCATGAAGCACACCCATACCGTCACGAAAGGACAAATAAAATCTGCCGCTTGCAACGCTTAGTGTGTACGGGTTATTTTTATCTTTTCTTCTTTTCGGATGTCTTTCATCCATCGTGTTTACCTCCAATCAATCGTTTTTGAACAAATCAAAACGATTGATTGGGCGGGCTGCGGCAGCCGACACCGCTACTGCCCTGAATATCAAAAAAGGCACACCGGCAGGCATGAATACCCGCTTGTGTGCCTTTGCAATAGTGCTGTTTATTTTGAGAACATCGTAAAGTTGAATCCGAAATATAGAGGGAGTGTGATGGAAATATAATCCAAAGCACATAGAAAACGAGCTGCAACTCACTTCCATGAGCGCAGCCCGCTGCCTGTTTTGCTATATAATTTTTTGTGCTTTGAAAACCTTCGGAGGTCTTTCTGATAACCCCTTCATTTTAACCTCCGCATCATAATTGTGTTCATTTTTGATTCTTTCCCCTCCGAAAATGATTAGTAGCTCATTCAATATGAGTTATATGGTTATTTATATGAGCGTTAGCGCATATTAAAATATATACGAGGTGAGGTGTAATGCAGAATCCGTTGGATTTGTTTGCTGCCGACGTCCGTGCCGCAAGAATCAGGCGGAATTTAACACAGAGACAGTTGGCAGACAATCTGCACATGAGTGTGCGTACAATCATAGAAATCGAACGCTGTAAAAGCAGTCCGCGTTTTGAAACGGTTGCCACTATTGCAAGAGAATTGAATATCAGCCTTGATGCGGCTGTTTTTCAAAACATCCAAACCGACAGTATTTCCAAAAGCGTGGTAGATTTCTTCTCCGGAAAAAGTGAAGAGGAAATCCAAAAATATATTCTTCTTTGCCAGCAGGCAGATACATTCAAAAGTGAGAACTAAAGACGGCTATTTCGGTTTTATCAATCGAATAGCCGTCTTTCAGTTATTGAAAAAGCCGCAGGGCTATGAATTTGCTTCCTCTGCAAACTCATTAGCTCTGCGGCTTAGCGGCTGGCTCCTGAACAACGGTTATTTGAAATTGTCGGACATCGATCAATGTTTCCTCTTTGCACTTCGGGCAGAATACAGGAAAGTTTTTCATTTCTGTATCGGCCCTGATTTTATCGCGGGTTTTGCTTCCGCATTTAGGACATAATATCCATTTCGTTTGGCACAGTACTATCACCTTCCTAATAAACAGAAAATATCGTATTCCTTTGCTGTCAATAAAATCTCTCTTTCATTATTTGTTATTCTTCTTCGGACAAGTTAATTTCAAGACCACGAAATGATAATACCGGCTCATCTCGAAGCTCCCATTTTTTCAAATCAGGGTGGCGTGATATAAAAGATAGAATATCCTCAAAAGCAGAACTGTCATGCTCTGTCAATTCCAAAATAATGATTCGCCCGATAGTATCACCTCCTTAATGACTACCATTTTTAGAAGCCAATTCGATCCTTATTCTTCAATATTGATTTGCTGATCCTGATAGAACTTGTTACTCATAATTTCAGGACTTTCCCCAATAAATGCCTTTGCCGCTTCTTCATCGCCCTGAAGCTGCCACATAAACCACGCTGTTACATAGCCGCCTGCTTTATACATCATATCGTCATGTATCATACCAACTCTTCTTGCCATAACTTTGGGAGAAGTGATTTTATCGTACATCTTATTCATTTCAGCTATTGGTATAACGATTTCCGTTTCAAAATCACCGCTGGTTCCTGCAAACATTAGAATAGGGCAATTCACCTTTGCAGAATCATAAGGATAGTCTGTTGTCTGTTCGGCGGTTTTTTCACTTACGGGAGATAGCGGCACCGCAGTTTTGAAATAATGACTTTCCTCAAACATAGTGATAGCCCGCAAAGTTGCAGCCCCACCCTGAGAAAATCCTGTAATGCCTATATTTTCTACATCTATTTTGCCGCAGAAAATGCTATCCTTGTTTTCATTTTCTCCAAGCATATAGTTAAGCGTTTTTATTGTCGTTTCGCCCTTGCCTGTCCCTTTGTCCTGCGTTCCGATGACAATAAATCCCCAAGAAGCTAATTGTTCAAATTCAGGCTCATACTTTGTTGCTTTGAATCCTGTGCCGTTTACCACAAGTATCATCGGATATTGCTTATCGGTTGTTTCAAGCTCACTCGGATAATAAATCGTGTATTTTTTGATTGGATCTTCTGCTTTCACAGTTTCCTTCGAGGTTTCATATGTACCGTTTTGCAGATACTTTTTCTCTATTTCCCCGCCTGTTTCTATTTTCTCATTATAGCCTTTATGTATAACCGGGGCATTATCCGCCCAAAGATACCAAACTACAATGAGCGCAACCAAAACTAATATAATGATAAAGATCACTTTTAGAATTTTGAGTAATGTTTTCATTGGTTACCTTCTTTCTGAGTTTGTCAGTATTGTTTATTCACCAAATCAAGACCGTAGTCCACCAGTTTGCCGTTTATTGCGTCGGTAAGCCATCCAGCAATAGACTGCTTTTGTTCCTCAAACGGCAGCCATACGGCGGGAGTTGCGATAATGGTATGTGCTGTCATATTTCTCGGATCGTCATACCATGCCACGCCATCCCAAATGAACAGGCTTACACCGATTTCCTTAAATTGTGGAATGGTGTCTTTTAGTATCTGTTGGTAAATGTCCGCTTCTTTTTCCGATACATCCATTACGCCTGTGTCGAGATAATTCTGCACCTTTGCCAAATCGCCATCTCTGGTGGAGCTATCGAATAGAATATGGATACCATCACCGTATTTTTCATGCAGGGCAGTAAGACAGTCCAGCGTGAGATTATTGCCTGTCAGCTTATCCGAGATTTCTTTCGGAGTTTTCCAGACATCGGTTGCGACAGTGTGCCAATCGTCATATAGCAAGAGGGATGCATCTACTAAAACATTTTTGCTTACCGCATTCGGAAAGTAGTTTGTAAAAATATCGTCAGAAAGAAGCGCCGCTCCAAATCCTCCGGCGCTATATCCCGTAACAACGACTGTATCGGGATTGTCAATACCGGCAAGTTCCGTTATTTTCTTCATTGCTTCTGTGTAATTCACATAACCGTTGTGGTAAAGAATCTTCTCTTTGCCGTCTTTATCAGTATAATGAAATTCGCCTGTTCCGGCATGAAAATCCCCCGTTGCATAGGGAAATAGGATAATGCTCCAGTTTTCAAACGGACTGTCCTCCACATCAGAAGCAAGACCGCCCATGTTCATTGTGACATTTGCCAGCATATCCGGCCATACCATTTTTGTGTTGTAATTGTCATTTTTAGCTGTTTCCTCGTTAATGCTGACACCGCCTCCGGCAAAATAGATCAGCACTTTATTCTCGCTGCCTTTTTTGAAAAGGGCGTGATAGCCGTTTCCTTCGGAATCCTTCATCTCATTGGTTTCAACACGATACCATTTTCCCTCGGCAGGGTTTTTCTTCAAATTCGGGTATCGCAGTACGAGGAAATACACGAGCAATGCAATGACAATAAGAACCAATAAAATGATTCCAATAATTTTTAATGCTTTTTTCATAACGCTTTCTCCTATTTCACAGGCATATACTTGTCGAGGTATTCTTCAACCGTCCCCATATATTCTTTCATAACGGCATTGTCATTCTGAACGCCGTGTCCCGAATGAGTTGCTTCAAAGAGCTTGTAATCAATACCGTTATCTTCAAGTGCTTTCACCAAATGACGCACGCCCTTCCACGGCTGCACCCTGTCATGCGTACCGTAGAGCAGGAGACTTGGACAGGAATTTTCATTGACAAAACAGAAAGCGGAAATCGGTTTCATCAGTTCCTGATAAGAACCGTCTTTTATCATGTCTGGAGTGAGTTCCACTCCACCCATAACGCTGAATAAACCCGCTGCTGCTTTTCTTGAATCGTCTGTATCCTGATCAAGTCCGTATATTCCCCAATCCTCTGCATAGAAGCTGGACGGGCCAACCATTTCAAACATCAGCTTGACGGGAACGGGAGACTGTGCAGCGTCTCTGTATGCGTAAAGCATAGCAAGACAGCCTCCGGCAGAACCGCCGGATACTGTCATTTCCGTAATGTTATAACCAAGTTTCTTTGCTTCTTCAATGACAACAGGCATAGCCGTTTTGATTTCATTGGACTGCGTAAGTACGCTTTTATTGTTTTCGTCGGTGCGGAGCGTGTAGTTGATACCGCAAGCTACATAGCCCTTACTGCACAGCCACGCAAGCATTTCCCTATCATCGGCTTTATCTCCTGTTGTAAAGCCGCCTGCGTGAAGATAGACAACCAAGCCGTAGCTTTCTTTTGTGTTATCCTTCGGAAGATAAAGGTCAAATTTATTTGCTTCACCGTCACCATAGGAAATATCGGTTTTCAGTGTTCCAAGCTCGTCGCTCCACTGAACGCTGTAATTTTTTGCCCATGACGGTTTAATCGCAAATTTTGATACCACGCCGCCGACAAATGCCAAAATAAATACCAAAATTCCGATTCCAATCGGCACGGCTCTCACCTTCTTTTCTTTCTTCGTTTTGCTCATAAGAAATTACCTCCGAACATCGTTCCTCCGAGCAGGAAATTCATAACTGCTCGAACCGCCAGCCGCCCTAAAACAAAAGCGACAATAATGATTACGAGTAGGATAATCAACCGTTTTTGTGTAAGTGTCATTCTTTTGATTTCCTTTCTGCCGGTTACTATTGACTTTCCGTTTTCACTGTGCTATGATAATGGTGATACATTCGTATCGCTGATATAATTGTATCATCGCATTTTCTTAGTGTCAATAGGAGGCGACAAAATGAGACAAATATCAAAAAATGTATCACCGTTCAGCAATGAAGCGAGAAACACTTATGTCATAGAGCATATTACAGACGCACTTCTGAAACTGCTGCAGGACAAATCTATCGGGGATATTTCCATCAGTGAATTATGCGATCTTGCCGGTATCGGCAGAGCTTCATTTTATCGGAACTTTGAAAGTAAAGAGGATATTCTGCGAAGATATATCAATGAAATATTCAAGGAATGGACAGACGAAGCGGATAAAAAGCAAAACAGACCATTGAACGAATTACTCAGCTTACTGTTTGCACATTTTGAAAAACATCGGGAATTTTATAGCCTGCTTAATGAAAAAAATCTTGTGTACCTTTTGAAAGATGTTATTATCGGTCTTTGCGGGCCGAAGCTCGAACATTCAAAGATAGAAGCATATGCAAGAGCATATATTTCCTATACGCTGTATGGCTGGATTGAAGTGTGGTTTCAACGTGGAATGCAGGAATCAGCGGATGAGATAGCGGGAATGTTCAAAGGTCAGGGACTCTGACATAAATCGGAATATTCGAAAGTTAAACAAAAATCTATAAAAGTAATTATATTTTATTTAATCAATTATTTTCTTCTCTGCCGTAATCTCTTTTCAAGTGGGAAGTTCACTGCACCCGGCATAATGAAAGGTACCACCTGTCACCAAAAGGCCGCAGTTGCCCCTTGGTGTGGGTGGTATTTTTTGCCGCCTATTTTCTGCGAAGCATATAAAGCAAGCTGCTTTTTCCGCCTTTTTCACGGTATCGCTGCTCGGTTTCAAGAAGTCCGGCCTTTCTCAAATCCTGCAGCGCTCTGCGGACGGTAGACTGCGACAGCTTCAGCTCGCTTGCGATGGTCGGGATCGCAGGCCAGCATTCTCCGTCTTTGTTTGCTCTGTCAGAGAGATAAATATAAACGGATACCGCACGGTGTGGCAGATCCATGCGGTATAAAAAATCAAGCCTGCCCATCAGACTGCACCTCCTGTTCCTGCCTCATAACCGGCTGCTGGCTTCTGCGGTTTCTCGGCGCAGTCTGCAGAGCAGCACCGCCGCTTCGCCGTTTTTCCTTATCCTGCTGTCTTGCCGGGCTTGGCTCATTCTTCTCCGTCATCTGCTGCTCCTGACCTCCCGAAGCTCCGCTTTCTTCCTGCGGTGCAGGAGGTTCCAGCAAATCAGGACGGTATTTTTTCACGATGCCGTCCATGATATCCTTCTTGGCAGCATACTCCACCTTGCGGTTACCTTGATCCGGGATTTCATAAGGATTGTTCTCGTCAAATACAATGCCCCACTTAAAGAACAGTTTCAGTTTAACCTTCATGGGATAAAAACCCGTTTTCATGACAACGAACTGACCTTTCGGCATAGATTTAAGCTCATCGGCTGTCATAAGCGGGCGCTCAATCATCTGCAGCGACTCAGACGGATCGCTCTTGCTCCGGCTGACAGATCCCGACATAACCGTTCGGCTGCCGAGGGCTTTGGACAATGTTTCCGCAGAGCTTGACTGTGGAGCAAAGCCGCCGAAGATAGTGAGCTGTGTGTTGTCCACAATAATCTCTGCACCCTCTTTGCCATAGTTCTTTTCAAGTTGGGAGAAGGATTGGATAATGGGAACGATCTGCAAGCGTCTTGAACGGGAAGCAGAAAACATCATCTCGGCGGATTCAATCTTTGGAAGCGTTCCGTACTCGTCGCAGAAGAACACGCAGCGGTTTTTCAGTTTGCCGCCGTTCTCATCCGCAACAGCAAGGATTTCCCGGTATAGCTGCTGGATAATCAGGCTGATCATGAAGAAGGTCGCCGGATTTTCTTCCGGCATAATGATAAACAAAGCAGACTTTTCCTTACAGAATTTTTCTGCATCAATCTCGGTGTCGAAGCACAGTATCTGCTCCAATTCCGAATCAAGAAAGGCGTTCAGCCTTGAAAGAGCCGTACTCATAACGCTTGCCATTGACTGTTCGGCGGTATTCAGGGCGGCTCCGGCAAACCACTTGGCTTTGTGATCGTTCGGCAACAGCTCCATGAGCTGCTGGAACTGATTCCTGCCTTTCTTTCCCGATGGCGCCAGCAGTTCCTGAATGATTTTGAACACAGACACAATGTGCCGCTGCTCCGGCTTGCAAAACTCCGCTACCAGCAGGATGGTTGCGGTCAACAGGCCTTCGGCTGCATCATAAAAATAGGCGTTCTGCCCGAAGCTCGCCGCATCCATACCTGACAGGATGATGGTCTTTGAAATGATCTTGGCATACTTCTCGCACCGTGCCTTGTAAACCAGCTTATCGGGATTTGCCTGATACAAATCCATATACTTGTTCACAAGGTGCAGAAGATTATTGCCGTTGCTTCGTGTCGGATTTCGCAGATCAATCACCGATACATGGTAGCCATAGTCTTTGGCGATCTGCCCGTAGTTTCGCATAATATCGCCCTTGGTATCGGTGGAGAGCCAGCTCATACCGGAAGCGCAGGCATACTCGATACAGGGATACAGCCAATAGGCTGTCTTACCAACGCCCGCCGCACCAATCATCAGTGCATGGACATCGCCGGTATCTACCATCGCCGTGGTGTTACCGGTGCAGCCGACAATAATGCCCTGCGGCAATTCTGCGCCTTCGATAGTGGTTGGTTTCTCACCACGCTTTGCTTGTTCACGCCATCGCTCCGGTGTAAACGGAATATGGCGATAGGTCTTTCGGATTTCATGTTTGGTCGCCCATCGGGCCGTGCCATGCTGCCCATCGCCAACCGTCCGGCTCTTGATATTGTTCAGGCTGTAGATATGGGCAAGCAAGGTCACGCCGCCGAGAACAGCAAACATGACCGCGCCTATAAGCACTAAAGTTGTAACGCCTGACATTCTGCTTCACCTTCTTCCTCTGATTCTTTTTCATTTGGATATAATAAATCCTCGTTCCAGTCCTTGTGGATCGGTACGAGGATTTCATGTTTTATGCCCTTGACAAAGAGGGCTTCGGATATTCTTTTGTTTGCCTTTTGTCCTGCCTCGTCATTGTCAAGGCAAAGATACACGGTATCGATCTGCGGATTGTCCGCCATCATCTGCCACAGCACCCGGTCGGATACTCCGCAGCAGGCGGCATAGCTGTGCTTCTTCCAGCCTCCCCGATGCATGGATATGAAACTGAGCATATCTATCGGAGCTTCAAACAGGCACAGATGCCTGTCCGTCCCAAGCCAGTGAAAGCTGTACTCCGGCATACTGCTGTCAACATTTCCTTTGTAGGTACTTGTCTGTCCCGTGCCTCGCTTATGTGCATGGCGGGGAATTCCGTCTGCATCGTAGCCGACAAATACAGCGTTGTGATACTTTTCGGACTCATAAATCATGCCGCTGTCTGCGAAGGTCTGCAGTACATTTTTATCAATACCGCGCGTCCTTGTCAGGTACGCATAGGCTCTGTTCATCGTATCATTCGGCGGCGGCAGTTCAAAGGGTTTTACTTCTTTCACAATGGGCGGCGATGTTATGAGCGTTCCTCCGCAGCCACCCAGCAGATATTCTACTGCTTCCGGGTAGTTCTTGTTATAAAACCTGCGTACAAAGTCAATGGCGTCACCGCCTTTTTCCTCATATTGATGAAACCATAAGTTTCCACGGATCGTAACCTTTGTGGAACCGTCACGCCATTCATATTCCGAGCCGGAACGCTTTAATTTCTCGCCCTGCCTGCGAAGCAGATCGGCAAGGTCTGTTCTGCGGGCCTGTTCTTTTTGTTCGTCCGTAAAATAGACATACTCTGTGGGCATTTTCTTCCTCCTATCCCTGTTTAATTCCCAGCGCTTCGTTTTTATCCTGAATCCTGCGCCGTAATTTTCTGTCGATGTGAGCGCCGTCTTTTCCTCTGCGCTCATCCTCCAAGCGATTCTGTATGATCCGGCTGATATGGTGCAGGAGACGGAAGGCTCCCATCGCCGCCGACCAGTTTCGGTTATTTCGAATACTGTGCAGTAGCTGCCCGGCATATTGATTTCCATGCCCGGCAGAAGCGGTCAGCCAGCGGATCGCTTCCTCATAGTCCTGCGGCACATCTTTGCTGTAGAGATACAGCTTGCCAAGCATATATTCTGCATAGTCATTTTCCTGTGCGACCGCTATTTTCAGCAACCGGATTGCTTTCTGAACATCCTTGAACGTATCCTCTGTCAGATAGATTTTTCCCGCAAGGTACGCAGCGTAAGGATTTTCGTTTTTCGCAGCTTTTTCCAGATATGCAAGTGCTTTTGGAATATCCTGCGGTATCGCTTCGCCGTTATATAACAGCTTGCCGAGCAAATATTCTGCAGGCGTAAAGCCTTTGTCGACGGACAGAGCAAGCAGACGGATCGCTTCAGGAACATCCTGCAATAAAACTCTGCCGTCCAAATACTCTTTGCCAAGAAGATAGGCGGCATAGGCGCTTCCGTTTTCTATTGCCTTTTTGAGCAGTTCCGCAGCCCGGTCTATATCCTGATCGGTTACTTCCCCTCGCAGAAAAACTTTGCCGAGCAGACACTGTGCGTCGGTGTTGTCCTGCTTGGCTGATTCCTCCAGCCAGTACAAGGCATAATACGCACTCTGCGTATCATTTTCTCCCGTTAGGAACAGCTTGCCCAATGTGTACTGTGCATAGCTGTGGCCTTTCTCTGCGGCTGCGGTAAGATAATCCATTGCCTTTTGCATATCTGCCCCAGCAAAGTCCCTGTTCAGATACAGCTTGCCGAGACCGTACAAGGCGTCGGCGTTATCCAAAGCGGCAGCCTTTTCAAAGTAATCCTTTGCCTTTGGCAGATCTTTTTCTGTTCCTGTTCCGGTCAGATTCATCTGCCCTAAACGGTAATACAGCTTATCGTCCGCCATGTTCTGCTCGATCATGAGGAAGCCTTGATATGCCTGTCTGTACCATGCATTGGCGGCGGTTCGGTCTATCTTTGTACCGATTCCTTCTTTGCACATCCGGCCAAGCTCATAGGCAGCATAGGCATTCGGTTTTTCTCCATGCTCTGCCGCCATGTGATAGAGCGCATAGGCTTTTTCATCATCCTGCTCTACGCCTTGTCCTCTGCGGTATAAACTTCCGAGGGCATAAGCAGCGAAAGGATTGTCCTCTGTCACAGCCTTCTCATACCACTCAGCGGCTTTCAGGCAATCCTGCTCCACGCCATATCCAAATGAAAACAGTTTGCCGATCCGGTACTGCAGGTAATCTTTTTTCTTTACTTTGGATTCCTCCGCAATAAAGGCATGATATGCTTTTGCAAACCATTCCCGCGCCTGTTCTTCGTTCTTCTCACAGCCGAGTCCCGACAGATACATTTTCCCAAGATCGTGCATGGCAAAGCCGTTGCCTTTGACTGCTTCTGCCAGCATAAGAGTGAGCGCTTTTTCAAAGTCAGGCGGTATATCCTTTGTACCATAGAGACATTTTCGCGCCTGTTTGTACTCGTCTGTCCACCAAGTCTGCTTCTTTTTCTGACCGCCGCCGTAGGAATATGAGGTATCATGAGCATCCTGTTCGGTCGGCTCGTCCGGCATCTGTTCGGAATCCATATCCATCTCCGCCGCTTCGGGATCGGGAGCAGGCTGTTCCTCCGCATTTTCTATTGGAATACGGTCGGCAATAATATTCATCGCTTCCTGTATGACAGCGTTTTTGATAGACTTAAATTCTTTGTTCTGCGAGAGAGGAATTCGCTTTGGCATTTCTTTTGTATAGGTCTGTATGACTTCCTCCCGTTTCTGATACCACAACGCATAGAGAGAGGCGAGACGCTCGTCCTTTCCGATCTCATCCACAATGGCGTCAATGAGGTCTTTGACATCCGCTTTCAGATAGCCGTACACCTTTTTGCCGCTTGTTTTTGATAGGCGGTCTGCCAGCTTCACAAGCATATTTTCCACAGCCGGATTGTCATAGGTTCCGCTGTTGATTTTTCCAATCATTTCTGCCATGAGCTTTCTGCTTTCAGACTTCAGCGCATCCCGATGCTCCGTCTGCTGCTCGTAAACGCAGAGCAAATCCTGTGCGAAGATATCCTTTGCGAAGGAGGAACGCAGATTGTTCACGCCTTGCTTTGTGAGATAGCCTTCGTTTGGATTTGTGGAGTAGGCGATGAGATGCACATGGGGATGATGGCTTTCATCATGGAACGCAGCAAACCACCGGAGATTCTCCATCGGGATTTTCAGATTTTCACTCAGAGCTGCCGTCTGCGTCCGCAGCATATCCCGCCAGCGGTATCCGTCATCGAAGCCAAGCCTTGCCGCATCCTCACGGCGAAGAGACAGGATGGCTGTCCACACATTTCCCTGATGCTGATTCAATTCTTCGGACACTTCCGAGAGATTGACACTGATTCCGTCATCGGTGAACAGACCGTGAGAGCCAAACCGCTGCACTCTTGGACGGGTTGCAATATAATCCGCATAGGTTTTTCCTGTCATCATCTCCTGTGCATTGTCCTCCAGCGCACGGGTAATAAACTCGGAGGCGTCTCCAACCGTCATGGTGCAAAGGTAGTCATCATACTCATGCATATCCTTTGCATCGGGAAAGTCCCGGAGGATTTTCTCAATCAAGTCCTTCTGTTTTTTTGAAGCGGGAAGATATTTTTTGCTGTCATCGATCTTATCCACGCCTTCACGGGTAGCAATATATTTCAGATAGCCTCCGGCTTTTTTACCCGGCTTTATGAATTTGAATTTCGTAACAAGCTTCGCCATATGCTATCCTTTCTGCCAATCGATAGCGTCTGCGAAGGACAGTGAACCGTTCAGCCGCTTGACCTCCTTTACACATTCACCGCGCAGACGGTTCAGTGCAACCTCATCGATCTCGTTGGTAGCCGCCACCACATTCTGCAGGACGGCAAGCTCCACGGCAATCTTAAACAGCATCCGGCTTGTCCGGTTATCGCTTTCCGCAACGATTGCTTTGAGCGTAGAGGTTACCACGCTCGGCAGATAGCCGTCTTTATCCTCCGATGTGAGGTAGCCGATATAGAAATTGACTGCCTTTTCAATGAATTCCGACCTGCTGTCGCAGTTGTCTTGCTGATAGATTTTCCCTACTTTTTCAAGGGTGTCGGGATACATCCACAGGGCAAATTTTTTCTTATTCTCGAACATTATCCATCTCCTTTCAGCACCGCCGCAACGCCTTCTGCAACACCGTGCCTTTTCCTTTTGATACCTGCGGTTTCAGGCAGATACAACCCCAACCACAGGCATTTAGGCAAATTTACAACCCCTGCGGATTTTGGGAGAGGAAAGCATATAAAAGCCTTATGCGGTCGGCATTGCCGTCCGCTGTGAACCGAGCCGGGGAAGCGTAAGCAACCCCGACTCTTTCTCCTGCTTACATATCGACCTTGTGACATCTGCCGATACGAGGCTTTTTACCGCTTTCTACACCTCGCTCAAATCTGCCCGAAACGGCTTGTATTTCCTCTTTGCGGGTGTTTCCTCGCACCTGTTCCTGAAAGCCCCGCAAATCGGCACACGGTGGCTCACAGGCTCATCATGGTCGGCTTTTCCTTTACGGAGATTTCTTTTCCTTCCAGCGTTTCAAAATTGCTTTCCGTATAGGACAGTTCATTTTCGGAAGCGATGCGGTCGAGGACATCCAGCATATCCTGTTCTTTCATGCTGACCGAATCGGTCGGGTTATCATAGCAGATCCATTCCTCCGAGTCAGGATCGTCTTTGACAAACACATCGTATCCGAGAAGTAGCTCACCGCCTGCCCGATAAAGGACAGCGTCGATTTTTAAACATCCCGCGGTAAGCGTCGCCGCTACCGTTTCGGAAAAATTGGAAGGATTCATTTTCTGTATCTGCCGGATTTCATCCTCGTCATGCAGCTTTTCAAAAGAATACCTGTTTCCAAGTTCGGTTTTCAGTTTCTGTATTAGATTCATAGCGCACACTCCATTCCTACATTGACATTCCGTCCGAAAAATAAAAGGGATCGGACTCGCAGTCTTCGTCATTTAATTCTTCGCCGTCATCTTCATCCAGCCCATCGAATTCCTCATCGTCATCCTCAGAGCCGTATGTGTCAAACAGTGTCTGCTGACTTTGGTACTGCCGGTTCTCGGAATAGTACCGCTGTGCGCTGTCGCCCACTGCCTGATCCAGGACATCCGTATCCATTTCACAATCGTGATAGCCCTCCAGCACCGTTTGATAGTAATATGGCGACGGCATACCGAAACGCATTTTCAGATTCATGATATATACCATCGCTGATACTTCTTCGCCGTCAAGCTGTACGGGAACATCCTGCTTGAAGTAGTGGGAGGGATATCCTTCGTAACGATCAAGAGACTGTTCGTCCCTCGGCTGGATTTCCCATACCGCCACGGGGACGGAAGCGCCTTCTTTCGGAGCGATGGTTGCGAACGCTCCGTTCGGCTGTCCCTTAAACTGCAGCTCGTAATCTTCAATCGTTCCGACGCCATACAGCTTTGCCGTAGGGCAGCGGTATTTCATCTGCCGGATATTCAGGTTGCTGCCATAGGCAACATAGAGCCGTTTACTCATATTCAATCATTCCTTTCACATTGACATAGAAAAAGCAGGCTCATCGTCCTGCTCGTCTTCCGATCCCTCATCCGCTTCTGACAGTTCGGGATATTCATTTTCTTCCTGCATCGTTTCTCTTTGCTCTGCCAGCTTCTTGGCTGCGAGCCGTTCTTTCTGCGCTTCTGCCTGTGACGGATCACGCCATGCAATATTGCCCTCCAAATTTTTGAGAAGATGCAGGCGGGCGGTCTTGAATTCATCCCCGATTAACCCCAATCGCAGAAGCCATGTGCGGAAGGTATATTTCTCGTTGGTGCTTTGTGTTTTACTCCGCGAAGCTCCCCGCTGCACAAGCGCCTGATGGCTGATAGCGAGGCAGAGCTGGATGTAGGATTTAATCTCTCCCGCATGAAGCGTGGAATTAAAAAGCCGGAATTCAATCGTGCCTTTTGAAAAAACGCTGTGAAGATTCAAAGCATGATACCTTGTATCGTCATAGTGATGATACCGTCCGCTTGATCCGTTATACCACAGCCGTTCCACCTCGCTCATGGATTTCGGTTTCCGATGGTTGAGTTCGTCTAAAAACCGGGTATCCGCTTTCTGACAGTAATGCTCCCGTTCTACCTCCACCTGCAAAGCCTTATACAGCAGATCTTCTTTGGAAGCCATGATGTTTACAATGTTTCGAAGTGTTTTCGGCGTATGAGAGGAGGCATCCACATGAACATGAATCCCGCAGGAGTCATTGACTTTGGCACCTCCTGAACGGAGCTTGCGCACAATCTCCTGTATGGTTTCGATATCCTCATACTGGCAGATGGGGGACACAAATTCCACAGAGTAATCTCTGCTTGCAGATTCATTTCTCCGGTTTCGGCAGTGGATAGAAGCATCGCTTACAATTTTCCATTGCCGGTTCTGATTGTCTCTTATCGTGTAAGAGTCATATGCGCCGCCTACATGGACGGCTTCAGAGCCGAAATGCCCGGCAATAATTTTCGCCGCCGCACACCGAGTCAGCCCGGTCATCTCAATCTCAATTCCAAAGTTCTGGCTTCTCAATCAAAATCACCTTCCTTTGCAGCGGGAGCGCCCACAGCAGAGGAAGGTGAAGGCTTCGGTTTTTTCGGCTTCGGAACAGTTTTCGTCCCCGCACTCAGTTCAATAAATTCCCGCACATTGGCAGGGACATATTTTCCGTAGAGTGCGTCGGCGGCCTTTTCCATCTCCGTTTCAAACGACAGTCCTTTCTGTTCCATATACAGCTTGGCCGCAGACAATTTCTCATCGTCAAAGGCAATGCTTACAGTTGTTTTCTTCATATTGCACCTCACAATTTCATCGTATAATCAAATCCCGCCCCAGCGCCTTATATACTCTGCGCAGGCTTTTTACTTTTACACCCATAGCTTTTCCTCCTTCACATGGACAGCTTCGGATGTTCATCCTCGCTGTGATAGACATCCTCGTCCATCACATCCGCACCGAGCATACCGAGCATATTGTCAAGCTGCTCAGCTCCCGAACAGCAGTCGGGAGCGTTTGCAAGGTAGGCTGTGGTCTGCACCGCGTCCTCCGCCAAAAGCATTTCATTGGTTTCATTTTCCCGCATCTGCCGTTCCTCAGTAGGTGTGTTCAATTTTTTATTCATGGATTTCTTTCCTCCTGTAAAATTTACTGCATCGGTATTCCGTAGCCGAGAATCTCATAATGTCCAACAGGATAGCTCCTTGCGCGGCATTCATCGCCGGAGTTGCCTTCAATGGTATGCACCGTTCCGTTTTCCACCTGTTCTACAATACCCACATGGTCGGATAATCCGTCCTGCGGTCCGGACGAACCACGGTTGTCCCAATCAAAAAAGATAATATCGCCGGGACGAGGCTCATAGTTTCCGTCCTGCCACTGATCTCGTTCTTTGAACCATTCAACGCCCCAGACACAGCCCGCAAATTTCGGAATTACCTCTCTGTCGATATAACCACATTCGTTGGCACACCAGCTCACGAAACAGGCGCACCATTCCACCCGTGTCTCAAATCCGTACCAGCTCCAATACGGCTCTCCGCCGACATTGCCGAGCTGCGACCTTGCCACCTCCACAAGCTTTTGGTTTATGCTGTTCATCAGTTTGGTGAAATCTTCGGCGGTAAGCTCTGTGCCGAAGGTGGCGTTGACGGCAGCGATGAGCTGCCCGTCTGTTTGTTCTTCCGCAAAACACCCCACAAGCTTAGAGACAAATCCATCCTCTGCAGCGTAATCGGAAAGCACAAGCACATACAGCACCTGCGCCTCTTTTACCTTGCCTGCAAAACCTGCGGCAGTCATTTCGTCTTCAATTGCATACATGGTGTCCTCAACAAACTGCAGCTTTGCCTGTTCTTCGGCGGAGAGGTTTTCCACCACCATCGTCTGCAAACGGTCGGTGTCGATTTCGATGCTGCCGTTGAAGATGGATACAATCGCCACGATGGGCATGATGATTATGATAATAATTCCCAGCACGATCCCACCGATGGTTTTTAAGACCTTCGGATTGGTAAGCAGAGCGACGGCAATCTTTTTGAGAGCCGCCGCTACTGTTGCGCTCATCGTCCGCCAGCCTTTCCGAATAGAGCCGCTTTGTAATCGGGTGCAATAACTTGAAGCAGATACCTCTCGTTGCCGCAGCGGTAGAGGCAGGTTCCTCGTTCGGGATATTTGATCAGTTCAAACTCACTCGGCTCGACCTGCAAGGCGTCCATATACTCCTTCGGGTTGATCTGTCCGGCGTTGAACAGGAACTGATGCGTAGGGATGGAAAACAGCGGCTTTGTAAACTCACGAATAGACGGAATCAAAAAGTCCTCGATGTTCTGGCTTGCCAGAATGATCGAGGATTCCTTTTTACGCACACGCTTCATGGCGTTGCGGATATATTCAATTGCCGTCATGTTTGTGAGGAAGAGATACAACTCGTCTATCGATGCCGCTGTGTTGCCCACGCCAAGCAACTGATTGCTCATGAAGGAAAGAATGTTAAACAGCATGGCGTCCTTGAGCCGCTTATTGGTATCCATCAAACCCTTCACGCCGAACACAAGAAAAGCATCGTCCGTGATATTGGTGTGGCCGTTAAAGTATTTGCTTTCTGCACCCACGCACATGGAGTGGATGCCGAGGCATACCTCCTGCAAGGTTTCTTCTGTATAGAGATATTTTCGACTCTTATCGTAGCTGTAGAATTCTTCCTCGCACAGGTTATAGAAGTCCTCCATGATGGGAAATTCGGAGGGCTTCTTTACGCTGTAGTCGGTGCTGTCTGTAATCCCGAATCGGGCGTACAGCTTCGATAGAAGGATTTCAATGGTATCAATCTGCGCATCGGAAAAATCCTTGTAGCTGCGAAAAAAATCCTTTAGGAATGCGATGTGCTGACTGAGCCTTGTCACCTTTTTGAATGCTGCGGGCGCGTCGGGATCGACATCGTCCGTACTGTCATTCCAGGCTTTGGGTTCCAGCGGATTGATGGTGTACTCGCCGGACAGGAAATCTATATAGCAGCCGCCAAGAGCCGAACAGATTTCCTCATATTCCGATTCGGGATCAAGGCATATGATTCGCTTACCCGATTCACGGAGGTTGGTCAGAATCAATTTCAGCAGATAGCTTTTTCCCTGACCGCTGTTGCCTAAAATGAGGATATTGCTTGTGGTTTTGTCCTCGGCTCTGCGGTCGAAGTCTACAAGGATGTTTGTGCCAAATTTATCCCGACCGATATAGATGCCTCTCGGATCGGTCTTGCCGGAAAAGTTAAAGGGATACAGATTTGCCACGGAGCTTGCGGGCAGGACTCGCTCATACTGCGCCCCGAACTGATTGCTGCCCACGGGCAGAACAGAGAGGAATCCTTCTTTCTGCCGTAAGGTCAGTCTGTCTACTGACATCTTGGAGCGTGTCAGTTCCATTGCGATCTCGCTCTGAAGCTCTTTCAGCGCATCCATATTTTTTGCTTTCAGTTCGATGAACACAGAACAATGCAGAAGCGGCTCTTTGTTCTTTCGGAGATTTGCCAGCAGCTCAATCACATCCTGCAGATTGCCCTCTGCTTCGATGGTTTCGTTCACATCGTTCCCGCCGGACATCAGCTTGTTTTTACGGGTGGCGTTCTGAATGATTTTCCGCTGCTCCATACTCTCCACCAGCCTGTGGTAAATACGGAGCGTCACGCCGCTTCGGTCGGCAAGCTGGGAGAGGATCGCCTGTTCTTCCGTAGAAGGCGGATACTCCCTGACTGCCCACACCGAGCGATAGCTGTCCCCGACAATATAGTGGTCGGAGAGGAATTTTACCGTGCCGGGGAGAATGCAGTCGAAGAAATCCTTTGTGCGGATCACTTCCATTTCCGCAGGCGTCAGCACCTTTGGTTTTCGTTTGAACATGAATTACCTCCTGACTGTCGTTTTGTAAACAGGAGGGCATAAAAAATCAGCCGTACCACTGTTTGCAAAACGACTGATATATTGATGATGTTTAATTGTCTTTCACTGCAATGATAAGCAGCCGGCCGTTCCCGCCGCCGTAACAGGTGGAGAGGACAAGAAAGCTCTTGTTCTCGAACAGATTTTTTCCGATATCCTCATACCATTTGTCCGAGGTATCAGTCACTTTTATTTCGGTAACAGTATAGCGGTACAAGCTGTTTGCGATCTGCAGTTCAATGGTTTGATGGCTGCTCAAAAAATCCGCATCTAGATACTTTTTCAGGTCGGAGAACATCGTGCCGTTTTTCATGTTATGACCGTAAATCAGTAAATTCCCGCTGTCAGGGCTGCACCGATAATCCAGAAACGGGACGCCGCTTTGGCTGTATTCGCCGTAAAAGTTACGCCGCAGGTATTTCTGCGGAACATTCGGCGTGTACATGACAGGATAGCCTATCGTCGTATCGGGAATACACAGCCAGCCGATACATTCATCGTTCTCTGCAAACAGCCCCGATAAATCCCGAAGGGTTTCTTCCGGCTCGTCATCGGTCAGCGCCGGTGTTTCTTCGGGTTGTATCGGTTGGGATGGAATAATCTGTACCATCTCTGCAAGTTCCTCGAAATCCTCTTTTTCTTTCTGCCGGGCGGACAGCTCTCGGAAAGTCATCACCACGGATACGGCGAGAAGCGCCGACAGCAGAACAGAAACAGCCGCCATGCTAATCTTCCGAGTTTTCTTCATTTTCTACCTCGTAAAATTGTTCGCCATCCACATCCGGCATCTGCTCTCCGTTCATGCTGGCTTCAAAATACAATGCGAGGAAGCGTTTGATATCCGCTTTCTTCATCCGCTGCACCTCAAAGCCCTGCTCGGAGATGACCTTCTCAATTCGGTTGGCGGTATCGAAGGTCTGTTTATCTTTCGTGTTTTTCAGCCTTGCAATAAACAAAAACTGCCTTGCGGTCGCCATCTCCATTTGGATGTGGTCGAGAAAGTCAATGTCCTTTTTTATGATTTTCCGCACCTTCGAATTCTGTTCCTCCGAGAGCCTATCGTGCAGATATGCCTTGTTATCGTCAAAGCATTCGGATGAGTCGGTGCAGGTGATCTCAATGTCGGGAATGGCGGACAACACCATCATCAGATGGCGGATTTTGATCTCGATGTTCACATAGGACAGTACCGAAATATTGGTGGGTGATACAAGGTAAAAGAGCAATTCGCCTTTCGTTGTTTCAAGGCCGTATTTTGTAAAGGTCTTGATGCCGACCAAGTCCTGCGTGGAGCGTCCTTTTTTCTTTTTCTGCTGTGTTTCTTTTTTCTTTGCCACGAGCGTCACCTCCATTCGTAATATTGCTGTGTGCTGATAAAATACCGCACGGCGTATCGGATAAAATCAAGCACGGTCGTTTCATCCATTCGGATTGTCAGAAAGCCATAGCCCAAGGTGATCGCAGCCGGAAAAAATATATGGAGCTGCACCAACGCCACCACCGAAAGCAGTGCGGCTATACATAAAATTGAAAAATCCCGCAGTCCCCACAGCCACAGATTGGCTGTGGCTTTCAGGTTCTGCGGATACAGATAACTTGTCATTGTATCCCTCCCATAGTCATGTTTTCATTGCTCTCTGTGTGTTCTCCGTATAAATCGTCAGTTCCGTAAAATTCCTCACAGAATTCCTGTGGCGTCTGATGATATACCTCACGGATTTTCTCCGCAATCATGTCTTTCATGAGCTGTGCTTCAGCGGCGGTCGGTTCATAGTCGAAACATTCACTGCCGTTATCGCGGCTGATCTCACATTCAATGCGGAGCGTATCCTCGAAGGGATTGTATTTGCCGTACATATTCAGCCAAGCGCTGTCATCCTCTGCAGTGTGGATACCGAACTTTTTATCTACATCAAACCATGTTTCGATATACGCTGTAATTTCCCGGCCGATATCACAATCCACTTCCATTTCACGGTCAATAGCAATATCGTTGCGTTCTAATTCCTTGTTTTCTTTCATTTCGTTATCACCTCTACTTTGCAGCTCTTGCCACAGAGCGTGTCAGATTGACCGCCGTGGTCGTTGCGTGTACAACGCTCATCATGTTGACTCGTACCGAGCTGTCGAGACCGAACTGCTGGGCGATCCGCGGCACTTCGTTCGCCGCCAACATAATGCCCAACCCTAAGAGCATATTGCCGGGGAAGGTTAACAGTCCCAGGAACAACAGCGTTGTCTGCATAAACGCAGTCAGGCAGATTGCCGCTACCTGCTTCATCCACTGGTTGAATCCATCCGTATAGCCCCTCGGCACACTGAACATATACAGTTCTCCCACTGCCATCTGCACTAACAAAATGCCGCCTCGCTTGATGTTCTGAAAAAATATCTTGATTACGCAGTAAGCGAAGGCGATCATTGCCAGCAGATTAAACAGATTAAAGCTGACCTGTGTTGCCACGGCGAAACTTCCTTCAAGCACAGAAGTGCTTTGTCCCGATAAATCAATAGACTGCTGTCCGGCGAAGATTGCCGACAAATCGTGGGAAAAGGTATTTTGCAGGGAAATACAGAATTTATACAGTTCCACAGGCACAATGCCGATTAACGAACAGGCAAAAAAGCCCTTCAGGACATTGATTGCCGTGGTCTTTATGGTCGCCCTGCCGTTTTGATATTCGATTGCCGTATCAAAAACAGCAACCGCCACACCTGCAATAAAGAGCGTCCAACCGAACAGGGTAAACAGCTTAATGGTCGCCTGTACCCAATCAAGGGCAAAAATATCTGCGCCCATGTTTCCCATCATGGTAAAGAAATCGGCAACGGCGTTATAGACGGTTTCATAAAACCATTTCAGCATTGTGTTCCAAATCACATTGGATATTTGTTCTCCGAGAAAATCAAACACGCCGCCGATGGCGTCACCTATGCCGGAGAATATATCTCCTAACCAATCAAAAATAAGTCATCACCTCCATGCTATTCCTCCGCTACATCGACAGAATCTGGGCGTCCTCTTGCGTCTGCTCCACAGAAAGCAGTTCAACTTCATCTCCCGGCCTTTCGTGCAGTTCACCCATGCGTTCAATCATTGTTTCCATGTGCCGCTGCCATTCTTCCCAGTCTTTCTTTTCAAACCAACCGTTATAAGAATCAGCCGGATCTGTGGAATTGACGGCGTTGTTTCTTGCCACTGCAAGGTTTTCCTTAAGGTAATTTTTCAACCATAAGAGCGATTCCTTATCTGCAGTAAAAGACGATAATTCTTGGAATTTGGGTTCTTCTTTCGCCCATTCTTCCTCATAATCGACTGCGGAATAATCGTTATCCTGTATCTTAAAAATAAGTTCCGCTACGGCCAGCGGACTTGTATGGGAGTTTCCGAGCTGAGGATCGTCAAATTCACTCCATTCGCTGTTTTGAATAAATTCTAAAAGACTTTTAAGTGTCAGCCTGCCGTCCTTTGGAAGTCTGTTTCGTATCTCCCCAATAACATCAAGTCCTGCATCTGATTCAAATGCGGTAATTCCCCAAGCTCCCATATAATCCCTCCTTATAAAATCGTCCAGATATACAGCGGAGCCGTCAGTGTAAAGATCAGGCAGGCGAACAGAATCGCCGGAGCTGTAAATTCAAACTGGCCGTGCTTTCTGTAATCAAAATACGCCGTTCCCAGCTTCACAAAGAAGAGGATGGCGAGGATCATATCGATTACGGGGAATACCACATTGTTGACGACCGACTTGATCTGTGTCTGCGCCGCCGTCCATGTGTTTTCAATGGCGGTTGCCACATCGCCCGCGGCAAAGGCGGTTACGGAGGTCATGGTCACCATCACCGCCATCATCAGGACACAGAGCAGCGTTCTCATTGTTTTCTTTTTCATAAGCAATTTCCTCCAATCAATTTGCTGATTTCTTGTTCCCGGATTTTTCGGGTTTTCACATTCAGGTTTCTGCAGAACTGAATTTCTGCCGCCATGCCTTTGGTGATCTCATCCCCGAATATCCACATTTCATCACAAAACCAAAGCAGGGAAAGCCCTGCCGTCATCCCGATGTCACGCTCTTTCGGCTTGCCGTCATCGAGACACAGCGCATAGAAATGCGGCACGACCGGAGCCGTGCCGCACAGCAGCGCATATTTGGTGTATCTCTTTGCCCGTTCAAGATTCTCGCTGACATTGCCGCCGAGGGGAGAACAGATATACACCTTTTTCATCATTCGTCATCATCGTCCTTTTTGCGCTTGATCACCATAATCCCGCAGGAAATCAGGCCGCCAAGAGCTATTGCACCGAGACCGATCCAGAAACCAAGATTCGTGTCATCGCCGGTCTGCGGAACATCGGGCGTTGGCGGAACAAGCTTTACAGTCTGACCTTCGTCATTGATGTCCGCATGAACGGCTACTTCCACACCGTCACGGTAGACAGATTCAAATACAACGATTTCAGTTGCCTTTGTAATCGTACCGGCGTCAAAAGTAAAGGTCATCCTTACCTCGCCGTCTGCCGTTTCCGGCTTAAAGGTGTAAGAGCTGCTGATTTCCTTTCCGTCTACTGTAAACGGTTTGCCTGTGGATTTATCCATCAGAGTGCCTTTTACGGTATATTCTTTTCCGGGAGTCAGGTTCTTGTAAGACACGATATCCTCAATGGTAATCGTGCCTTTAGCGGTGACTTCCTTTTTGCCGTCAACGCTCGCCTTTGTTCCGATTTCCGGGACTTTAACCTTCACGGTCTGTCCTTCATCGTCGATGTCCGCATGAACGGCAAGCTCTTTGCCGTCTTTATACAAGCTCTCAAAAACTACGATATCGGTGTCGGCTTTGATATACTTGGAATCGAAGGTGAATTCGACGGTTGTTTCTCCTGCCGGAGTTTCCGGTGTAAACACAGTTTCCGCATGGATTTCTTTGCCGTCGATCAGCAGAGCTTTGCCTGTGGTCTTGTCCATGAGGATGCCCTTCAGCACATATTCCTTTCCGGGGATCAGGTGCTGATACGCCACAATATCAGTGAGGACGAACACTTCTGTTGCAAAGATTTCCTTTTCTCCGTCCACGGCTGCCGTCGTTCCGATTTCAGGAATACGGTCGTTGACTACGGTAATTTCGATGAGTTGCTCATGCTCAGATACAGTCACAGGGTAGATTTCCTCGTTAGGGAGGAAGGATTCCGCAGGCTGCAGTTCCTTGACGATCCAATTTCCATAGGGCACATTCTCAAAAGTAAAGATACCGTCCTCGCCGGATTCGGCTGTGAGGATTGCTTTTTCTGCCGTAAACTCGGTTTCATCCGCACGGAACAGACCGAACAGCGCGCCTGCGATGGTTTCCTCGGTTTCACGGTCAATCTTCAACCCCTTGATATTTCCATAGATGATATCGTTGGGTATCGCTTCACCGTTATTTACCGTAATGCTGACGGTTGCCGTATCCTGTCCGGCATACGCAAAGTCTACAGGGTACTTTTCTTCTGAGAGGATATACTGCTCATTGGTTGCAATCTCTTTCACATACAGCTTAGCGCCCACGGGAACATCCGTGGCAAAGGTCGCCTTGCCGTTTTCATCGCAGGATACGATCTCCATAAGCCCGTCTTCAGGAATGACCGAGCCATCCGCAGAGGTCAGATCCTCGGCGGCAAACAGTCCAAACTGTACTGAGAGGATTTCGCCATTCATACCGATTTGGAATCTCTCATCCTGTGCCATCACTTTGGAGAGGTCAATCTGCACACGCTGGCGCTCGTTATAAAACGCTGTCGCCGTCTCGGTAATCTCCACTTCCTGCCCGGCATAGGTCAGCTCTACTGGATGCACCTCATTGCTGATGACCATTCCATAAGGCGCTTTTATTTCCCGAACTTCGAATTTTCCAAGATACAGCGGCTCTGTGGTTGCTGCTCCTGTGCTGTCGGTTTCAATCGTTGCGACAACTTCACCTTTGCTGTATCGGAGCGTGCCGTCAAGCGTAACCACATCCTCGGCGGCCGTGATCTCATAGACGGCTCCCGCAAGCCCGCCGACCGCATAAATCGGATGATAAAAACCTTTATCGCCTGCCACAGAGTCGAAAATCTCGCCGGTCTTGCTGACGGTAATTGTACCTTTCTGCGCAATATTGTGTTTTTCCACGGTGACAACCGTCTTGCTGCCGTCTACCGTAAAGGGAACGGGATTGCTGTCCAACACATATCCATAGCAGGTATTCTGCTCGATGATTTCGTAATTTCCGTAAGGAAGCGCCTCCGGCATCATGAGCTTGCCCGTGCTGTCGGTGTAGTAGATATCGATATCCACAGGCGTCGGGTAGTTGATGTGCTGCACGATATATTCGCCGGTATCGGTGTTTCGCACTTTAAATCCGATTCCCGAAGCGGGGATTACATTGCCTGTTTCGATGTCCTTTTTCACGATCTCAATCAGCGCTTCGAATGTGGCATTGTTGATGAGATAGCGATACACCTCGCCATCCTTGTTTACAAACACATCAAAGGCATCCATCAGCTCTTTGCCGTCCCAGCCTTTTGTCTGTCTCACAGTGTAAATTCCATACGGCAGCTCTTTCGTTTCTGCAAACCCATTTTCATCGCACACAAGGTAATCACGCTCGGATTCCTTTGCGGCTTCATAGCTGCCGGAAGATTTCAGGAACACCTCAAATTCCGCACCTGTTTCGGGCGTTTCAATCTGCGTCTCGCCGTCATCGCAGTGCTTGATGACCGCAATTTTTCCTTTCTGCACGGTTTCCAGAACATCGTTTGCGGTGACGTTATATTCAACAGTATAAAGCTCCGGCTCTGCTCCCACCGGGTATATGGTATCGTTTAACAGATAGCCCTCGCTCGGTGAGATTTCACGGATTGTCCAGTCGTAATCACAGATATAAAAGTCTGTGGTAAACTGCCCGTTCCGGTCGGTGGTATAGGTGTCAATGAGCTGGTCGCCCTTGTAAATACCATACACCGCACCGCTTAAAGAGGCGTCGCCCTGCGCTGTGCCGGTTTCGGCGTCGGATTTGGTGACGGTCACCTGAAATTTCTTCAAGGCATTATAAAAGCCCTTTTCTGTTACTTTGTTCCACTCAATGGCCGCCTCCTGATTATCAGGCACCACATAACGGACGGCTGTATCTACCTCCGACAGCACATAGCCGGAGCCGATGAGGACATCCCTGAAATATGCCTTACCTGTGCTGTCGGTAACAGCGTATTCGTCAACCGGCAAGCCGCTGAGCGAAGTACCGGAAAGGTGGAATTTTACACCTTCATTCAGCCCATCCTCACTGGTCTTGGTCACGGTGAGATCCCCGCGCTTCAGGACATTGTTGAAGGTCACGGTAGAAGTATGGCCGCTGACAATGGTTACTCTCTGAACACTCTGCGGCTCATAGCGAGGGATATTCTGTTCGGTTACAGTATAAACGCCGGGCATAAGCTGCACATCTACCGTGCCGTCTGCGTTCGTTGTGACATTTTGATTGACTCCGTTGCCGGAAATATTGAAGCTGATTCCGGATACCACACCGTCCTCCGATGTCTTTCGGATACGGCCTGTACCATAGGTTTCGGTGTCGATATTCAAATAAAAATATACGGGATCGGAAGCGCCGGAAATCATGGTCTGTTTGCCGACACAACCCCAAATCAGCATTTCACCGCAATTCAGATTGACTTTCTTCTGTGCGGAAACCGCAACAGGCGAGGTGATCATCGAATCGCTGGCAAAGGTATACTGATTTCCGCTTCTCGATACCCGGATGCCGTTTGCAGAGAGGTTAATATCCGAAAGCGTATTGTTGGTATCCGTAAGGGTAAGGCTGTAATTTTTCGCATTGGGATTATACTTCAGCGTATAGGTATTCGCTCTGCCCTGACTCCTTGCCATAAAACTCGGAATCTTATAATGGTCTGCCATCTGCGATAAAATCCAGTTATAGCACTTCTCGGCAGGTCTACCCATTAAGGAATAACAATAGGTGTCCGCGTCAATACCGTTTGCACTGTGCAGATCGGTCGGGCTTGTGCGGAGCTGCTGCTGGTATTCCCAAATGATCGTCTGCGTGGCAAAGGCATAATCATCGGCATTCGTACCTGCCACAGGGGAGGATTGTCCTTCATGCCAGCCGTACATCAACGCCATCATAATGCCGAACTGCGCATCGATGGGCAGATTCTGAAAATAGGCGCTGTTTGTTCCGTTCCGCGACACATAGGAATTTCCCGAACTGAAATCAATACCGGATTCCACACAGTACACCTGATGCGTCCCGCTGCTGTCATTCATCATATATTTGCGTTTTGCATTTCCTGCACTGACCGGATGAACAGAGATGTTGCCGTTGCTGTCGTATGCGATAAAGGAATACGAACTCTTGCTGTAATAATATTCGCCGTCAGAGCCGACATACCTGTCTCCGAAAGAGGAGGTACAGTTGTGTCCTTCCTCGCTCGTCCATGCAAAGGCGGACATAGGCAGTGCGGTCACCATCATCAGCAGGCAGAGAACCGCTGACAGGATTCGCCTGCCGCTTAACTTAAACTTTGTTTTCATAGGCTGTTAAACCGTCCTTTCTTAATTTTGGGCATAAAAAAATCCCTCTGTGTTTTTTCACAGAGGGAGGTTCCCGATGATGAGCTGCTATGCGAAGAGGAAGTATATGGAATATACACCGTTTCCTCTTGCTTCGCAGTAGATATTAAAGTGTGTGATTTCATCCATGCCGTAGGCGCTTAAGTTTTCGGCGGTATGGAATCTGATATAGCCTGCAAGATTCTGCTTTAAGGTTTCGCCCTGATTGCTTTGCGATGCCGTCACAGGATTCCACCATGAAGCGGTGTCGGGAGTGAGCGAGGCGTCCAGCGTAAGCCCCATGCTTTGCCCTATCCCGATGCAGTCTGCTTTGATCGCCTCGATATCAAATTCGAAGTCGTAAGCTGTTTTCGGCTGTACCTCCTGCGGAGGTGTTTCGGGTTCTGCAGGTGTTTCCGGCTCTGCAGGCGTCGGTGTCGCCGGCGCTTCAGCCGGTGTTTTCTGTGGCTCTTGCTCCGGCTGGATTTCCGGCGCCGTTGGCTCAGGTTTTGCCTGTTCCGTCTGAGCCGGAGTGATTTCTTTCTTTGGCTGCGATTCGGCAGGAGTCGCTGCCTGACTTTCTGTTTCTTCTGCCTGTGGTTGTCTTTCAGGCGTGGAGGCTGCCGATGTTTCCGGTTCCTGCGAAGCTGTCGATTCGGCAGGGATGTCATCGCCTGTTTCGTTACTTGATGCCGATGATGCATCTGCCGAGATCATGCTGTTCGGTGAGATCTTCTCAGGCGGTTTTGCCTGTTCTCCGCATCCGGCAAGCCCTGTTATCAGGAGTCCGCATAAAACTGCGGTTATTACTTTTTTCTTCATACATGATCACCGTCCTTTACCACAAGCATACCGAGAAAATCTCAAAAGTCCAGACATTTCTGCGAGATTTCAGAAAAAGTTACATACTCGGCTCCATGCCCTGCGTTTCGCTTTCTTCTGCAGCTTCATCCTGCTGCTCTTGCGCCTGAACTGCCTGCTCATAGGCGTTTATAACCTTTTCGTTCAGCTCGGTTCTTGCTTCGGCGGTTACCGCATGAAAGATATCGCTGTATTTGGTATTGCCGTTCCCGTCCTTATAGCTGTTCTGCGGCATAGAGACGAACAAGCCCTTCTGCGAATCCACAACACGGATACCGTGGATAGCGAAGGCTCCGCCGATGTTGGCGCTGGCAAACGCTTTGATACTGCTGCCTTCGTAATCATTCAGCCTGTCAATCCGCACCTGAATAGACGGATTTTTTTGTTTCTGCTCCTTTGGGGGAGCTGCCTGTTTCTTTGCTGCCATAGTTTTTCCTCCTGTTCTTATTTACTGTGCCGTGATGCCCGGCGCCTGCTTTTCTGCCCATTTAACCGACAGATGAATTAAAGCGGCGTGCTGCTCGGAATCGGTCAGCCCATCCAAAAACTCAAGCAGCGTGACCTCGTTCACACTGTCGCCGGGCGGATCATCCTTACAGTTATTACAGATTTTTTCTCTCCTGACAAGCACAGTTCTGCCATCCTCCGATTCCGTGAAGGACAGCACGTCGTTATAACAGAATCCGACGCGCTGCCGCATTTCATAGGGAATGGTGATGCGTCCGCGCTTGCCGAGAATACGGTACATGGTATTTGCCATCCTCACACCTCCGCATCTTCACATTCTTCGATACAGGGACAGTCCTCACAGTTGCCGTCGCAGTCTGTCTCGTTCATCGGACAATGGTCACAATCGCCGTCACAGATAAAGTCTTCCGGCGCATCCGCTTTCTCAATGATGAGGCGGTTTGCTTCCACGCTCATTTTCATGGCGCCGCCTTCAAAAATCCCCGTCTCCAAAAGCATTTTTGCAGGAACAGAAAGCAGCACGAAGCTTTGCTTCATTTTTTTATCTTGCATGATATGATACACTCCTTTAGGATTTTTTCGATTTCTGCAGGGCTTAGCTCGTTCTCCATTTCAAACAGAGTGAGCTGTCTTGCATTCTGCCGTTCCCGTTCATAGAAATCGTAGTTGCCGATAAGCAGTTCGGGGAATTCCTTTCCGGCTTCATATTTCTGCACCATTGAGTGGATTCGCTTAAATCCGAACTGATTGTAGTCCTGATACAATTTCCTGATTTCAGGACAGTCGTTATAAGAGACCAGCCACTTGCCTTTTGCTTCTGCAAGCGCACGGTGAAGCCGGACATGGTCATCCCATGTGAAGCCGCACTCATACACATATTCGCTGGTGAAGTACGGCGGATCACAGTAGGTAAAAGCGTCCGGTCGGTCATAGTGCCGGATCAGCACCTCGAAGTCCTGATTTTCGATGATTGCATTCGCAAGCCTCTTTGCAAGCTGCTCAATCAGAGAAAACAGGCTGGCAATGTTGAAAGGCTGGCAGGCATAGGATTTTCCTCCGCTGGAATAGCTGTAGCGGACGAGCTTTAAGAACATCACCGCACGGCGCAAATCATAATCTTCTTTGGCCGTCTTATACAGCAGCCTGATTTCCGATGCCTTTGGCACCGGGAGCAGGATGCTCGTCAGATCAAGCTCCTGCTTCAAAAACTCATCGGTAAATTCCTGCTTCTCAAAAAAACGCTTGAGGACGACAAAATCGTCTCTTGCGTTTAAATTGAGAAAGCCAAGCTCTCTTATGAATTCCATCGGTCGGTCACGCATACAGCGGAACAGATTGACAAGGTTTGCGTTATAATCGTTGTAAACTTCAAACTTGTCGGGAACAGCTTTGCCCAGCAGCACAGCGCCCGATCCGCCGAAAGGCTCGATATACCGCCCGTAGCTCAGCGGAAACAAAGCGTATAAGATGTGAAGGATGGAAGTTTTGTTTCCCATCCAACTGACAGGGCTTTTGATAATCACCACCTCCTTTGGCGACTTAGGCCGCCCTGAAATAAAAAAAGGCCGATACCAATCGTTTTCAGGGCGATTGATACCGGCTTGTTAGATTTTGTCGTTCAGCTTTTGCTGAAGCCTTCTGATTTCCTGCTCATAGTTGTTGATTCGGTTAATCTGCACACAGCAGAGTACCGTTACTGCAATACAGCCGCCGATCAGAAGTCCTGCCAGCAGCCATGCAAGCTCACTCATCCTACATCACCATCCCTTCATTTATATTTTCCGCCTCATCCTCTGTGAAATCGCTGAGACGATTGGGAACATAATCGGAAAGCCATGTGCCGCCGAATTGCTCATGAGAACGAAGCCGCCATATGGCAAGCCTGCCCATATCAAGTTTTGCACTGTCGTTAAACGGGAAGAGGAGGTTTGTCAAACCTTCGTTTTCAAAAGCATAAATGTTTTCAAATTTCGTTCCGTTAAGCAGCAGTTTTTCCTCGGTAAACAGACTATTGATCCCGTCCAGCCATTCCTGCAAATCTCCGCCGCAGCCCTGCAGAACAAGTCCGTCACAGTCATTCATCCGGCGAAGATCCTCCGCAGTGATTTTTTTAATGCTCATAGCTGCATCCCTCCGAATTCCTGATTTTCATCAAGTTCCTCATCGGCAAATTCCTGCGGCGTCATCGTATATCCAAGGAAATTGGGATCAGTGTCTTCCTCGAAAGGGATATATCCGCTTTCTCCGAAATCGAGGATTTCTTTCATGAGTACCGTGCCGCCGTGATTCACGCCGACCTTCGGCTCAATGGAAATGAAGCGGCTGCCGTCATCACTGTGACGGAGATCGTAAGCATACAGCCCTTCGGGGATTTCCTCCGGCATAAGCCTGCCGTTTGAAAACAGCGCCTTTCGGTCAAGCACCTCGATGACATCTAATTTCTCATTGGTTAATGTCTGCGTTTTCAATTCCTTCGTTTCCGGCTCGTCACATGGGACAATTTCATACAGGGATCGTCCACAGGCGGAAATCACACCGTATGGCGTCTCAGCGGCGCCGAGTCTTTGAAGCAGCCGTTCTCCCTCGTTCTGTGTGAGCAGGGTATCCAGCCATTTGCTGTCAAAGCGGCTATCCATAAAGCGGCGCAGATAATCCTTGAAAAATACGCCTGCGGAATCAGAGTAATAGGATAATTCATAGCTGTCGAGCTGCTCCGATATATCCAGGGCCGCCTGAACATCCTTCGGGGGATTTACGGACAACACCGCTTTGAATTTCACCTGATCCAGCGGCGACATTTCCGCCATGCGCTGCGCCAGCGTATTCAGCGTATCAAAATCTGCCATGTCTCCGAACATTTCGGATGTAATCTGCGGGACAGAGGATTCAAAGCCGTAATATACACAATCCTCGATGCAAGCCTCATTATGCCGCTGTGCAATCTCATCGGCTTTTTCTTTTGTGGTGGGAAGGCTGATCCACTCGGCGCTGTCTGCGGTTTCATCAGCGCTGTTTACAGGAGCCTCTGCAATTTCCAGACGAAAAGCAAACCAATGGGAGGCTTCTTCATGGGGAAGGGTTTTTCCGTCATACACCTGTGGCATTTCATAATCTCCGGCAACAACATAGAAACCGTTTACAAACACACCGCCGTCATTTTCCCGCTGCAGCCTGCCGATCTGCTTTTTATCCAGCAGATACAGGGCCTGTTCGGGAACATTTGCCACATCCTCATGCAGATCGTTTTCAATCACAAACTGTCCGAGCTGCTCATCACTTCCCACATTGGAAGCAATCATGACGGCATCAAGTCCATAGGTCATGTTAATTAAATCCTTCATGCTTACAAGCTCGCCTTCGGAATTGTCGGGAATGACACGGTGAGCAACCGCCTGCAGCGCCAGCCTTTCTTCTTCATTCAGAGTATCCATCCGTTTTGCAAGGAAATTCAGCTCGTCCAGCGTAGGCGAATCCAGCCGGACATCCGAAAGTCTTGGCAGGAGATTGCAATTTAGGATAGAGATATCCTGATAGCCGTCCTGCCTAAAGACAGCTCTTGATTTTTGCAGAGCGTCCCGGATTTCGTAATCCTCGGCGGGCAGTTCAAGGTCTGCATAATAATAGCCGTCGAGTTCGTCATATTCAGTTACAAGTTCAATGGTCATTTGCTTTGCCAAGTGATTCACCTCATTTCACAATGCCGTATCGGTCATTGATTTCCTTGATTTTTTTACCGATTGCGGTGATAACGGGTACGCTTACCGCATTTCCTGCCATCTTATACAAATGCCCGTCTGAAAGCCCGATAACTTGCACTTTATAAAACTGCTCGTCTGTAAAACCCTGCAGCCGCCAGCATTCAATGGGCATCAGCTTTCGGATTCTGCCGTGATGTACAATGCCATGCCTGTCCTGTGCCGTGATCGTAAACATCGGCTCGTCCGGCGCTTTCATCCTCCTGCCGTTCTGACGGACAATTTCACGGTCAGGCGTCAGGATTGCTCTCGGCATATCCTCTACAAGAACACCGGAATTTCTGCCCTTGTGATTTCCTACGCCGGAGTCGTATCGGGCAATCAGGCATCTTGCCTCATCGGTAATAGCAGGATCGGGATTCAGGTCAATAAAATAAAGCCCGGTTTTTCCTCCCCAGCCGCCTGATCCCGCACACTGCGTACAGGCTACGCCATCGGTGCTGTAAACTCTCGCTCCCTGCGGTCCGGGTATAAGCTGTTTAAGATTTTCCGCATTGCCGCTTCTGAGAGGAAATACTTCTCCGGCGCCTCGTCCGTCACGATGTCCGACAATGTACAGGCGCCTTCGCTGTTGGGGGACTCCGAAATATTTGCTGTTAAGCACACACCATTCAGGATGATACCCCATTTCAACAAGCGTGGAGAGGATGGTTTCAAATGTCCGGCCGCCGTCATGCGATAACAGCCCCGGCACATTTTCCAGTAAAAGAAATGCAGGCCGTTTCTCACGAGCGATTCGGGCAACTTCAAAGAAGAGAGTTCCTCTTGTATCTGCGAATCCGAGCCGTTTTCCCGCAACTGAGAAGCTTTGGTTATTCCGATGTCGGAATAACCAAAGTTATGCCGAAGAAATAGTAATCCCGAAGTTTAAACTGCACCCTCAGTAA
>CABUHS010000015.1 GCA_902491535.1 uncultured Eubacteriales bacterium
ATACAGCAAAGAAACGCTTGCCAAAGAAAATGTACCAAAGGAAAAGGAACGTGCGCCGTTCCTCTTCCTTTGGATTCCATCACTTCACGCATACGCCGCGCGGCGTGGCGGCAGACAGTGAGATGTTTATACTGTCAAAAATCCGCTCGGGCATTGTGAGCGGATTTTTGACTATGGGTTTGACGTAAGCCGTCGTAAAAGGTAAGTTTTGACTATCAGCGTAACGCAAGCCGTCGTAAGAGATGAGTTTTACCTATCGCCGCGACAGGTTAACCCTGTCGCGGCTTTTGTAATTTATATATAAAATTTTGTATTAAAGTATCATTCGGAAAATCCGGTAAACTCTCCGTCCTCTCCGAGCGTATACATCCATTCTATTTTATCTCCGTCACCGGGAATATACTTTGAGCAGCTTATACCGGGGGATTTTCCGTTTACCATATACACCCATCCTGATTTCGGTCCGCATGAACGTTCGTAAAGATTATTTATCCCGCGGATATACACGCTTCCGAAAAGACTTTGATCGGAACCCTGAAAATCAAACTGTATTTTATTTTGTCTGACCGCTCGGTACAGAATGTCATAAACCGTATCTCCGTCACGAAGCGCATATTCGGTCTCCGCGAGAATAATTCCGTCCGGAGGAACATACTCATCAGAGCGCAGAGACGGATCAAGCTTATCGTAATTTTCAAGAATCTCATCACAGCGTATACTGATCGTAACAACTTTACTGTCCGGAGTTATCTCGTCTATAACGGCATCTCCGCCGGGCTGAAAATCCAACCGCATTACAAATACGGCAATCAATATTACCGCCGCCAATATTATAAGTATATTTTTTTTCATAGTCAGAGCCTTTAATTTTTATTTTCAGTATAAGTTAACTTACGTTTTTTATACACGAGACAGATCGATGCAGCAGCAATAAAAAGAATACATAAGGCGGCAAATATATACACCGGTCTTACGTTTTCAGATGCAACCGTATCCCTTGCAAGGTACAGATCGTCGATCCCTGATATTTTGCTCCTGTCATATTCCGAAAGCTTTTCCGCACGTTCGATAAGCGAAAGTATCATTTCACGGTATTCATCAGATAATTCGTCGATCGGATACAGCTTCTCAGAGATTTCACTGCTAAGAGCATCGATCTCATTGTATATACGGTCTACCGTCCGCTTTTTTTCGGCAAGTCCCTCCGAAATATCCTGATATTTCTCCGGAGAACCTGCTTCGAGAAATTTCATATAAAGCCGTGTGACCTCGGTATAATAACTTCCGTCCGGTGATTCCGGAAGCGCAAGATACTCCGAATATTCTTTTTCACCGAAGCCGGAAGATGCAGAAAAAATATCTCCGTCAAAAATTCCGTACAGCATTCCGTCGGTCTGAGCTTCGGTTTCGGATCTGAAATCATAAAAAGATCTGAGTCCGTTTCTGTATCTGTAAAATGCGCACAGCGCACGCAGCGCCTGCTCCGACGCAACATAGTCGCTGCTTGCCTTTTTATCCGGCACATTATCATAAGTACGTAAAAATCCGCCGTCGTCCGCGCGGTAATTCATTATGCTGCTTATAATATTATTTCCGTCCTTTATAAATCGGCTGTCAGTCTCAGGATCGATTCCAATTGTACAAAGAGCCACCGCAACCTGTGCGGTACTTTCAAGGCTTCTTTGTCCCCATGAAATAAAGTCACCGCTTGGAGTCTGTTCCTCAGAAAGATACAGGACCGCCCTCTCTGCCGCCGCAGCGACGGTCTCAGCCTCTCTGTACGGACTCAGCGCCTGAAGCGCCATTGCAGTCACATCTATATCCGATTTTTTCCCGTCAAGACTGAATCCGCCGTCATCGAGCTGACTGCCGAGAACTTCAAAAATCATAGACTCGCGCGTATCACCCGACTCCTCCGGGACTTCATAGCCAAGCGAATCGAGCGTGATAAGCGACCATATATATGCGTTTACGCCCTGCGCTCCGAGAGAAGCTATCTCCGAGCGGTTATATGTACCGTCGGCTATAAGATCTATATTATTTCCGTCCGCGTCGGTACCGAAGCAAGTAGGATCTCCGCCAAGAGCAAGTACGGTAAGCGCTATTCTGTGCCATTCGGTCGCCGCGTAGGCAGAAAGCTTTTCTGCTGTTCTGTACCGCCTTTCAACATAATCACGCAAAAGTGCGAGATACGATCCGTAATCCCCGCGGATCCCGATACGTCCCAGAGTAACGGCATACCAATCCGAATATGAATTCCCTGCATCCGATATAAATTCCGACGGAAGCTCTGTTCCGTTTTCTGAAAAGCATGACATTCTGAACCGTACAGCGCCTTCTATTATTTCTTTCAGTTCGTCATTTGCAACACAACAGCCGTCATCAGCTGCATACGCCGGAATCGCCGACATAACAGACGATACGCACAGTACCGCCGCAACAATTATTTTCAAAAATTTCTTCATAACTACGGTCTCATCATCTACTATAATTGAATATCCGACCATTTTCCGCATGATCGGATAACACAATTATTTTATCATATGATAATTTTAAAGTCAATCATACATACGATATTTCACTGTTTTTAAGTATCTTATCGCATTTAATTTAAAAAAGCTATGGATATTTGAGAGAAAATATGATATAATTATCCGCAGTGAATGTTATTCACTTTCACACGGAGATCCGCTCTGCGTCGGCGGAAACCTCCGTTCGGACCGATAAAACCGCATCAGAAAAAGTACAGGTTTGCCGCAGGCATTCCCGAATACCGGGAAGTCTGACGCGTATTTTCCTATGTGCGGCAGCTTTATCCGGTCCGGACTGTATTGTATCCTCTCAAAGAGGAATAATAACATAAGGAGGAGTTTTTATATGAAAACCAAAAACTCAAACACGATACTGCGTCTCGCAACACTCGGTATACTGATCGCAATACTGCTTCTCATGCCATATACCCCGATCGGATACCTGAACATCGGTCCGCTTGCAATAACGCTTAATATGATACCGGTAGCACTTGCCGCCATCATTTTAGGCCCGGTCGGAGGAGCGATAGCAGGCGCTTTTTTCGGTCTGACAAGCTTTTTTCAATGCATAGGAATCGGCGGAACAAGCGGAATGGGCGCTATACTTTTCGGTATAAATCCGTTTCTTGCGTTTGTTCAGAGATTTCTTCCGAGACTTCTTGAAGGACTAATCTGCGGATATATTTATAAAGGCTTCAAAAGAAAGTTCAACGCCTATGCTGCGTGCGCAATAACAGGATTTTCCTGCGCTTTCCTTAACACGCTGCTTTTCATGAGTTCACTGATACTTCTGTTCGGGAATACCGAATACGTACAGGGACTTATAGGCGGACAAAACATTTTCATATTCGTCTGCACGTTTGTCGGAATAAATGCAGTCGCCGAATTTATAACATCAACGGTGATAACAGGCGCTGTAGGCTCCGCACTTGTCAAGGCAAGGCTTATTCCGTCTGATAAAAAAGCGGAAAAAATCTTGGTTACCGATAATGCAAAAGCGGAAAACCCGCAGATCTGACAGCAGGATACAACTAAAAATCAAAATATCCCGCCTGCGTAAGTGCGGGCAGGTTTCACCCGCTTTCAGGGCGGCATTACGGCAGCGCTATGCGCTTTACTCAAGCGGAAGACGCAGTCCGCGAAAACTCGAAAACTCCTTCCGGATAAAACAAAAGGCGGCTCAGAACACCGCATGACACTATTCCGGAGGAAAGGAACGGTTATACATAAAAATGATACTTGCGATAGATATCGGAAATTCAAATATAGTTATCGGTTGCATAGACGGCAACGACATTCTTTTCACAGAACGTATATCCACAAATCCGCTTGCCACCGATCTTGAATACGCCTCCACGATAAGAACGGCTCTTGTCATGTACGACATAGACAAGAGCCGGATAGACGGCGCGATTATTTCATCGGTTGTACCGTCGGTCACCGGAACGCTTAAAAGAGCTGTTGAGAAATTCTCCGGAATCAAAGCAAAGATCGTCGGTCCCGGGATAAAAACCGGACTGAGCATAGCAATAGATAATCCTGCACAGCTCGGAAGCGACCTTGTCGTAGATGCAGTTGCCGGAATAAACTACTATCCGCTTCCGCTTATAATAATCGATATGGGAACGGCAACAACGCTTTCGGTAATCGATGAGGGCGGAAGTTATCTCGGCGGACTTATCGTCCCCGGACTTGCGGTCTCACACGATTCCCTGATAAGCAGAACATCACAGCTCCCCAAGGTCGCATTTGAATGCCCACGCAGGCTTATCGGAAAGAACACCGTCGAATGTCTCAAGAGCGGTCTTCTTTACGGCGGAGCATCTCAGATAGACGGCCTTATAGACCGGATAAACGAGGATCTCGGAAAAAAATGCACCGTTGTTGCGACGGGCGGACTCGCAGGAATCGTAATTCCGCTTTGCAAAAGCAAGATAATCATTGACGACGCCCTGCTTCTCAAGGGGTTAAATATAATCTACAATAAAAACAACTGATAAGGCAAACCTAAAAAGCACATTCCTACGGAATTATAGGAATGTGCTTTATTTATTAATACAGCAAAACAAATATATGACGATATTTACCCGGCAATTACGGTGATTATTTGAGTAGCCCGTCGTACTTCCCTTTCTTGGGATTACGTCTGTAGAGAACAAATCTTGTTCCGATTATCTGAACACTTTCACATCCGACTGCATCCGAAAGAGCAAATGCCGCTTCCCTCGCGCTGAGCATCGAATTTTCAAGAACGCGAAGCTTGATAAGCTCACGGGCATTCAGCGCGCTGTCTACCTGTGCGATAAGATTATCTCCTATTCCGTCTTTTCCTATCTGAATGATCGTTTCCATCTGATTTGCCTCCGCACGGAGACGCGAACGCTGTTTACTTGTAAGCATAATATTATTCCTTTAAATTTTATTCCGATCTGTAATACATCGCTAATCTATTTTACACATAAAAAGTCTGCAAGTCAATGCTTTTTCAGAAAACAACTCAAAACAAAACTTTTCTACAGAAAAAATGAAATTTAATTTTTATTTTATTGCAAAAATAATTGCTTATATGCTTTTTTTGTGATAGAATGTTACTTAAATGCCGAACTTTTCAAAAAGGATATACTCAAATGAAAATAAACGAAATAAACTTTGAAGAATACAATTACAGCCGTATACAGATAAATCACGGAAGCAGAGCGATTTTCTTTCCGGAAAAATCCGAAACCGCAGTAAAAAACACATACGGCGAATTTGAACTTAACGGCGATATCACGGTATCGGAATCCGGTTATCTGATACTGACGGTCAAAAACTGAGACAGCAACGTTTTTCGGCAATATCCGATATTACCGGACGCCTGTGTCATTTTACAGTTAACAGCGCTGTTATACGGTTCTAACGCTGTTTCAGCCTTGATCTCTATCCTGACTTTTGTCTTTCAAATTCAATATATTTTGAATTTACCGCTTAAAATCTTGTAGCCTATCGACCGTAACGGCCTATGGCATAACGCCTTACAATATATTTTTATCACCAAACGGAGCTATTACCCAATATGTTTTATACCGCATGCGCGAATGTTCTTGTAACACTCTTTTATATGATCCCCGCCTTTCTTCTTAAAAAAACAGGAAAAGTATCCGAAGAACATCTTCCGACGCTTTCAACCCTGCTTATCTATATCTGCACACCTGCTCTGGAAATATCATCGTTTTTAGCTCTTGATTTTTCATGGGAACATCTGCTCGGAATGCTGGGATTTTTTGTGGCCACCTTAATTCTTCAGAGTATATTTATGCTTGCATTATACCTTATTCTGCGAAAAAAATATGATGACGGAAAGTACCGTGTCATGACGATAGGATCGGTACTCGGAAACGTCGGATTTTTCGGACTGCCTATCATAAGAGCCTTGCTTCCCGATAATCCGGAAGTTGCCTGCTACTGTGCCATGTACATGGTCTCCATGAATATACTGATATTCACCGTAGGAGTATTCTGCATTACTGCTGACAAAAAATATATGTCGCTGCGCGCGGCACTTATAAATCCTACCGTAATGGGATTTCTCGCCGCATTTCCCTGCTATCTGTTCGGACTGAGGAATATTCTTCCCTCTACGCTAATAGGTGCAATTCAGACGCTCGGAAGCCTGTCAACCCCGTTATGTATGTTTGTACTCGGAATACGGCTCGCGTCAGCTCCTCTGAAAAAAGCCTTCACCGATATAGGCGCATACATAATTTCTTTAATGAAACTGCTTGTTTTTCCGATATTCTGCCTTGCTGTAATATCTTTCTTTCCCGTTTCGTATGCATTTAAGGCAAGCATAACCATTCTCTCCGGAACGCCATGTGCCTCCATGATACTCGGTCTTGCCGAAATACATCACAGCAACCGCGAAATTGCATCAAACTGCATACTTGTAAGCACACTGCTCTGCATTATAACAATACCTCTGCTTACAGTTATAATCTCCTGACCAAACATTATTTTCAAAACCGCCTGTGATCCGTCACAAGAAAGGAAAATACAATGTCAATAAAAATAGACAAAAAAGAAAACCGCATAACACTCAAAACAAAAAATACGATGTATGTTATGCAGATCCTGTTTGACAGATTCCCCGTTCATTTATACTACGGGAAAAACTCACCTAAAGCCGATCTTACATACCGCGCAAGGAATACCTCATATTCGCCCAACTACGAGGAATACGGCTTTACGTATGTTCCTAATGCGGAAATGGTCGAATTTCCGTTTTACGGAAACGGAGATTACCGCGCCGATGCACTCAGGCTCCGCGATATGACAAGCGGAAGCAAGGTCACCGAATTTATCTATCAGAAAGCAAGAAAATTCAAGGGACGCAAAGATATTCCGGGACTTCCCTTTGCAGATGCAAATGAAAATACCGAAACGCTCGAGCTTACAATGACCGACAAATTCACCGGCTGCACGCTTAAGCTCTACTACACACTGTTTCCGGAATGCGATATCATATCCCGTTACTTTACGCTTGAAAACGGCGGAAACGGTGACGTACGCATTGAAAAGTGCATGAGTCTTTCTCTCGACTTGCCTGACATGAATTACGAAATGATAAGCTTCTGCGGAAGTCACTGCATGGAGCGTATTCCTCAGATAACACCCCTGTTCAGAGGAAATCAGCGTGTTGAAAGCAAGCGCGGAGCGTCAAGCCATCAGGCAAACCCTTTCATAATGCTTGCGGCAAACGGAGCTAAAGAGGAAAGCGGCAACGTATACGGTTTTAACTTTGTATACAGCGGAAGCTTCCTTGACGAGGTAGAAACAGATTTTAACGGAACAACACGTGTTGCCGTAGGACTCGGAAGCGATAACTTCTCAATGCTTTTAAAACCAGGAGAAGAATTTTCATCGCCCGAAGCGATAATGACTTTCAGTTCCTCCGGAATCGGAACCGTATCGCGGAATATGCACAGCTTTATCCGCTCACATATTCTTCCGGCTGAAAAATACGAAAAACGTCCTGTAGTACTTAACTCATGGGAAGCCTTCTATTTTGATATCGACGAAGATATAATGATCGATTTTGCAAAAGCTGCCAAGGAATGCGGCGCAGATATGCTTGTCATGGACGACGGGTGGTTCGGAAAGCGTATCAACGACCGCGCCGGACTCGGAGACTGGTACGAAAATCCCGACAGATTCAAAGACGGTCTTGCCCCGTTCGCCGACCGCATACATGCGCAGGACGTAAAATTCGGTATATGGATCGAGCCCGAAATGGTCAATCCGGACAGCGATCTTTTCCGCGCCCATCCAGACTGGATATTACTCGCTCCGGGACGCGATCCGCTCGTTGCACGTCATCAGCATGTACTTGATTTTGCAAATCCCGATGTTCTCGAATATATCAAAAATATACTTTCGGCATGCTTCGACGGTGTTGCAATAGATTATTTCAAATGGGATATGAACCGTCATATGTGTTCGGTGTATTCTCCTGTGCTTCCTCCGGAAAGACAGGATGAGACGGCATACAGATACATGCTCGGCGTATACGAGCTTTACAGATGGCTGACAGAGCGCTACCCGAACGCTATGATCGAAAACTGCAGCGGAGGCGGCGGACGCTACGACCTCGGTATGATGAAATACTCGACTCAGATATGGACGAGTGACAATACGACGCCTGCCGACCGTGTGTTCATTCAGTACGGAAGCTCATTCGGATATCCTGCGTCGACTATGAGCTGTCATGTTGCGACCGGAATTGGTTCGCTTGAGGACAAAAACAAGCTCGATTTCGGTTACCGCACCGCACTCGCAGGACCGCTCGGATATGAGTTCAATGCGCTGAAAGCAACAGATGAGCTGAAGAAGACCATAAACGCTCAGATAGACGAATACCGCAGGTATGAGCATCTGATTCTTCGCGGTGACTTTTACCGGATGCTGAATCCTCTCGAATGCGGCTGCTCAGCATACTGCTTTGCATCGGACAGCAGAAGCGAACTTCTGTTTACACTGCTACGTTGCGGAAATGATGGCGGCACAGATATGCTGAAACGCTTTACAGACAGTCTCAAAACCGGCAAATCACGTACCGTGCCTGAAAGCTTCCGTGTCAGATTCGCAGCAGCAAAACGCAATACGGTATATAAAGATATGATCTCAGGAGAATGCTTTGACGGAGATACTCTCCGGCGCGGAATAACTGTGAATGTTCCCAAAGAGGGACTTTATTCAAAGATGATGTATCTTGTTGAAGATTAAACTTTCAAAATATGATATCTATCATAAGCTTTCCTTAACTTTTGCGGTCATGTTACTCAGTATAACCTTTGTCAACCAGATCGCGCCTTATGTTATAAATCCGAACACGATAGTATTTGAATTTATGGAGGAAATAAATGAAAAGAGAATTAGGAATTGCCAGATGCGGTCTTGCCTGCTGCTTATGTTCAGAAAATGTAAAATGCAAGGGATGTCATTCAGATAACTGTCCTGACAGATATCTGTGTGAAAACAGAATATGCTCGATAAAAAAGGAAATTTCACATTGTTATAAATGTGAAGAAAACTGTAAAAAAGGCTTATTAAATAAAATTAAACCATATGCGTTCACAATGTTTATAAAAAGATATGGCATAGACAAACTTCTTGATTGTCTCGAAGAAAACGAAAAAAGAGGGGTAATATATCACCGCGAAGGAATAAACGGTGATTATGATAACTTCGATGATGCAGAAAATCTGATAGAATTTATAAAAACCGGAAAAAGATAATTTCGACTTACCGGGCAATTATCCCTTAGCGGTAATTGCCCTGATTCTATATTGGAATAAAATTAAAGGAAGCGGAAAACAGCATATTTTCATTGACAAAAAGATTGTTATGTGATAACATATATTTGAATAATATTATTTATTTGCAGGTAAATTTTCTATACAAATAAGTAAAAAATTCATAAGCAAAATCACGTCAGAATACAAAAAATAACGGTGGTCTTACAAATGAAAAAAATCAGTTTATCAATTTCCGCGCTGCTTATGGCAGCTCTCACCGGAATTTCGGCATTTGCTTCGGTTCAGAGTGCAGACAGTGCATCGTCATATGACGTAAACAAAGACGGCGCCGTCAACAGCCACGATATGCTGACAGAAATGAAAGCTGTTGCAGAAAATAACACGTCGTCCGTATATGATATTGACAGCGACGGCACTGTCGGAAGCCGGGATATGACGATCCTGATGAAATATATCGCCGCTGCGCCTATGGCATATACCGCAAAAACCACAGAATCGGCACTTACTGCGGAGGAAGAAGTGCGTCAGCTTAATATCCGTCACGCTGAGGCACTTTCAGTAATTGCAGATAAACTTCCCGGCATCGTATGCTGGGGAGACAGTCTTACATCAGGTCCCGGCGGAAATGCAATGTCATATCCGCGTTCTCTCGGAAATCGCGTAACGCAGGATATCATAAACGCATATGACCCTCTCGCTTCGCTCAGTGACGAAGCTAAAGCACTTGTCTCGGCAGACGACTACAAAATATCTATCCCTGTCGTAAATATGGGCGTCGGAGGAGAAACGACCTATACGATCCTTGCGCGAAACGGAGCAATTCCGTTTGTAACCGCTTCGGCTATAACTATCCCCGCAGGGAAAACTCCTGTTTCTATATCTTTAAGATCTCAGGACGACCATCAGGTAGATCCTCTTCTTCAGGGAAATGCCGGTATGGAATATGTTACAATATCCGGAGTACGCGGCGTAATAACTAATACGAACGGATATAAATTTACAAGATCGGAATCAGGAAACCGCGTAAGCGTTCCCGCCGGAACAGAGATAGTCACGGCAGGATCGGAAAATTACCGCGATTATGCAACTGTAATATACATAGGTCAGAATAACAACAGATACGGGACAGCAACAAACTACAAATCGACCGATTCCGACTATGCCGATCTTGTACGGCAGCAACGCGCAATAATCGACCACCAGACAGCAAACAATGACAAGTTCGTAATAGTAGGTCTTCATATGGCGGAGCCGCGATACAGAGCCGCGCTTGAAAACTATATGCAGAATGAATACGGAGACAAATTTCTCAATCTCAGAAAATACCTCTGCACATCGTCTATGGACGATGCAGGTATTAAACCGACGCAAAATGACATATGGCGCATGCAGGCAGGATACGCGCCGCTCAGTCTGATGACCGGTGATCTTCTCCATTTCAATTCTAAAGGATACGAGCTTATCGGAAACCTTGTATACGACAAAATGGAACAGCTCGGCTATTTTGACGAAGTATTTACGGCGCTCGGAATCGCAAAATAATTTTTAACCGTAATGCTTCAGTACGGCGGCGGAGTATCGCAGGAATACACACTTCTGAATCCGCTCGCCGTATTCTTTTAAATTCAGATCATCATATCAATATAATATTTGACAGCCGCACAGCGGCGCAACGGAGTTTTTTATGACTGTAATAAAACGTATGATCTCATCATGGTTCGGAGCAGCGTTCGTATTGCTCATGATCCTGTCAAAACACGACCTTAGTCCTATTTTTCCGGATAAAAGCTTTGCATCGGATTTTAATATTATTATATTCTTATTGCTTGCAGCAGCGCTGTTCATACTAATAACAATCCTTAAACGTTTTTCAGAAAGCATACCTACCGATAATATAGCTCTTACCCTGTCAGTAGGGCTATATGCTACAGCACTATCATATAAAGCTGAAAATATTTCTGTCGCGCTCGCGATCACAGTCGGTATAGCTATTCCTTTGTTTTATGTAATGTACAGAGACCGTTCAATGCTTTCGTCTTTGACACTTTCCCGTCGGTCCGGAATAATATGCGCTTCGGTTATTGCGCTGCTTATGGCAATATTCATTGCAGCAATAACCTGTGCAAGATATCTGACTTTCAGCGCGCCCAACTACGATTTCGGCATATTCTGCAATATGTTTGCAAGCATGGCAAGAGATTTCACGCAGACGGTAAGCTCAGAAAGAGATACCATAATACAGCATTTTCAGGTACACTTTTCTCCGATATATTATCTGATGCTTCCATTTTATATGATCTTCCGTTCCCCGCTGACACTTCAGATATTGCAGGCGCTGATAGTAGCTTCCGGAATAATTCCCCTGTATTTTATCAGCCGCAGGCGCGGACTGTCACCGCTTTCCGGAGTTTTTCTCTCCGCAGTTTACGCGCTGTTTCCTGCGCTGTCAGGCGGATGCATGTACGATCTGCACGAAAATTGCTTTCTTGCTCCGCTCCTTCTATGGCTGTTCTATGCTGCCGAGCGCAGAGACCGCACGGGCAGGATCCTGATGTTTGTATTTGCAGTTCTTACTCTGTGCGTTAAAGAAGACGCAGCCGTATATGTCGCATTTTTTGCTATATATCTTATAATATCAGACGGACATGACTGCAATGAAACTCCTAAGCAGGAAGACGGAGAAAAAGGACTTCGTGACCGTTTTGTCTCGGCAATGACACCTATGAGAATAAACGGAGCCGCGCTTCTTATACTGTCAATAGCGTGGTTCGGCTTCACTTCATGGTTCTTGACAAAATTCGGATACGGCATAATGAGCTACCGCTATGATAATTTCATAAACGGAGACGGCGGACTGATCGGTGTAATAAGAACCGTAATCGTCAATCCCGCGCTTGTATTTTCAGAGTCTTTTGATGTTGAAAAGCTCACTTTCCTTGCGCAGATACTCATTCCGCTTGCTGCAATTCCGTTTGTTACCAAACGCCCTCACCGTTTACTGCTGTTGCTTCCTTTCGTACTTATAAACCTTATGTCGGATTATCAGTACCAGCACTCAATATTCTTCCAGTACGTGTTCGGATCTTCGGCATTTCTGTTCTACGCGTCAGTTCTTAATCTTGCCGACATGTCAGCGAAGCTTCGCCGTACTCTGCTGTCGCTTGCACTTGCATCATCCCTTATATTCTTCTCGGCCTTTATGCTTCCGAAAGATACCTATATACGGCGTTACATGTCTGGAAAAAGCACATACGACACACTCGAAATATATCTTGATACAGTTCCGGACGATGCATCGGTGACCGCTTCTACCTTTCTGATTCCTCATATGGCAGACAGGCACGAAATATATCAGCTTAACGACAAACATGAGACTGACGCGACCACAGACTACGTCGTTTTTGACCTTCGCTGGACAGAGAATTCAAAAGCAGATACTTTAGAAAAAGCGTATACAGCAAAGGGTTATGAAACGCTTGTACGGCAGAACAAGCTCGTTATGATCCTCGAAAAGAAGTAAAACACTTCATATAATTAATATTATCCACTCGAAAAAGGAACGATCAATAAAATGAAAAATAAAAAAAAGATATCTTTATTGCTTGTCGCAGCCTTTGCTATACTGTGTTTTTCAAGCTGTTCCGAATCAAATAACGGTTCAGGAATCGGAGCGGGACGAACCGACACAACCAATGAGCCCGATAACACAGATACATCAGAGCTTATAACATCACCGGCAACATCGTCAAATCAGGATATTCCGTCTGTAAATCCCACCGACGGAAGTATACGCCTTTCATTTGTCGCGGCAGGAGATAATATAATTCATGAATCGGTCTTTGTAGACGCCCGGAACCGCGCGGTCGCCGCCGCATCTACTGGTGCATACAGCGGAAATTATTATTTCGATGAAATGTATGCCGGAGTGCGTGACGTTATAAGTAAAGCCGATATAGCATATATAAACCAGGAGGGCCCCGTAGCCGGAGATTCTCTCGGAGTTTACGGGTATCCGACATTTAATGCCCCGGAGGAGATCGGAGACGCGCTCATAAGAACAGGCTTCGATATCATAAATCTTGCAAACAATCACATGCTCGACATGGATACCAGATCGCGAACCGGATACGCACATACCATCGAATACTGGAAAACTAAAAACGTAATGACGATCGGAGCATATGAAAACGAAGAAGATTACAATACCGTTCGCATATATGAAAAAGACGGTATAAAAATCGCTATGCTCTCGTACACATACGGAACAAACGGCAATTCCCTTTCAGCTGCAAGTCCCGGACTTGTTATTCCGTATATCGACGATGAAACAATAAGCAGACATATCGCCTCCGCCAAAACTCAGGCAGATCTTGTTTTTGTTTCGATGCACTGGGGAACAGATACCGCAGGCGCATCCTTCAACAATACTCCGACGCAGGAGCAGCGCCGTCTTGCACAGCTGACCGCCGACTGCGGCGCCGATGTTATAATCGGAATGCATCCGCATGTAATTCAGCCCGTGGAATGGCTGACCGGCAGTTCGGGAAATAAAACTCTTGTGACATACTCAATAGGAAACTTTCTTTCCACAATGCTCAACAGCTACAATATGCTCGGCGGTATTCTCGCTTTCGATATAGTAAAAAACACCGACGGAAATATCACTATAGAGAATCCTGAATTTCTTCCCATGATGTGTCACTATGCTGCCGATCCTGCAGTGAAAGACTCTCAGGGATATGCAACCCGCTCGTCGGTACAGCTCTACATGCTTGAGAATTACACTAATGAGCTTGCTATGCAGCACGGAACACAGCTTTACGGAAAATTTGATCTGAACACACTGTATAAATATGTGACAGATACTATTGATCCTATGTTCCTTCCTGAATATATAAAAAACAAATAAATATTAAAGTTCCTCCGACAGCAACGGACAGCACGAAAAAATCCTCCTACGGTAAGATATATTTCTATTCTACCATAGGAGGGATTTTTCAATTGTTCGTTTTTTACGGTTTTGTAAAATGCCGTCGGAGGGATTTTTTAATATTGAAAATAAAACTTTTCACCCGATAATCGCGCTTATCATCTCTGCTATACCGTCATAAACAGCAGTCGCCGCATTTTTTGCCGCATCTTTTCCGCTCGAAACGGCACAGCCGCAAAAATCCCGTATCATTTCAATGTCATTAAAATTATCGCCGACCGTTATAACGTTTTCCTCATTCATCCCGAGATATTTAACAAGCTGACGTATACCGTAGCTTTTGCTTACACCGTATCTGACAATATCCAGACTTTCACCGTTTTGAAATGCAGTAACATAGCCCTCAAAACGTCTGTTTATCTCATCTGCACATTCCGACGCAAATTCCGCGGGCTTTATCGCCGTATGCAAAATATGAAATCTATTATACAAATCTTCCCGTGAAAAATCATCGGCAGTGAGAAAAAGACGGTTTTCCGATCTATCGACAATACCGACGGCTTTTTCGGAATTGAATCCAACCGGAACACCGATTTTTTCTTTTCCATAGCAGCGGCTGAGCCACATCGGTGACTTATCAAGTATATACCCGCACAGCTCCGAAAGTCTTTCACAGTCCGCCGAGGTTTCAAAAATACAGCTTCCGTCTCTGCCTATTATATATGCACCGGAACAGCATATTATAAAATCAAACTCCATTCCTCCGCTCTGCTCAACAGCTGTCAGTGCATCGGAAACGTCCCGCCCGGTGACAAGACCGAAAAGTCTGCCCGAACTCCTCCACTTCTCTACGGCGCTTCGGTCGTTCGAGGAAACTTCGCCGTTTCTTCGAAGCGTACCGTCAAAATCACTTGCTATAATACGTATATCTCTGTTCATAATATATACAGTAAAATCCTTTCATAAAAGACAGCTCGTCTTTATTAACATCATACAAGCTAAAGTTTCATTCATAATCATTTATCCGTAATTAACAGTAATATACTGTTTCGGCGAAAATATATAACAAAAGCTGTTACTGATAAAAACCAAATAATTGAATACCGTGAAGATTTTAACATAAAAACCTTAATAATGCAATATGGCAAACACATAAATATGACGAATCCGGAGATAATTTTAATATAATCCAATATCGAAAGGAATACTACAATGCAGGCTCAGATACAAACACTTAAGCACGATACCGAGCTTCTTAATTTTATATATCAGAATGCAAGAATGGGAATTACAGGAATAAATCAGATACGTTCATGCATAAAAGACATGAATTTTCTGAATCTTCTCAACACCCAGTATGCACAGTACGATAACTTTGCAGTTCAGGCAGAAAGCGCTCTGCGCGATCTCGGTGAAAAATCAAAGGATATAAGTCCCGCGGCTAAAGCAGGATCTTTTATATCTTCAAAATGCAATACAGCTGTCGACAGCACTGTGTCTCATCTCGCGGAAATGATGATCGAAGGCACATGTATGGGTATTACGAAGCTACAGCAAAAAGTAAATGCAATGCAGGATTGCACTCAGCAATATAAGGATATCGCACAACAACTCATAGATTTTGAAAATAAAAGTATTGAAGATCTGAAACAGTTTCTTTAATTTCTATATCATATATAAAAGCCGGCATTTTTTACCGAAGAATGTCGGCTTTCTTGTTTTTGAATTACATATATATATTCAACTTGTAAACTTTTTTTCGTACACCTTGACGGATAATGAAAAAAATGATAAAATATAACATAATGTTTTTTATGCACATAAAGAAAGGAGCATCTATACATATGGCAAATAAAGACTTTTCAAGCATTACACCCGACATTACCGCGCTGTCAGAACTCGCAAAAAATAACAGTGCGATAGATCCCGCTCTCTACGAAAAATATTCCGTAAAGCGCGGTCTCCGCGACATAAACGGAAACGGCGTACTTGCCGGTCTGACTGAAATTTCCGAGGTGTACGCAAAACAGCAGATGCCTGACGGAACACTTGTTCCGTGCGACGGAGAGCTTTTTTACCGCGGAATCAACGTAAGAGATCTGATCGCAGGCTTTGTTGCCGATGACCGTTTCGGTTTTGAAGAAACTGTATATCTGCTCCTGATAGGAGAACTTCCGAGCCGCAGCGAACTCGATGAGTTCTGCCGTATTCTCGGTGACTACAGATGTATTCCTCCGAATTTTGTCCGCGATGTTATCATGAAGAAACCCAGCCGCGACATCATGAATGCTCTTGCACGCAGTGTTCTCATGCTGTATTCTTATGATGACCGTGCAGACGACATAAGCCTACCGAACGTTCTTCGGCAGTCGCTTCAGCTCATTGCAGAATTTCCCCTGCTCGTATGCTATAACTATCTTGCCCGCGAGCATTATCACAACGGAGCTGATTTCTTTATACACACGCCTGATAAATCGCTGTCTACCGCGGAAAGTATCCTGTATCTTCTCCGCGCAGACGGAAAGTATACCGATACGGAAGCAAAAGTTCTTGATCTTGCGCTTATCCTGCACGCAGAACACGGCGGCGGAAACAATTCGACATTTACAACTCATGTTGTAACGTCCTCAGGTTCAGATACATATTCGACAGTAGTCGCGTCTCTCGGTTCACTTAAAGGTCCGAAACACGGCGGCGCAAACCGTATGGTAGTCGAAATGTTCGATGATATAAAAAAGAACGTAAAAGACTGGAACGATGAGGACGAGCTTCGCGGGTATCTTAATCTGATTCTTAACAAGCAGGCATTTAACCGTACCGGTCTTATCTACGGAATGGGACATGCTATATACTCCATCTCCGATCCGAGAGCGCGTGTATTCAAGGGATTTGTTGAAAAGCTTGCAACAGAAAAGCATGAAGAAGCAGAATTCAAGCTTCACACCGATGTTGAACGCATCGCCGCTGAGCTTATAGGAAAACAGAGAAAGATATATAAAGGCGTCAGCGCAAACGTAGACTTCTACAGCGGATTTGTTTATAAAATGCTCGGTCTGCCTGAAGAGCTTTATACGCCTCTGTTTGCCGTAGCACGTCTTGCAGGCTGGTCGGCTCACCGCATGGAAGAGCTTGCCGGAGGCGGAAAAATAATCCGCCCTGCGTATAAGGCGGTTCATGACCGCATACCCTACGTTCCGATGGATAAAAGGAATTAACTGCCGTTTCGCAAATAAGAGCAAAAGTATCTTCTGACGGCACTGAAAAATTCCTATGATAACGAAAAACGCCTGCCGGGTATCCGAAATGGATACCCGGCAGGCGTTTTATTGTGAAACAACAAGGTTCCGTGACACCCGACCGCAATCCTTGATTACGCCAGCAGATCGGGTTCTTATTACATTCTCAATTGTTTATTCTGTGTCTATTTCAGTCTTCTCTGACGATCGGATCAACAGAACCTTTTGCATATTCGGTTTTGATCAATACATCGATCGAATCTTTGGTAAAATCCGTCCCCGAAACAGCGATAAACTGATGATTGGTGCTGAACGGTCCCCAAGCCAGACCGGGACCGATATAGTTTGTATAGACAAGCGTCAGTCTATCGCCTCTAAGCTCGCATCCGGTAAGCGTCGGTAAATCCCCGTCATAATAAGAGAAATAATTCTGCGTTATAAGCGTATTCTTTTCGAAAAATTCCGCATTGTATTTTTCAGCTATCTTACTGTATTCAAGACGCATGATCTCATATTTTGAACTATCCTTATACTTCTCATAATCTTCCTGCTCCCATGGGGATGAAAAGATAAAATCCGATGTAAGATCAAAGCTCTCTGCCACCATATCAAAATATGCCGAAAGCTCCTCGGGAGAATGAATGACAGTAAGATAATTCAGATATTCGTCGGAATCGGGATCTGTCGACCTCTTTCCGGGCGAATAATATATTTCTGCGGAATAATCCGTTTTCGAAGCAGCTATAAATCCCGGAAATTCAACCGATTCACCGGAAATAAGCTTCATAACCCGAATAACATCCTTTATATCAATATCGCCGCTGTCATTGAGGTCAACAGCATCGTAATTGATAGATTCCCAAAACCATCCGAAATCACCCGAAAGATATCTCATCATACTGACAAGATCTTTCGTGTTCAAAACATTGTCAAAATTAGCATCTCCGGCAAGAACCGTGTAAGGCTCTATGATCAATTCATTCGACGATTGCTCACCGATCATAAGCTTTTCGCCGTCTGTATACGAAGCATTTGTTTCAATCTTTCGTACAAAGCTGTTCGGTGTAGGCAATACATTGTAATAAATATAACTATCTCTTGGAAGATCATCCGCCGAGAGCAGTTCCGTTTTTGCCGCATCAGAGTAAAACAAAATTTCCGCCGACGGCTTGTTTTCAGTTTCAGCTGCGGCTGCCGGCATAACAAATACCGCAGGATATACAGACATAGCTAACATAAGTGATAAAAACTTGTTTTTCATAATTTCTGATAAACCTCCGTATTTTTCAAGAATCCGGTAAATTAATTTACTATTTACAGAATATCATATAAAAACAGAAAAGTCAACATTTTATTAAATTAAATTGGCATTTTAGGCAAATAATTTTGGTAAAAAGAAAAAAATATTGGTCATTGTACAAATGATTTGCTTATAACAAAAAATCTTTACACAAAAAGGACCTGTCTGAATGATGAGGTGCCGTAACGAAGGTTAAAAAAATCGAGGCAGAGTCAATAGACTCTGCCTCGATTTTTGCTATATATTACTGTCCGAAAGAATATAACCCGCTATGATACTTTCTAACGGAATCCGAAAATGTGTCATGAAAACATGAAAATAAGATTACGCTTTACGATCGCAAAGCTTTTCGGAGAACTACTTTCTCATCTTGCTGAGCAAATACACGGAATCCACATTTTTTATACATTTCTAATGGCCCCCTCATACCATAAAGTTCCGTCGTAAAATATTTATCGGGATAACATTCAACAAAATCAAAGCCATCATCAGAGGCGTCTCTACAAATACGCTCAACCAATTTCGTGGCAACCCCCATTCTTCGAACATCCGGTGCGATAGCAAAACAAAAAATTGATTTTATTTTTATATCCTCACGATTTTCTTCTATTGGCCACCCCCACGAGCGCAATACATCTACACCAAGTCGACAATCTGCGGTAACATTACACCAACCAACTATTCTGTTACCATTGTATGCAAGATACCCTTGAATACTACCATTTCTTACATATTCTATAGCACGTCTCTTTCTTTCATCACGTGTTGGATACCAATGGTCACCGTTGTCTACATAGGTATTATCGTTGCGCCAAGTCACGCAATAGCATACATTTTCGTCAATGCAATCGCCATGAGGGGTTACATCAAAAAAATGCACATACTCTTCCGCAAGATCAGGGGATAGTTTTTTTATTTCTACATCCATATATTTCATCCTCCCGTGCTATGAATAAGCTTCTCTTGATATTGTAACACACAGTTAGTCAACACACCGTGTTTCGGATATTATTTTACACTTCGTTATCGCACCTCGGCTAAAATGACAGGCTCTTTTTTATTTACAACATTTTTACGTTCAGTTGAATCTTACTTTTGCGCTGTACGTAGTGTGGAGAAGCTCATGAGCCTTATGAGAATTCGGCTCTCCGAGATAATCAGCATAAAGCTGCTGGATCTGCGGATTGTTATGAGACTGTCTTACTGTCTGACGCTCATCCTCGCTATACAGTGCCGCTGCGCGCTTTTCCTTATATGTATCGAGAATATCCACATCTTCGTTGGGAAGGAAACACGGCTTTACATACGGCTGTCCGCCGCCTGCGATACATCCTCCCGGACATCCCATGATCTCGATAAACGCATATTTTGATGTTCCGGCACGAACCTCATCCATAAGGATCTTTGCATTTTTCATTCCGCTTGCGACTGCAACATTGATAGTCTGACCGCCGATCTCAAGCGAAGCTTCCTTTATACCGTCAAAGCCTCTTACCTCTTCAAACTTTATCAGATCATGCTCTTTTCCTGTGAGAACATAGTATGCAGTACGGAGAGCTGCTTCCATAACGCCTCCGGTTACACCGAAGATTACGCCGGCACCGCTGTAATCACCAAGAAGATCCGAATCGAATTCTTCATCGGGCAATGCAGTAAAGTTTATTCCGGAGCGCTTTATAAGATCTCCGAGTTCGCGTGTTGTAAGAACTACATCTACGTCCTTCAGACCGCCTGTAACAAGTGCTTCACGCTCTTTTTCGCCCTTCTTTGCAGTACACGGCATTATCGAAACAACAAAGATGTTTTCGGGATCGATTCCGTTCTTTTCCGCATAATAGGATTTTACTATAGCACCGAACATCTCATGCGGAGATTTGCATGATGAAAGGTGATCGAGCTGATCTCCGTAGTAGTATTCCGCATAGTTTATCCATCCGGGCGAACATGATGTGATCATCGGAGTCTTTCCGTACTTCATACGCTCAAGAAGCTCGTATGCCTCTTCCATTATCGTAAGATCTGCTCCGAAATTGGTATCGTATACTTTATCGAAGCCGAGACGTTTCAGAGCGGCAACCATCTTTCCGGTAACAGGAGTACCGATCTTCATTCCGAACTCTTCTCCGAGAGCTGCGCGAACTGCAGGTGCAGTCTGTACAACAATATATTTACCTGCTTTCTTTGCTTCGTCGATCTTTGAGATCTCCGATTTTTCCATAAGTGCGCCGGTAGGACATACGCTTACGCACTGTCCGCAAAGAATACAGGGGGAATCTGCAAATGAACGGTTCTCGGCAGGAGATACGATCGTTGAAAATCCGCGGTTTTCAAAGCCGAGAACACCGAGTCCGTGTGCATTTGCACATCTTGCAACACAACGTCCGCAAAGTATGCACTTCGATGTATCACGTACTATAGCAGGTGTAAGCTCATCAACGGTAACCTGAGTTTTTTCTCCGATATACTTATCTTCACGCGCTCCGGTAATCTTAGCCACATGAAGAAGCTCACATTTGCCGTTCTTAGAACACTGCTGACATTTCATAGAGTGATTAGAAAGAAGCAGTTCAACGGACGTTCTTCTCGCCTCAACAGCTTTAGGCGACGAGATAGTAATTTCCATTCCCTCTGCAACCGGATATACGCAGGAAGCAACAAGTCCGCGAGCGCCTGTGGCTTCAACAAGACATACCCGGCATGAGCCGTTATTACATTCTCCGTGATTATATGCGCAGAGCGAGGGGATCTCATAACCGCAGCGCTTTGCGGCTTCAAGAATCGTAAGTCCCTCCTCGACCTGATAAGGATAACCTTCAATTTTTATATTGATTAATGCCATATTATAACCATGCCTTTCTTATTGCTTTCCCGCATTATTCTTTGACAATAGCATTGAATTTGCAGGACGACATGCACATTCCGCACTTTATACACTTGCTCTGGTTGATCTCAAAAGGAGACTTGACAACGCCGGAAATTGCATTTACAGGACATTGACGTGAACAAAGCGAGCATCCTCTGCACTTATCAGGAATAATTCTGTACTGCATAAGGTTCTTACATACCTTAGCGTCACACTTCTTTTCCGTAATATGAGCGACATACTCGTTTCTGAAATGCTTAAGAGTCGATACGATCGGGTTGGCAGAAGTCTGTCCGAGTGCGCAGAGAGAGTTATTTTTAACCGTCTTAGCAAGCTCATCGAGCGTATCAAGATCTTCGAGAGTTCCGTTACCGTCAGTGATCTTCTGAAGTATCTCAAGCATACGCTTTGTTCCTATACGGCACGGAGTACATTTACCGCAGGATTCGTCGCAGATAAATTCCATGTAGAACTTTGCAACGTCAACCATACAGTTATCCTCGTCCATGACGATTGCTCCGCCGGATCCCATCATAGATCCCTTTGCAACAAGATTGTCAAAGTCGATGGGCTCGTCAAGATATTCAGCTGTAAGACATCCTCCTGACGGTCCTCCGGTCTGAATAGCCTTGAAAGCCTTTCCGCCGGGAATTCCGCCGCCTATATCATAAATCAGCTCACGGAGAGTGGTTCCCATAGGAATTTCGACAAGACCGACATTGTTTATCTTTCCGCCGAGAGCAAAAACCTTTGTTCCCTTTGATTTTTCTGTTCCGTATTTTGCAAAAGACTCAACGCCGTTGCGCATGATATACGGAACACATGCGAGTGTTTCAACATTATTAACTATCGTAGGCTTCTGCCAAAGTCCCTTTACCGCCGGGAACGGAGGACGAGGACGCGGCATACCGCGCTTACCCTCAATCGAGTTAAGAAGCGCTGTTTCCTCGCCGCATACAAAAGCTCCTGCTCCGAGTCTTATATGTACGTTAAAGCTGAAACCTGAGCCGAGAATATTATCTCCGAGAAGTCCCTCTGCCTTAGCCTGTGCAATAGCGACATTAAGACGGTGAACGGCAACCGGATATTCAGCGCGGACATAGAAATATCCGTTCTGCGCGCCGATAGCATATCCCGCAATGACCATACCCTCAATTACCGCAAGCGGATTTCCCTCGAGTATCGAACGGTCCATAAATGCACCGGGGTCGCCCTCGTCACCGTTACATACAACATACTTTTCATCATTCTGCTGATTATAAGCAAACTGCCACTTTCTTCCGGTAGGGAATCCTCCGCCTCCGCGTCCGCGGAGACCTGACGCGAGTATTTCATCGATAACCGCCTGGCGATCCATTGTAAGCGCCTTTGCAAGTCCTGAATAAGCGCCCCAGCCGAGAGCCTCGTCAATATTTTCGGGATCTATGACACCGCAGCCGTGAAGTGCGATTCTGCGCTGCTTTTTATAGAAGTTTATATCGTCCTGCTTTGCAACTTTTTCTCCTGTAACGGGATCGATATAAAGCAGTCTTTCAACGATCTCTCCGCCGATAATATCCTTTTCAATAATTTCCTCAACATCGTCAAGCGAAACCATTCTGTAAAGTGTATCTTCGGGAAATATCTTAACAAACGGTCCCTGTGAGCAGAAGCCGAAGCATCCGACCTGATTTACAGAAACCTTATCCTCAAGATTTCTTTCCTTTATTATATTCTCAAATTTTTCTCTGATCTCTTTTGAGTTAGAAGAAAGACATCCTGTACCGCCGCAAAGAACAATCGCTCTTTTGCCGCTCTTACCTTCAAACTTACCGACCAGACTTGCAGAGCAGGATTCTATTCTCTGTCTGAGTTCTTCGGGTGTTTTTATCATTTGAATTATGCCAATTCCTTTCTTATTATATATAAGTGATAATAATCTTTATTCTGCTATTTCAGCCATTTTACGGTATGACTCGACAATTACGGGTACATCATTTACCGCAACCTTAGGGTAGACCTTTCCGTTGATGCTGACCGCAGGAGCAATTCCGCACGCACCGATACAACGAAGTGCATCCAACGTGAACAATCCGTCGGAAGATGTCTCTCCAGGTTTTATTCCTATTATATCAGAAAATTTGTCGATTACCTGCTGTGCCCCTTTAACATAGCATGCAGTACCCAGGCAGCATCCTATAATATACTTGCCCTTAGGCGTAAGTGAAAAGAAGGAATAGAATGTAACCACTCCGTAAATTTCGGCAACCGAAACACCTGTCTTTTCAGACACTATCTCCTGCACCTCGAGCGGGATATAGCCGAATTCGTTTTGAATGTCGCTGAGAATCATCATCAGAGGCGTCGGCTCGTCAGCGTATTTATCACAAATAGCGCCGATCTTTTCGACCGCCTTTTCGTTGATGTGGGCCATGTGAAAACCTCCTGTTTTTTAAGATATCAAATAAATGATATTAATTAATAGTATAAATATATCAACGCGCAAAATCGGGGGACGAAGTTTTCACCGTCCTCCCCTCTGCAGATATATTCAAAGCAAAAGAAATTAAAGATAATCATACATCCGATATGCATATAATCAAATAATGAAAAGCAAAAAAATGAATAAAGACAATACCGAGACAGATATGATTTTCTGCGCTAATTTCACAAGGACAGTATATCATAAACATTTCATTTTTGCAATACCTCAACCAAAAAAATATCTGACATTTTTTTGATTTTATCATCGTTTTTTTTACTTTATAATCAGAATATGTACAAAAATGGTTATAATCGGAACATTGTCAGCCAAATCATCCGTATTAAATACAATTTTTATTCCATGATTATTATATAGGCATAAGTTTCACCGATAAATCCACCCGTGTGAATAAATATACATTTTCACTCGAAATAAAGTATAAAAATAATAAATATAAACAGTCTCAAACTGCTCAAAATTAAAAAATATTTAATATTTTATTTACACATTCGTCTTGATTTTTGATTCAGAGTGGTATAAATTGGTATCCGACAGGTTTTTATCAGCCTAATTTTTCTTTCCCGATCAGATTTCCGAAACAAATATCGGAATCACATCAGCAATACTTTTCAGGGGAAGTGTTATCGGATGCATTTTTAATGAATCCGAAATACAAAACAAAGGAGGGACCTGATGGACCACGTCACACCGATGAATGACGGGATGTTTTTTGAGAATCGGTTCAAACGCGCACTGCGTTCGCCTACCTACTCGGTATGCTACGTAAAGCGCAGATACACCTTCCGTCCTACCGCTCTTTTTTCGCCTTCCGAGAAAGACGACTCCGAGATATGCCGTAAATCCGGTATCGAAGCCGACAGCATCAGAACAAAAAACAAGCGTATCGCAGACACATGCGTAACGTCAGACGAAATTACTGTAAACGACGTTTCTGAAACAAATGCGACAAAAAAAGAACGTATAGGCATAAAAAACATCGCAATCGCAGGTGTATATTTCATTTTCGCAGTATGTCTGCTTTTCTTCTGCGTAACAAGAATTGAAGCAGATTCGGGAATAGCAATATCTCATTCCTCACTGCCGGAAAAATATGAATTTGAAAATCAAAACAGTTTTCTTACATTCTGCAACGACACTACGTATGTAAATCTTAAATGCAGCATGCTCGGAATTGACAGACTGGTAGCCAGTCCTGTAATGACGGCACGGGATTTTATCAAAAGTCTTGACTACGGTTTTGACGACGATGATATTCTTAGCTGCCCCGACGAGACGGTGATCACTCCCGGAATGGATTTAAACGTAGACGTCACGACCGTTGAAACGGTCGAACAATCCGCCGTAGTTCCGTTTGAGACCGAAACAAGATACGTATCTACCATTCCCGAGGGAGAGGTAAGTATTATCCAGGAGGGTTCCTGCGGTGACAGCATCCAATCCGTTCAGAACAAATATGTTAACGGAGAGCTTGTCGAGTCTGTCGTGGTCGATGAGACGATCACAACACAGCCGACTCCGCAGATTATCGAAGAAGGAAGCGGCGGTACAATTAAAATAGGCGGACGCGAGTATCATTACTCGTATTACAGAGACGTTATAGCCACTGCATACGGCGGTCCGGATTTTGAAGGTAATCACACAAGCACCGGAAAAGTCGTGAGCGAGGGTATGATAGCGGTAGATCCGCAAGTAGTCGCGCTCGGAAGCCGCGTATATGTTTCCGGCTACAACGGCTACAACATGTATGACGGTTTTTATTCCGCCGAAGATACCGGTGGAGCCATAATAGGCGATAAAATCGACGTTTATACCGGAAGCGATGTAAACGATGCGATACAGTTCGGTAGACGCTATATGCGCATCTACGTATTCGATTGACAGAAAACCGACCGGACATTCGCCGATACAATATAAGCATAACTATTTAAGAAAGGCATTGCCTAACCATTAAACACGAATACAGAACACACGGAACGTGTTCATCAATGATCACTTTCAATCTCGAAGGCGACCGCGTCAGTGGCATATCGTTCACAGGCGGCTGCAACGGCAACCTCAAAGCTATCTCAAAGATACTTGAAGGTCAGTCTGTCGAATTTATTGAAAAAACACTTTCGGGAAACACCTGCGGTTTTAAGCAGACCTCCTGCGCCGATCAGCTTGCAAAAGCCGTACGCGCCGCATATGATGAAGAGAATGCAAACTAAGCCAACATGTTTCCGCACATATGCACTCCTCGCGAGTCAATAAATATCTGAGTTTACAGTAAACAATGCTCAGCGTCTTATTTTTCGGCGCTGAGCATTGACTTTTCTTTATATTTGTGTTAAAATACTTCAAAATTGCAAACACTGCAATAACTGTGAATATAAATCAGATATTCTTCCGCAAGCTGCGGATAACAGAAAGGAAATACAGTATATGAAATCCGATGTAATTTTCCCCCGCGAGGGCGCAGAGTGGACTAACATATGGTTTGATGAAGGTCTTTATTTTGACAGAACAAGAGTCGCACTGATAGGAGACTCTATAACTCATCATTACCGCCCTGTAGTTCAGCGAATTGTGAAAGAGGAAATGAATCTTCCGATCTCGGTAGATATGATGACCGGTTCACGCTGTGCAGGTGACCCTGCGCTCTATGCAGAGCTTGAATGCTTTTTCGGTTCCGCAAACGGTTATAAATACGATGTTATTCACTTCAATAACGGTCTCCACGGCGCATGCAATAACTCTATGATCGATTATGACGTATTCTGCGAAGGATTCGTAAAATGTGTCGAGCTTCTTCATAAGCTCCAGCCTCAAGCAAAGATAATCCTCTCCACTCTTACAGATATGAACTACGGCGAGGAGTACATCTCACGCGAAGGTCTCAAGGCAAAGAATGATCTTGTTGACGAGAGAGATGCTTTCATAAGAAAATATGCAAAAGAAAACGGTTACGTACTTGACGATCTTCGCTCGCTTGTATGCGGAAAACCTGATCTCTACCCCCAGATCGACGGAATTCACTACGGCGAAGCGGGCGTAAGAGCAATGGCTGAACAGGTAACAAAGATCGTTCTCGACGCTATAGACAACAAAGATATTACAGCCGGCACTTCTGCAGATGCAGCAGCAACAGCAGGCGCAATGAAAAAGGTCGCAAAGACATTCTGATATACAAATTGCATTCTGAATTTCAAATATACTATATCGATTAACACATAAGGCTCTTCTGTCACAGAAGAGCCTTTATGTGTTAAAAGCAGAAACAAATATCACTCAGGTAAAATTTATACCGTCAAAGCGTATTCCGTCCTGACGGCTACCGCGGATCATGCCAACATGCTAAACAATAATGCAAGTTTTGATCTTATGCGCAGCCGTGACAATTACAGATCTTTATATCTGATATAATCAAAGACAGACATTAAACAAAATTTCTTTTCCGTTCGCCATAAAATTCAAAAAAGTCTTTTCTTTTTCAAAAATCCGTGGTATAATTATATTAAAATATAAGCTTGTACCGAAAGGAATGATTTTAAATGAAGGAATATTATGAAATAGATATTGCCGGAGTAAAACGCAAGCTTCCTCTTTGTGAGCTTACAGACGATCTGTATATCGGAGCATTTGTTATTTTCGGAGATGTAGAGCTTACCGTAACGTCTGCAGAAGCACTGCTCAAAAAGGCTCCCGACTTCGACATAATGGTAACGGCAGAATCAAAGGGTATTCCGCTCGTACATGAAATGGCACGCCAAAGCGGGAAAAACACATATGTACTTGCCAGAAAAGCCCCGAAACTTTATATGAAAAATGTAATAAAGGTCGAAGTAAAATCGATAACTACAGAACGCATACAGACGCTTTACATCGATCGCACAGACATTGAGCGTATGAAAGACAAACGGGTTTTGATAGTAGATGACGTTATATCGACAGGAGAATCTCTCCACGCTCTCGAAGATCTTGTTTCTCAGGCAGGAGGAAAAGTCGTCGGAAAGATGGCTATACTCGCCGAAGGAGCAGCCAAAAACAGAAGCGACATAATTTACCTCCGGGAACTTCCGATCTTCGATAAAAACGGAGATCCGATAACAGAATAAATTTTAAGTAAAAATCACAGTAGCTGCCGTACGGCAGCTACTGTTTGAATATATCGGGTTCAATATCGAAATAAATCGCTCTTTTTATTAAATAACAAACACTTTAATAAAAAACGAATCACAGGTAAAAATAAAAAGTCCCAAAAGCTTTTGTATCAAAGGTTTCGGAACTTTTCTCTGGTGAAGATAACTGGATTCGAACCAGTGACCTCTTGCATGTCAAGCAAGCGCTCTAACCAGCTGAGCTATACCTTCACATTTAAATCTGTGCTTGCAAAAAAATTATACCACAATTTCATTGTGCCACAGGCACAATGAGCGGCAAAGCCGCAGAGCGATAGCTCAAATTGATGATTCAATGTTCTCTCAGATGTCCGAAGATTTGCACAGCAAAGCTTCGGTATATATCGTGAGGTTATTATACCACAAAACCGCGACTTGCGCAATACGGAAATATGTACAAATTATTCTCTTATGCCTAAGTCATATTATGTGCAAATAAAACTTATTTTCTTTTTGTGGAATAAATTTAAATATTGCGGTTAAAAACACATATAATTAAATAGCTCACACTCAGTCAGAAAGGATATCATTAAATGATCGAAATCAAAATACAGATAGACGATATCGACTACGGTGCTACAGCAGAAGCACTAATGCCGTTGCTTTCAGAACATCTTAAAGAAAACGGCGGAGCGCTCTCTTCCCTTGCGGGACTTTTTTCATCCCCCGGATCTTTCGGAGCAGCTTCCGCAAAAGCAATAATTTCAAAGATGCCTAAAAGCACTAAGGATGACCTTATAGTGCGCGCACTGGAAGCAAACAAGGATAAGCTTTCATCGCAGCTTGAACAGCTCGGAAGAAAAAACGGAATGATCTTCAAAATAACCGATTCAAGTGTTGAAAAGAAATAAGCTTCCTGTATAAATTCCGACTGTTTAAAACAAAATCTCAGAAGCATCAAAACACATTAAAAACAGTCATACAAGACAGACTTATTATCTGTCCGGTATGACTGCTTTTATCACTATTCAAATAACCAACCGCAATCACATACAGCAGTTTATTATTCGTTTCTTGTTCGCTTCTTATTTTTCAGTGCAAAGCTCTTCAATAATCGGAGATATTGTGTCAACATAATGCCTTGCAAGCAATTCTGCTCCTGCGGGCGAGGGATGAACACCATCATCAGACCAATATGCAGGATCTTTATGAATAGAAGCCTCTGCAAATATTCCGTCACACGGAATATAAGCATCTGCATATTCTCTTGCGAGCCGGCGAACCACCTGTGTTTTCATGCTTACATCGGCACGTATCCCAGGAAGTCCCGGCGCATCTATAAGAAACGGTTCAAGCATAATTATTTTAGCATGCGTTTTATTCTTTATATCATCAAGAATACTGCGATAACAATATTCAAAGTATTCATCCGGCATTTTCGCTTCCTTATCCTCGTAAAACCAACAGTCGTTTACACCGATAAGTATTGAAATAATATCCGGATCAATATCGACCGCATCGCTCTGCCAACGTGCAAGAAGATGTTCGCAGCGGTTCCCGCTTATACCGCGGTTAACAAATTCAAAGTCTATATCTTTATACTTTTCGGTCAGCATTCCGACAACATAGTGCGGATATCCGTTCCCGAATCCGTCCTCAGTCATAAGGCGGTTTGCATCGGTTATACTGTCTCCCTGAAAAAGAATTTTCATTATCAGATACACCTTTCAGTATTTTCATATATTATGCAAGATCATCTGCACAATACATATATTTTTTATTATTATAATAAAAAGTGCAAAGTTTGTCAATAATTTAAGTTTATAATATTTGTGTATTTTTTCAGAAAAGCACCCGGCCGCCACTATACGGTCTGAATATATTTCCGATAACCGAAACATTAAAAAGGAACGGTATAGCACTTGAGAACATTCACAATAAACAAAAACGACAGCGGTCAGAGGCTCGACAAATATCTTTCAAAAAGTATCCCTCTTTTACCTAAATCTCTTATGTACAAATCCATACGTACAAAAAAGATCAAAGTAAACAGAAAGCGCACCGAACCGGCTGTAATGCTGTGCGAGGGGGACACGGTTGAATTATTTCTTCCGGAAGATCTGTTCGGAACAAATCCGGACCGTATATTCACCTCTGTCACACCATCACTTTCCGTAATATACGAGGATGATGAGATCCTACTGTGCGATAAACGTCCGGGAATGGCCGTTCACGGGGGCGATTGCAGTACGGAAGGCGGAAGTACGATCGATGACCGTGACACACTGATAACACATATCAAAGCATATCTGTACCGCAAAGGAGAATATGATCCCGATTCAGAACGAAGCTTTTCACCCGCGCTTTGCAACCGAATAGACAGAAACACCGGAGGGATCGTCATAGCTGCAAAAACTGCCGAAGCGCTTCGGAGAATAAACGAAGAAATACGTGCCGGAAAAGTGACAAAAAAATATCTCTGTGCAGTACACGGAAATATGCAGCCGAAATCAGGCCGCTTGACCGGATGGATGGAGAAAGACAGCTCACGAGGAATCGTAAAAGTCCACTCAGGAGAAAGAAAAACTCCGCAGGGACGCACTATGATAACCGATTACCGCACACTTGCACAGCAGAACGGTCTCTCCCTTTTAGAAGTAACTCTTATAACAGGAAGAACACATCAGATCCGCGCACAGATGCAAGCTGCAGGACACCCTCTACTCGGAGAAGGAAAATACGGAATAAACCGCGATGACAAAAAGCTCGGATACAAACATCAGGCACTTTACGCATACAGCCTCACACTTGAGGGCAAGACATACTCGGTAGATCTTGATCCTCGGAAAATCAGATTTTTAAAGGAATTTGATAAATGTACATTCTGATATCATTTCTTTCAGGAATAATAACAGCGCTTCCCCTGCTGTTCCCTGACCTGTATATTCTGTCGTGGTTTTCAGTCACACCGCTTTTATGGCTGATAATCAAAAAAAAGCCGCTTTATCGCTATGCACTGTTTTGGGGAATCGGATATTACGGCATATCCTACCACTGGTTTACCGAACTTTATCCGATGGATTTTGCAGGATTTTCAAAGCCCGGAGCAATTGTCACAATCGCTCTGTGCTGGATAGGACTAACTCTGCTGCAAGCTGCATGGATCGCGCTTCTTGCTCCGCTGACAAAGCTTTGTTCGCGTCTGCGCACAAGATTCGGAGAATGGACAGTTCCCGTATTTGTTGCAGCGGCCTTTACCGCACTTGAACTTTGTCAGACAAAGACATGGCTCGGAGTTCCATTTTTCAGACTTGCCCTGACACAAAGCGGAAGTCTCCAGACCGTTCAAAGCGCATCAGTTTTCGGGTCCCTATTTATTTCGTTCCTTATAATACTTGTAAACGGTCTTATTGTTTTAGGATTCACCGAAAACGGAAAATCAAAGGAAGAAGCATCCTCGAAAAAGAAGGATAAACATTCCGGACGCTACCGCAAACTCGTTCCCGGAGAAAAACTCACGCAAAAAAAGGTAAGATCCGGATTCTACCGTAAAAACATATATGTAGTCACAGCGGTAATACTCGTGGTGATAAATTACTGTTTCGGAATACTTCATATCGCTCTCGATGAAAAAGAAGGAAAGACGGTCAGAGTAGCTTTGATACAGGGAAACATATCTGCATCCGAAAAATGGAACACAATGTCATCTGCAGATATGCTGGATCTGTATATAGGGCTTACCGAGGAAGCAATCGAAGTTTGTGAGCCGCAAATCGTAGTATGGCCTGAATCGGTTATAAACGTAGATCTCGATTATTACGAGTCCTACAAAGAAAAAATCAAAGCGATTGCAGCAGATACAGGAACGATCATAGTTGTAGGCGCTTTTGAAACGGAGAATGAATACGACAGCGACGGAAACCGCTCCTCTAAAACCTATAACTCACTTTACACGTTCATGCACGACGGTACGGAAGCAGAAAATACATACCGTAAACGAAAGCTTGTCCCTTTCGGTGAATTTATTCCCATGAGCGGTCTTTTGTCTCATGTACTGCCTCTGCTTACAGACATGAACCTTGCGGGAAACGACATAACCCCAGGTGACAGTACACAAATAACTCTGACCCTCGTAGGACGTCTCGGCGGACTTATCTGTTTTGATTCCATATATGAAGAACTTGCAAGGGATTCAGTTCTTGACGGCGCACAGCTGCTCATCCTGTCTACAAACGATTCATGGTACGGCGAATCTGCTGCAACAAGACAGCACCTTGCTCACGCCTCTCTGCGCGCGATTGAAACAGGCAGATACATAGTGCGTGCCGCAAGCACCGGAATTTCCGCAGTTATAACCCCTACAGGCATCGTTACAGAAAGTATCGGAACAAACGAAGAGGGATACATATACGGAGACGTTTTAATGAAAAGCGATCTCACTGTATTTGATGCAATCGGCGATTCATTTGCATACATCTGTCTTACCGTTACGATACTTCCTGCCATAATATATGTTATATCACGTATTCGTAACAAAAATATATTGTCAAAAAATAAGAGCAAAGAAAAGCAGGTGTGATCTTTCCCGACCTGTAAAAGCTCTTATCTTTCAGGTCAGAACAAAAGTTTTTTATAAAGAATAAGCTCCTGTTAAAACAGCTCTTCCTCCGCGGCAGGGCTGTTTTAACACAATACCGATGACTCAATGGGGGTACTTTATTTTACAAATACGCTTGATTTATACATTATTTCATGGTAAAATTAATAAAACGTAAAGAGAAAACTTTCATCTTATTAAAACTTAAATCACGCTTAACTTAAAATGCCAAAGAGGAATATATATGACAGTTATTAAAACGGCTGAAATTCTTTGCGTCGGAACCGAAATACTGATCGGTGACATAGTAAACACAAACGCAGCATTTATCTCATCGCGTCTGTCGGCGCTCGGAATATCTCAATATTATCAGGGCGTTATCGGCGATAACGCTTCCCGCCTTTCCCTGTGCATAAAAAAGGCCCTCCGGAGATGCGATCTTGTAATACTCACAGGCGGACTCGGCCCGACATACGACGACCTTACCAAAGAGACCGCCGCGGAAATTGCAAACGTCAAAACCTTTCTTCATGAGCCGTCACTCGAAAGAATAAAAGCATTCTTCAGGAGTGCCGGAAGCGTTATGACCGATAACAATATAAAGCAGGCCATGATACCCGAAGGCGCGACCGTGTTTCCGAACGATCACGGAACCGCTCCGGGCATTGCTTTGGAGATTCCTGCCGAGATCATCGGAACAACCGATGAGGAGCTTTTGTACAACGGAGCTTCGTCCGATACAAAAACGCTTATATTGCTTCCCGGACCTCCGCGTGAAATGAAGCCGATGTTTATAAATTATGCCGAGCCGTATCTTTCTGCGCGATCCGGCGGATTTATGATATCAAAAAATGCAGAGATCTTCGGAATCGGAGAATCTGCTGCCGAAAGCTTACTTGCTGATAAAATGAAAGCTTCGCTCAATCCTACGATCGCACCTTATTGCGGCGAAGGAGACATGCGCATAAGAGTAACTGCACGCGCAGACAGTCCGGAAGATGCTCTTAAGCTATGCGGCGAAGCTATAAACGAACTTTGCAAATCTCCGGTCGGAAAATATATCTACGGAGTCGATACGACGCTCGCTGAAACTGTAGTACATGAGGCGGCAGCATCCGGAATAAAGCTTACAACAGCCGAATCCTGCACAGGCGGTCTGACCGCAGGCGCGATTACCGCTGTTCCGGGATCGTCCGAAGTGTTCGACGGCGGAGCTGTCACATATTCCAATGAAATAAAAAACAAGCTGCTCGGAGTACGTAAAGAAACTCTTGAAAGGTTCGGAGCCGTTTCTCCGCAGACAGCACGGGAAATGGCGTGCGGAGCTATAAAGCTGACAGATTCCGACATATCCGTGTCACTGACCGGTATAGCAGGTCCGGGAGGCGGAACAAAAGAAAAACCGGTGGGACTTGTATATATAGCAGTTGCTTCCCGCGCGGGATCTGCAAGCAGCGACAAATATCCGCTCATGCTCCATTCGTCCGCACAGTTATGCGGTGAATTCAAAGAGGAAAACGGGGTATGCGGCAGCATAATTAAATGTAATCTCATCGGTTCACGGGATCACATCCGGGCACTGGCAGTAAAATCTGCGTTGGCTGCTCTGCTTTCGGCTGTAAGAAATTCAAAACTCTAATCTGAAATAAAAAGGATAATGCATTAAAATGTCAAAAAGTAAAAAGAAAGCCGTATTTGAAACCAAAACAGTAAAGAAAGAGCCAAAAACTCCGACAGTAACATATATAACACGTGTTCTCGCATGCTTTCTCGCGCTGCTCATGATACTCGGTGCAATTTCGTCTGCACTTTACTTCTTTCTTGCACGATCCGTATCATCACCGTCTGCCGATGTAAATACATATGTCTCATCCGAAGCGAGTTATAACGAAATATCCTCCCAAAATACGTCATACGCCTTTACAGGCGATATGTCATTCGGCAAATGACAGAAATAAAAATATGCGTGATCGATACATCCGCGCTCACAGAAGCCGATTTTTACATGCACGCTTTGGAGCATGTATCCGACACGCGAAGAAAAAAAGCGGATTCACTGCGCAATGAAAACGACAAGCGTCTTTGTATCGGCGCGGCGCTTGCGCTCGATATACTGCTCGCTCCGCTCGGATACTCAGAACGGTCGATTGAAATCGGCAGAAACGAATACGGAATGCCGTATACGAATATCGAAGACCTTCATCTCAGTATTTCTCACAGCGGAAAATATGCTGCATGTGCTATATCGGAATGTCCATGCGGAATAGATATAGAATCGGTACTGAAAACCGACAATTCATCCGCTCTGAAAATTGCAAAACGTTTTTTTCATGAGAATGAATATGGACGTTTATCATGCTGTAATAACGGCCTGGAGCGTGAATTCTGCACAGTCTGGACGGCAAGAGAAAGCTATATGAAGCTTACAGGGCGCGGATTTACCGAACCGAGAAACAGTTTTAAGAGTTCCTCAGACGGACAATCGGTTATCACATCTGACGGACTCAGCCTTCCGCTTAAAAGCTATGATCTCGGCGATTATATTCTGAGCGCATGCTCCCGCGATCCGGAAACTGTTTTTCCGGAAACCGTTATTCCGATTACTGACAAAAAGAGTATATTAGCTGTCAAAGCTTAATTCAGGAGCATTTCAACATGTTTTTTAAGAATTTCATACCTGATCTGTATACCGACACAATATATGATATAGACATTGAAGCGCTGAAAAATTCAGGCATCCGTGCAATCATCAGCGATATAGATAATACACTTGTACCGTACAGCGAGCCTGTACCGACGGAAAGCGTTTCGGAGTGGTACGAAAAAATACGCAAGGCAGGCATTTCGGTCGCACTCGTCTCCAATAACTGTACAGAGCGGGTTACTGCCTTCAACGCTCAAACCTCATATCCGGCAATTGCCGATGCACACAAACCGTCAAAAAAACCGCTTGCCATACTGATGGACAAACTCGGAGTCAAACCGCACGAAACAGTTATGCTCGGAGATCAGATATTTACCGATGTTCTCTCAGGCAGACTCGCCGGAACATACTGTATTCTTGTAAAACCCATAAAAGACAGGACCGACATTCTTACCCGCTCAAAGCGTGTTTTAGAGCGTCCGTTTCTTCATGCTTATAAAAGAAAGCAATCGTCATAGCAAAAAATATATAAATGTATTAAACTAATATCCTACCGATTAATAAATTTTTGAGCAGTTAATTTTTGCCGCACGACTGCGGCGGAACGGAGATCTAAAGTAATGTCAAATCGTACAAAACCGCTTTTCGGCCCTGCCGGAAATTCGGAAAGCTTTTATGCCGCAGGATTCAAACGAACCGTCGAGGCTCCGGCATGGTTAGCCGGAATCGGACTGGACGCATATGAATATCAGTGCGGAAACGGCGTCCGCGGGAACGAAGAATCCTTCAAAGCAATCAGAAAAGAAGCCGAGATAAACGGTATCAGCATGTCACTGCATGCTCCGTATTATATATCTCTGTCAGGAGTCGAACTCGAAAAAAGGCTGAAAAGCATCGACTATATACAGAAAAGCATTGACGCCGCGACGTGGCTCGGCGCGGATATAATCGTCGTTCATACAGGAAGCGCAGCAAAGATATCGCGCGAGCAGGCGATGGATTATGCACGCGATACTCTTTATAAGACACTGTGCGAGATAAAAAATCCTGCCGGGGTAAGGATCGGACTCGAAACAATGGGCAAGCTGAATCAGCTCGGAACGATCAACGAAGTTATTGAACTTTGCAAAATCGGAGATATACTCTGCCCCGTTATTGATTTCGGCCATGTAAATGCACGCAATGTCGGAGGATTTTTCAAAACAGCAGACGATTACAAAGCGGTATTCGACAAGATCGGTGATAAACTCGGTGATAAATACGCGCAGAATCTTCACTGTCATTTCTCAAAGATAGAATTCACCGATAAGGGTGAAAAAAAGCATCTGACTTTTTCAGACACGGTATACGGCCCACCGTACGAGCCGCTTGCAGAAGCGATCGCTCACTATTCCCTGTCTCCGCGAATCATCTGTGAATCCGACGGAACACAGGCAGACGATGCACTTACGCTAAAAAAGTGTACATTCGGACAGTCTCTAAGCCGATAATGCATGTCATAAATCTATAAAATATATGAAAGGAACCGTATCATGAAAACAAAATTCGAAAAGATCACTTCTCTTGTCAAAAACGGAGAGGCCATACTCCTTACCTGCGTTCAAAGCATAAGATGGCTGTCCGGCTTCAATTACACCGACGGATATGCTCTTGTCACAAACGAAAACTGTTATGTTTTCGCCGACTTCAGATATATTGAAGCAGCACGCGCAACAGTTAAAGCTCCCTCAACAGTAGTTATGCTCGAGGGCGGCAAAAAATGCGCTTCGGAATATCTTGCAAAACACGGTATAAAACGCATATATTTTGAAGACCGCTTCATGACATGCGCAGAGCTTGCCGAATGGAAAAATGCATATCCTGAGATTGAGTTTACCGAGGCCGGAGGCATGGTTGATACACTGCGTGAGTTCAAGGACAAAGATGAAGTGGCGCTTATAGTCGCCGCTCAGCGTATCGCAGAGAAAGCATACGATCATATTCTCGACTATATTTCTCCCGAGAGAACAGAGGTAGAGGTAGCTCTCGAGCTTGAATATTTTATGAGAAGTCAGGGAGCCACCGGAATTTCATTCGAAACGATTGCCGTATCCGGCAAAGCGTCCTCGCTGCCCCACGGTGTTCCGAGAAATATTCCGCTTGAAAAAGGATTTCTTACGATGGACTACGGCGCCGAAGTCGACGGATACCGTTCAGATATGACGCGTACCGTATGTATCGGCAAAGCCGACGAAGAAATGAAACTTATCTATAATACCGTTCTCCGCGCACAGCTTGAAGCCGAAAAGGTTCTCCGCGCAGGATACAAATGCTTCGACGCAGATAAGGTCGCACGCGATATAATTACCGAAGCGGGATACGGTCCTTGCTTCGGTCACAGTCTCGGACACGGTGTCGGACTGTTTATTCACGAAGAGCCGCGGCTTTCTCCTGCTAAGAATCTTAAGACGAAACTCACTCCCGGACATGTAGTCACCATAGAACCCGGTATCTACATCGAAGGAAAATACGGAGTGCGTATCGAAGACATGGCATATATCGAAGAGGACGGAAGCGCAACTATTCTCACAGACTGCCCCAAAGAACTTACGGAGCTGTGTATCTGATACACGAAATTACCGAAAAGTATATAACACACCGCTAAGCCGCGAAAATATCCGAAAAAATTCCATACCGCGATTTCGGACTATTGACAAAGCGTTCCTGCTGTGTTATAATTTATCTAATAATGCGCATAGCAGAATCAATAATCATAATCTACGGAGGATAAACAATATGGTAGTAGCCGGCGATTTCAAAAACGGCATTACATTCGAAATGGAAGGAAACGTATTGCAGGTAATCGAGTTCCAGCACGTGAAACCCGGCAAGGGCGCAGCGTTTGTAAGAACTAAGCTCCGCAACGTTATTACCGGAGCCGTTATCGAAAAGACTTTCAACCCCACAGATAAATTCGAGAACGCATATGTCGAAAGAAAAGAGATGCAGTATCTTTATAACGACGGCGATCTTTACTACTTTATGGACAATGAGACATACGAGCAGCTTCCTATCGGTGCAGACAAGCTCGACGACAACTTCAAGTTCGTAAAAGAAAACATGATGTGCAAGATCATATCCTACAAAGGAAATGTATTCGGTGTCGAGCCGCCTATGTTCGTTGACCTCGAAGTTACCGATACAGAGCCCGGCTTCAAGGGAGATACAGCTACAGGTGCTACCAAGCCCGCAACGCTTGAGACAGGCGCTCAGATCAAGGTTCCGCTCTTTATAAATATCGGAGATGTTCTTAACATCGACACAAGAACAGGCGAATATCTCAAGAGAGTTTAAGCCATTACAGCCACAGCGTCTTTGACGCGGAAAGGATCGAATGATATGAATATAACAGAAAAAGTAGCTTTTCTTAAAGGCGTTATGGAAGGCATGAAATTCGACACCGAATCGAGCGAGGGTAATGTTATCTCAAAGCTCGTCGATATCGTGGACGACCTTGCTCATGCACTTGAGGATCTTGATATGAAGACAGACGTTACAAACGATTATGTCGAAGAGCTTGATCACGATCTCGGAGAGCTTGAGGAATACGTTTACGACGATGATGATATCGAATGCGGCTGCTGTGAAGATGACGATGACTGCGACTGCGATTGCTGTGACTGCGACGACGATGATGACGATCTTTATGAGATCGAATGCCCTCACTGCCACGACAAGATCTACGCAACCGAGGACATGCTCAAGGATTCTCTGAACTGCCCCAACTGCAATGAAAAGATCTGCGATATCGTTGTTGAAGACTGATATTCTTTTGATTTAAAATTAAAATAAAGCTTCAGAAGGTATACTCGAATGGCGTTTTGCGCTATTTCGGGTATACCTTTATATATATTTCCGATCTCAAAACAAAAACAAGCAAAAGTTATTTTAAATTAAAATAAAAAAGCTTGACACAAAGTCCGAAATTTGGTATTATATGCATGATGATAATCGTCATTTATATATTTATAATGAGATGTCGTCACCGGGCGGTATACCCCGGCGCAAAAACAATTCATCTAAATTTACTGAAACCGATTCCGGTTTCCATGCGCAAAACTAAAATCAAGACATATGCGCGATGATGAAAGGACAAGGTAATTATTATGGAAAAGAAACTCAGAGTCGGTATCGTCGGACTCGGCGGTATGGGCAATGTTCACAGCGATTCATGGGCAGCCAATCCCAGAGGAGAAATAGTTGCGCTTTGCGATCTTATTCCCGAGCGCTGCGAGCAGATCATTGCACGCCATCATCTTGAAGGAACAAAGGTCTACACCGACTACAAGGAAATGATCGAAAAGGAAGACCTCGACGCAGTTGACATTGCAACTCCTAACGACTTTCACTCTATAATCGCTGTCTTCGCATTCGAACATGGCTGTCACGTATTCTCTGAAAAGCCCGATGCTATTAACGCTTCAGAGCAGCTGAAGATGAAGGAAGCTTCAGAAAAAGCAGGCAAGGTCATGATGGTCATGCGCAATAACCGCTACTATCCCAACTCACAGTACCTGAAGAAGTATATAGCTGAAGGAAAAACAGGAGAGATCTACTGCGGACGCTGCGGATGGATCCGCCGCCGCGGTATTCCCGGCAAGGGCGGCTGGTTCACCACCAAAGCAAGAAGCGGCGGCGGTCCTCTGATTGACCTCGGCGTACACATGATCGACCTTTCCATCTGGCTCATGGGCAATCCCAAGCCGGTATCTGTATCAGGATGCACATACTCAAAGTTTGCAGGAAACGATGCAGAGAGCGATTCCGAGCATTCCGCATATGGCGATTCCGTTCAGGGCGGAACATTCGATGTTGAAGATCTCGCAATGGGATTCATCCGCTTTGAAAACGGCGCATGCCTCCAGCTCGAGTTCAGCTGGGCTTCAAATATCGAAGAAGAAAAGCGTTTCGTAGAACTCCGCGGAACAAAAGCGGGATTCACCTGGTACGACAACGGCGGCGTTAAGATATTCGGCGAGGAAGACGGAGTTGTATTCGACTTCGAACCTAAACTCGGCGAAATGGGCAACGGACATGACCGTGCGCTCCGTCATTTTGCAGAAATCATTCTTGACGGCAGAGAACCTGACTACGTACCTCAGCAGGGTCTTGACATGATCAAAATTCTTGACGGTATCTATGAATCTGCAAGAACAGGCAAAGAAGTTCGTCTCTAATAAAAAATTGTAAAACGCAGTGTGAATCAGTCCCGGAAATGTATTCTATTTTCCGGGACTGATTTAATACAAACAACACATAAGGAAAATTCAGGTGCTTTTAAACTGTGATTATTCGTCAAACCGAATGCACTTCATATCCAAAATAATTTTATATAAATTTAAATTTTCCAAATACATTGAGAGGACAGTTTTATGAAAATTCTAATAGTAGACGGTCAGGGCGGAAATATCGGCAGGCAACTTGTTAAATTGATCGGCGAAGCATATCCCGACGCAGAGCTTTACGCCGTAGGCACAAACAGTATAGCCACAGCAAATATGCTCAAAGGCGGATCGGTCACCGCCGCCACCGGAGAAAACGCAGCGGCAGTGACAAGCCGCAAAGCGGATATAATCGTCGGTCCTGTCGGAATCGTAATCGCAGACGCACTTATGGGAGAAGTAACTCCGAGCATGGCTGCTGCAATAGGAAGCAGCAACGCAAAGAGAATATTAATACCGATAAACAAATGCGATACATTTATAGCCGGCGTCGGAAATACGTCCCTCTCCGATCTGCTTTCAGATGCTATATTCCAAATCGGAAAACTTATCTCAAAGGATGCTATATAAGTAAGCTCTTTAAATTTCAACACTAAAACTTTATTTTACCGTTTATTTCGGATTTTTCATATAAATAAAATAAATTACAAATATCTTCTTGACTTCTGCATATAAATATGCTATCATAATAAAAAATTCGTCAGGAAGGCGGGTTTCGGGACAGAAGTCCTGCGTATTTCTTTTTTGATTCTATAGATAATAAAACAGTTGATATCATGAAGATATCGTTTTTCTTCCGCCGAGCGGGGAGATAAGACGGTATCTTTTTATTTTGAAAAAACAAGGTTTCGGGGTACCCACCCGCAATCTTTGATTGCGTCCGGTGGCTCGGGTTCTTCTTGTCGGAAAGGATAAATAATATGAACAAAAACTCTTTACGCATCAAAAAAACGGCATATTCTGCCGCATGTCTTGCACTCGCACTTGTACTCCCGTTTCTTACAGGACAGATACCTGAGATCGGAAATGCGCTGAACCCTATGCATATACCGGTGTTTCTGTGCGGTTTTCTGTGCGGCTGGCCTTACGGGCTTATAGTAGGAGCGGTCGCTCCGCTTCTGCGTTCTGCTATATTCCATATGCCGGCTTTATTCCCGATGGCAATATCAATGGCATTTGAGCTTGCGGTATATGGCTTTATGTCCGGAATAATGTATAAGAAACTGCCGAAAAAGCTGCCCTACATATATATTACACTAATAATGTCCATGATCGGAGGACGGATAGTATGGGGTGCCGTCCGGTTCGTACTCGCGGGATTCACCAATACGCAGTTCCCCTTTTCTGCTTTTATAGCAGGCGCGGTAACAAATGCCGTTCCGGGAATCATCCTGCACATAATCCTCATTCCGATACTCGTTACGGCATTTAAAAAGGCAAAGCTTATACTCAATGACTGATATGAAATCAGATAATCGGAATCACAATAAAAACAGCACTGTAATCAAACGCAAAACAGGTGATCAACTGATTTATGCTTTGCATTCAATCTAACCTGATACATAATTATTATTAAAGCCGTTCTGCGTAAAAACACGGAACGGCTTTAGTTTTTTATTCAATCAATATTAGATTTGCTCAAGAGTTCGCAGATTTACCGCACTTCATCATTCATCTGATCCTGCGCTTTGATCGCTGCGTGTAACAAGCACGGTAAGTCCGGTCACACGCATATCTTCCATTGACGATACAGCAATAAACAGCCGGACATTTTCTTCTCCTTCGTCCTCCTCATCGCTGTCATCATTTTCAGGATAAATGAAGCTGTCTCCGACATGAGGATCTGCATTCAGCATTTCGATTGCCCATCCGCCCATAGTCGAATATTCGCACTCAAAATCCTTTGGTTCAAACTCAATTTCCGAAAAGAAATCGTCGATATTCATATCGCCCGACACTTCATAAGTGTTCGGCCCTGTTTGTACACATTCGTTCACGATCTCATCAGACTCATCCCATATATCTCCGACAAGTTCTTCGAGCATATCTTCTATGGTAACAAGTCCGATCGTGCCTCCGTACTCATCGGTTACGATCGCCATATGAGTTTTACGCTCACGAAGCAAAGACAGTGCATTCGGAAGTTTCATAGTTTTGTGTATAAACGTAGGCTTCATAAGCAGTGATTTCAGATCAAAACTGCTTTGCTGCTCATAGGAAGTAACATTTTTATAGTAATGATTTAAAAACAGAATACCGATAATATTATCTATCGAATCCTCGTATACAGGTATACGGGAAAAACAGGACCGGTCTATTACTTGCTCTATTTCTTCATAACTATCGGAAATATCAAATGTCGTCATATCTACTCGGGGCGTCATGATTTCTTCTACCGTAGTATCACGAAAATCAAGTGTTGACTGCAAAAGATCGCTCTTTTCCTCGTCAATAACGCCTTCTTCTTCGACCGTTTCAATTATTGATGAAAGCTCTTCTTCAGTAACGGTAGGTACATCCTCGCTGTCACTGCCCCACAGTCTTGAAAGCAGTCCGATGAGGCGCATAACGATCCATACGAGCGGATAGAGAATTTTTGTAAGAATATTTATCGGATATGCAAAAAAACATACAAAAACGTCTGCATTGTTCTTCGCAATTATCTTCGGGACAATCTCCCCGAAAATCAGAATCAGCACTGTCATAGCTGCGGTTGAGATCAGCGAGGCCAGTCCGTCGCTTCCGGGTGTTCCAAGTTTCAGAAGCATTTCCATCGTCAGAACGGTAGCAGCGGTAGAAGCAGCTATATTGGCAAGATTATTTCCGATAAGTATTGCGGAAAGCGCCGATTTAAAGTCATCGCTGATGCGGCAGGCAAGCGCCGCCGCCTTATTTCCCGCCTCTGCTGATTTCTTAAGACGCATTTTATTTGACGCATTAAAAGATATTTCAGACGCAGAAAAAAATGCAGAAAGGATAATCATAAACAATATGATAACTAAATATCCCATGATCATTCCCTCCCCTCTGCCGGTTCGCCGTCAGACATCTTGCGCATAAGAACATATTCGATTTTTCCGTTTTCAACGTCTTCAACAGTTATTTCAATGTTGCCGAAAACAAACAACTCGCCTTCATCAGGCAGTCTTCCGAAATGTTCAAGTATGAGTGAGAGAATCGGTCGTTCAGGATACCTCATCTGCGGAAGTTCCGCTCCGGCACGCGAAAATGCCTCACGTATACCGAGGTGTGTACTTACCCTGAATCTGTTTCCGCCGAGTTTTATAAAATCGTTATCTATAACGTCATCCTCATCCCATATTTCTCCGACAAGCTCCTCAAGGAAATCCTCTATAGTAACGATCCCTAAAGTTTTTCCGTCACTGTCAGATACAACGCCTATATAAAACTTATGCTGTCTCATCTCAGAAAGCAGGTCGTCGATCATCGCGTCCGGACTTACGCGGAAAGTCGGCATAAGAAGCGACTTTATACTTACATCATGATTCTTTATATACGCCCTTATAAAATTGCGCACATGAAGTATTCCGATTATTCTGTCTATCGTTCCGTCATAAACCGGGATACGTGTATGTATCGATTCATGAACTATATCAAGGATCTGCTCATTTGAAAGATTAGCGTCTATCGCACAGATATCAGAACGCATTGTCATAACGTCGCGGGCATACGTCTGTGAAAAATCGAGTGCAGACTTAAACAGATCTCCCTGCTCTTCATCCATAACGCCCTCTTCTTCGATCGTATCAATAATATCGTAAAGTTCGTCTTCGGTTATTGAAGGTTCGTCCTTGGCTTTGAAAAACCGTGACAGTAATTTTGTAAAAACCGATGAAATACATGTAAACAGCACAGACAGTGGTGTAAACAGTTTCATCAGAACAGATAATATACGTGCGCTGAAAAGCGCGAACGTTTCGCTGCGATCTCCGGCGAAGCTTTTCGGAATCATTTCACTGAACAAAAAAACAATCAGTGTGGTTATAACAGTACAAAGCAAAGTAACCCTGTCGGAAGTACCGAACAGCTTTGTTGCGATAAGCGTAGCTATCGATGCAGAAGCAATATTAACTATATTATTGCCTATGAGCATTGTCGTAAGAAGCTTATCAAAATCCGACGCAATACGAATAGCGTTTTTTGCGCGTTTGTTTCCGTCATCTGCCTTGGCTTTGATGCGAATCTTATTCATTGATGAGAAGCTGCTTTCCGCAGCACTGAAAAATGCTCCGCATATTACGAAGATAATGAACAAAAGAATCAGTCCGAGTATACCTTCGGCAGGCTCGCCGCTTATACGCTCGGACAAACTTCGTATGTTCCCGTCCGCGTCCATAAAAAAGTATCAACTCCTTAAATTGTTTATTAGAAAATATATGTTTTCTTATTTTACCATAAATACGTAATTTTTGCAACACTTTTAAAGCAAAATTCCTTTTTAAAGAATCGCTGTCCGTTATACATAAAAAAGAACAGAAATAAATGATACTCCATTGACAAAATATGACGCAATATGCTATATTAATTGATGCAGTATATTTTTACAGTGCTTGCCGCGATCTAACATGCACAGAATCATTACTTTGAAATACACAAAAGGCAGATTTATGAACAACACAAAGAAAAAAATCATAAAAAGAGCTTTTATAAAATCGCTTCCGGTAATGGCAGGTTATCTCGTTCTAGGAGCAGGCTTCGGAATCCTGCTTCAAAGCAAGGGATTCGGTGTGTTATGGGCAGTTGCACTAAGCGTATTTGTATATGCCGGATCAATGCAATATCTTGCCGTCGACCTGCTTTCAGGCGGTGCTTCGCTCATTTCTGCCGTTATAACCACATTAGCTGTAAACGCACGGCACCTGTTCTACGGAATATCCATGCTTGACAGATATAAAAATGCCGGAGCAAAAAAGCCGTATCTTATATTTTCGCTTACAGACGAGACATATTCGCTTTTATGTTCTGACAGCGGAGAGGACGGTACCGACGGATATTTCTTTCTGTCGCTGTTCAATCAAATATATTGGATCGCAGGAAGTATTGCCGGCTCGCTGCTCGGAGGTATTATTCCTTTTTCTACAGGAGGTATTGACTTCGCCCTTACAGCACTGTTTGTTACGATCTTTACGGACCAGTGGCTGACAAACAAAAATCATATCTATGCCGCCGTCGGCGTGATCTCGTCGATCGTCTGCCTGCTGATATTCGGACGTGATAATTTTCTCATTCCTTCTATGATCGTTATAGCGCTTATACTCACATTGCTTAATATCCGCGGAAAGGACGGTGGTCACACATGAACGTACTCCATTCATCACTCATAATAGCGGTTATATCTGCCGTCACGCTGATTCTGCGTTTTCTTCCGTTTGTACTGTTCAAAAACCGTAAGCTTCCGAAATTCGCCGAACAACTCGGAAAATCGCTTCCGTACGCAGTTATGGGTATGCTTGTAGTTTACTGTCTTCGCGGAGCTGAACCGCTGACTTATCCGTATGCTCTCCCCGAGCTTATTTCCTGTCTGCTTACCGCTGCACTTTATGTATGGAAACGTAATTCAATGTTAAGTATAGTCTCAGGCACTGTATGCTACATGCTTCTTTCAAATGCTGTTTTTGTTTAAATAACAGCTGCAGCCGACATTAAAAGCTTGTATTCGTAATATATTCTTATTTTCTACACATTTTATTTATATAAATATGATATACTTTTCTCATGATATGAAAGGAATTAACATAAGCTATGTTGCGTAAAATTCTCATTGATTGGATATTAACGCCTGCCTGTATAATTTTTACCGTAATAACACTTGCACTCACAGGTCTTGCAACAACACTAACCAGTTTTGCTCCGCAATTTGAAGCACTGGTGGCTCTTTTCATCTACTCTATCGTATTGGCGGCACTGAACCGGATACTGTACATCCGTTCTCTCCATATAGCACTGAGACTCGTACTTCACTGTGCAGGAGTGCTTGCAAGTTTTCTCGTGATTTTTCTGCTCGTTTTATCAGACGCCTCACATACAAGAGGAGCGCTTATAATATCCGCTGTAATTGCAGTCCTTTATTTCATTGTCGCTGCAATAGTGCTTGCCGTAAAACACGCATTAAAGCGCAATGAAAATGAGAAAAAAGAATATAAAAAAATGTTTAACTGAAAAGGAGTTCAACAATGTTTGATATAAAAATCGGAACACTTATCCCCGCAGACTGCTCTGTAAAAATGATACCTCAGCTCAATCCTCACGGATTTGAATGCTATGAGCTTAATTTCAGTCAGGAATTGGCGCTCACCGATCTGAAAGAATTTTCAAAGCAGGTACATGATGTTCTTGACGGAAGATCTGTTTCCGCACTCGGATTCTACGGTAATCCTATTGAAAATCAGAACGATTTAAAATGCGTCGAAAATCTTATTGACAGTGCGCATCTGTTCGGATGCGACCGTATCGGAGTTTTCGCAGGCGGACTTTCGGATAAAAATGTTCCGGATACAATGCCTTCATTTGTAAAGGTTTTTGAGCCTCTCGCAAAGCGCGCCGAAGCATGCGGAATTAAAATCGGATTTGAAAACTGTCCTATGTGCGTTGAAGGAAACGGCTGGAACGGCTGCAGCGGTGCAAATATTGCGTTCTGTCCCGAGGCATGGGAGATGATCTTCAATGCGATCCCGAGCGACAGCCTCGGTCTCGAATGGGAGCCCTGCCATGCAGTCGTACAACTCATGGACCCTATAGCTCAGCTGCGCAAGTGGGCGGATAAGATCGTTCACGTTCACGGAAAAGATGCCACCGTTGCATGGGATATCATACGCGAGTTCGGCGTACGCGGAATACATACGTATTCATGGAACCGCACTCCCGGATTTGGAGATACAAACTGGGCAGATATTGCAACCGTCCTGCTCCAGAACGGATACAAAGGCAGCATCGATATCGAGGGTTACCACGATCCTGTACACTATGACGACATGGAATGGACGTCTCAGATAACAGCCCTTAACTATCTGAAGCGCTGCCGCGGCGGTATCGAATTCGTTGAAGGTCCTGAGGAATACCGCGGATATCAGGGAAAAAGACACTGATAAACGTCGCTGTCTATAATCTGCATAACTACCCTGCGACACGAAAGGATCTGATATTTTGAAAGCTTACGGAAAAAACACATGGCTCATTCCGGACACATTTCTCAGTTCTGTCTCCGGAGAAGGCGAACAGCCGAGCCATGAAGCTATATGCGTTATCAACACAGGAGAACGCGACGCTCACATAAAGCTTACGCTTCTCTTTGAAGACCGTGATGCTATGGAGGGATTTTCCGCGATCTGCGCTTCACGTCGCACAAATCATATACGTCTTGACAGAATACGCTCGGAAAGCGGTATCGAAATACCCCGCGATACTCCGTACGCAATACTTTTAGAGAGCGATGAACCTGTAGCAGTACAGTACAGCCGTCTTGATACATCAAGTACAAGAATGGCTCTTATGACGACGATCGCATATTCTGCGGACTGATTAAATCAAGTAAAATATTTTAAACATATATTCGAAAGGAATAAATAATATGGGACTCTTAGACAGTATAAAAGGAATATTCACAAGTAAAACACTTGAAGAAAAAATAGCTAAGTGGGCTGAAGACGGAAACTCTTCCAAACTCGAAGCACTTACAGACGAAGAAAATGAGCAGAGCGTCCGCCTGCTCGCTATCAACGCGCTGTCAAAGATCGCAAGGGATGAGCTTGCCGTAAATACATGCATGAAGCTCATTACAGACGACGATAAAGCAATAAAGATCGCTGCATGCAACTCACTTAAAAAGATCGGTACAAAGCGCGAAGTAGACAGACTCTACTTTGTGGAAACAAACGAAGAGGATGAAGAAGTAAAGAAAGCACTTATCGAAGCTGCAATAAGCTCAAAAGAGCGTACTCCCCGTTTTCTTTGATATTTAACCCCGGCACAAAAATCTGAAAATCCGCAACTGAGGTCTGATAAGCAATATTGCTTATCAGACCATTTGCAGAAAAGGAGCTTTTATTAATGCCAAAAAATAAAAAGCCTGCAGTTGAATCTATCACCGCAGAGCCTGCCGAAATAAGAGATCAGCCGATAACCGACGCAGTCGAAAAAAACTTCATGCCTTATGCAATGAGTGTTATCGTATCCCGTGCAATTCCGGAAATCGACGGTTTTAAACCTGCTCACCGCAAACTTCTTTATACCATGTATAAAATGGGACTGCTGACAGGTCCTAAAACAAAAAGCGCAAACGTTGTCGGTCAGACAATGCGCCTCAATCCTCACGGTGACGGTGCAATTTATGAAACGCTTGTACGTTTGACAAGAGGAAATGAAACGCTTTTGCATCCGTTTATTGATTCGAAGGGATCATTCGGCAAACATTATTCATCTGACATGGTATATGCGGCATCGCGTTATACCGAGTGTAAGCTTGATCCGTTCTGCGCTGAAATATTCGGAGGCATCGACAAGAATGCCGTTGACATGTGTGACAACTATGACGGAACAATGCTTGAGCCTGTTCTCTTCCCTACATCATTCCCGAATATTCTTCTCTCTCCTAATAAGGGAATCGCTGTAGCCATGTCCAGTTCGATCTGCTCTTTCAATCTTGCAGAACTGTGCGACGCGACAATACAGATGCTTCTTGCGCCGGAAACAACCGTAGATCAGCTTCTCGACATTCTTGTAGCACCCGATTTTCAGGGCGGAGCATATATTATCTACAATCGCGAAACGATGAGGGAGATATACCGCACCGGACGCGGCAGCCTCAGACTGCGCGCACGTTGGCGTTATGACAAGTCGGCAAATTGCATCGATATTCTCCAGATACCGTATTCAACTACGATAGAGCTTATAATGAAAAAGCTCACTGCCCTTATAAAAGAAGGTAAACTGAAAGAAATCACAGACTTCCGTGATGAAATCGACGTAAACGGATTCCGGCTGACACTTGACCTGCGGCGCGGAACTGATCCGGACAAGCTTATGGCAAAGCTATTCAAATGTACTCCGCTCGAGGACAGCTTCGACTGTAATTTCAATGTTCTTATCGACGGATCGCCGAGACTTCTTGGAGTGGGTGAAATACTCACCGAATGGATACGCTTCCGAATGAGCTGCGTGAGCCGCGAGCTGACATTTGAGCTTGATAAAATGCGAGCCAAGCTTCATCTGCTTATGGGACTCGGAAAAATTATACTTGACATTGATAAGGCGATCAAGATAATTCGTGAAACAAAGAAAGACAGCGAGGTTATACCCAACCTCTGCGAAGGCTTTGATATCGATACCGATCAGGCAGAATTTATAGCAGATATCAAACTGCGAAACCTTAACCGGGAGTATATTCTGAACAAACTGAAGGAAACAGATGATCTCAAAGCAGAGATTGCAAAAACAGAAGAGATCCTCAGCAGTGAGAGAAAGCTGAAATCGCATATTGCTAAACAGCTTAAATCTGTCAAAGCAAAATATGCAAAGCCGCGGTGTACACAGATAATCTATGAAGATGAGTTGTTTGAACCGGAAGAAGATGTATCTCCTGACGATTCGGTTGTCAACCATATCATATATACACGTGAAGGATACTTTAAAAAGATCTCACAGCGCTCGCTGAAGGCAACCGATACACAAAAGCTCAAAGAGGGTGACGCTATAGTCCTTGAATACGACGCCGTCAACACCGATGAACTGCTCTTTTTCTCCGACCGATCTCAGGTGTACAAAGCGCATGTCGGAGATTTCGATATATTGAAATCCGGAGAACTCGGCGACTATGTACCGTCAAAGCTCGGATTTGACGATGGAGAACGCTGCACAGCAATGTGCAGACTCGAAAAGGAAAACGACAGTCACCGTATTGTCCTTATATTCGAAAACGGATCGGCCGTCCGCGTTCCCGCTTCCGCTTACGTTACTAAAGCGAACAGACGCAAACTGACCGGGGCATATTCCGATCATTCACCGCTCATTGCGGCTTTCTACGAGACAGAGCCTGCCGAGCTTCTGATAATATCGGAGTCAGGAAGAGGCTTAATAACAAGCAGCGAAAACATAGTCGAGAAATCGACACGTTCAAGCCGCGGTGCTATAATAATGACTCTTAAAAAGAATGATAGAATAACAGAAGTCAAAACCGATCTTTCAGATATACCGGATCCCAAAAAGCTCCGTAAAAACAAGCTTCCTTCATCAGGAACCTTAATAGTAAAATAGACTGAAAATAAAACACCCTGCACACTGAAAATGCTGCTTTATCAGATACAGATGATCTGATATTCAGACATATTTCAGACAGCAAGGTGTTTTTCTTTTTATGACTGTATTTTAATTGTCTATCCTATAGGATATTCCTCAGGTGAAAACAAATATCTGACAAGATATGCCGCATCATTTTCACCGACTTCACCGTCTCCGTCAAGATCCCCGCTTTGTGAAATAGGGTACTCGAACGGATCGTTCACATGTTTTTTCAAATATATTGCATCATCGCTGTCGACATTTCCGTCTCCGTTCATATCACCGGCAACAGACATATCATCTCCGTCCGGTATATCTGCATTCGTACCGGCAGCTCCGCATATCGTGCAGCTTCCGTTCGAAAAATTATGTCCTGCAGGATCAAACGAAATTTCAGAAAGAACTGTTCTGCATTTTTCACAGACGATTCTGCTATATCCGCCTTCTGTGCAACTTGCCTCATGTTCTTCATATACCCATGAATGCGTACATACTGTTTTATTCCGGAGCGTAACAGACACAACGGTATCGTATGTTCCTGAAGCGCCGTGTTCATTTACTGAAGTCCCGTTGACATCGAGTGCGCCGAATGAAAGACGTATCTGCTGCCCTGCTTTGAGACTCTGGCTGTTCATCGGAATTTTAAGTTCAACGGCATATCCGCGGTTAGACGATTTAAGGCGCGTTGCATAAAACGCTTTATTACCGTTTATATTGTCGCTTACAGATGATGACAGACCCGTTCCCGCGTCCGAGCTTTGCATCACGTAAAGATATCCGTTTTTGTCTGTATGAACTGGATTTTCAGACGGATTCACCGTATTAGTCGCGTTCACACCGATCTTCGCCCACGTATTTCCGTCAGATCCGAAAACCCTGAATACTGCAAGATCGTTTTTGGATGGATCGTCAAGACTGTATATCTGTGCAAATCTGTCAGGATCATCTATATCTGCATAGATATAAAGATAATTGCTGTCCCACAAAAAATATGCATTTCCGCTGAGCTTTCTGGAATTTACCGTTTCCGAAAAACTGAGTCTGTATGATGAATCATAGGCCGCGTCACGCACTGCGTCGTCAGGGACAAGGTCAGATGGCGCTTTATTTATAACCGCCTGGCCGATCGTAACATAATTTGCACCTTCATCAGTGCTTGCCGAACCGACTGCGCCGTATATTTCATGAAATTGATCGGTAGTTACATTTGCGCTGCTCGTAGTAATTTTAAGAGTGCATGAAGACGAAGCAGATGTAAAGTCTGAAGCAATACCGTTTCCATCAAATGAAGCTCCGGCCGGAGCATCATTCAGATAAAGCGTAAAATTAAAGTTATTACCGTTACTGAAAAAGTTACTGTACAGAGTATTAGCCGTATCTATCGGTATACAAACCTCAGATATATAACCGTTTGCTGTTCTTGTAACAGCTACATTCTTTTTATTCGGAGTTATATCGCCGTCCGCGCACGAACGAAGCGTTGATACCGAACAGCTGTCTCCTGCCCAAAGTGCATAACCGAGCGCATCGGTTCCTACCCAGCCTCCATAGGCTAATTCATATGCTATTGTATCGCCCCAAAGCATATTTTGAGAATATCCTGATTTTTTTGCAAAAAAGTCAGCGCCGGGAGACATTATATCGTTGTCCTGAACTACCGAGCATATATAAAGATTTTTTCCGTACCATGTTATATAAGACGTTACAGATGCATCTCCGCCTCCGCTCATAGTTACGATCGCCGAATCAAGATATTCCGCATCAGGCAGTCCGTCAAGAACCGGCTTATACTTTTTCACTGAATCGGAAATCGCGGTGAGTACCGGCTCTGACGCCGACGGCAAAAGAGGTATTGTTTCATTCTGTGTATATCCGCATACAGTACAGCTTCTCGACCTGTTTCCCGTTTGAGTCTGGGTTGCAGGCTTTGTCACGGTCCAGCCGCTGTAGCTATGAGCGCTTTTTGCAGATAATTCCCCGCACTCACATCTCATCTGATGTCCGTTTTCATCGAAAATCATGTGTGTAAAGTTATGGGTATGGGAGCTTTCCGCTTTTTTTGCAGCCCAGAGTTCTGTAAGCTTTGCACGGGTTGCAGGTCCGACTTTTCCGTCAACTTCAAGTCCGTTATTGCTCTGAAAACTTTTTACCGCAGTCTCAGATCCTGATCCGAACACTCCGTCTATATCAAGACTGTATCCGAGATTCACCAAAACTGCCTGTACCCAAGCCACATCCGAGCCTCGCATCATAGGAGATGTTTTATACAAAGTGCGGACAGGTACCGAATAATCGTCGGGATTCGTGCTTGAATAATCGGTACTGCCGCCGGAAGTTCCTCCCGCCGTCAAATCTATGTATCCCATTATCGGCAGCGAACCATATACCGCACGGTTCTTTATGTTGACGCACGAACTTGAGACTCCGCTCGTATTTCCCTCTATCGTTTTTACCGTGTTCGCCGAAACAAATCCGTCCTGATATATTATTCCGACATGCGTCGAATCATCAGAAGTGTTGCCTTTGCTTGAGAAAAATACGATATCGCCTTTTTTCGGAACATAACTCGAATTATATGCGTGCCATACACCGCCCCAATTCTGAAGCAATACAATAAGCTGATCGCAGCTTCCGTTTCTCGGAAAGTTCGGTATGCCGGCAAGTATTCCGCAGCCGCATACAAAATTTGCGCACCACGCTTCGGTAAAGCCGAGCTGTTCCTTTGTTTTCTGATACTGCGCATTTGCGACAGCAACAATATCGTCTCGGGGGTTTCCGGTAAGTGTGTAATTATTTGAAAAATTTCCGTCGCGATTCTGCGTTGCATTTATCGGAACAGTTGCATGCAACGTTCCGATTAGAATCGCAAATGTAACCATAAATGAAAATATTCTTTTAACATTCCTTTTCATATCGGTATCCTCCGTACCTTTAAAGTGCCAATTTACTATGTGTTGATATTTCTCATGAGAATAATCCTTACAATCAAATTATATCATGGTATAATAAGTGTGTCAACATTAAATATAATACAATTATCGACCATTTTCGAGATAATAGTCAGTAAAAAAAGATTTAATTCATTTTATCGACGCATTTTTTTAAGAAAAAAATAAAATATTAAATGAATATGTCGTATTATGTCGCAAAAAAATTGTCATAATAAAATTCATCATAAAATATTTATATAAATTTAAATACATATCCGCTCGCTATGTAATATTTACACTCACAATAATAACATTATAATTTTTTAAGGCATCGTTTCTCAAGAATATTCAAAAAAAATTTCACTTTTTTACCGGCTGTCCCTTATTCCTTAACTCCTTGACAAAACATCAAAAAAATGATATCATTATTCAGTGAAAAGAACAAAAAACGTGCATTTTCAGCATTCTTCAGCTCACTGTATTTCCCGGAGGGTACCCGATATGTATAGCAAAAAGCACGCCGTAATTCTTACTCTCGGCTGTAAGGTAAATCAATATGAAAGCGAAGCATTTGCGGCAGCACTGCGCGAAAAAAACTTTGAGGTCAGCTTTTTCGATATCGGCACCGGAAATGAATCAGGCAAGCCATATGACGTATGTATTATCAACACCTGTTCTGTAACGGGTGAAGCAGACAGAAAATCAAGACAGATGGTAAGACGTCTTATCGGCGCAAATCCCGAAGCCGCCGTATATGTAACCGGATGTGCGGCGCAAGCATCTCCGGAAAAATTCGCAGAAATCCCCGGTGTCACCGCTGTCGTAGGAAATGCCCGCAAAAATGAAATATTAAAGCTCATAAATGAGCGTTTTTACTCTGAAAACAACATAAAAAGTTACAGATCCGATCCGTATGAAAAATCCGTGCCGATATGCTGTTGCAAGCTGGACGGTACACCGTTTGAGCCGATGTCTATATCGAGTTTCAGACGCGCACGCGCATATATCAAAATCGAAGACGGCTGCGAATCAAAATGTGCATACTGTATAATCCCCTCAGTCCGCGGAAAAATCAGATCAAAACCGCGGGCAGATATCATTTCAGAAGCAATAAAACTCACCGAAGGCGGATGCCCCGAGCTTGTTCTGACGGGAATCGAGACATCAGCATACCAATACGGCCTTGCAGAACTGATAAAGGAGCTTGAAACCGTACCGGAACTGCAAAGGATACGGCTCGGATCGCTCGATCCCTCCTTTATGCGCCGCGAGTTTGTCGACGCGTATGCTAAATGCAGCAAGGCGATGCCACACTTTCACCTGTCAATGCAGAGCGGCTGTGACAGCACGCTCGCGTCGATGCGCAGAAAATATAACACGCAAAGCATACATGAGAAGCTCGAATATATCCGTTCTGTGATACCGGATGTTCGTTTTTCAGCCGACGTAATATGCGGATTCCCCGGAGAAACCGACGAAGACTTTGCTCAGACATTAAATTTTTTTAAAGAAGAACGCTTTCTTCATCTACATATATTTCCGTATTCGGTACGTCCCGGAACAGAAGCCGCATCAATGCCGAACCATGTACCGCATCAAACTGCAAAAATGCGCTGTGCAGAGTTGAGCAACGCTCAAAAAGTCATCACAGCCGAACTGCTTTCTGAAACAATTTCGTCTGAAACTTCTGTCGAAGTACTTGCAGAAACTGCATCATATTCCGGCAGTTCGCTTGTGATAACCGGACATACTCCGAATTTTACAGAAACAAGAATATATACAGATAACGCCATACTTCGAGATTTCGGTCTTAACTTCGATTCTGATACGGCATTGATACGCGGAAAAATACTGAGAGCTATTCCGACCGATACGGACGGAGAATGTATCATCGCATCAATCCCCGCAAAACAATGAAATGTTAAAGAAAACGTCATATCAGATTAACCCTTATATAGTAAAATATAAAGAATATAATCGCCGAAAAAAGCTGCATCGGCTTTATTTTTTCACGGAGGTACGCAGGGACATCTAAGCCTCTGCGGGTATTTTAATGATAAGAATCGGACTTGATATAGGATCGACTACCGTAAAAGCTGCGGTTCTCGACGATAATGATAATGTAATATACGAAAACTATCGCAGACACATGTCACGCATAACCGAAATGTCTGCTCAGATGCTGCGCGAAATCAGGGAAAAAATAGGAGAAGCAGAAGCAAAACTCTGCGTTACAGGTTCGGCGGCAATGGGTTTTGCCGAACAGTGCGGATTTCAGTTTGTGCAGGAGGTCTACGCGACAAGAATATCTGTAGACCGCGCACTTCCCGGTACTGATGTCGTGATAGAACTGGGCGGAGAAGACGCAAAAATACTGTTTCTCAGCGGCGGATCTCTCGAGGTGCGGATGAACGGTTCCTGCGCAGGCGGCACAGGTGCATTTATCGACCAGATGGCTACGCTTCTCGGTATAACCCCGTCCGACCTGAACACACTCGCTGCAGAGCATCAGAAAATATATACCATTGCTTCGCGCTGCGGTGTTTTCGCCAAAAGCGATATACAGCCCCTCATAAATCAGGGCGCTCAAAAGCCCGATATCTGTGCGAGTATTCTCGGTGCAGTTGTCAATCAGACGGTTGCCGGACTCGCTCAGGGACGTGAGATAGGCGGAAATATCGTATACCTCGGCGGTCCTCTGACATTCATGGATCAGCTGCGGGCCGCATTCGATAAAACCCTCGGAGTAAAAGGAACTCTTCCTGAGCATTCGCTTTATTACGTTGCGATCGGAGCCGCCTTGCTTGCAGATTCCGGAATAAAACTTGATGACGCGATATCCCTCATGGAAAGCTTTGTTCCGCTCGGAGGCTACCGCAGCTGTTCACCGCTTTTCGATACACCCGAAGACTACGAGAAATTCAAGGAAAGACATGCCCGCGCCAGCGTAGATATAACAGGCGACACCGATTATACAGGAGACGCATATATAGGTATCGACGCCGGTTCGACGACGGTAAAAGCTGTCGCAACCGACAGTGACGGAAATATTCTGTGTTCAGAATATCTGCCTAACGGCGGTAATCCGGTTCCGTTTGTACAGAATTTTATTCTGAGCTTTATCCGAAGCTTCAAAAATGCAAAAATACGTGCAAGCGCCGTTACCGGTTACGGCGAAGATATGATAAAAAGCGCTTTCAGACTTGATTACGGAATCGTCGAAACCGTTGCACACTTCACAGCCGCACACAGATTTCAGCCCGATGTAAGCTTTATAATCGATATAGGCGGACAGGATATAAAATGCTTTAAGATACGAAACGGCGCAATTGACAACATATTTCTTAACGAAGCATGCTCGTCCGGCTGCGGATCGTTCCTGCAAACATTTGCGGGCGCTCTCGGATACAGTATTGAAGAATTTTCAAAGCTCGGACTCAGTGCAGACAATCCTGTCGACCTCGGCTCACGCTGCACGGTGTTCATGAATTCCTCTGTTAAGCAGGCACAGAAAGACGGAGCATCCGTCGGAAATATCTCGGCAGGACTTTCAGTGAGCGTCGTCAAAAACGCACTCTACAAAGTAATAAGAATCGCTTCTCCCGAAGAACTCGGAGAGCATATTGTCGTCCAGGGAGGCACTTTCCTCAATGACGCAGTACTTCGCGCATTCGAACGCGAAGTAGGGCATGAGGTAATCAGACCGTCGATCGCCGGAATCATGGGCGCTTACGGAGCCGCTCTCTACGCGCAGTCACGCGCACAGCGTGACGGTCTCACATCAAGTACGATTCTCTCAGAATCAGAGCTTGACAGTCTTGTACATAACGTAAAAATGACGACCTGCAACGGTTGTCAGAATCATTGCAGCCTGACAATCAACACATTCAGTTCCGGATCGGACAAAATCGACGGAGAAAATACCCGAAGATTTATCGGCGGAAACCGCTGCGAAAAAATGGTTTCCGGAAAGAAGCAGCAAAAACATCTCAATATGTTCGAGATAAAAAACAAGCTTCTTGATTCATATAAGCCGGAGCCCGGCAGCCGCGGTAAAATAGGCATACCGATGGGACTTAACATGTATGAACTTTATCCGTTCTGGCATACGATGTTTACAAGGCTCGGATTTGAAGTTATCAGATCATCGCATTCATCGCGCGAACTGTACCTGCTCGGTCAAAAAACAATTCCGTCAGATACCGCATGTTATCCTGCAAAGCTTATACACGGTCACGTGCAGGATCTTGTGGACAAAGGAATTGAAACAATCTTCTATCCGTGCATGTCATACAACGTTGATGAAGGCAAGGGCGATAACCATTACAACTGCCCTGTCGTTGCATACTATCCCGAGCTTATAAATGCAAATATGCGGTTCCCGGAAAAGGTAACATTTATAAACGATTATATCGGAATTCACCGCAAAAATGATTTTATAAAGCATTTTTTCAAGATACTTGCAAAATACTTTGACGGTATAACCGTAAAAGAAGTCAAATCTGCCGCAAATGCCGCATACGCTGAATATGAGGCATATATGGAGCGTATACGCGATGAAGGGGCAAAGATCCTGCGGCAGGCGTACGAAGCAGACATGCCTGTAATAGTTCTTGCGGGCAGACCGTATCATATCGACAGCGAAGTAAATCACGGAATCGATACCCTGATATGCGACCTCGGCGCCGCAGTCGTCAGTGAGGACGCCGTAAGCGCGCTCGTACCGAAATTTGATGTCGGTGTACTGAATCAGTGGACATATCACAGCCGCATGTACTGTGCCGCTAAATATGTTACGGAAAACGCCGCCGCGCATCCCAAACTAAACCTTGTACAGCTCGTCTCATTCGGATGCGGAGTCGACGCGGTAACAACAGATGAAGTCCGCTCGATACTTGAAAGCGGCGGACGCATTTATACTCAGATCAAGATAGACGAAATTACGAATCTCGGAGCAGTAAAGATACGTCTGCGCAGTCTTTTTGCGACGATCTGAATGACCGGTTATAAAATCACAGATAAATCTGTAAAATAAAAAGAAAGAGATCCTGTATATGAACCAAATACCGTTCACCAAGGAAATGAAAAAGGAGCATACCATACTTATACCGAATATGCTCCCTATACACTGGGATTTCCTTGTCCGTATCTTCGGCAATTTCGGATACAAAGTTGAAATACTTAAAAATACAGACCGCACTGTCGTTGACGAAGGGCTTCGGTCGGTTCACAACGACACCTGCTATCCCGCGCTGCTTGTTATCGGACAGTTTATGGAAGCCCTAAAAAGCGGAAGATACGATCCGCACAAAGTTACACTGATGCTGTTCCAGACCGGAGGCGGATGCCGCGCATCAAATTACATACATCTGCTGAGAAAAGCTCTCGATCGCAACGGGTTTGAATATGTTCCGGTACTGTCGCTCAACTTCAGCGGATTTAAAAATCCCGGCGACGGATTCGAAATAACGTTGCCGATGATACGGTGCGGAATGGCTGCAATAGCATACGGCGATCTTCTGATGCTTCTCGGTAATCAGACAAGACCGTATGAAATAAATTCCGGAGACAGCGACCGTCTTATAGAAAATTGGACAGCAAAGCTGACCGAAAGTTTTAAATCCGGAAAGTGTCTTTCGGGAAAAAGCTTTACATCAACTCTTGATAAGATAGCCGCAGATTTTGAGGCAATACCGAGACGAAACGAAACCCGTATCCGGGTAGGCATTGTCGGTGAAATATATGTTAAATTTTCCCCGCTCGGAAACAACGGACTTGAAAAATTCCTTGCGGATCAAGGCTGCGAAGTCATGGTACCGGGGCTTCTCGACTTCCTGCTCTATTCCATGCAGGCAGGAATAGACGATTATACACTTTACGGAGGAAGCCGCAAAGCGCTTATAGTCCGCAAAGCTGCCAGACACTATCTTGAAGGAATCAAATCAAAAATAAACCGGGCTGTCGGAAATCACGGCTTTACCGTACCGTCAAGCTTCCGGCATGTTACAACACTGACCGAAGGAATAATCAGCCGCGGCTGTAAAATGGGTGAGGGATGGCTTCTTACTGCCGAAATGGCAGAGCTTATCGAGCTTGGATATGAGAACATCGTATGTGTTCAGCCATTCGGATGCCTTCCGAATCATATAGCCGGCAAAGGTATGACAAGAAAGATAAGAGAACGTTATCCCGACGCCAATATTGTACCGATCGACTACGATCCCGGTGCAACGGCAGTCAACCAGGAAAACCGAATAAAACTCATGCTTGCTGTAGCGTCTGAAAATCTTAACAAGAAAGCAGGATCGGCTCCGCATAATACTGATACGAACGTCAAAACAGTCCAAACCATATAGTATTCTTGCATTCCGATGTTTTTGTAAATTGCATCAAGTCAAAGGCAATACTCGGTTTACAAACTGCATTTTATCAGTGTTTCAGCAATGCAATATACGGAATATTCGGATCTTCCGATATTGAAAGGAATTTGTCACGTCAATGAAAAAAAACAATCTAAACGCGGCGAATAACATTTTAATTAAACCTGAACCCACGGAACTATGCAAAAATCAGTGCGAATTTAATGATATTTTGTCAAAATCAGGTACCGATATAAATTCTGATATCGACGGAATTAATCAAAGCAACAATATTTCTGACGAATCTTATGCTGATAATACACCTCCCGACGGTATAGCGTCAGCGCTGCACAGCCTGACGCCATGCGACCCTGAAGACACCAACGATGACGAATATATTAAAAAAAATCCGGAGGATGAATATCCGGACAATAATGAATATGTATCTATTGACGGGAAACATCATAAAGGATCTTATGCTGTCACGTATTCTTCCCTTTTCTGGCTGTTCATATTCGGAAGCGTAGCCGGATTTCTGCTTGAAGGCGTCTGGAATGTAATACGCAAAGGTGTGTGGGAAGATCATGTTGCCACGATATGGGGACCGTTTTGCATAATTTACGGAATCGGTGCAATAGCAATGTACATTATATCTTTTTCGATCGAAAAGAAAAAGATATGGTTTCAATTTATTACATATGCTGTTACAGGCTCGTTGATAGAATATTTTTCAAGCCTATTTCAGGAATCCTGTTTTTCATCTACTTCATGGAATTATCACGGTCATTTCCTGAATATTGACGGAAGAATAAGCCTGTCCATGTCTGTAATGTGGGGAATTCTCGGTGTTGTTTTTATAAAGATTATTTTTCCTCCGCTTTTAAAGCTGCTTGAATCAATGCAGCACGCCGGATGGAAAACAGCGTGCATTATATTAAGCATTTTTATGGCGGTCAATCTGCTTGTAACCGTTATTGTATTATCGAGGTGGCAGAACCGTCTAAATGGTGTACCGGCAGAAAATAAAATACAGCTTTTTATCGATGATATTTACGGAAACGAAGCTATGGAAAAGCGATTTCCGAACTGGCATTTTAAGTCCGAGCAGTAATTCAGTTAAACTTCCTGTGCGCTTATGTTTAAAAATTTAACAATCGAGTAGGAGGCTGACCATTAATTGACCAGCCGACCTCTCACACCACCGTGCGTACGGGTCGGTACACGGC
>CABUHS010000016.1 GCA_902491535.1 uncultured Eubacteriales bacterium
GGAGAGGGAGGGATTCGAACCCTCGTGAGATTGCTCTCAAACTGATTTCGAGTCAGCCCCGTTATGACCACTTCGATACCTCTCCGTATATGTTAACGCCCGGATGGACGGTTAACGCTTATTCAGTTTATATTAGAATTCCTCTTAGAACTCATGTTGTTTTGATGCTGACGCATCGGCGGAAAACCGCGGTGTTAAAGGCTTTTCGGCGATTTGGTTTCTTTCCTGCGAAGAAGATTTCGAGTCAGCCCCGTTATGACCACTTCGATACCTCTCCGTATTATACTGATATACATAAAATCTATTACTATAAAATTATATCATACAATCAATTAAAATGCAAGAGATTTGATGAAATTAAATTTTAAAAATTCAAATAGATATTATGTAAAAATATGATAACTAAAACGGATACAGATAATTAAATTATCCGTATCCATTTTCATCACAAATCATGCGGACGGAAGCTGTTCAACTGCCGTAACTAATTTCGGAAAAGTCTTTTTTCTTACCGTCTCCTCATCTACGATTACATTCTTAACATCTGCACGTGAAGGAATATCGTACATAACATCGAGCATGATTTCTTCCATTATCGAACGGAGTCCTCGTGCCCCTGTTTCACGTTCAAGTGCGAGATCTGCAATTGCTTCAAGCGCTCCGTCGGTAAATTCAATATTTGTTCCGTCAAGTTCAAAGAGCTTGCTATACTGTTTAATAATTGAATTTTTGGGTTCGCGAAGAATTCTTACAAGTGCCGCACGATCGAGATTTTCGAGACCGACAATCACTGGAAGGCGTCCAACAAGCTCTGGGATGAGTCCGAATTTTACGATATCGTGTGCGGTAATTTCCGAGTAGATATCTGTAAGATCGCGTTCTTTATGAGATTTTACATTTCCGGAGAATCCCATAGTCTGTTTGCCCATTCGTGTTTCGACGAGTTCTGATATACCGTCAAAAGAACCTCCGCATATAAACAGGATATTTTCGGTGTTGATTTGAATAAACTCCTGATTGGGATGTTTACGTCCCCCCTGCGGAGGAACATTGGATATGGTTCCCTCAAGAATTTTAAGAAGTGCTTGCTGCACTCCCTCGCCGGAAACATCTCTTGTAATAGAGCGATTCTCACTGCGCCGCGATATTTTATCTATCTCATCTATATAAATAATTCCTTTTTCGGCACGTTCAATATCAAAATCTGCTGCCTGAATGAGCCTGAGAAGAATATTCTCTACATCTTCACCTACATAACCTGCTTCGGTAAGTGTTGTTGCATCGGCTATTGCAAAAGGAACACGAAGCGTCTTAGCCAGTGTTTGAGCAAGATAGGTTTTTCCGACTCCGGTGGGACCGAGAAGAAGTACATTGCTTTTCTGAATTTCAACATCAGAGTTATTTTCGTCGCAGCTGTTCTTTTGACTTCTGTTTTTGGATGGCTCGCGTTGAAGAATTCTTTTGTAGTGGTTGTATACTGCAACCGACAGAGCCTTTTTTGCTTTATCCTGACCGATGACATACTCATCTAGTGCTTTTTTGATTTGTATCGGTTTTGGAAGCGACTCAAAGGTGAGCGGTTCATCGTCCGGGCGGTCATTTACTGCGTGCAGATCTCTATTTCCGAGTTGTTCACCGATTATCTCATTGCATATGTCTATGCAGTGATCGCATATAAGTATGCCTGTCGGAGAAGGGATCATAAAATTTACCTGATCTTCGTTTCTGCCGCAAAATGAACATATTGCTTTCATATTTCCATCCGAACCGGAACGGTTATTATTTGCCATTTAATAATTTCCCTTTCTTGCATAAAGCAACATAGGCGATTTGACTCTGTTAAAGCGACTTATACGCGTTTCTCGTAAACTTTGTCGATGAGTCCGTATTCAGCAGCTTGCTGTGCTGTCATAAAATTGTCGCGTTCAGTATCCTGTGCAATGATCTCGATAGGTTTTCCGCTGTTTTTTGCAAGAATGCTGTTAAGTCTTTCTCTTGTTCTGATTATGTGATCTGCATGTATCTTGATATCAGAAGCCTGACCTTGCATACCTCCGAGAGGCTGATGTATCATGATTTCACTGTTGGGAAGTGCAAAGCGCTTACCTTTGGTGCCTGATGAAAGCAGAAATGCTCCCATGCTTGCAGCCATACCTACGCATATGGTAGATACATCGCATTTGATGTAGTTCATAGTATCATATATTGCGAATCCTGCGCTTACGGAACCACCGGGGCTGTTAATATAAAGACTGATATCTTTATCGGGATCCTGTGCTTCCAAAAACAGAAGCTGTGCTACTACCAGGGAAGCTGTAACATCGTTGACTTCATCAGAAAGAAAAACAATTCTGTCATTAAGAAGGCGGGAGTATATATCATATGCACGCTCGCCGCGGTTTGTCTGTTCAATAACGGTTGGTACTAAAGCCATAATTATTTTGATCCTTTCTTTGTTTAAGATGTTTTTTGCTGAATTTTGTAATATTGGTATAAAATACGTACAGTGAGATAAAGGTTATACCTGTATCTCACTGTATTTCGCATGAATTATATAGGTATACCGCCGATAATGTATGCCACTTGCATTGTAGACAAAGCGTAGCCGAAATATTCATATTGTTGAAAAATTTGCTAAACTACACTATGAAGTGGCGGCTTATCCTCAGTCCTCTTTCTTTTCTTCTGCTTCTGCGGCAGCGGCTGCTTCCGCTTCTTTTTCAGCTTTTGTTTTTCTTGTTCTCTTCGGTTTTGCTGGCTTTTCTTCTGCTTTTTCAGCTGAATCAGCCTTAGCCTTTTCCTCAGCAGCAGCCTCTTCTGCCGATTTCTCGGTGATTACAGCATTTGCTTTTACAAAGTCAATAGCTTTGCGGAGAACAATATCTGTGGAAAGTGTGTCGGCAGCAAGAGCTTCCTTAACTTTGTCAACTTCCATAGAATATTGAGCCGCGAGCTTTTCGTACTCAGCATTTATATCGGCTTCTTCAGCCTTGATATTTTCGATTGCTGCAATTTTTTCAAGTGCAAGTCTTGTCTTGACCTGACGCTCACCCATAGGACGGAGCTGAGCGCGCATGTCATCGAGAGAAGCGTTCATATATTTAAGATATGTAGCAAGATCGAGTCCCTGGCTGCGGAGTGAGTAGTCGCGTTCACGTACAATATTCTCAACTTCCTCATCTATCATGCACTCAGGAATATCTGCTGTAAGACCGTCGAGAAGACCGTCAATGAGCTTACCTTCAAGAGCGCCGTTTGCACTGTTTTCATATCTATCAGCGATCTTTGCTTTTACATCTGCCTTATATTCATCGAGTGTATTGAAATCAGACACATCAACAGCAAAATCATCGTCAAGCTCAGGAAGCTCGGAGAACTGAATTGTATGAAGCACTACCTTGAATACAGCAGGCTTTCCTGCAAGCTCAGCATGACCGTAATTTTCGGGGAATGTAACATCTACATCGAAAGCGTCGTTTACATTATGTCCTACGATCTGATCTTCAAATCCGGGGATAAATGTTCCGGAACCGAGTTTGAGACTGTAGTCTTCACCCTTACCGCCGTCGAACTGCTTACCGTCAACATAGCCGTCGAAGTCTATCTTTACGGTATCGCCGTCCTGAGCAGGACGGTCTGTGATCTCAATAAGTCTTGCGTTACGCTCTCTTACACGATTAATTTCTGCATCGACCATTTCGTCGGTAACTTCTGTAATGATCTTATCGGCAGCGATGCCCTTATAATCCTTTACCTCGACCTCAGGTTTTACATATACGGTTGCCTTCATGTCAACACCCTCATCGCCGATTTCAACGATCTCAAATTCGGGGCGGCTGACAACCTGTGCGGCGGAAGCCTCAAGAGCTTCTGCATATGCATCGGGAAGAAGTGCGTTTACGGCATCCTCATAGAATACACCTTTGCCGTACATCTTTTCGATGATACTGCGAGGTGCTTTTCCCTTGCGGAAGCCGGGAATATTCATTTTAGTTACATTTTTACGGTAAACCTTATTTACCTGTTCGTCGAATGCGGCTCTATCGATCGAAAACTCAATTTCGATCTTATTCTTTTCTACATTCGTTACTTTCTTAAAGCCCATTTTTTATCTTTCCTCCAAATGAAAACATATTTACCTATGTTAACTCAAATTATATACTATTGTACATATTTTTTATCTTAAAGTCAATACATACCGTAAAATTATTTTTAAATAATCGCTTAATTTCGGTATTTTAAGGTTAAGTAGAGCAATATTACGATGTTTTTATCATTCTTGAAGCCGTTCTATCTTCATCGGATAGAAATCGAGATAATCGGCGGATGTTATTGTAAACTCAATTCCGTCGCTGAAAAACGACTGCGGTATGTCATAAACATTATGGATATGGCCGTAGTAGCATCTCCGTATTCCGTGCTGCCGAAGAACATTTACTATCTCGTCGCATCTGTACCCGCGGTAAATAGGCGGGAAGTGCAGAAAAACAATGATTTCTTTTCCGGCTTCGGAAAGCTTTGCTCTCTTCTCTCCTTCTTCTATACTCATTCCTATGCGTACCGCTTCGCGTGCAACTATTTTTTTATAATCTGCTCCGCCCGGTGCAAGTCCCGAATCATTGAACCATCCCCTTGAACCGCAAACGATGAAATCGTCTGTCTCAAAAGAATTGTTATAAAGAAAATCTATGCTTTCAAGCCCATGTTCTTCAATAAAGAATCTTCGGAGCTTGCTCATTGTACTCCACCAGTAATCATGATTTCCGCGGCAAAGAAGTTTTTTTCCGGGCAAATTATTCAAAAAACGAAGATCGGAAAGCGCCTGATCGAAGGTCATTGCCCATGAGATATCTCCGCCTATTACTACCGTATCATTGTCGGTAACAAGATCGCGCCACGCGCTTTCGAGCTTTAGATCGTAATATTGCCATCGGCTTCCGAAAACATCCATCGGCTTGTCGGTGGAAAATGATAAGTGAGTATCGGATATCACAAATAATGACATTAAAAACGATCCTTTCTGTGAAGCAGAATTTGAATATTTACTGTAATCACAAATATTTTGCAGTGTATATGTATTTTTGCACGGTAAAAGTCCCTGTGTGCCGATGCGTATAATTCGTTTTTTTGCGGAAAGAATAATTCTGGAAGTTTAAATCAAACAGAGCTTCAATTTAAAAATCAAAAGGAGATTCCGCAATGAGTAATTTTAACGAAAACAACGTTCAGGAAGAAAGCACACGCCGTATAAGAGGCGTATGCTGTGATGTAAAGAACTGTATTCATCATGAGGGTGAGTGCGACTGCACTGCAAACCGTATTGCCGTAGGACCGAGCTATGCGTCGTCCTGCACTGATACCGTTTGTGCGACATTCAAGCAGAAAGGTATCTGACTGTAACCGCGGATTCGGAGTAATTTACTGCGAGAGGCGGCGCGCCCGTTTTCGGACACGCCGCTTTTTGTATATACTTTTTTAGTCTATATTGATCTATATTGAGATTTTCGGTCAGCCTATAACCTTTTTTACGCGGTCGAGCATTTCAGAGGGATCGTAGGATACATTTGGATCGAATCGGATTTCCTTGCTTCGAAGCTCTGAAAGCGCTTTCGGAGGAACGGTTCCGGTAAGCTCTGCAAGTGCATCTACACTGTCAAATTCGTCATCAAAGCTTTTATCGGTAAGAGAGCTGTAAACATTTGAAGCAAACTTATACGGACTTGCTGTTGAAACACAGAGAAGTTTACGCTTTGATCCGCTTTCCGATATGTATTTTTCTGCACAGTAAATTCCGACAGCAGTATGCGGATCGATCAGATATTTGTAATCTTCATAGACATGTTCGATGCATTTACCGGTATTGTCCTCATCACAGGATGCACCGTAGAATATGTCGCTGTTTCTTGCAAAAATGTCCTCGCTGACGGAGTATTTTCCGTCGGATGCGAGTTTGTTCATGCAGTCTGCCGTAACAGGAGCGCCGGCTGTGAAATAGAGAAGTCTCTCGAGATTTGAGGATATAAGAATATCCATGGACGGCGACATTGTGGTATAGAAATCGCGGTTGCGGTCATAGCTTCCGGTTTTGAAGAAATCGGTAAGAATCTTATTTTTGTTTGACGCGCATATAAGTTTGCCGAGCGGAAGTCCGCAGCGGCGTGCTATATATGCGGCAAAAATATCTCCGAAATTACCTGTCGGAACGCTTACATCTATCGTTTCGCCGAAGCTTATCGTTCCGCTTTTTACCATATCGCAGTATGCTGATACATAGTAAACGATCTGAGGAGCGAGACGGCCCCAGTTGATCGAGTTTGCGCTCGAGAAGAAGTATCCGTGATCGTTAAGATATGCGGCTGCTTCGGGATCGGAGAATATGCGCTTGACTCCGGTTTGCGCGTCGTCAAAGTTTCCGCGGACAGGGCATACATTTACATTGTTTCCGGTCTGTGTTGACATTTGAAGCTTTTGAACGCGGCTTACTCCGTCTACAGGGTAGAATACCATGATTTTTACACGGTCTGCATCGCAGTATCCCTCGAGAGCTGCCTTGCCGGTGTCACCGGATGTTGCCGTCAGAATGAATGCGTCGCGTTTTTCGCCCGTTTTTTCAAGCGCTCCTGCGAGAAGCGACGGCATGAGTTGAAGTGCCATGTCTTTGAAAGCCGAAGTCGGTCCGTGATAAAGCTCCAGAACAGATATCTGACCGTTAAGCTGTACTACTGGGGCAGGGGATTTTGCTGAGGTGAAACGTTTATCGGAATATGCCTTTTCGCAGTATGCGGTAAGTTCCTTCGCTGTATAGTCGCAAAGGAATTTTCCGAGTACTGCTGCGGCACGCTGAGGATATGTCATATCCATCATTGAGCGAAGTTCCTGCTCGGTAAACTCGGGAAGTGTTTCCGGAACAAACAGACCGCCGTTCGCCGCTATACCCTGTTTTATTGCCTGTGCGGAGGATACACGCTCCTCGCCGCCTCTTGTGCTGATATATTGCATAATTCTTCTCCTTGGTTTTATATATCCTTATTATTTGTTTATCTATAAAATATCCGTCGCGACGGTTTCTGCATCGCTGAGCGGTTTTATACTGTTTTTTTCAAAAAATATTGCGGCGTTATTGTAAAATACGTCGTTTATCTGGGATTCGCTGAATCCGCGCTGTGCCATTCGCTGATACAGTCGGGGCAGATATGCCGCGGACTGTATACCGTCAGGGAGCGTATCAACACCGTCAAAGTCGCATCCGAGACATACTGAATGTTCTCCGCCAAGACCAAAATAATGTTCGATATGATCTACTATGTCATCGATACCGCATGAATCATTCTCGGACAGGTGCATTCTGCATAAGCTTATACCTACTATTCCGCCGCTTTGCATCACAGTTCTGAACTGACCGTCGTAAAGATTTCTCGGATGATCGCATACGCTTCTTGAATTTGAATGCGTCGCGACAAACGGGATTCCTTTTAATGCGGCAGCATCGGCAATTTCATCAAATGTGCATAGCGACGAATGTGACACATCGGGAATTATTCCGCATTCGATCATATGCTTTACTGCGTCTTTACCGAATGAGGTAAGTCCGCTGTCGGTGTTATATGCGCCGCCGAGCGGGTTGTCTCCGCTCCATACGGGAGTTATAAAGCGTACTCCGCAGCGGGCAAGTTTTTCTGAATATCCGACGTCTGTACCGAGTATCGTTGCATTTTCCACCGAAAGATACGGTGTGACTTTCCCTTCGGTCATAGCTGACGCAATTACAGTGACCGACTTGCGAAAAAGCTCTCTGCCTTCTTCCGGTGACAGATCCGGATGGCAGAATATTGCAAACACCTGTGCATAATGTCGGTATACAGCTGTTTTTTTGAGCGATACATGTGTACTGCCGTATTCGAGCGGTTCATTGCGTGCAGTAAGTTCTGTGAGTGTATCGCAGTGCAGGTCAAAATATGAAAGCCCGATATTTTCCGTATCAGAAGAACTCATGGATTAAAACCGTACCCTTCCGTGCATTTGAATATTCGCACATAATTAAAGAATGTACAGGCAAAGACTTTAAATTATCGTAAGACCGTCCGAATCAAATGCGTTCTCGATGTGATTGACGGCTGTGACATGTTTGCCGCTCTCGTCGGTATATACTTCAATTACATCGAACCGCGGATAAAGATCGTAAAAATTTGTTTTCAGATATCCGCGTGCTGCTGCGATAACAGAAGCACGTTTCTTTTTCGTGACTGCTGCCGACGGATTTCCGTATTCAGACGGCGATCTTGTCTTTACCTCTGCAAATACAATATATCGGTCGTTTGATGCGATTATGTCTATTTCATGCTTTCCGAGCCTGTAATTTCGTTCTTCTATATTCCATCCGGCGGATTTCAGAAATTTACAGGATGCATTTTCTCCGAGCTTTCCGATACACCTTTTTTGTGCTGCTGCCAATACATTACTGCTCTTATTACAGTCATTATGTATAGCCGAAATATTCGGTTTATCGCCGAAGATCTTCAAAACGAATACGCCCCTTACTGTTTACTTTATCAGACGGAAGCTTTTTCTGTGGCAGGCGCTGGGACCAAGCTCGCTTATCGCGGTATAGTGTGCCTTCGTCGGATATCCCTTATGCTTTGCAATACCGTATCCGGGATAGAGTCTGTCAAGCTCTGCGCACATGCGGTCACGGGTTACTTTGGCAAGTATAGACGCGGCGGCTATAGACGGTGAAACAGAATCGCCGTGAACGACCGTTTCGGCACGCATGCCGAATCCCGAAGCATAATTACCGTCTACAAGTACAAGCTGCGGTGTGACCGAGAGCATTTCTACGGCGCGGTTCATCGCTAGCATAGACGCCTCACGTATGTTCAGCGTATCTATCTCCTCTACCGAGGCTTCGGCGATAGCGTATGAAAGCGCGTTTTGAGTTATCTCTTCGAAAAGCGCCTCACGTTTTTTTTCGCTAAGTTTTTTTGAATCGTCAAGTCCGTCTATAACGATCCCGCGCGGCAGTATGACCGCGGCGGCGACTACAGGACCGCAAAGCGGACCTCGTCCTGCTTCATCACATCCGGCTATCGGATCAAAGCCTGACTCGAAAAAGTGTTGCTCGATCTCATATGTGAGCGGCTTTTTTTCCTTTTTATCTTTTTTGCCGTTATCATTTATATCGGTCATTATTTCTTAACCCCGTTTCATCACATGATATTTCATATGCACCGTTAAAGCCGGGAAATACGATTTACTTGCATTGAATACCGCTTTTGCTCTTGCGTTGCTGCATGTCATTTTTCAGGACGCTCAAGGGATATTCTGCCGATCTTTGCTCCGCGGAATTCGTCGAGCAGCATTACGGCTGTACGCTCCTCACTTACTTCACCTCCGGATACAAGAAATCCGCGCTTTCTTCCTATATATTCGAAAAGCTCATAATCAGTAAGCTCTTCTGTCGACAATATATCTCCCAGCTTGTATCTGCTGCTGAGCAGTTCGGGATAAAGCTTTCGCAGGCGTCCGCAAAGTATTACAGCCAATCCCTCTGTATCAAGGATAGCGTCGCGTATTGCTCCCGTAAGCGCAAGATTTTCTCCGACTGTGCGATCTTCAAATTTCGGCCACAAAACTCCGGGCATGTCCATAAGAACAAGTCCTCCCGGCGTCGTGATCCACTGCTTTGTGAGAGTAACTCCGGGTCTGTCCTCGGTTTTTGCTTTTTTAGCTCCTGCAAGGCGGTTTATGAGGGATGATTTTCCGACATTCGGAATACCGACGACCATTGCGCGTATCGCGCGTCCTGCCATTCCTTTTGACTCAAATGCGCTTACCTTATCTGCAAGTATCTTTCTGACCGCTCCCGGAAGTTCTTTTATTCCCTGCCCGGTCGTACAGTCTGTAAATATGCAGTGCTTGCCGCGTTCTGCATAATATTTTTTCCATATTGCCACTGCATTCGGATCTGCAAGGGAGGATTTGTTGAACACCGATATGATAGGTTTCTGACCGACAAGCGATGATATCTCGGGATTTTGCGAGCTTATCGGTATTCGTGCGTCCAGAACCTCGATAACGATATCGACAAGCGAGATATTCTCCCGCATAAGTCTGCGCGTTCGCGCCATATGACCGGGAAACCACTGTATTGTTTCGGATGGCATGCTATGCCTCCTTTGTTATCTATTTTTTATGAAACTGTTCCGAATGCGTCAAATGGGAACAGTCGGAATAAGACGTGCCCTATAACCATTCTCTCGTCTATAAGACCGACGCGGCTGTCACGGCTGTCCATAGAGCCGTTGCGGTTATCGCCCATTACGAACAGATATCCCTCAGGTACTTCGAGCGGGAAGGAAATATCCTTATGATTCATGGGGAGACCGGAATATTCACTTTCGCGCATGGATTCTATGTACGGCTCGTCTATTTTCTCTCCGTCTACATACACACTCCATGTTTTGAAGTCAATGTCGACTGTCTGACCGCCTGTCGCTATAACTCTTTTTACTATAGGCTCATCATATCCGAGCGGAACCGATTGTGCGACAATAATATCTCCCGCAGCCGGTTTATAAAAAATTTCGTGAACGATAACGATATCTCCGTCGTGAAGTGTATCGCGCATGGAGTTTCCTATAACCGGAGAATGTCTTGCCACAAACGTTACCGCAATAAGAACTACGGCAAAGCAGATGACAAACATTTCGAGCCATTCCAAAGCTGAACCTATTGCCGAGCCGCTTTCAGAACGTTGGCTTTGCTCGGCGGACGGTACGCCCGTATTTTCGGATACCGCGACGGAGACGGGTTTCTCTTCTTTCATTATTAGTCTGACCGACCCTTTCTTACAAGCTGTCGGAACCGACCGGCTCCGACAGTCAGAATGTTATTTTTGATTCGGCTTATGTTTCATATTAAAAATGTCAGCGTGAACAAGAACGGAAAATACCTCAGCGGATGATCATGCTGTCAAGAAGCTCATATCCGTGCGGCAGATAGTTTCCTGTCTCTTTACAGGTTTCTTCTGTAAAGACGGACACTCCGCTTTGTTTGTTCTTTGAATCATATATGAAGAACGGTACGGGATCCATTGAGTGTGTGCGAAGTTCAATAGGTGTAGGATGATCAGGAAGAACCATGATCCGGAAATCCTCTCCGCATGAGCAGAGATACTCATATACCGGCGCGAGAATCTGAGCATCGATATATTCTATTGCCTTTACTTTATTTTCTGTTTCGGCTCTGTGACCGCACTCGTCAGGTGCTTCAACGTGAATATATACAAAATCGCGTCCGCGTTCAAATGCGTTTACGGCTGCTTCTGCTTTGCCTTTGTAGTTTGTATTTACGTTTCCGGTCGCACCTTCAACGTCTACAGATTCCATACCGGCACACAGACCGATACCTTTTATAAGATCGACTGCTGAAATTACTGTTGCATCAAGATCCCATTTTTCTTTGAATGACGGGAGAGACGGCTTTTTGCCGGGACTCCAGAGCCATATAGAGTTAGCGGGTTTAAGTCCGCGAGCGCGTCTTGCCTCGTTGATGGGATGATTTTCGAGAATATCGTAGCTTGCCTTCATCATAGAACGGAAAGGCTCGGGCGGAAGATTATCTTTTATGCATTTTCCGATTATATCGTGAGGACGTACAAAGTCTTTGAAATCGGGAGCATTTTTCCAAAGTAGGCAATGTCTGTAGCTTATTCCGGTGTGGAATTCAAGGTCATTGCTTCCGAGATGCTCGTCGATAGCCTGAATGAGACGGTCTGCCTCGGCGGTTGTTATTTCGTCGGCGCTGTGGTCGAGCATGACTCTGTCCTCATAGTCGCCGTCTCCCTCAGATACTGTTACAACATTACAGCGGAAAGCTGTCTGATCGGGCTGCATCTCAAGTCCCATGGATACGGCCTCGAGGGGAGAGCGTCCTTTTGAATATATAACGGGATCGTAAGACATAACTGCAAGGTTTGCAGTATCGCTTTCGGGAACCATTCCGTCGGGAACATTTGATACAGTTCCGCAGAAAGAGCATGATGCAAGCTTATCCATCACAGGCTTGTTTGCCGCTTCCATAGGCGTATGGTTTCCAAGCTCTTTTACCTTATAATCAGCCATTCCGTCGCATAATAATACAAGATACTTCATTTATAAATCTGTCCTTTCCGATTGGGCAAAATACCCTCAGATCACTTTGGGGAAGGTATCCGACGCATTAATGTTTACAATTTTTGTTAGGGCGTGCGGATACAGTGCCGAAATTATACGCATGAGTGTGTATAAATAAACATATTATTAAGTATATCATATTTTAATCGGTTAAACAAGTACATTGTTTTAATTTTTTCAACTATTTCGGGCAAATATGTCTGCAGAAAGGCTTGAATGCATATATGCGGAGGGGTATAGATATCCGGAATACCGAAAAAATTATCAAAAACGGCTCTGCATGGCGGAATACTTGACTTTTCGGTGTATTTATGGTACTATTATTTTAACAAATCTGGGAATTTTCTATCTTTGCTTTGGCAAAATCCGTGGAATGAAAAGGAAGATATTTTTATGAAAGATGTTCTCTCTAAAGATTCTGAAAATAAAAAAATCAAGCTTCTTATCGTCGGAATAATTATGAACTGTGCGGGAACCGAGAAGTCGTTTCTTGCGTTTGCAAATGCACTTGATTACAGCAGATACGATGTTACGCTTCTTCTTGCTAAAAAAGAGGGCAGACTGCTCGGAGAGATTCCAAAGCAAATAAAAGTTGTAACTATGGATCAGCGGTATGCCGATCTTTTTCTCCTTTCGGGGGCGAATTCTGTAAAAACAATGTGGAATTGCTTTGTCAAAAGAAATCCTCTTACGCTTTTTGAAATGTTTCCGTATGTTGCCGAACTTATTCTTTTCCCTAAAAAACGTGAGGCCGCAGCGACAAGGCTTTGGTGCCATATGATGAAAAAAATGCCTGCAGTGGACGGAAAATATGACGTGTGCGCTGCATATTGGGGAGAGCGCACGATGTTTTACATGTGCGAAAAGGTAAATTCGGATAAAATGATCGCATGGTTTCATTCGGATTACTGCAATCCGAGGCGCGATGATAAAACATATCTTAAATATTTCGGTCAGTGCGATAATATAATTACCGTGTCGGAGCTTATCGGTGATTCGCTCAAGGATACACTTCCTCAGATCGCCGATAAATGTACGGTTATTGAGAATATAAACGATCCTGCGACGATTTACGAAATGTCAAAACACGGCGATGATTTTGATGATGAGTACGACGGAGTCCGTATCCTTACAGTGGCGCGGATATGCGGTCCTAAGGGGCAGGATATGGCTGTTGAAGCTCTCGGTATGCTGAAAAAAGAGGGATATAAAGCGCACTGGTATTTTCTCGGCGGCGGCGATTCGGAAGAGATAGAAACTCTGAAAAGACTTGCCGACAAATACGGAGTTTCGGATGATATAACGCTTCTCGGCACGACTGATAATCCTTATACATATCTTCGGAATTGCGATATTTTTGCGCTTACTACAAGGTTTGAGGGTAAGCCTATATCGGTAGAAGAAGCAAAGATACTGAAAAAGCCTATACTTGTTACAAACTATGTGTCTGCATACGAGCAGCTCAGCGGCGGAGATTTCGGGGTGATCTGCGATATGACACCCGAAAGCATTTTTGACGGGCTTAAAAAACTTGTCGGATCTCCCGAGCTTCGTCAGCAGTTTTCACATAGACTTTCAAGATATGATTTCGGGAATAAATCTGAAATTGAAAAGTTTTACAGCATGGCGGAGGATCGGTAATATAAGTTTTGGACTTTGCCGATTTGAATGTGCGATTTTTGCAGAGGGCTAACTGTGGAATTTATTTTTGAGTTTATTTTTGAATTGTTTCTTGAAATCTTGTTAGAAATTCCTACGAGTAAAAAGCTTCCTATAGCTGTCAGAGTTGCAGGAGGCATTGTTACTGATAACGGTCATCGTGCTTTTTGTTATGTGTTCCGTCGCGGTCATATCTGCCAATCTTTTTGTCGGACTGTTAGTTACTGCATTTCTGATCTTTTTAACTGTGATGATTATATTTTCGATCATGAAAAAATTCAAAATCAGATAGTATTTATATATATATATAAAATAAAATACCTCGCATGTATTTTTCATGCGAGGTATTCTTGTATATCCTATTTCTGACGCGGTATGCCGCGGCGGTTTTGCGCGTGATTTATACGCCGCGAAGCTCCGCGTTCGGAATGTATTTTCTGACTGTTTGGAGAAATTCATTAAGCTCGTCTGTGCTGTAATCAGAGAGGGAATCCTTTCCGGTTTCTGTCCGGACGTTGTTTTTCGTATTTTCATCAGAGCTTATCAAAATATCTCCGGAATCTTTATAGCTTTGAATAAAGTACTTTTCGTCTCCCTGCAGCCATTTTCCTATAGATTCAAAATCCGATTTTTGATGCAGCGGTTTTACGACTGTTGTACGGAACTCGAAATCCACGGCACCGCTCATAAGAAATTCCGCGCTTTCACATACTGCGTCGGTTGCGCTTCCGTATATTCCTGCAGCAAGTCCGTAGCCCTCTTTGGAGCTTTTTATATCCATTGCTATGTAATCGACGATTCCTTCTTCGACGGCTGCCTTTATAAATTCCGGATGGCTTCCGTTTGTATCAAGCTTTATAAGTATGTCGAGCTTTTTTACCCGGCGCATGAACCCGAAAAGTTCTTCGCCGTACAGAGTCGGCTCGCCTCCTGTTATGCATATTCCTTCGAGTATGCCCTGGCGTTTTTCGAGCAGTGATATGACGTCCTGCTCCGTGATTATTCCGTTCCACATATCGCTGTTTCCTACAACAAGCGATGCATTATGGCAGAACGGACAACGGAAATTGCATCCTCTTGTAAACGCTGTTGCGCACATCTTTCCCGGATAGTCGAGCAGCGATAGCTTTTGAAGTCCGTAAAAATTCATATATTATCTCACTTTCTGCGTATATGCGGATATGTGCAGTTTAACTTGTTATGCGCAATGCAGTCTTTGCCGCGGCGGTTTTTGATGGCACAGCGCTGCATTTTCTGAGATAAGCAAAACGGCACCGACGGCGGCATTAAGCGCACCGACGGATGCCGTACTTTACTGTTTTTTGTTCGCTCGGAAAGCCAATTATTTCTTAAGTGCAACTGCCGCACGTGCTTTTGCGGCGATAGCGGCGGGCGTAATTCCGTACATCTCGAGAAGTGCGGGAACTTTTCCCGAACGGCCGAACACGTCTTCGACACCGACGCGGAGAACGGGTACGGGATATACTTCGGCAGTTGCAGAAGCAACCGCTTCTCCGAGACCGCCTATAATATTATGCTCCTCTGCGGTTACGATAGCGCCGGTCTTTTTTGCTTCGGCGATAATAAGCTCGCGGTCGAGAGGTTTTATGGTATGGATATTTATAACTGCTGCGTCGATACCCTCTGCTGCAAGTGTTGCGCGGGCTTCGAGCGCCATAGCAACGGTGACGCCTGTTGCTATGATGGTCACATCCTTACCGTCGGCCATTTTGATTCCCTTGCCGATCTCCATTTTGTATGTATTTTCATCGTAGATAACCGGGACTGCAAGACGTCCGAAGCGGAGATATACAGGACCGTTAAAGTTAATTGCCGCCTCAACTGCCGCGCGTGCTTCGACGGCGTCTGCGGGATTGATTATGGTCATGCCGGGGATCGTACGCATCGTTCCGATATCCTCGAGGCACTGATGTGTAGCGCCGTCCTCTCCTACTGTGATTCCGGCATGAGTAGCACCGATCTTTACATTGAGGTGCGGATATCCGACAGCGTTACGGATCTGCTCAAAAGCACGTCCTGCGGTAAACATTGCAAAAGAGCTGCAGAACGGTATCTTTCCGGTTGTTGCAACTCCGGCTGCTACAGCGACCATGTTTCCTTCTGCGATACCGCAGTCAAAGAAACGGTCCGGGAATGCTTTTTTGAACTTGAGAGTTTTTGTTGCCTCAGCAAGGTCGGCGTCGAAAACTATTATATCTTTATATTTTGCACCAAACTCGGCAAGTGCATTGCCGTATGCTTCACGGGTGGCTATTTTTTCACCAATTGCTGCCATTTCAATTTCCTCCGAATTTCTGTTTTATTTTAAAGAGCGGCTACGGCAGCTTTGATTTCAGCTACTGCCTGCTCATACTGCTCTTTGTTCGGAGCTGAGCCGTGCCACTTAACGTTGTTTTCCATGAAAGAAACGCCCTTGCCCTTGACGGTCTTGCAGATAATTGCGGTGGGCTTTCCGCTGCATGCTTTTGCTGCTTTTACTGCGGAATCGATCTGCTCGATGTCATGACCGTCGATAGTTATAACGTTCCAGCCGAATGACTCGAATTTCGTATCAAACGGAGCGGGATCATTTACTTCCGAAATGGGACCGTCGATCTGAAGTCCGTTGAAATCCACGAAAATGCAAAGATTGTCAAGCTTTTTGTGAGCGGCAAACATAGCTGCCTCCCAAACCTGTCCCTCTTCTGCCTCTCCGTCTCCCAGTATCGACCATACGCGGTATGCTTTGCCGGATACTTTTGCGGATAATGCGATTCCGCATGCCGCAGAAAAACCAAGTCCGAGAGATCCTGTTGACATGTCAACACCGGGAACGCCCTTCATGTCCGGATGTCCCTGGAGATAGCTGTCCGCCTGACGGAAAGTCCTAAGATCCTCGCGGGGGAAATATCCTTTTTCCGCAAGCGCTGCATAGAGCGCGGGAGCTGTGTGTCCTTTAGAAAGAACAAGACGGTCGCGGTCATCCCATTTGGGATTTTTGGGATCTACGTTCATTTCTTCAAAGTATAAGTATGCAAGTATATCGGAAATAGACAGCGATCCGCCCGGATGTCCGGAGCTTGCGCTGAAAACAGCTTCAAGCGCGCCGAGTTTAATATCGGCGGAGATCTTTTTGAGTTCCTTGATTCTTTCCTGTTCCATGTTGAAAGAGTCCTCCTTAATATTTTAAGCGGTTTATGATACCGCGCTTTTGACATGCGCCGGCTTGCGCATTGGCCTATTTCATTTTATTTTACATCATTTTATAATAAATGTCAATACGTATAATATATCTGATTAGGAATATTTCACGGAAATTAAAGATAATGTTGCTTGATTTTATGATTCTAAAGGCAAAAATCCTGCATAAAAATGCAATAAGAAAATTTTTTCCGATTTGCTATTGCAAAATAAGATATGATGTGATATAATTTGAAATGTTGCACTATGCGTGCAGCACAGCACGGACAGTCCTCTGTGAAGCTCCGCACGAATGTCCGTTATATTAAGGAGGAAGCCAAAATGGATAAGTTACAGGCTTTTGTAAGCGAGCAGCTCAAAAAAGAAGTGCCTGAGATCAATGTAGGTGATACTGTTAAGGTACACGACAAGATCAAAGAGGGCACAAGAGAAAGAATTCAGATCTTCGAGGGAACTATTATTTCGAAGCGCGGAGGCGGAATCAGTGAGACATTTACTGTTCGCCGTGTATCCTACGGTGTAGGCGTTGAGAAAACATTCCCGATCCATTCTCCCCATGTTGAGAAGGTTGAGATCGTTCGCCGCGGTAAGGTTCGCCGCGCTAAGCTTTACTATCTGCGCGACAGAGTAGGTAAGGCGTCCAAGGTTAAAGAGCAGATCGTCTGATTGCTTGAAACCTTAGTCACAAAAAGAAATTTACAGCCGTCCGCATTGCGGACGGCTGTATTTCGTTCCTGCTTTTTGAATGCCGAATAACAGCGCGAATCATCATTATCTGAATCGTCCCATTTCTTCCCGTGCTTGCTGCTCCTTCAATTCTTGTGCTAGCTTTTGTTGTTTTAACCGATATTCTTTGACATCCTTTGACATATCAAATATCCCCCAAATAAGATAAATAATATGCGGAACGAGATAAACACAGAATGCCCATACCACATGCCACCATTCGGAAATGAAGAAAATACACGGAATGTAAAAAGGAATCGTAAACCAGTAAATCAAAGACATCCAATAAAAATCATTCATATATTTGTCGGTAAACGTATAATCCATATCATCGGAAAAATAGTAATCAATCCAAAGTCTTTGTGAATACATCACGCCTTTATGACGAAGACGATAAACATCTATTCCGTAGATGATTGAAGCGATCATTATTGTTATAGGAGCATATGATGGCTCGGAAATAGCAGCTTTATCTTTAAAAACAATTAATGGAATTACATTGATTAAAACAGAAAACGCAAAAAGAGAAATAAATATCAATATTTTTTTTCGTTTTTTCATTTTTATAATCTCCCGGGAAATATTTTATATCTGATTATATTATTTATAGTTCTGTCAAAACACATAGCATAAGAAGATTATTTTTGGATTCTTTTTAATTGTAAATTGTTTTAGTATAAACCGTTCCACATTAAGAATATCATATCATTGTTTTAATGTCAATAATACCTTATGCCAATTAATAAAATTGGTGAATTCTCGGATCTTTGTTTGTATCACCGAAAAATATACAGCCATATTCTCTTGAATACGGCTGTTCATTTTTATGCTTTAAAGTTGATTTGTTAAAAAATAGATTATTGTTTAAAAACCTTTTGAAAACTTATGTAATTAATATGTTTTATGATTTTTGAAATAAAGTGTATATATTCTGTGAGTATGTTTGAAAAATGATCAGTTTTGTTCAGATGTCCATCCTTTGCATACATCGATCCATTCCTCATATCCGGAGTATTTTTCAAGCTCAGGTATGGAAAGCTCTATTGCACTGTTACTGCTTCCGCATGCCGGAAATACTGTTTCGAATCTTTTAAGTGATTCGTCAAGAAATACTCTTACTCCGTTATTTATTCCGAACGGACATACTCCGCCGACTGAATGGCCGATTAATGTCTCGACGGTATCTGCCGGGAGCATTTTGGCTTTTACTCCGAATTTTGATTTGAATTGGGCATTGTCGACTTTGGCGTCGCCGGCTGCTACGATCAGTATCGGAGTATCTGCGACCGAGAAAGAAAGCGTTTTGGCTATTTTTTCGGGAAGACATCCGAGCGCTGCCGCAGCAAGCCCAACGGTTGCACTGGATACGTCAAATTCAAGTATACGGTTTTCGATACCGTATTTTTCAAAATGTTTTTTTACTTTTTCAATAGACATTTTTATCTCCTGTCTGATAATATATCTTATATTTTGCGGAGGAAATAATTCTCCGTGATTTTGTATTATTATGAAAACTGTTTGGGTGATATTTTATTTACTTCAGAATGGACTTCTTGTCAGTATTCATTATAAAATATCATATTATACGCAATGCAGCATTCATCCGACGGATTGCTGTAAATGTGAGGAACATTTGCTTTGAACCGCAGGGCTTTGTCTTCAGCCAGAGTTATGCTTTCATTATTTACGGTAACATTGAGTTTTCCGCGGGCTATGAAAATATATTCTTCTACGCCGTCGGTATGCGGTGGTGACTTGTGTATAACGCCGGAATCAAACTCTATCAGAAAAATTTCCATTCCGGCAGTCGGAGAAAACGGGAAAATCGCATACGCCCGCATCTGTCCGTTCTCTTCGCTTATCATCTCGCTGAATGATTTTTCTGCAATGCTATATTCGGTTGACGGATTCCGGCAGAAAGATGATATCGGGATCTTTAGTCCTGTGGAAATTTTCCACAGGGTGTTTATTGTCGGAGATGATTTCCCGTGTTCGATCTGTCCGAGCATAGGCTTGCTTACACCGGTAACCGATGCTGCGGCATCAAGCGACAGACCGAGTGACATTCTGATTTCTTTTAAGCGTTCGCCGATTTTCAGATATGTTTTATCATTCATAAAATAATTACATCTCCGTATGTTATGATATGATTTGATCATATTATAACATATATAGAATTAAAAATCAACACATGATCTGAAAAATTATTATAATTAAATAATTTAGATATTTCAGCAAAGTCATTATGCCAAAGGTTTTGAGGCGAAGTTATTTGGCTTGACGATTTAATTTTTAACGTTTTTTTGCTGCAAAAGTGGAATAAAAAGGTGTCGGTATTTTATATGATCAGAATATTTTTTATATTGACAATAGAGAACTTTGGTGATATAATTAAGTGAATTAAAAACAGCTGTTAAGACATAGAAATATGTCGGTAATTATTTTTACGGTTAGTAATCTGAATTTGTTTTTCGAATAATTATTGCCGAAAACATTATACATATTATGAATGCCGTTTTTTGTTTTTAAATCGTTTTTATATTTTTATAATTGCAATTAATATCTGAGTTGCAGTACTTATAATTGTAATTGCTTACGGCTTTACTTATATAATTGACAGAGAGGATATAATCGTATAAACATGGATTTGAAGAATAAAAAAAGCGGCGAAGAAGAATATAGCATAGACATTATACGGTTGATAAAAAATCTGTGGCATCGTGCATGGATTATAGTTCTTGCTTCCGTTATAGCCGGCGGAGCTGCATTTGCGTGGGCTTCATATATGATAGCGCCGAGATATTCATCAAGTATAATGATGTATGTCAATACGAGTTCAATATCTCTCGGCGGCACAAGCTTAAGTCTTGGTGAGCTTAATGCCGCGCAGAGTCTTGTTAAGACGTATATTGTTATTTTGAAGAGCCGTACAACTCTCGAAAAGGTGATAAGCGAAGCCGAACTTGATTATACATACAATCAACTTCTCGGAATGATAAGCGCGAGCGATGTGGACAATACAGAAATTTTCAGGATTACTGTCACGGCTGGCGATCCTTATGAAGCCGAAAAAATTGCAAGCTGTATTGCGGAGGTACTTCCGGTAAGAGTTGCCGATACAATAGACGGATGTTCGATGCGTCTTGTTGACGGTGCTATAGTTGAGACTGCAAAAAAATATCCGAGCATTACGGGTTATACCGAACGCGGACTGATTATCGGATTTGTGCTTTCGTGTCTTGTTCTTATTGTTATTGATCTGTTTGATGATGTTATCCGCGATGAGGATTATATTATTCAAAGGTATGATATTCCTGTTTTGACAAGAGTTCCTAACCTGTTTGAAGAAAATTCTTCTAAGTATTATTACAGAAGCCGAGGCTCCTCTAATATCAGAAAGGAAAACGACGGGACTTTTGAATAAGCGGCGCAGATTGTTTTTCTTTGCGTGTATGCTTTGACAGAAAACCGAAAAGGTATATATATGAATTCAAAAAAAGAAACAAATTTGAATAATAAGGTGAAACACAAAATACTGCACAAGAATCTGAATTTTGCTGCGGCTGAAGCGTATAAGCTTTTACGTACAAATTTAGCGTTTACACTTTCGGACAAGTCTCATGGGTGCCGTGTTATCGGTGTTACAAGTTCGATCCGCTCAGAAGGTAAATCAGTCACTTCGGTCAATCTCTCGTATTCGCTTGCGGAAAGCGGTAAAAAGGTTCTGCTGATAGACGCAGATATGAGATTGCCGACAGTCGGCAAAAAAATGGATATGGCAAATTCACCAGGTCTGTCGAATATACTTGTTGCGGGAGACGGTGAAACCGAGATACAGGTTAGAAGTTCTAAAGTATCCGATAAATGGTTTATACTGACTTCGGGTGACATTCCTCCGAATCCTAACGAGCTTCTCGGTTCTAACCGTATGAAGCTTTTGCTTGGTACGGTGTCTGAAAGGTTTGACTATATAATTGTGGATCTTCCCCCGGTAAATATTGTATCGGATGCGCTTGCGGTGTCTCCGTATCTTGACGGAATGATAGTTGTCATGCGTGAGGGATATACCGAAAAGAAGACACTTCATGAGTGTTTAAGACAGCTTAAAATGGTAGATGCGAAGATTTTGGGATTTGTAATGAACGATTCTCATGAAAACAGCGGAAAGTATGGTAAGCATAAGAAATACGCTTCCGGAAAATACGGTTACGGCTATGGTTACGACTATAGCGGTAAAAAGTGATTTTTTTCGGTATATGTTGCGAAAATGATCGATTTTCACAGTCATATTCTTCCGGGAATCGATGACGGGAGCAAAAGTGTCGAAGAAAGTATAGCACTGCTCAGGATGCTGTCTGTGCAGGGAGTGGATACAGTTGCCGCTACGCCGCACTTTTATGCCTCGGACAGTTCGCCGGAGGAATTTCTTGAAAAGCGTGATGCATCTGCCGGATTTCTTAAAGCAGCAATGCCGAACGGACTGCCGAAAATATTCCTGGGAGCAGAAGTGCTTTATTATCAGGGAATAAGCGGTATGCGTGAACTTGGCAGAATGAGAATCGAAGGTACTAAATTGCTTCTTTTGGAAATGCCGGTGTCGGTTTGGAGCGAATATATTATACGTGAGGTAGAGAATCTTTGCAGCGGTGAATTTATCGTTATGATAGCTCATCTTGAACGTTATATATTTCTTCAGAAAGCTCATGTTCTGGAACGTTTGTTATCATCCGGAGTTATAATGCAGACTAATGCTTCATCTTTGCTTCGTTTCGGAACAAGGAGAAAAATATTGAGTATGTTTAAACGCGGTGAGGTTCATTTGATCGGTTCTGACTGTCACAGTATAGATATCAGACCGCCGCGGATGCAAGAGGCATATTCTGTTATCAGAAAGCATCTCGGCGATGTATTTGCTGAAGATATTGATTTTTACGGAAGATCCTTCTGGGAGGGGTAAAATTGCGTAAAGGCTTTTTAGTCGCAGGTACAGTGTGTTTGATTTTATGTGTTGTATGTATTGTATGTTTTGTACTTGCACTTCCGCATAAAGACGCGGTTGTTCCGGGCGGACCTGATGTGACGGAGCATGATACCTCATATGTCAGCCAGTCTGCTGATATTCAAACATTAATAAAACCCGAGTCGGATACCGAAGCGGAATTATATAAAAGTCCTGTTGATTTTGAGTCGCTTCAGGGAATAAATCCCGACGTTTATGCGTGGATCGAGATTGAAGGAACGGATATAAGTTATCCGGTGGCACAGAGTCCGGTTGATGATAAATACTATCTTAAACATACGGTAGAGGGAAAATATTCCGATAACGGAACACTGTTTACCGAGCATCAGTATAACGGAACGAACTTTGACGATCCTGTAACGGTAATATACGGGCATAATATGGGACCTGGTACCGGTATAATGTTCGGAGATCTTGAACAGATGTACTCGGATGACGGCGGCATACAAAAATATAGAGATATAACCGTTTATACTCCGGAAAGAGAATTACATTACAGTGTATTTGCCGCAGTACCTTACAGTAACCGTCACATACTTTATTATTACAGCTGTTTTTCAGGTGACGGACTTGTTGATGAATTTATTGACAGTATATACGAAGCGAGGGGATTCGGAGTGAACACTGATAAAAACTTTGAACTTCACGGAAATGATCGTATATTAGTGCTTTCTACCTGCTTGCAGAGTAATGACAGTAAACGTTATCTTGTTCTTGCAAGGCTTGAAGAAATTAATATGTAATATATAATAAAAAGTAAAAAATGCCGGTGCTGCCGAAATTGGCGCTTCCGAGCTTTTAAATAAGATTTTAAATAAGAAAGGAAAAACATTATGAAAAAAGTATTTAGTATTTTAATGGTGTCTGTGATGATTGTTGCAATGGGTATTACGGCATTCGCTGTTCCGGACAATTTTGTATCAAGTCCGACTGCAAATCAGGCTCCTGAGGTATCTGAGGTATCCTCATCTGATGAAAATTTCAACGGAGAGATAATTGTAACACCTTATGCCTCAAGAAACGATCTTTTAACAGAAAAGCTCGATGAGATTCAGACTGCTTTCAACAACATAACTTCCGCGGCTGATCTTACGGCTGTGAATGCAGGGATTAGAACTATCGCAGCAAACCGTAATATTGCACCTGCAAATCTTGCGGTAAGTGATCTGTTTGACCTTAGTGAATATAATGACGCCGGTTATCAGAGAAACGGCAGTGTTACAGTTACACTCAAGAGCAGTTCTTTCAGAAACTTTGTTGCGCTTCTTCACTATGTGAATTCACAGTGGGAGATAGTTGAAAATGCCAGACTTGGCGCGGACGGCGAAACTCTTACATTTACAGTTGACAGCTTCTCACCTTTTGCTGTTGTTGTAAATACAGATTCTTCTGTTCCGTCATCTCCGCAAACCGGATATGATTTTCCTGTTGAATACGTATGCGGCGCTATTGCATTTTGTGCAGCAGCCGTTGTGTTCTTTGCAATGAGCAAAAGAGCGCATAACGCGTAATTTTCTATTAAAATGAACCGAAAACAGATTCATAAAAAAAAGATATTATACCGTGTCTTTTGCGTTGTTTTGATTCTGTTAGTGGCAGTAGCTGCCCTGATGGTAATCCGTAAATGGGAGGACCGTCAGGGCGTTTATTCTGATACGGATACGGAGATTCCGTCTGCAGACAGAGATGACCGACGGATGGTCAGATATGACGGTCAGTGGTATTCGCTTAAGGAGAATCAGGATCTTTTTCTTATAATGGGTCTTGATAAATTTGAGAAGAATACCGAGAGTGAATCTTATAATAACGATCAGCAGGCGGATTTTCTTATTCTTCTTGCAATTGATCATAACGCCAGAACCGTCCAAGCTCTTCATATCAACAGAGACAGTATGGCGGATATCAATATTCTCGGTGTCGGCGGGCAGACCGTGGGGACTTATGTGGGACAGTTGGCGCTTTCTCATACCTATGGAAGCGGTGACCATGACAGTTGCCGTAACACGCTGAAAGCAGTATCGTCCTTTCTGTATGATCTGAAGATAGATCATTATGTGTCGGTTACAATGGATGCTGTTCAGATCGCTAACGATATGGCGGGCGGCGTTACAGTAACGGTGACCGATGATTTTTCGGGTGTTGACGATACCCTTAAACAGGGAGAACAAGTCAGACTTCTCGGACAACATGCCCTGAATTATGTACGTGCAAGAGGCGGTGTGGCTGACGGTACGAATATAAACAGAATGGAGCGTCAGCGCCAGTATATAAGCGCCCTATACGATACGATTTCTCAGCGTTCCGCATCAGATGAAAATTTTCTGGTTCAACTTATGTTAAAAATAAAGGATTATATTGTTTCCGATTGTTCGGCAACTAAACTCAGTGATGTTATGAATCAGATAATTGAATATGAAGTCAGTGATATTCAGATTATAGAAGGAAGAACCGAGACCGGAGAAAAATATATGGAATTCTATCCCGATGAAAATTTGCTTCAGAAACAGCTTGTAACGCTTTTTTATGAACCGTCAGAGATAAAAGTTAAATGAATACGTCCGTTTGATTTTTTCGGAATGTTCTAAGGAAGATACAAATAGAATTTCTCAATGTTGACAAGTGATTATCTGTAAATAATCCTGTGGCTTTACTACGGTAATTGAGTCCGTTTTTGATGTTCGATTAGTATAAATTTTGTTGCGTTTATATTGTGGAATTTGTACATTTCAAACTATATTTACAGATAAGCTTCTTATACTATTCAAAATCATTCATCTAAAGTAAATCACAGGAAGTATATAGTTATGCAGATTGGTAAAATTTTTCATGGTTATTACAGAAAATTAATATTATTTATATTTGATGCAGTGTCGTGTGTTATAATAGATGTACTGTATTTACTTGCAGCACGGATGTCAAGCACTTCTCCTGACTACAAAATTGACAAATATATTGCAAATACCATTCTCATGATGTTTTGCATGTTTGCAGTTCGGATGTTCTTAAAGGTATATAAGAATGTTTGGCGTTATCCGAATATAAAGGCATATTTTTTGCTGATATGTTCTGATGCAATAGGAGCGATTATTGCTTTAACAATATCACGGTTTTCTGGCGTATATGAAGGAATATGGCAGTTTGTTATTGTGGCATCTCTTTGTTCCCTTCTGGCACTTATGTCGAGATTTGTTTACCAGTTTATATATAGAAATTCCAATAAAAAGATATCAGATGAAAGTGAACTTATAGATATTGCGATTGTCGGTGCCGGACGTGTTGGTTCTGTACTTGCTCAGGAGCTTATTTCGAACCCAAAATCTGAATATAATCCTGTTTGTTTTATTGACGATGATAATACAAAGATAGGAAACCTTGTTGTCGGTCTCCCTGTTTACGGACAAAATTCTATTGAGAAGGTAGTAAGTTCACTCGGAATTAAGGAATTTGTTGTTACCATAACCGATATGGATATTGATAAAATGAATAAGCTTCATGAACAATACAGCAAATTCGGTAAGGTAAAAATATATGATTCTCCTTTTGGAAAATCGGATAGCAATGAAAAAAAGATTATCCGTGATTTTCAGATAGAAGATCTGCTTTTCCGCAATCCTATAAAGATGGAAAACAGAGATGTTTTGAAATATTATTCCGGCAAGACTGTTCTTGTGACGGGCGGAGGAGGATCGATCGGATCTGAGCTTTGCCGCCAGATAGCGTCATGTGCACCGAAAAAGCTTGTTATATTTGATATTTATGAGAATAATGCCTATGAAATTCAACAGGAGCTTATAAGGCATTATGGAAATAATCTTGACCTGACAGTTTTGATAGGATCGGTAAGAGACCGTGAACGTATTGAACAGGTGTTTGCAGAATACCATCCTGACGTTGTCTTCCACGCTGCTGCACACAAGCATGTCCCATTCATGGAGGAAAGCGCCGGAGAAGCAATTAAGAACAATGTTCTCGGTACATATAATACTGCCGATATGGCAGAAAAATACGGCGCAGAGAAGTTTATACTTATTTCTACAGACAAAGCCGTCAATCCTACTAACATTATGGGGGCGTCCAAGCGCATTTGTGAGATGGAGGTACAGTGCCGTACCGACAGTAAAACTTGCTTCGCTGCGGTACGTTTCGGCAATGTACTCGGCTCTAACGGAAGCGTGATCCCGCTGTTTAAACGCCAGATCGCCGAAGGCGGACCGGTCACACTTACTGACAAACGTATTATCAGATATTTTATGACTATACCGGAAGCAAGTCAGCTTGTTATACAGGCGGGTGCTATGGCGAAAAAGGGAGAACTGTTTGTACTCGATATGGGTAAGCCCGTGAAAATATATGATCTTGCAGTTAATATGATAAAACTTTCCGGTTTCAAACCGGAAGAGGATATAAGTATAAAGGAGATCGGACTCCGGCCGGGTGAGAAGCTTTATGAAGAGCTTCTCATGAAAACCGAAACGCTTGATAAGACTGCAAATGATATGATATACATCGAACGCGATACGCCTTATACCCGTGCGGAAGTGGATGAAAAGCTTATGGTTCTTACTTCAGCTGTTAAAAACGGGACAAGCATAAAATCGGCTGTAGCATCGGTCGTTCCAACATTCCGTGAACCCGAAACAGTGAATATTGCCGCTGAAAATTCTGAGGAAATGCAGATCGCATTTGCATGAAAAGTCATTTCATTTAAATATAAAAGTACCCCCTGTCTGTGGACTGCACCAATGTGTGCTGACAGCACAAAACAGACAGGGGATATTTTTATATATTATACTTTTACTGTATGTCGTGATTTTTGACTTTCAGTCGGTTGAGCGCTCTTGCGAGCTTGGCCTGTGCCGTGTAATAATCGCGAATACTTTTTTTCTGAAGTATTGCTTCTTTAGCCATATCAGCGTCGCGTTTGGCGCGGTTAATATCAATTTCTTCAGGAAGTTCTGCAGTGTCGACAAGAACAAGTACCTCTCCGTCCTCTGCTTTGAGCATGCCTTTAGATACGGCTGCAACCGTTTTTTTTCCGCCGCAGGTCATTGTCATCATTCCGGGAATAATCGCAGTAATAAGATTTCTGTGACCTGCCTGAATGCCGTATAAACCGTCACTCGCCGGAATTATAAGCGATTCGCATTCGCCTTCGTAAAACGGTTTGTTTGCCGACAGAACGGTAAGTTTAAATGTATTCATAAGCTTTGTCCGACTCGGCGTCCTTTCATAATTTTACGGTTGGATTTTCCCGGTTGTTTCTTATTTTTCCGGTCATACCGTTTCAGCGGCTTTTTTTACAACGTCATCGATAGTTCCGACATTGTGAAATGCCGATTCGGGATATTTATCCATTTCTCCCGATATTATTGCGCCGAAACCGCGGAGCGTTTCGGAAAGAGGAACATATGTCCCGGGAACTCCGGTAAACTTTTCTCCGACATGGAAAGGCTGCGAAAGAAAACGCTGTATCTTGCGGGCACGCATAACGGTGAGTTTATCATCGTCTCCGAGTTCTTCCATTCCAAGTATGGCAATGATATCCTGAAGATCGCTGTATTTCTGAAGTATTTCCTGCACTGTTCGTGCAATTCTATAATGCTCCTCGCCTACGATGCTTTGTTCAAGTATGCGTGAGGTCGATTCGAGAGGATCGACAGCCGGATAAATTCCTTGCTCAGATATCTTACGGCTGAGAACCGTAGTAGCGTCAAGATGTGAAAAGGTTGTTGACGGAGCGGGGTCGGTAAGATCGTCTGCCGGGACATATACTGCCTGTACTGATGTGACCGATCCGTTTTTTGTGGATGTAATACGCTCTTGAAGTGTTCCCATTTCGCTTGCAAGCGTAGGCTGGTATCCGACGGCGGACGGCATGCGTCCGAGAAGCGTTGATACCTCGCTTCCTGCCTGAACAAAGCGGAAGATATTGTCTATGAACAAAAGAACATCTTTATTTTCACGGTCCCTGAAGTATTCTGCCATAGTGAGGCCGGAAAGCGCAACACGCATACGAACGCCGGGAACTTCATTCATCTGACCGAATACAAGAGCGGTTTTTTCGGAAACTCCGCTTTCGCGCATTTCGTTCCAGAGGTCGTTTCCTTCGCGTGATCTTTCTCCTACTCCGGTAAATACCGAATATCCGCCGTGTTCCATAGCTACATTATGTATAAGCTCCTGAATCAATACGGTTTTTCCGACTCCGGCACCGCCGAACAGACCTATTTTTCCGCCTTTCGGGTACGGCTCGAGAAGGTCTATTACCTTAATTCCTGTTTCAAGTATTTCCACGGCAGGACTTTGTTCGGCGAAGGACGGCGCTTTGCGATGAATGCTCCATCGCATTGCATCGTCACTTATTTCAGCACCGCCGTCTATAGGTTCTCCCAACACATTGAATACCCTTCCGAGTGTACAGTCTCCCACAGGCACGGTTATATTTTTTCCGATTGCTGTTACATCCATGCCTCGCGAAAGTCCTTCGCTTTCTGCGAGCATAATACATCTCACGGTGTTATCTCCGATATGCTGGGCAACCTCCATAACACGTTTTTGCGTTCCGACGGTTACCGTAAGTGCTTCTTTGATTTTCGGGATCTGCCCTGATTCAAATATAACGTCTACGACAGAACCGGAGACCTGTACTATTTTACCTGTCATTGCGTTTTTGTGCCTCCTTTGCTCTGACCGATTTCAGCTTTTGTGCCTTTGCACCGGAGGAAATTTCCGTGATCTCCTGTGTTATGGCGCTCTGACGCATATGATTGTATTCTACCGAAAGCTTATCGAGAAGCTTTTGTGCATTTCCGACTGCCGATTCCATAGCTTCCATGCGTGCGTTCTGCTCACTGCAAAAGCTGTCTACGAGAGCGCTGTATATAAATCCTGTTACATAGCTCGGCACGAGATTGTCAAGTACATCCTCTATAGAAGGTGAGAACTCAAACGGTGAGGATACATGTTTCTCGCTTGCTGGAGTGGCAAAATGCGTGTGATGAAACGGAAGAAGCCTTGTGGAACATGCATCGGTACGCATACCTCCGCTGAAGTCGGTGTATATAATATATATTTTTGTAAGATCACCTGCAAGATATTGGTCTAGCAGAGTATAGCTGATCTCTCTTGCACGGTCGAGCGTCGGATTTTGCGCTGTATACAGAAAGCTTTTTTCGATCGGGATTTTATGAGCTGTAAAATACGCTCTTCCGTATTCACCGACGACGAAAAGCTTTGCATTTGAATGTTCGTCCATGAGACGGAGTGCCTCTTTTATAACATTCTTATTGTACGCACCTGCAAGTCCTTTGTCGGCGGTTATTACAAGATAACCGTATGTGCCGTCAAGTTTTTGCTCTTCGCTGCCCGGATAGAAATATCGGCTTTCGATGTTATCGACTGTGCGGAAGATCCTTTTGATCTCTGCCTGTAATGCATTAAAATACGGTTTTGTGTGATCAAGCTCATTTTTAGCTTTACGTATCTTTGTAGAAGCTATAAGATACATGGCGTTTGTTATTTTCTGTGTATCTTTTATGCTTTCTATATGATTGCGGATCTCTTTAATGCCGGACATTTTTTATTTCTCCCGACTCAGAAATTCAGCCGCAACTTTTCCTGAGAAATCAATTATAGTTTGTTTATCACTGTCTGCAAGGACTCCCTCGCGGTCTATACGTGCGCAAAGCTCAGACTGATTTTTCTCGAATTGCTGTATAAGTGTATCGAGAAAGTCCGGTATATCATCTGCACGTATACCGACCATTGTATGTGCAAGTGCGGAAACAAGGATAATGACCTGCTCATGCTGCGACCGCGGATGATACTGTTTCTGCCGGAGCATTCTCATAAGTCCTTCGCCGTATGTGAGCTGCTTTTGAGTAGCTTCATCAAGATCGCTTGAAAACTGTGTGAATACTTCCATTTCACGGTATTGTGCGAGATCAAGGCGCAGTGTGCCGGTAGATCTTTTCATTGCCTTTGTCTGAGCATCTCCTCCGACACGTGATACGGAAAGTCCGACGTTTACTGCCGGACGCTGTCCTGAAAAGAAAAGATCGCTTTCGAGGAATATCTGTCCGTCGGTTATAGATATGATATTTGTCGGAATGTATGCAGATACGTCCCCTGCCTGTGTTTCTACGATCGGAAGTGCAGTCATTGATCCGCCGCCGCGGATCTTGCTCAGATGTGCCGAGCGTTCAAGCAGACGTGAGTGGAGATAAAATACATCTCCGGGGAAAGCTTCCCGTCCGGGAGAGCGTCCGAGAAGAAGACTTATCGCGCGGTATGCGATAGCATGCTTGGACAGGTCGTCGTATACGATAAGAACATCCTGACCGCGGTTCATAAAGTATTCTCCGAGCGCACATCCTGCATAGGGCGCAATGTACTGAAGCGGAGCCGCATCGCTTGCCGACGCACTGACAACAATAGTATAGTCAAGCGCTCCGCCGACTCTGAGCGATTCGACGAGCTGCGCGGTAGAACTTGTCTTTTGTCCTATCGATACATAGATGCATACGACGTTTTTACCTTTTTGATTGAGTATAGCATCAAGTGCTATAGAAGTTTTTCCGGTCTGACGGTCGCCGATTATAAGCTCGCGCTGCCCGCGTCCTATGGGAAACATCGAGTCTATGGCAAGTATTCCTGTTTCAAGGGGCGTGTTGACCGGCTGACGGTCAACGATTCCGGGAGCCGGGTTCTCAATCGGCCGGTAATCGTCGGCGCTTATATCTCCGAGTCCGTCTATCGGAGCGCCGAGCGCATTGACAACCCTTCCTATAAAAGCGTCACCTACCGGTATACCGGCTGTCTTTTTTGTCCTAAGAACATGACTGCCTTCGCAGACTTCATCATCCTCATCGAAAAGAATACATCCGAGATTGTCGCGGTCGAGATTCTGCACCATACCGCGTATTCCGCCCGTAAAGAGCAGTATCTCACCGTAGGTTGCATGTTCAAGCCCTTTGACCTGTGCAATACCGTCGCCCACCGATATAACAGTTCCGACTTCATTGGCAAGTGCTTTAGGCGTCCATGAGCGGAGAGTATCTTTAAGCAGAGGAATTATATTATCTGACTTTCCGACTGTGCTTTCAACCGTATCACGAAGTTGCTCGAGACGCGCGTCGATGCTCCAGTCATAGACCTCGGCGCCGATCTCAAGTCTGAATCCGCCGGGATATTCATCGCTCTTTTTCCATACGAGTTCTGTATCATGTCCGTTTTTTTCGGAAATGAAATCGCAAAGCCGTTTTTTCTGTGTTTCATCGGGCGGCACGGATGAATATAGGATTGCCTGTGCCGGATTTTTATTTTCGTTAGTCAAAATCAGACCGTCCTTTCAAAAATTCCGGAGATTGTCTGTGTTTTAAATATAGATTTTTAATTCCGTTTTTCTTCGACTGAATTTAAAAAATCGTTAAACATATCTGTGTTTGCTGAACTGCGAACGATCTTTTCCGCGGCAGAGGCAGCTATTTCGGCTATCTCGCTTTGCGCACTTGCAATTATTTTTTTCTTTTCAGATTCTGCTTCCGCTTCTGCAGTGTCGATAATATTCTGAGCATGTTGTTCGGCTTTCTTTATTCGCTCACATACAAGTGCTTGCGCTTCTTTTTCAGCATTTGCTTTCATCTCGCTGATTTCACGGTCGACTCCTGCTAGCCGCTCCGAACATTCGGCTTTGAGTGCTGTAGCTTCTGCAAGTTTCTTATTTATAAGCTCGTCTGTTTCGCGGTATTCGGCGGTTCTTTTTTCCATGAAGTTGTGTACCGGCTTGTAGAGCAGGAAATACAGTATTCCGAACAGAAGAACGAAATTCAGAAGATGTATAAGTATCTGCTGAATATTTATGTTCAACGGTAATTGCATAACAAATTGTCCTTTCTGGGGGTATCCGTAGCTGTTTGTTTTAAATTAAAGTACGAATATAATAAGAATAGCAATTATAAGTGCATATATGATAGCCGTCTCGATAAATACAAGACCGAGCATAAGGCTTGTACGGATGTTTCCGGCAGCCTCAGGCTGGCGTGAGATGCTTTCAGAAGACTTACTGATTGCAATACCCATGGCGATAGCACCGGCTGCTGCAACAAGACCGATTGCAATACCTGCGGAAATCGCTTTGCTGGAAGCGACACTGTTTTCAGTTTCTTCAGCGTTCTGCACCGCTGAGGTTTCCTCCGGAACGGCTTCGCCGTCTGCTGCAAATGCAGGAGCTGCAATAAGGCATAAGGTCATAACGATCATAAGGGCTGCAATTATCTTTTTTGTAATTGTTTTCATTTTTTATTCCTCCGTTTTGTCAGGCAGTTTTTTTCTTTTTTGCTTTTTTAGGTTTTTTTGCATGTTGCTCCGATACCTCTCCGTAGAAAAGCGCCGTGAGCATTGTAAGCACATAGGTTTGTATGAGTGCGTGCAGCAGAGTGAACATTACACCGACGAGAACAGGTATAACATAGTTCATGCTTGTATAATAGTATACAAGTTCTGTAACGAGCGCGCCGCTGAGCAGGGCTCCGAAAAGACGGAAACTCATAGATATAGGAAGAGAAAAGTCTTTAAGTGTATTACCTACACCGCGAAGCTTGTTTCCGACAATACCGCCGGAGAGAATTACCGCATAGGACATAAGTCCCATTGCGATTGCACCGTTTATATCGGAAAGCGGAGCCGGAAGGGATATTGATTGCCCGGACGTAGTTATCGCCTGAAATCCGAAAAGTTCAAACAGTGTTCCGATAAAAATATATGTTCCCGCTGTGAATACGTAGGCTCCGAGGAATCCGTTTCTGTGCGGACTGTTGGATTTTGCCAGACCGTCAAACAGAGAGACTGCCTGTTCGAGCAACATCTGAAATTTTCCGGGAATCTTTTTGAAACGCGGAATGATGAAAATTCTGACAAAAAGCGAAAAAATAAACAGGATTGCCGTAACCGTAAATGCGGAAATAACGCCGGGATTTACATTTGTAATGCCGAACAGACTGATCTGTGCCCAATCGTGCAGAACAGCGTCACGCATTACCGTTTTGATCGGCTCTTCTTCTTTTCCGTTTGTTCCGGTAAGAATAATTCCTGTTATAAGAACAGCGATCAGACATACAAAAATTATAATACTGACCGTTCTTTTTTTCTTTCCCATTGGATAAAAATATCTCCTTCCCACATTAAGACAAATAACGACTGTCGAATTCAACTCATGTGCCTCATTAAAACGGGGTTCAGAGAAATTTTCAGGTACGTTGATGCTTTATATTTTTTATTTTCACATTCTATCACTAAAGACGTTATCAGTCAAGGGCAAAAATGATAAAAAAAGAGTTTTTTATCACAATTTTATCACGGAATGATGAAAAAAATATGTTTTGACTTTTGATAGCGATTTTTTGCCCGAAGGTTAAAGAAAAAACGCCTTGTATAGGCGCTTTTTTCTTTATAAAATGTAACATTCTTTAACAAAGGAGTGTGTTTTTCGGCGTTTCATTTTGAACAATGAAATTCGAATTTATGCATTCCGGAAAAACATTGATTTAAATATTTTCTGACGGTATATAGTCTTATTTTCCCTTGGCTTCAAGCTTTGCCATTGCGCGGGGGGCTATCGGTTTTTCGGGAATTTCACCGGCTTTTTCAAGGGCTATTTTTGTAAGGAGCGGTCCTACAAGCTCATAGATCAGTACAGCGAAAAGCGATATGTTACGGATAATGATTCCGGCTTTGCCGAGAGACATTGCGGTCAGCGACATTCCGAGTGATACACCTGCCTGGGGAAGGAGAGTTATGCCGAGATATTTCTGTATCGCCGGCTCACACTTCATAAATTTTGCTGACAGTTTTGCTCCCTCGATTTTTCCGAAGGAACGGAATATGATATATATAAGTCCTACAATAACGATTATCGGATTTTTAAATACAGACAACTGAAGTTCTGCCCCGCTTATTACAAAGAACAATACCATGATCGGTCCTGTCCAGCGGTCCATACGATCCATAAGTTCTTCTGAAAAATCGCAGAGGTTGCAGAATACAGTTCCCATCATCATACATACAAGGAGCGATGAAAAACTGACAGTGACAGCTCCAATGTGGAACTCGAGCATAGACAGAGCGACCGCAAGAAATACATATGTGACAGAAATACTCATGCGTTTGCTGCGGGAGTGAAAGAACTGTTCGGTAAAGTTGAAAAGAAGACCTATTACTGTTCCGAGAACGAGCGACGCTACGACTTCTATTATAGGCTCGACAAGAACAGAAATAAAATCAATGTGGCCGCTTTCGAGCGCTTTTGCTATTCCGAATGATATTGCAAATACAATAAGACCGACAACGTCATCAAGCGCAACTACCGGAAGCAGTGTCTGAGTCAGCGGACCTTCGGCTTTGTATTGCTTGACGACCATGAGCGTAGCCGCCGGTGCAGTGGCTGTAGCAATAGCTCCGAGAGTTATTGCACATGACAGCGGAAACTGTTCGGGGACGAGAAAATGAACCACTATAAGTGCAGCATCGACGGCAATGGTCGCTACAAGAGCCTGAAATATTGCGATTACTACCGCCTGACGACCGGTTTTTTTAAGAGAGGATACGCGGAATTCATTTCCCATAGAGAATGCGATAAATCCGAGAGCGGCATTTGATATTACAGAGTAGCTTTCAACGTCTTCTGTTGAAATAAATCCGATACCGGGAATCCCGAGCTGTCCGAGAACATACGGCCCGATAAGCACGCCTGCGACAAGATATGCCGTTACAGCCGGGAGATTCCACAGCTTTGTTAGTCTCGACATCATAAGTCCGGCGAGCATTGCGATTGACAGAGCAAGTAAAACCTGCATGATATAAAAACCTCGATTTCTGTTTTACGGTTTGTGCCTGCGGCACAGTGAGAAATTATATCACAATATATGCTCTATTTCAAGGTGTTTTTCGAATAAAAAATGTTGTCTGAGACCTTTTTATTTATTGACATTTGATTTTTACCTCATTATAACGAACGGATTATTTGAGTACGTACTTGCAACCGCTTGGGGTTTATGGTAGAATATTTATATCAAATTCAAGGATGTATTTTATTATGAAAAAAACAGATGATACCGGATATCTTCCGCTTTGCCGTGCAGAAGCACAGAAGCGCGGTTGGGAAGAACCCGATTTTGTATATGTCAGCGGTGACGCATACGTTGATCATCCGAGTTTCGGTACTGCGATTATTTCACGTGTGCTTGCTGACGCCGGATATTCTGTTGCGATACTTGCACAGCCCGATTTCCGTTCTGCCGATGCATTCCGGGAATACGGCAGACCGCGTTTGGGATTTCTTGTTTCGGCGGGAAACCTCGATTCTATGGTTGCAAACTATACTGTTGCAAAGAAAAGGCGCGGATACGATTACTATTCTCCCGGCGGGAAGGCGGGGCTCCGTCCTGACCGTGCAACTATCGTTTACTGTAACAGGATAAGAGAGGCGTACGGCGACGTTCCGATTATACTCGGAGGTGTTGAAGCGTCTTTGCGTCGTTTTGCTCATTATGATTATTGGGATAACCGTGTCCGGAACAGCATTCTTGTAGACTCCGGCGCAGATATTCTTACATACGGAATGGGTGAGAATATTCTGCTCCGCATTGCGGCGCTGTTGGATCGCGGTATTCCGATAGGAAAGATCCATGATGTGCGCGGGACGGTCTATATGACAAACGTCGGGGATAAGCTCCATTATCCTTCGGTAGGCGGATGGAATATAGATGATCTTAAGAACGATAAAAGGCTGTATGCCGAAGCGTTTGCGGTTCAATATAAGGAGAACGATCATATAAGGGGACATGCCGTAACGGAGGTCTACGGCGACCGTATTCTGGTACAGAATCCACCGATGCCTCCGCTTGAAAGAGAGGAGCTGGACAGAGTCTATGCGCTTCCTTATATGCGGAATTATCACCCGTCATATGAAAAGAATGGCGGTATTCCGGCTATCCGTGAGGTGCGCTTTTCGATAACGCATAACCGCGGATGCTTCGGAGGATGTGCTTTCTGTGCCATAGCATTTCATCAGGGAAGAGCAGTTCGCTCCAGAAGTATAGAAAGCGTTGTAAAGGAAGCTGAGCTTCTTAAGGCACTTCCTGATTTTAAAGGATATATTCATGACATCGGAGGACCTACTGCCAATTTCAGATATCCTGCGTGCGATAAACAGCTTCGCGACGGTGTATGTCCGAACAGACGATGTCTTACTCCGGTTCCGTGCAGGAATCTTAAAGCTGATCACAGTGAGTATACAGAGCTTTTGGACCGTGTAGAAGCTCTTCCAGGGGTAAAAAAAGTATTTATACGGTCGGGCATACGTTTTGACTATCTTCTTGCAGACAAAAATGAAGCCTTTTTCCGCAGGCTTGTGCGTAATCATGTCAGCGGACAGCTTAAGGTAGCGCCGGAGCATTGTTCTGACAGTGTACTGGCGCTTATGGGAAAGCCTTCTATCGGCGCATACGATGCATTCCGCGTAAGATTCGGTGAGCTATGTTCGGAGTGCGGAATGGATCAGTATCTTATACCTTATCTTATGTCCAGCCATCCGGGAAGTACACTTTCGGATGCTGTCGAACTTGCACTGTATCTGAAAGCCAACAGATGTGCGCCTGACCAGGTTCAGGACTTTTACCCGACGCCGAGTACCGCGTCAACTGTTATGTACTATACAGGAATCGATCCTATGAGCGGCAAAGAAGTCTATATAGCGAACGATCCGCATGAGAAAAAACTTCAGCGCGCTCTGCTTCAGTATAACCGTCCTGAAAACGCGTCTTTTGTGCGCGAAGCGCTTCGCAGGTGCGGACGCGAAGATCTGATCGGTTACGGCAAAGGCTGTCTTGTTCCGCCGGACGAAAAAACTGCAAACCGACAAAGCGGGAAAAAGAAAGCCGGTTCAGCGCGTGCGGATAACAGGAAAGCTCATGAAAAGCAGCGAAACGGAGGGAAAAACAGATACTCAAAACAAACTGTACGCGGTAAAACCGGTTTAAGCCGCGAAATGACATCGGCAAAAGTATCTATTGGACAGAAAGAAAAAAAGAGAAGAAAATAATTAGAATAAAAGAACTTATAAAAAAGAAATACATCACGAAAAAGAATATTTCGTGATGTATTTCTTTTAATTTTTTAGTGGTTATTATTATGGTATGACTTTGAATTTATCAGTCGTAATAGAATTCATATCCCGTTTCAGTGGCATATACAAAGGCCCAATGATAATTATCGTCATCTGCAAGCAGTTCTTCCAGAGCCTCAGAATATTTTTCGGGAATCATTATGCTATAATATTCATTGCTTGCTTTATCGTAAAAATCTATTGCAAAGCCATCTGAAAGAAACAGTATCTGAATGGAGGATTCTGTTTCAAATAACATTTCTGTGTCACAACTCATGATATCAATACTTCCGAATACTGTATCTTCATTATAACTATTATAATTTTCCGGATGTTCTATTATGTCCGATATTTCGTCTGCAAGATCATTCGGAATAAGTTTGGGCGTAATTTTTACATAGTCGTTTTTTGAATCGTAATGCGATGTACGAATAAAATAGTGATTAAATTCGAGATTTTTAATGTATTCGTTATATTTGTCAAACACATCCGCTTTTACATATATGTTATGATGGAGGTCATCTTTTATAATATTATTGTTTGCCGATATAGTTGCACTCTCGCCGAATTCATCGATCAATAGAACAGGGACATCTGCATCGGTGATTTTCATTGTTTCATCGCGATACATTCCCATTTCATATACGGAAGGTATAAGCCGATAGCTGTCATCTGAGTCATATAGCATAAAATTATAGGTGCTGCCGTTATAGAAAAGCTCGTCGCCTGACGTGTTTTTCAGAATCTGTCTTTCTCTCATATTATCAATTTTCTCGCAGGAGCAGAGCGGCACAGCAACTATTGCAGAAGCGATGAATGCAGAAATATATTTTAATGTTTTTTTCATATAAATTATTCCTTTCTGCTTTGACTTATTCAAGATTAAGCTTTTTCTTTATCATATGGTGCGATACGGCATAGTATAGACAACCTAAAAGTAATTCAAAGATAAGTGCGGAACACAGTATAATGTGCAAAAACGCATAACCTGATAAATTGAGTACAATATAATTGTAAATTTTTTCGAAGAAGCTGTTGTTCACGGTTACAACAATAATAAAAATCGTTCCGAGCATCTGCGTTGCAAAGTAGTATCCGAAGTATACTCCGAAGGCGGCAAGGATGCGATTTTTACGTGCGATCTGACCTACTGAGATGCATGCATAGAAAAGCAGGTACTGCGCGGCGCATACTACTATTACAAGCAGTATTATTTCAATTACGTAAAAAATATAGTGTAATCCGATTTCATTAAAAGCGCGGCCCGAAAGGTAGCTTACGGTTTTTATTATCTCCGTGAATGCATCCCCGAACATAAAAATGAAAAATGAAATAAAAATTACAGCAAGTGATACAAGGCTGAACAAAAGTGCAGTTATGAGTTTTGTAAGCAGATGATTTGCTGTAGTTACGGGAAGCGTAAAGCTGAGATACCCTTCTGAGGTAAAAAGATTTTTATAAAATCTTGTTATGCAGAATATAGCTGTCATTACCATGCATACAATTATTGTTATGCAGTATACAACGGTCGATGATGTAAAAAATATGTTGTACGGAGTACTGGAGCCGTCCTCGAATATCTGGACTATCCGTCCGAGCAGAGCAACGCCGAGAAGGATAGCATACATGGGGAGCATGCCCCTGAGCCATGCTACGGTTTCATGTTTAAAAAGTTTCTTTACCATCTGAATACCTCCCTGAACAGCTCGTCAGCGCTCATTCCGTTTTCTTCACGGATAGCATCTACAGTTTTATGAAGAACAATATTTCCGTTATTTAAGAATATTACCTCGTCGAGTATCTGTTCTATGTCTGCGATGAGATGTGTTGATATGATTACCGACGCGTCGGGATTGTAGTTTCCGATGATCGTAGACATAATATAATCTCTTGTTGCGGGATCGACTCCGGCGATAGGCTCATCAAGAACATAAAGTTGCGCATTCCGGCTCATGACAAGAATAAGGCATACTTTTTCTTTATTTCCTTTGGATAGAGTCTTTAGTTTTACTTTAGGTGTTATGCCGAGCTTTGAAAGCATTTCATATGCAAGTTCGGTTCTGAAGTCTGAATAGAAATCGGCGAACATTGATACTATCTGTTCAACGGTCATCCATGAGTTCAGGTAACTGTTATCGGGCAGATACGCTACCTTTTTCTTTGTTTCTACGCCGGGCTTTTCTCCGCATATAAACAGATCGCCGGAAGTAGGAGTGAGAAGTCCGTTAAGTATTTTGATAAGAGTTGTTTTTCCCGAACCGTTCGGTCCGAGCAAGCCTATTATCTTTCCGCTTTCGACGGATAGATTTACGCTGTTTAATGCGACCATGCCGCTGTAGCTTTTTGTCAGATTTTCGCATCTGAGAAGTTCGCTCATATTATATCGCTTCCTTTCTGTATTTTTTTATCGGAATTTTGCTTTTCGAATTCGTCGGCGTCGAATTCAGATGCATATTTTTTTGTTTCTTCGTTAGTCATACCGAGTCTGCGCATGTTTTCAAAATATGAACCGGTCTTCTGTTTTACCATTTTTCCAACCGTTTCTTTGGCTGCGTCTATACTCTCGCCGACGTACCATCCTGAGCCGACCATCGAATAAATAAGCCCTTCTGATTCGAGCTGTTCAAACGCTTTCTGAACAGTACCCGGATTTACGCCTGCTTCAACAGCCACTGCCCGTACTGACAGAAGCCGGTCGTTAGGCTTAAATTCTCCGATCGCTATGCGTGCGCATAGCTGTTCGCATATCTGCGGACAAATAGGCCTGTTTTTGTCAAGTTCCCATTTCATTTAATCACCTCTGTTTGTGATTGTATTACTGTACTAATACAATAATACAGATTTTTTTCGCGCTTTGTCAAGAGATTTTAAAAAAAATTTATTACAAAATTAATATTTAAATTTTTGATTCAATAGCTTACTTTAGTTAATAATTTGAAATAACCGGGCTTTTATAAAAGTCCGGTTATTATCTTTAGCTTTTTATTTAAATTACAATTATTTTGTTTATTTTGTTCCGTCTGCGCGAAAGCGCTCAAATAATTCTCCGAAAACTTCGAGTATTTTAAATTTCAAAACATATTTAGGCTCGTCCGTATCTGTAAGTATTTTTACCTGACCGGGTGTAAAACCTGCATCTATGAATTCTTCGGCTGGTTCAGCTGCAGCATTTGTACACATTGCGGGAAACAATACGCACCACCAGTTTCTGCCGCTTCCGCTTCCTATCACGACTCGCATTGATGTGTATTCTCCGGCGGGGAGATGCGCGCCTTCATATTCGCGTGTCGGATAGTATTCTGTTCCGAGTGTAATATTTACGCTGTTTTCGCATCCGAGACTGCGAAGTGTTTTTTCTGCTGCGGCTTTGACATTGTCATGCTCTGACTTAGCTACACGGACTGCCTCTTCTCTGTTTTTACAGTCTTCGAGCTTACTCCCGAGTGTTTCGAGAACGCTGTCGCGTACTTTCAGTTTGAGCGCCTGATCTTCTTCACTGTCCGAGTCTGCAATAACATGGAGGCGCAGTATTTTGCCGTATATTTCTGCGTCATTCTTTGTCGGCATTATGCCGCATATAAGTGTAAAAATAAGTATAAGGGCTGAAAATATTACTGTTGCGCGCAGAACAGTTTCTTCTGCAGCGGTCAGACCGTAGTCTTCATTATACTGTATGTTGATTATATGGTTGTCCGATGTATTCATTGTTTTTTGTATCCTTTCTTTTTTATTTTCTGTGATGCTATTGTAGACATTCCTTCGAGCGGTTATTCAAAAAATGTACTTCAAAATAATTCAAAGATTCAGAATGATTTGCTATATAAAAAAATTCTTGACGTTATATAAAAAATATGGTACAATATTCTGTACGATTGTTTTCAGAGGGATGAAATTCCGCAAAAAGCGATCACTGTTTCGGATAGCTTGCGGAAAAGCGGTGATTCCGTATATATAAAGATAAAAGAGGGAAAGAAATTGCGCAGAGATGATTTAAGAAATGTGGCTATTATAGCTCACGTTGACCACGGAAAGACAACGCTTGTCGATGAGATGCTTAAGCAGGGCGGAATTTACCGCGAAAACCAGGCGACTGCAGAGCGTGTTATGGATTCCAATGACCTTGAGCGTGAGCGCGGTATTACTATTCTTGCAAAGAATACGGCAGTACACTATAATGATGTTAAAATAAATATTGTTGATACTCCCGGACATGCTGACTTCGGAGGAGAAGTTGAGCGTATACTCAAGATGGTCAACGGAGTTTTGCTTCTTGTCGACGCGGCGGAAGGACCTATGCCTCAGACACGTTTTGTTCTTCAGCGCGCGCTTGAACTTAACCACCGCGTTATTGTAGTGGTAAACAAGATAGATAAGCCTGATGCGCGTTTGACCGAAGTTGTTGATGAAGTGCTTGAACTTCTTATGGATCTTAATGCAACGGACGAGCAGCTTGACTCCCCGATGCTTTTCTGCTCAGGACGCGAGGGTACTGCCTCGTTCTCTCCCGATGAAAAGGGAACCGATCTCAAACCGCTTTTTGATACGATCCTTGATTATATTCCTGCGCCCGAAGGGGACGAAGAAGCTCCGCTTCAGCTTCTTGTTTCTTCAATTGACTATAATGAATACGTCGGAAGAATAGGTATCGGACGTATTGAGCGCGGTATGATAAAGCAGAATCAGGATGCGCTTATTTGTAACTATCACTCAGGCGACGCTCCTAAACGTACAAAAATAGTTTCTATATATCAGATCGACGGACTTACGCGTATTCCCGTCACAGAGGCAAAAATGGGTGATATCGTATGTTTTTCCGGCGCGGAAAATATTACGATCGGAGATACGGTAACGTCTGTCGATGCTCCTGAGCCTCTTGAATTTGTAAAGGTCAGCGAACCTACAATGGAGATGACATTCTCGGTAAATGACAGTCCGTTTGCCGGACGCGAGGGTAAGTTTGTAACATCGCGCCAGCTTCGCGAAAGACTTTACAAGGAACTTCTCAAGGACGTTTCGCTTCGTGTTGCAGACGGTGAAACTACAGACTGCTTCAATGTTTCGGGACGCGGTGAAATGCATCTGTCTATTCTTATCGAAACTATGCGCCGTGAAGGGTACGAGCTTTGCTGTTCGACGCCGCGTGTGCTTTATCATGAAATTGACGGTGTAAAGCATGAGCCTATGGAGCTTGTTTATATAGATGTTCCGACCGAATATTCGGGAAGCGTTATCGAAGAACTCGGCAGACGTAAGGGCGATCTTATTCAGATGTCTCCGAATGCTACCGGAACACGTATGAATATCGAATATTCTATACCGGCACGCTGCCTGTTCGGCTACCGCAGCCAGTTTATGACTGCTACCCGCGGAGAGGGAATTATCAACTCTGTGTTTGACGGATATAAGCCGTATAAGGGGGATATAACTCTTAGGTGGACAGGCTCGCTTGTTGCTTCTGAAAACGGCGAGACGACTTCATACGGTTTGTATAACACGCAGGAACGTGGAAATATGTTTATCGGACCGGCTACTCCTGTATATGAAGGAATGATCGTCGGTGAAAGCCCGAAGGTCGGTGATATTGCTGTTAACCCGTGTAAAAAGAAGCATCTTACAGCGGTGCGTTCCTCCGGCGCGGATGAAGCGCTCACGCTCGTCACCCCCGTCGTGTTCAGCCTTGAAGAGGCTATCGAGTTTATTGCAGACGATGAGCTTATAGAGGTTACTCCGAAGAGCATCAGACTCCGCAAGCGTATACTCAATACAGAACTTCGCCTTAAGGCTCAAAGCAGGAAGAATAAACAGCAGTAAGCTGTATGCATAAAAATCATCGGTCAAATGCTTTTGCATTTGACCGATGATTTTTTACTTCGCAGATCATTGATCATTTAAAAATTTCGTCTTCGTGTGTTTCCGATATCGACATGAGTGTATTTATAAAATTTCCGTCGTATTCAAGCTTTAGAGCAATGTACGCAGGCGCTTTTTTTGACATTCCTCCTATAAAACCCGCCGACAGTTCCGCTTTTTCTGCGTCCAGCATAACAGTGACTGTATTTTTCGGAAACATATTTACACAGAATGAAAAGGACGTAGCTTTTCTGAATTTACTGGGAATTTCCGGTGAGCCAATTTTAAATATTCCTGCTATGCTGCTTGCAGGGGCAATGCAGGCTGTTTGCTTATGCTGTCCTTGCAGCTTTGTTACCATGAGCGAAGCGTTTCCGCTGTCCGATATAATTATTGAATATTTATAAAAGCACAGAGCGTATCTTGTTGTAAGCTGTACTCCGATAACGATAAAGCACAGACATAGAAGCTGAAGGATCGCACGTGCGTTTACGAATTGCGATGAAGCTATCATGGCGGAAAATCCGGCTGTAAACATTGCAAGCGGCAGAATAATATGCGCTTTTCCCTCACGCCCCGGTATGTATGAGATATATTCGTTCATTTAATTTCCTTTCGTTTGTTCGGTATATGTCAGAGCGTTGCATTTGACAGCAGTATATCTTTGCGCCCGATGTTTTGGCGCATCTCGATTATTCCGTACGAAGGTGCGCCGTCCCGCGGTCTTGAAATACTTCCGGGATTGAACAGATACAGCGGTTTATCACCTTCTTTTTCAGGCGGAATATATTTCTGAAAACTTATATGTGTATGCCCGAAAAGTGCGATGTCGGCGTTTTTTCGCTTTGCTTCTGCTTCAAGCGCACCGAGACCTGATTTTACGCCGAAAGTGTGACCGTGGCATATAAAAAGCGATAGATTGCCGAGATCAAGGAAGCATTCAGAACCTTGCTTTTCCCCTGAAATTCCCATATACATTCCGTCGCAGTTTCCGGCGACCTTGATTACCGGCTTTTCGGTGAACTGTTCAAGCCGCTTTGCATCTCCGAGTCCGTCGCCGAGAAAAATGAAGTAATCGGCTGTATTCATATGTATTTTTGCAGCCCTGAGCATTTTTTCGGGGTTTCCGTGTGAATCGGAAAAAACAACTATTTTCAGTTTATCGGACATTTTTAAATTTCCTTTCGAAGAATGTTGTGCCTGCTTTATTGATTTGATATGAACAAATTCCGATAGCAGGCATAAAATGATTACAGACAGAATTTATTTTATATGTATTTTGCTGTAGAAAGAGGTATTAACTTATGGGACATGAGATAGACCGCGAAACGCTTGATAAGATACGCGGACTTGATGAAAAAACAATGCAGGATATTATAAAAAAGCTGGCTCAGGCATCTGGACTTAATGAACGGGCGGCAAGCAGACTTGCAGGAAATTCCGGACTTGTAAGAAAAAAGCTTGCTTCAATGAATGCGGGAGATGTAAATAAGCTTATTGCATCGGCCGACGAATCTACCGTTTCAGATATACTGAAAACTGTCAGATCTGAAAACGGCAAAAGCGGCAGATAAAAGCTGTCTGGCCGATTGTGTAGAAACAGGTTGAATTTTTACGGAAAGGAACTTCGGATATGGAGAACAACAATGATTACGGAGATATGATTTCGGGGATCATGAATGATCCGGAAGCAATGAATAATGTACTTAAAATGGCACGGAGTCTTATGGGATCGGGCGGTTTATCCGGCTCAGGCTCTGCGCCGGAGACTGCAAGTGATGCGCGTAATACCGTTGCAGAGCAGAATGTTCATCCATCGGAACATTCTGAGGATTCGGAAAGGGAAGATAAACAACCGTCTGTCAATATGCTGTCCTCAGTTCTTCCCGCTATTCTCGGCGACAAAGAAACCGCTGCTAACCGCGAACGTCTTCTTGTTGCACTGAAGCCGTATATGAACAGTGAGCGCCGCAGTACGATAGATGCTATATTGAAATTGCTTAAGCTTGCAAAGCTTGCCGATATCGGAAGTCTCGCAAGCTTGCTGAAATAATCTGAAGGCGGGAGGGATCAATATATGTACAGTCGAAATTTCAAAGGACGGAACGTGCGTAATACGGTAAATGTATCGGGCACGGGATCGCCTGCAAATTCCGGTGGAGCGGGACGGTATCCGGTAAGTGAGCCTTCAGACCGCATCGTTGTGCCGCCGTCCTACGGAGGTACTCTATATATCTCTGCGACTCCTAAATCTTCTGAAAATAACGAAAGGAAAGCTGATACAGATATTCGGGAGGAAACAGCCGGAAAGGAATCTGTAAATTCTGACAGCAGTACGGATTCCGGCGGATACCGCACGGTAATGTATAACGGAGAACCGTATGTTCCCGATGAGATCGGAATACATGGATCTTCGCATCAAAATGATGTTAGGGGACGCGGAGGGCATCCGATGCTTGATGGGGGCGGAGAATTGCGCTTTAAGGGTATGTCGGGCCGCAGAGCCGGAGACAGAAAAAATAAAAAACATGAACCGGCAGGAGATTTGCAAATAGCAGGAACAGCTCCCGTTTTTTTCGGGAATTCCGGTTTTAATGTTGATAGCGATGAATCGCGCGGATCCGAAATAAATCTTAAAGCGTTTTTGGAACGTATGCCTCCGATTGACGATATAATTCTGATTGCACTCATAATTACGCTCTTGGGCGGCAGAGGAGATGATGCGGCGACCGATGATGTTCTTATTGTGATCCTTGCGGTACTGTTGCTTTTCGGGAAAGAAAAAGAATAAAAATATTTCGGACCGTCGATACAGGCAACCGTTCGTATCGGCGGACCTCTTTTTTTATTTTTCTGTTGAAATATTGCTGTTTATATTATATAATGAGATTATAAATAACCATAAAGGAAGAACGTAATGCTTTCAAAAGTTTTCACCGCAGGTCTTACCGGAATAGACGGTATGATAATAACTATAGAGTGCAGTACCGCAAAGCGTATGCCGATATTTGATATCGTTGGGCTTCCCGATGCCGCAGTCAAGGAATCAAAGGACAGAATCCGCAGCGCGATGCGCCAAAGCGGATATGAATTTCCCGACGGAGAGGTAATTATAAATATGGCTCCGGCAGACCGCAAAAAAGAGGGATCCGGATATGATATGCCTATGTGTATCGCACTGTTGAAGTCGACCGGATTTATTCCGGATAACGGATTTGAGAAGAACAGCCTTTTTCTCGGAGAGGTGTCGCTCGACGGTGAATTCAGAGAGGTGAGAGGCGTTCTGAGCCGTGCTGTCGCCGCACGCGACGCAGGTATTACCGAAATGTTTGTGCCTGAGAATAACGCTGCGGAGGCAAGCGTAGTCGAAGGCCTTAAGGTTTATCCGGTACACGATCTGAAGCAGCTTACAGGGCATTTATGCGGTACTTCGCGGATAGTGCCGTATGAGTCCCGCCGATTCGGTGAATCAAAAGTTTCCAATACTCCCGGAATGCCTGATTTTTCGGATGTTCTCGGTCAGGAATTTGCTAAGCATGCAATAGAGGTCGCTGTATCTGGCGGTCATAATATTCTGCTTATCGGACCTCCCGGAACCGGAAAAAGCATGCTTGCAAAACGTATACCGACGATTTTACCGGATATGACGTTTGAGGAAGCGCTTGAAACGACCAAGATATACTCAGTTGCCGGTATGCTTCCGCATGACTGCGGTATTATGGAGTCAAGACCGTTCCGCGCTCCGCATCATACTATGTCTCCTGCTGCACTGGCGGGAGGCGGTACGGTGCCCATGCCGGGAGAGGTATCATTCTCTCATAACGGTGTTTTATTTCTGGACGAGCTTCCCGAGTTCAACAAGCTGGTTACCGAGACGCTCAGGCAGCCGCTTGAGGACGGTCAGATAACGATCAGCCGCGCAGGAGGGCGGTATACATTTCCTACAAGATTTATGCTTGTATGTGCGATGAATCCGTGTAAATGCGGTTATTACGGCCACCGTACAAAAAAATGTACATGCAGCGAATCCGACCGAAAAAAATATTTGTCAAAAATCAGCGGTCCGCTTCTCGACCGTATAGATATACAGATCGAAGTTCCGTCGCTCAGCTATCAGGAGATAAGCTCAGGCAAGGCGGCTGAAAGCTCGGCGGATATACGGGCGCGCGTTGTAAAGACAAGAGAATACATGAAGGAGCGATGCGCACAGACTGATAAAAAAATCGGCGATCAATCGGGGCATACTCCACTTAAAAATGCAGATATGACCTCGGCACAGGTACGTAAATACTGTACGATGACGGATGCTGCAGACAAATTTCTCGCGCTGGCTTATGACAGGCTTCAGCTTTCCGGACGCGGGCACGACAGGATACTGCGTGTCGCAAGGACGATCGCTGATATGGACATGTCCGAGGTGATAGACAAAAAGCATATTGCAGAGGCAATAAATCTCCGTACTCTTGACCGGCCTTATTGGTGATGCCGCTCGTATGCGCGTATTGTAGCACAAAAATTTGTATCAGTCAATAAAAATATCCTTTTGTAAACATTTTTAAAATTAAAGTCATGATTGAAGAGGTTGTTATATGAACGAAAGACTCATACTTTTGACCGATAGCGGAATCAGATTCTATGACGGAAATAAAACGTCAGACATTGCGAGCAGTACACTGTCCGGATATCTTTCGAGAGCGCGTGAGGTTGAGCGAAGCCGTGAATGGAAAAGCACCGGAAGCGGCGCTGCGTTTATGGGAACGGCTCTTCCGGCCGGCTCGTCTTCTTCGGAGAATATACGTTCGAAGGTTACATGTACTGCGGTACTCGGAAACAGCCTACTTTACTCGCTGTGGATAGACGAATTCGGCGGTATATATTCAAAGCTTTCGCCTGATGACACAAACGAGGGTGTTTTTTGGAGTGACAGCGGATGTCGGGTAAAGCATTTTTCCGTTTGCGGGAGCAGAATGGTCGCGGCGGTGTCATACGGAGCCGAAACACATGTGGCTGTTTTTGACGGCGAAAATATGCGTCAGCTTACCGAAGGACCGAGCAGTGAAAGCTGGCCGAGCTTTTCAGAACTTGATCCCGGATATATATATTACGGCAGTTCGGGCTTTGAGATAGATGCTGCATCGGAAAATTCCGATGAGCAGAGGACGGTTCTCCCCATGTTTGGAATGCTTACGCCGTCAGCACCGAAAAAGCTCGGACCGTCTGCGATCTTCCGTATAAATATTTCTACGCTTGAAATAGATGAGATATTATCAGATCCTAAATATAATTTTGAAAAACCTTATCACGGAAGAGACGGTAAAATTTATTTTATTAAAAGACCGTTTTCTGAGAAAAGCGGCATGAAATTTTCGGATATTTTACTCGCACCTGCAAGATTTATCGGAGCTGTCGGAGGATTTCTGAACGTTTTTACGATGAAATATTCCGGAAAAACGCTCACTTCTTCCAAGGGAACGAAGTCAAAGCAAAAGTCGGAATATGACCGTATTATAGAAGGCAATCTGATCAATTCAGAGAAAGAGCTGAAATCTAACCGTGCTTACGGAGACAGCGATCCCGGTATAATACCGAGAAGTTTTGAATTCTGTGCAATGTCTGCGCAGGGTGATATAAAGGTTCTCAAAAAGGGTATAAACGCATTTTCGCCGATACACGGAACAGACGATTTTTATGTTTCGAACGGAAGCGCTGTTATACGTATTTATGCCGACGGACATGAAGAAAAAATCTGCACTCAGGACGGCGTATATCAGATAGTTACTGTATAACTGTGATATTACCGTTCCGGTACAGAGGATTTTTCAGTTTGTGATGAAGCTTATCGCAGGAAGATATCCGAGCGGATCGACGGGCGTGCTGCCACTGCGTACTTCAAAGTGAAGGTGATAGTCGGTTGCAAGACCGCTCTTGCCTATATGGCCGATTATCTGTCCCTGGCTTATTGCCTGTCCCTGACTTACCGATATATCTCCCAAGTGGGCGTAAACGGTCTGAAGGCCTTTTCCGTGATCGATTATAACTGCATTTCCGTATGTAAGAAGCTCTCCGGCGTATGAAACCGTTCCGCCGTCCGCCGCCCATGCGGGATTGTCTTTCGCTCCGAATAGATCCATTCCGGCGTGATAGCCAAGCTGTTCATCAAGCCCGCCACGGTTTTCTCCGAAAAACGATGATACGACAAGCCCTGATGTTTCAAGCGGCCATATTAATTTGCCGGTTATTGTTCCCGGTTCTGTATGCTCTTTGGTTCCGTTTATTACAGTTGCGGTTTTCGGCTCTTTAAGAATCTCCTGCGAGACCATTTCGCGGGATTCGTCTGCACCTGTATATGTTACGATATACTCTGCGTGTCTGATGCCGCTTTCCCCCGGTACTGCCGTGAATGAATATCCGACGTACCGTTCATCGCTTTGGGTATATTCGGTTTCGAATTCGATGCTCTCGTATACTGTTTCGGAACGGGTAACGGTGAATTTCATCGGTGATAATAAATAATCCGATGAAATATCAGGCGCTTTCTCGGAGGCAAGCACGGCATTATATTCGGCTGTCAGCTCGTCTATTTTTTGTTCTCGAAGTTTTTCGTTTCTGATCCATTTCGTATTTATCAAATCTATCAGGTTTGTGTAGTATTCGGAGTCGCGCGTATTGTTTTTTACGGAAATTTCGTACATTGCTTCGGCGAGCTTTACCGAAGGATGCTCATGTGTTATACCGATGTCGTCCATTGCGAGAATATAGAAAAGTCCGTCTCCGTCAACTGTTAAATTTGTCGGACATAATCGTTCTTCAAATGTTACGGAGTTTGCTGCTTCGACAGAGATTGTATTAGGAATACTGCTTTTTATAAGGATGCATATTTCGTTTTCGGCGCGTGAGATCGCGGCTCTTGCTTCCTCTTCATCAGATACATCTGCAATATACTGCCCGTTGACGAAGACCGCATATGAGCTTGTGATTCTGCTGTCGGTTTTTGTCACAGTTTCGTTCATGTCTGTACGTTTCAGCTCGGGAAGCTTTGTGTTTTCTCCGAAAAATTTGCTGTTGAATTCAAATTCGGTTTGCGGTGATATGTTTACGGCGAATTTGTCGGAAATTTCCTGATATATCCGGTTTATTTCATCTGTGAATTCATTCGGCCCGAAATCGGAATTTTCTCTGAGATATCCTATTGCGGTTCCGTCTGATATTACAAATATTACCGACCGGCTTTGGATATATATGAATGCTGTAACGCAAAGTACGGTTATGACAGCGAGAAGGCATGCAACCGAGGCGGAGCGGACTCGCTTTTTTGAACAGCCGCTCTTTCGGCATTTCGTATCGTTTGTGCTTTTCATCATAGGCAAGATCCTTTTTCAGATAAAAACAGAAAAGTGTTGTACATACTATATAATCATTATAAACAATTCGATATGTTTTTTCAATACAATTCATTAAATGTTAAAAATATATACGGTAAAGGCAGATTTATATGACATGGGTAAATGACGGAAGAATAAAAAAGTTTGCGGCACTCATGATTTCTTACGCGATTTTGATCGCGGCGCTCCGTATTTTTAAATTTTCCGGGACAGCAGGAGTAATTACTGTTGCGGTGGCCTATGCTTTGGCCGTTTTGTTTGTGATGCATTTCACGAAAGATAAATATCCCGAAGGTGCCGAGGGCGAATATGAGGCTCGGTGCGGAGAAAATATATGTGAACACTGCGGAACTTACGGGAAAGCATATTGTAAATGCGGAATTTTGATACGTGTTAAAAAATATATCGGACGTAACAGGCTTCGCAGGATCATTGCATCGGCTATGGCTTTTGCGGCAGTTCTCGGAGTTTCTGTCTTGATCTCTGCCGTGACCGTCGGAAAAAATATTCCGGTCGATAATTTCTCTTTTGAAGGGAAAACGCCTTTTTTTGCTTTTTTGAGCGCATCGGCGCTGATTTTCAGACATGTACTTGTGCCTGCGCTGTGTGAGGAGATCTATTTCAGGAAGGTATTTATTTTTACACTTACAGACGGCTGCGGGAGATCATTTTTGTTTTCCGCTGTTTTGTCGTCTATGCTGTTCGCGGCTATGCACGGAGCAGGCGTCGCGCCAGCGGTATTCGCGTTTGTTTCCGGACTTCTATTGAGTTTTCTGATATATGTTACAGATTCCGTCACATATTGCTGTGCCGTACATTTTACGTATAATCTTATTGCGCTTATTGCGGCGGTAATATAGAGCTTTGTGATCGGAATTACCGGATCATTCTGATAAAATCAGGTGAACGCGGCAGTAGTTTTTTATCTGTGGGAACTGAATTTATTTTTAAAATGGTATAATAACCTCACGGCGTAAGCAAAAGCCTTGCAGTGCAAGCCTTTTGACGCCTGAGAGAACATTGAATGGCTAAAAGCAAAACGTCTGCACCGTTTTGACGCAGCTTTGCTGCATATCAAGGCTTGTGCCTTGCTTTTATGATATAACATTAAATTACGGAGGATTTGCGGTTATGAGAGATGCGGAGAAAACTATCGGCAATATGATAGACAAGCAGAGGGTTTGTTATATAAGCTCCGTTGATGAAGACGGATTTCCGAATACAAAGGCTATGCTCAGGCCGAGGAAAAGAAACGGAATAAAGGAAATATATCTTTCAACGAATACATCATCTTTGAAAGTGTCGTCTTTCAGAAATAATCCTAAGGCTTGTTTGTATTTTTGCGACAGAAGATTTTTCAGAGGAATTATGTTAAAGGGAACTGTGGAAATACTGGAGGATCAGGAATCAAAGGACATGATATGGCAAGTCGGAGATACAATGTATTATCCGAAAGGAAAAACAGATCCGGATTACTGTGTAATAAAGTTTACCTCTGTTTGTGCAAGGTATTACAGCAATTTTAAATCGGAGGATTTAGAGATTCAATCAAAATGAATTGAGTGAATCGGAGATATTTATGTCGACGTATAAGGATAGAATGGCTCAGAAAAAACGGAAAACCGCATTGTTTGTGCCGGCTGAGCCTTATGATGAAAAATATATGCTGCTCGCAGTAGAACAGGCCAAGCAGGCGGAAAGGCTCGGCGAGGTCCCTGTAGGTGCAATTGTAGTTTATGACGGAAGGGTGATTTCATCTGCGCATAATCGGTGCGAGAGCGCCAAAAGCGCTCTTTTTCATGCTGAAGTTGAAGCGATCCGTAACGCATGCTCTGCCATTGGCGGATGGCGGCTTGACAGATGCACTTTATATGTGACGCTTGAGCCTTGCCCGATGTGCGCGGGAGCTATAATAAATTCGCATCTCGGCAGGGTGGTATACGGCGCAAAGGATCCGGCTGCGGGTGCGTTCGGAAGTGTTGTTGATCTTGCGGATTACCCTCTCGGCTATAACCCTAAGCTTACGCGCGGTGTACTCGCCGATCAATGCTCGGAGATACTGCGCAGCTTTTTCTCTGAGGTGCGTACATGTGCAAAAACAGATAATATTAAAGGGAAAGGAGATATAAATGAAAAAAACTGATTTGGTAAAAAATCCTTTCCCCTATTCGGATACAAACAGACGGTTTCATACGTTCGATTATTACATGCGCGGAAAATTCGGACACAAATGCGCAAAGGTGCCGATCGACGCAGGATTTACCTGCCCGAATATAGACGGTACCGTAAGCTTCGGCGGATGCAGTTACTGCGCGCTTGCGGTCAGCGGTTGCGAGAGGGATACCCGCCCGTTTGCCGTGCAATATGAAGAAAAGCTGAGTATGCTGCGGCGTAAATGGAAGGATTGCATAGGAATACCGTATTTGCAGGATTATACGAATACATATGCACCTTTACAAAGGCTTGAGAGTACTTACCGTGAGATTTTGTCGATTCCCAAGACGAAGGGAATGCATATTGCGACACGTGCCGATTGCCTGCCTGAACCGACGCTTGATCTGCTTGAAAATATTGCAAGAGAGAAATTTCTTGTTGTTGAACTGGGGCTTCAGACGGCATTTGATTCTACGGCGGAAAAAATAAACCGCGGACACAGTTACGATGAATTTTTGCGTTCTTATGAGAAACTTTCAAAGCGCGGAATAAATGTCTGTGTTCATATTATAAACGGCCTTCCCGGCGAAAGCCCGGAAATGATGTGTATTACAGCCGAAAAACTGGCGAAGCTGCGTCCACACAGTCTTAAGATACATCTTCTTCACATTATGGACGGAACGAGGATGGCGGAGCAGTATATGCGCGGCGAGTTTGATGTTATGACTCTTGAAGACTATGTTTCGGTTGTTGTATCTCAGCTTGAGCTTATGCCTGCCGAAACGGTTATCGGACGCGTTACTGGAGACGGAACAGCCGACCGTTTGATAGCTCCGGAATGGAGCAAAAAGAAATTTGTCGTTATGAATGAAATTGATAAGGAATTCGTGCGCAGATGTTCTGTGCAGGGCAGCAGATATTGCGGGTAGGCTTTGATGCAGGCAGATCAATATAAACTGAATAAAAACGGGGAGTGTGTGCATTATGCACAAAAAACACTCCTTTTTTTCTACATGTGCATAAACGGTTTTTTTTATTCGTACTCTTGCATTATTTTTGGAACAGATGTATAATAATTTGTGAGAAGTGTTTAAAAAGCTATAGAGAATAACAGTTTTTTTCAGAAAAACAACTGTATAGATTGATCCTGAACCATATTTGAATATATTATAGAATGGCGTATAACACAGTAATGTCATTCGATATTATAAAAAACAGTAAAGGAGCTCTAAGCCATGGCTATGACAGTCACAAAACAAATTCGTAACGTATGCTTTCTCGGACACGGGGGAGCCGGAAAAACTTCTGTATCTGAAGCTATGCTCTATATAGCTAAAGAAACTGACAGGCTCGGTACGCCTGTTGACGGTAATACCGTATGTGACTATGATCCCGAGGAAATAAAAAGAGGATTTACACTTCAGACCGCAATTGCTCCGCTTATGTGGAAGGACGTAAAAATAAACATTATCGATACTCCCGGATATCTTGATTTTGTCGGGGAGATGGTCGAGGGAGTCCGCGTTGCCGATAGCGCCGTCATCGTTGTTGATGGAAAGGCCGGAATTGAAGTTGGCACCGAGCTTGCGTGGGATCGCGCAACGAAAGCGGGAATTCCAAAGGCCTTTTTTGTAAATAAGTTTGACGATCCCGAGTGCCGTTTCAACAGAGTGTTTACACAGCTTCACGACGCCTTCGGAGTTTCGGTATGCCCGCTTATGATACCGATGGTCGAAGGAGATAAGGTTACCGGATTTATCAAGCTTATCGATAAAAAGACCTATATCTATGACAAGACAGGCGCTCATACCGAGGGAGAGATTCCCGACGGATATGATGAGGTCGTAGAAAAATACCGCGACATGCTTTTTGAAGCTATAGCCGGAGTCAGCGACGAGCTTATGGAGAAATATTTTGCGGGAACTCCGATAACCTACGATGAAGCTGTCGAGGCTATTCATGAGGGAATAATACACGGCAGTATCGTGCCCGTGCTGTGCGGATCGGCGGCCAAAATGTGGGGCGTTGAGACGCTAATGGATACTGTTGCCGAATCTTTTCCGCGCTGTACGGCGAAGGGCGCGGAGAAGTCAAAGGACGGCGAGGATATTGCTATTGATAAGGACGGTTCGGATACTGCGCTGTTTGTTTTCAAGACCGTTGCCGATCCGTTCGTCGGAAAAATGACGTTCTTCAAGGTAATGACAGGAACGCTTACAAATCAGATAACTCTTACAAATCTTCGTTCCGGTGTATCTGAGCGAATGGCACACATATATATGATAAGAGGTAAAAAACAGACGGAAGTGGATTCGCTGGCCTGCGGCGATATAGGCATGATAGCAAAACTGACCGGAACGGATACCGGGGATACGCTTGCTTCAAATGCTTCTATGAAAGAGTATCTCGGTCTGAACTTCCCCGAGCCTTTTTACACAAAGGCGGTAGTCCCGAAGGCCAAGGGCGATGAGGATAAGATAGCGTCAGGAATAAGCCGCTTGCTTGAGGAAGATTATACGATCCGCTTTGAAAATGATGCCGAGACAAAACAGCTGCTTATCTCAGGTCTCGGTGATATACACCTTGACGTTGTTGCTGCAAAGCTTAAAACGCGTTACGGTGTAACGGTAGATATGAGCGATCCTAAAATTGCATACCGTGAGGCTATAAAAAAGAAGATAGATGCGGAAGGAAAACATAAAAAGCAATCCGGAGGTCACGGACAGTACGGACATGTAAAAATTCATTTCGCACCGTATGACGGAGACGGACTTAAATTTACCGAATCTGTTGTCGGAGGAAGCGTGCCGAAGGGGTATTTCCCTGCGGTGGAAAAAGGGCTTTCCGAATCTATGCAGAAGGGTGTGCTTGCCGGATTTCCTATGACAGGACTCGCTGCTGACCTTTATGACGGTTCGTATCATGATGTGGATTCCTCGGAAATGGCGTTCAAAATAGCGGCAAATTTAGCATATAAGGAGCTTTCGGCTGCAAATCCGGTTATTCTTGAACCTGTTGGCGAGCTTAAAGTCTGTGTTCCAGGAGATATCGTCGGAGATATTATGGGCGATCTTAACAAGCGCCGTGGGCGTGTAAACGGAATAGATCCGTGTGAGGATAAAAAGGGATATCAGATTGTGAGCGCCGACGTTCCGAAGTCGGAGATGAGCGATTACACGGTTGCGCTGCGCGCGATGGCTCAGGGAAAAGGCAGCTTTACCTACTATTTTGTGAGGTATGAGGAGCTTCCTGCTCAGCTTGCGCAGAAAGTTATTGCGGAGACACAGAAAAAACAGGAATAAAAATTGAAATCAAAAGCGCCGGAACGGGTACCTCACATAAGGAAGTGCCCGTTCCGGCTTTTGTAACCGGTCGGAATGATTGTTTCGGGGAATAGAGACTATATACGAAAGAAGTCACATTTTAAAAATCAAGCGCAACATATTATAGAGGAGGGCGGTTGGTGAATGATATGATCTTCTTCTGTTATCGCATGGTTTATCGGATATGCTTCAACAACTCCTGAAAACGTGGATCATCCCGAAGACTGTCAAATGCCGCTGCGTTTAGCTTGTTTTGTAGCCGGGTGGCATGATTGAGGGTGTGCGGATAATAAGAAAATGGCGCGGGGATATGTTTCATAAGCGGTGTACGCAGAGCCTGATGCTCTCGGTACTCGGGTAAGGAAGTAGTCTCAAGATCGTAGAGCGTCATCTTTTTAAGATACTCTAACGCCGCCTCTTTCCGATCGCTTTTCAGATATGCCTCGGCGATTAATGCGTATACATCGCCGCCCTTTTCCCGATAATGCAGTGATGGACGTACGGGTTGACTGTGGAAAATCAGGTCAATGAGTTTTATCGCAGTAAAAAAGCATTCAAGGGCATCATCATACCGCTCTATCATCATATAGGAGCATCCCCGCCGAACGATGTCGTCCAGCATAGCGTCAAGATGGTACATGAAGTCCCTTTCGCAGTAAACACCTTCTGCCTCGTAATCCTTTTCATGATGTGCAATGTAGGCGTTCATTTCATGTACGGTCATGTCACAGCGCCACGGGAATTGCTCTGAGTGCGCCTTCGCATTTTCAAAGTTTCCGTATGCACTGTGCAGAAGTACCATGATCATGTGCGCACGCAGGATATCGGTGGTGTTTTTTGCGTAAGAAATAACCAGCGAAGCCATCCGCACACATTCACGATAAATTTCTGCACCGTTTTCTGCATCGTGAAGATCGTTTTCGGGATAAGCAAGGCTTATTCCGCATTCCAAACAGTTCATTAACAATCGAATGTTGCAGGGATATAGTTTCAATCCATTCTGCAACATCTTGTAGCGGAGAGTGACGCTGTCCTTGTTCGGCGGCTCGATCTTCGCAGCTTCGACCTCGCATAGAATCTTCTCAACCGCTTCCTCATCGCTGATTCCCTGAACTCCAAATAGCGTGTCGGTAGTAACGCCGAACACACCGGCAAGAGGGACGATCTGGGAGATGTCCGGCATACTGGTGTCATTTTCCCATTTTGAAACAGCCGGTGCGGATATATTTAACAGTTCCGCAAGTTCTTCCTGTGTGAGATTGCGCTCTTTCCGCAGACGTTTAATAACGTGACCAATTGATTCGTTCATGTTTACCTCCGATTTTTGTATTTCGGTACCGTTGAACATAGTATAGCATATTCATTTGCAAATAGGAAGCTACTAAACGGATAGCGGGACTTAACCGGCGGTTATTTTTCAGATATTAGGTTTGGCAAAAACTCAAAGACGATTCCATTTATAATAAAAAATGCGAAAAATCTTATACATATGTAAATTTATTTAAACGATGAGTGGTTTAATTGACTTTGACCGTCGGACGTGCTATAATGAATCAGAATTGTTCGAATAAAATGCTTTATTTATATAATCTAAACTGAAAGGCGATAAATTATATGGAGAAAAATACTTTCAGAAATCCGCGTCTCGGAGTTGTCGGAGGACAAGCCGTACTTGAGGGTGTTATGATGAGACACAAAGATAAATATTCGGTTTCTGTCCGCAGAGAGGACGGAAGTATCGTTACCGAGAACCGGGAATTTGTGTCGCTGAGAAAAAAATATAAGTTTCTCAATATTCCGATAATACGCGGAGCTGTCAATTTTGTTGAAATGCTTATGCTGAGCTATAAAACTCTTTCGATATCGGCAGAAGCCTACGGAATTGATGAAGAGGAAGAAGAATCGAAATTTGAGAAATGGCTGCGCGAAAAGTTCGGCAAAAGTATAATGGATATTATTATGGTTATATCGGCTGTACTCGGCGTTGCGCTCGGAGTCGGAATTTTCTTTGTTCTTCCGATATGGCTTACAAAGCTTGCGGACAGTGTTACGTCCGGAGGACTCGGTTGGTTTAAGAATCTTATCGAAGGCCTTATTAAAGTAGTTATTTTTGTTGTATATCTGTGGGCAGTCTCGCTCATGCCCGATATAAGACGGACGTTTGAATACCACGGCGCTGAGCATAAGTCGATTTTCTGCTATGAGGCGGGAGAAGAACTGACTCCCGAGAATGCAAAGAAATTCAAGCGTTTTCATCCGCGCTGCGGAACGAGCTTTATGTTCGTTATGATCGCGATTTCGATAATTATATATTCGCTTCCGTTTGTTACATGGGATAATATATTCTTAAGACTGTTGACAAAGCTTGTCATGCTTCCTTTTGTTATAGGTATAGGCTATGAATTTCTTATGTATGCCGGCAAGCACGATAATGCAGTTGTCAGGGCGTTGTCGGCTCCGGGACTCTGGATGCAGAGGATAACCACGCGTGAGCCGGATCTTGATCAGCTTGCTGTCGCTATCGATGCGCTTAAAAGCTGTATGCCGGAAGAATTTCCGGAATATGCAGCCGAAAAGAACGCTGCCACGGCAGAACAGAAGACCGACAATGTTTCTTCCGTAGAAGTGAAGCAGAATGAAACTGACGATTCTGATAATTCATACACGGATGATATATCTGAAGGAAAAGAAGAATAATGACCGATCGTGAGGAGAGATTTTTAAGAGAACATTTTCGTGCCGAAGCGGAGTACGGGGCGGCGGTATCCCGGCTTGAAGCCGGGGAACCGCTCGCTTATATTATAGGAGAATGGTATTTTTGGAGGCAGACATACCGGGTTTCGCCGGATGTGCTTATTCCGAGATCTGATACCGAGCATCTTGTGGAAAAGCTTACATGTATACTTCCGGAAAACGGTCGGTTTCTGGATCTTTGCACCGGCAGCGGATGCATAGCTATATCTTCGCTTTGTGAGCGCCCCGATGCATCAGCGGATGCGGTGGAACTTTACGGAGGCGCGGCAGAGATCGCTCGGCTCAATTCTGCGGATAACGGAGTTTCCGATAGGCTAAGGATCGTTCAGGAGGACGCAATGGCGAACGGATGCGTCGAACGGCTACGTCTTGTTAACGGTCTCACCGATAAAATATATGACGTTATCGTATCAAATCCACCGTATATACGGACGGATGTCATAGATACACTTTCGGAACAGGTAAAAAGAGAGCCTCGCGCTGCACTTGACGGCGGTAAGACCGGAATGGATTTTTATGATATGTTTCTGTCTGTTTATCCTCCGCTTTTAAAAGACGGCGGAGCGTTTTTGTTTGAGATCGGTTATGACCAGGCGGACTGTATCAGAGCGGTCGCGTCCGCGCGCGGTGCAAAGACGTGCGATATATATAAGGATTACGGCGGAAATGACCGCGTTGCTTTAATAAGGTTTTGAATTTGATACGCTGAGGAGCGCTTTATGCTGATCGGAATATTGAGCTGTATAACGGCTGCGGTTACAGCACTTACACTGTATAAATTTGTTTATATGGTGATAGGTTTTTTTGCGAAGGAAAAAACATTTCCGGAGACATCGCGGCTTCATAAATACGGAATAGTTATTGCGGCGCGCAATGAAGAAAAGGTCATAGGTAATCTGTTGGACAGTATACAGGCGCAGGACTATGACATGTCGTTCGTCGACGTGTTTGTTGTTGCGGATAACTGTACGGATAAAACCGCGGAAATTTGCCGTGCGCACGGCGTAAATGTTTATGAAAGAAATGATCCCGAACATGCCCGTAAGGGATATGCACTCGAATTTTTGTTTGACAGAATAGATAAAGATTACGGTATAAAAAGTTATGACGGGTATATTGTTTTTGATGCTGATAATATACTGAGGACTGATTTTATTACTGAAATAAATAAGGCGTTTGATACGGGTGCAGATATTTGTTTAGGATACCGTAATACGAAGAACTTTTCAGAGAACTGTATATCTGCCGCATACGGCATACATTTTATGCGTTCGTCTTTCTTTCTTCATAGGCCTCGGACTGCAATAGGTGTAAGTACGCATATTGCCGGGACAGGATGGGTTGTCAGAAGCGAACTTCTCCTTTGCGGGTGGCACTGCACGTCGCTGACGGAGGATACTCAGTTTACAATGGACAGCGTTGTTTCCGGACATGATATTATTTTTTGTGAAGCGGCAGAGTTTTATGACGAGCAGCCGCATGAGCTTTCGGTCGCTTTGCGTCAGCGGATAAGATGGATAAAGGGAAGACTGGCTTGCTTTTTCTCAGCCGCCCCAAAGCTTATAAAGGGGATGGTTTGCTCGCGGGGAAGACGCTTTTCATGCTATGATATGTTCTTTTATCTTTTTCCTATGGGACTGTTTTCGTTTATATGTTCTACAGTTCCCGCTGCGGTGGATTTTGTTATCGGTGCTGTGTCTGGGAAGCCGTTTCTTGCATCGCTGCGTTCGGCGGCTGATGCCGCAATTATTGCGGCTGTTTTTTACTGGGTGTATTCGGTTGTCACAGGAGCGCTTGTCATGTGGCGTGAGCGAGCCCATATCAGATGCTCATTCCCGCGAATAATATATCTTCTTGCTTTTTGGCCGTGGTTTGATATTGTAGAGCTTCCGCTTGCTATAGTATCACTTTTTAAACATGTTACATGGAAACCTATAAAACATGACCGTGACTTGACGCTGAAAGAAATTGAAAAAAATTCTCCATCCCTCTTGACAAAGAAAGAGAAGTGTGATATACTAACGAAGCCGTCGGAAGGCGGAGGATAAGCGAGTAGATAGGCCTTAGAGGGGTATCATAAGCTACTGGAAGTAATCTAAGAGGGAAATAAGTCCTAACGAAAAAAGA
>CABUHS010000017.1 GCA_902491535.1 uncultured Eubacteriales bacterium
ACGGTAAAATACAAGACGAAATTATGCCGCATACAAAATACAGAATTCCTTTTAAAGCGCTTTTTGCTTTTTCCACTGTATTACTTCCTTTCATAAAACTATATTATTTATTTAAAGTATAGAATAATATTATGAATACATTTTAAATGTTTTGTAATATTCAAAGCACTAACAGGGGGACTGATCATGCCATTTACTGAAATATGTATTTATCAAGTCAAGCCGCAAAAAGCAGATGAATTTGAAGCACTGATGCTTGAAGCCCAAAGCTTTTTGGAAAAGCAAACGGGACTTCTTTCGCTTCATCTTATCAAAAGAGGATATCACATAGATATAGAGCAGATCAAAGAAGGGCTCCCTCCTCTTAAGCTCACACGCATTGTAAAAAGTGTTAAGTATATGCTTTATTGGGAATTTGATACAAAAGAAAGCTACGGAACAGCACAAAAAAATCTCTACGAAAGCTATTGGAAATCTATTGACAAATGCCTGATAGTTCCTCATGATAAGTATTTAGGCGAAGAATTGTTTTGAAAAACAATATATTGCTTGCGGATTAAAATAAAAGTAAATAAAAAGGCAGATTCCGATAAAAAATCTTAAATCGCCGAATTTAAAGGAGTAAAAAATGGAAGAATTAAAATCTATCATGGAAAAGTTTGCTGCGTCCGGTTGGGATTTAATATCTATTCCTGCACAGCAATGGTTAGATGGAAAAGCAGATAAAGACATTTTAGTATCGGCAATCAAGCAGGCAGATAAAGAATGCGGAAACTGCGGCTGTGATTTAGATCCACTATATAAAAGAGCTTTGGAATTGATTTAGCAGTATTATATATTCCGGTTTACCTTTTAATACTGTTCTTTCACCTATAATTAAAAATAATAATATAAAAAACGGCGTAACGTCAAACCGCAAGCTGACGTCACACCGTTTTTTTACGCATCAGAAGAAGTAAAATTAATGTATCCGACAAAATTTATAACATCTTCATCATAGATAATCAATACGTCCGCCAATACCCTATCCGGTAACAGTTCTTATGTTTTCCAATGAAGAAAATCAGAAAAAAATGCATACGCACAGTAACAGTTACCTCAGATATCGCAATAATGAGAATGTAAAACCGTATGCCCGCTGTCTTTAACGGCAGTGAGCTATTTTCCCTCAAAAGTATTACTTATACATTTCAACTATGTGCAATTCCGACATTGACATTTTACATATCATGTGGTAGAATATCGCAGTTATGGATCCGCTTCCGTAAAACAGCGCAGCGGCATATAAACCAAATTCCGGTCTTATTATGAAAGGCAGCAATATGTGGGCAATCGGTGCATTACTTTACGGCCTGCTCAAAGGCGCGCGTGAGATATTCAAGAAAAAAGCCATGACGCGTAACAGCAGAACCGAAGTACTGTTTTTTTATTCAGTCTTTTCCTTTATTTTTATTCTTCCGGCAACTCCGGCATGCATACGTATAGATCCGGTTCTGCTTATACCTGTATTCCTGAAATCTCTTGTACTCTTTGCGGCATGGTCGCTGAGCTTCACGGCGGTTGAAAAGCTTCCTGTAGGAACATACGGCGTAATTGATCTATCACGCGTTATATTCTCTATTCTTCTCAGTGTAATAATACTCGGAGAAAAAATGACAGTTTACCGCACGGTAGGGCTTATACTCGTATGCGGCGGACTTCTCATGATGCAGTACCATTCTCACAGCGGCAAACAATCTCCGGAAAAAGAGGACACACGCATTCCGGTAAAATATATCATACTTGTACTTGTTGCGAATATATTCAACGCGATATCGTCTATTATCGACAAAAAAGCTCTTGCAACAGATCTTACAAGCCTGCAGATGCTCTACTGGTACATGCTTTTCATGATACCGATGCACGGTGTGCGTCTTCTCCTGCGGCGGGGCGAAAAAAAAGAAAGCCTGCACCTCCGATCGGCATTAAAAAACAAATATCTCTGGGCGCTCAGCGGAACATTCGTGCTTGCCGAATACATTATATTCCGCTCTACTGCAATTGAGGGAAGCCTGATCTCCGTCATGACGCTTATGAAGCAGTCGGCATGTATAGTTACAATAATAGGCGGAAAGCTTTTCTTCGGAGAAAAAAATATCAGAAAGAAGCTGCTCTGCGCCGCCGTTGTCATTACGGGAATAGTCATTTCAGCACTGTAACAGACAGATAAATAAGACTCCGACCGCCAAGCACAATCAAAGATTGCGGTCGGGTACCACGGAACCTTGTTGCTTCGCAATATAGAAAAACTGTACACGGGAATTCTTTCCGTATACAGTTTTTTATTCAATAAGGGCTTGTCCCGGCATAAGGCGATGGCAAGAGTACTGCAAAGCAGTGCCGTAATCAGTAGAAGATTGTACTCCTACTGATTGAGAATATGGAACCCGCCGTCTATAGAGGCGGGGGACATCTTGCCAACAGTTATACTATGAAGTAAAAATGCTTGCAAGGACATTTTTACAAAGCCGTCAATTGCGCAGATAGTACGAAGCACTGAGTGGCAAAGCTGCAAAGGCTTACGAAGTAAGACTTTCTTCGATTACACTTAAGCACCGAAAACTAATCTTCAAGAGTCCCGATATCGTACGGCGTTGTCTGATAGACAAAATAGTTGAGCCAGTTAGAATACAACAGGTTTGCATGCGCCCGCCATTTAACTACAGGTTCACGGGACGGATCGTCCTCCGGATAGTAATTTTCCGGAACATCGATCGGGATTCCGGCGAGGACATCGCGGCGATATTCGCGCCCGAGCGTCTGAGCATCATACTCGGAATGACCGGTTATAAAAATCTGTCTGCCGTCACGCGATGCGATCGCGTAAACACCAGCATCAGAAGATGCTGCCAGAATCTCAAGCTCAGGACAGCGCTCAATATCCTCACGGCATACTGTTGTATTCCTTGAGTGAGGTGCGTAAAACACATCGTCAAATCCTCTGAAAAGCTTTGATGTTTTTTGCTCGACCTTATGAGGAAAAACTCCGAACAGCTTCCGGTCAAGCAGTTTTTTCTGTATTCCGTAATGATAGTAAAGTCCTGCCTGCGCGCCCCAACAGATATGAAACGTGCTGTGGACATGCTTTTTCGACCATTTCATGATCTCGCAAAGCTCCTGCCAGTACTCTACATCTTCAAATTGAAGTTTTTCAACGGGAGCGCCGGTAATGACCATTCCGTCGAAATACTGATCGCGAATATCCGGCAGACACTGATAGAATGAAAGAATATGTTCTTCCGGTGTATTTTTTGCTCTGTGAGAAGCAGTGTGCAAAAGCACAAGTTCAACCTGAAGCGGAGAGTTGCCGAGCAGACGCGACAGCTGCGTTTCGGTATCTATCTTTGTCGGCATAAGGTTCAGCAGCAGAATACGCAAAGGCCGTATGTCCTGACTGAGCGCACGGGTCTCAGTCATAACAAAGATATTTTCATTTTCAAGGATCTGCGTTGCGGGAAGCAGATTCGGTATTTTAATCGGCATAGATATTTCCCTTTCAGATCTTCGAGAGAGCCTGCTCAAGATCGGCGATCAGATCCTCCGCGCTCTCCAGTCCGCAGGAAAGACGGACAAGATCCGGAGATATTCCTGCCGCAGTAAGCTCCGCGTCGCTCATCTGACGGTGAGTCGTGCTTGCAGGATGCAGACAGCAGGTTCTTGCATCGGCAACATGTGTCTCTATAGCCGCAATTTTAAGATTCTTCATAAATTCCTGAGCCGCCTTGCGTCCGCCCTTTACACAAAAGCTTACAACACCGCAGCTTCCGTCAGGAAGATACTTCTGAGCGATCTCATAATACGGATCGGACTTGAGTCCCGGATAATTTACAGACACTATCTTCTCATGCGCAGAAAGATATTCTGCAACTGCAAGACCGTTCTCGCAGTGGCGTTTCATACGGACATGCAGACTTTCAAGTCCGAGATTAAGTATAAATGCACTCTGAGGCGACTGTGTCGGTCCGAGATCGCGCATCAGCTGAGCAGTTGCTTTTGTTATATATGCACCCTCTTTACCGAACCTTTCGGCATAGGTAATACCGTGATAGCTCTCATCGGGAGTGCAAAGTCCCGGAAACTTATCGGCATGCGCCATCCAGTCAAATTTTCCGGAATCAACAATGCAGCCGCCGACCGCCGCTCCGTGTCCGTCCATATATTTAGTCGTAGAATGTGTAACGATGTCGCATCCCCATTCAAACGGACGGCATCCGACAGGAGTCGCAAAAGTATTGTCAACAACAAGCGGTACACCGTGTGCGTGCGCTGCACGCGCGAATTTTTCAATATCAAGCACGGTAAGCGCAGGATTTGCGATCGTTTCTCCGAAAACCGCTTTGGTGTTGGGACGGAATGCCGCCTCAAGCTCCGCCTCGGTGCAGTCGGGAGAGACAAATGTAAACTCAATTCCCATTTTACGCATGGTAACCGAGAAAAGATTAAATGTTCCGCCGTAAATACTGCTCGAGGAAACAACATGATCTCCGCACGACGCAATATTGAATATCGCAAAGAAGTTCGCCGCCTGTCCGGACGACGTAAGCATTGCAGCCGTACCGCCCTCCATTTCGGCTATCTTCGCCGCCACGGTATCACATGTCGGATTCTGAAGTCTCGAATAAAAATATCCGCTCGCTTCAAGATCAAAAAGCTTTCCCATATCGTCACCGGTAGCATACTTAAACGTAGTACTCTGCACGATCGGTATCTGTCTGGGTTCTCCGTTACCCGGTGTATAACCGCCCTGAACACATTTTGTATCAATATTATAACTCATAATACCATCTCCGTTTCTCCGCCGCCCGGCGGTAAGAGGTTCGCAATATACAGATGTACGCAGACAGAAAACACCTTAAACATTGCAAGCCGCTTTAAATAGCTCTCATATGCGCCCGGATCAATCAGCTATGCCGAAAAAATCACACGCATTTTTATATGTTATATCGCTCATTTCATCAAAAGAAAGATCTTTAAGCTCCGCAAGACGTTCCACCGTATAGCGGACATTGCCCGAATAATTAAGGCTTCCGCGAAGCGGATGCGGCGCAAGATAAGGACTGTCGGTCTCCGCCATGATACGCTCTGAAGGAACAGAACGGACAACATCCGCCATTCTCTGCGCATTTTTAAATGTAACAACTCCGGAAAATGAGATGTACCAACCGCGGCGTACAAGCTCGGCAGCCATTTCAGCGCTCCCGCTGAAGCTGTGAAAAACGCCGTGAACATCCGGATATTCTCTCAGAATATCCATACAGTCTCCGTGTGCGTCGCGGTCATGTATCTGTACCGGGATATCCAGTTCCGCCGCAAGTTCAAGCTGAAGCCTGAACCATTTTTTCTGAAGCTCACGCGAAGGATCGTCCCAATGATAGTCAAGTCCGATCTCACCGAGAGCGCGCACCTTCGTATTTGCAAGCAGACTCCGAAGTTCTCCGAGCGTTCCGGCAGGATCAGGCTCCGCAAGTTCCACATCCTGCGGATGTATTCCGGCGGTGGCATATATCTGAGGATATCTTTCCGCAAGCATAAGTGCAGCACGGCTGGTTGCAATATTTGTACCCGCGCTGACGATATAGCCTATACCGTCCTCTGAAAAGCATCTTTCGAGCAGTTCCTCACGAACCGCTTTTCCGCTCTCTCCGACAGCATCAAATTTTTCATCGTCAAAATGAGCATGTGAATCAAATAGCATACTGTCCTGTCTTTCCGCTTATCTTACACGCTCTCCGAGAGGCGTATCGTCAGCAAGAAATACAACACGGACCGTATCTTCACCCGAAGCGAGTATCATTCCGTTGCTCTCAACTCCGCAAAGCTTTGCAGGTTTAAGATTTGCAACAACGATCAGTTTGCGTCCGACAAGCTGATCCGGAGAATAAAATTTAGCTATTCCCGAAACTACCTGCCTTTGCTCGTATCCGAGGTCAAGCTGTATTTTAAGAAGCTTTTTAGCCTTCGGAACAGGCTCGCATGCAATAACCTTTGCAGTGCGCAGCTCAACATTCATAAAGTCGTCGATTCCGATAAGAGCGCAGCCCTCCGGCTTTTGCGGAGCTTCGGCAGCCTTCGCTGCTTCCGCAGCCGCACGCTCAGCCTCAAATTTTTCCATCATAGCTTTTTCGTCGATACGTGCGAACAGAACCTCTGCGGCTCCGAGTTTTGTTCCCGCAGCGAGACCGCCGAATTCAGTTGTGCGTGCATCGGTACAGAGCTGTCCGAGTATACGTTCCGAAGTCTGCGGAAGGAACGCGCCGAGCATGACCGCGCCTATACGGATCGTTTCAAGCAGATTGTACAGAACGGTTCCGAGTCTTGCGCGCTTCGTCTCGTCTTTTGCAAGCACCCACGGCGTCGTCTCATCTATATATTTATTGGCACGGCGGAATATCGCAAACAATGACTCAGACGCATCCGCAACATGATAGCTGTCCATAAGCTCGCCTGTGCGGGACACGCCCTGAGCAACGGCAGCACGAAGCTCGTCGTCTACAGGTTCGGACTCTGCAGGTTCAGGAACGATCCCGCCGAAATACTTACCTGTCATATCCATAGTACGCTTGACAAGATTACCCAGATTATTTGCAAGGTCTGTATTATAACGCGCTATAAGGCTCTCGTAGGTTATACTTCCGTCATTGGCATACGGCATCTCAGAAAGCACATAGTGGCGTACTCCGTCAACTCCGAAAATATCCGCCAGTTCATCTGCATAAAGCACATTTCCCTTGGATTTGCTCATCTTATCCTCACCGAAAAGCAGCCACGGATGTCCCAAAACCTTTTTAGGGAGCGGCCCACCGAGCGCCATCAGGAAGATCGGCCAGTATATCGTATGGAAACGCATGATATCCTTTCCGATAACATGTACGTCGGCAGGCCAGTATTTCGAATACAGCTCACCCTTTTCTCCCACATCATAGCCGAGTGCGGTAATATAGTTTGAAAGCGCGTCAAGCCATACATAGGTAACATGCTTGGAATCAAACTCAACCGGAATACCCCAGGTAAACGAGCTTCTCGAAACGCATAGATCCTGAAGTCCGGGCTTTATAAAGTTATTGATCATTTCTTTCTGACGCGATTCCGGCTCTATAAAACCGGGATGGGATTCGATATACTCAAGGAGCCGGTCGGCATACTTGCTCATACGGAAAAAATACGCCTCTTCGGAAGCTCTTTTTACCTCTGCTCCGCAATCCGGGCACTTTCCGCCCTCAGCCTGTGTATCGGTAAAGAACGATTCGCAGGGAACGCAGTACCATCCCTCATAGCTTCCCTTGTATATGTCTCCCTGCTCGTACAGCTTTGTGAATATATGCTGAACTGCACGCTCATGATAATCGTCGGTAGTGCGTATAAAATGATCGTAGCTTACGTTCATCTTATCCCATATTCCGCGTATCGTATGTGCAACACCGTCAACATATTCTTTCGGAGTAATTCCTGCTTCGCGTGCAAGCTCCTCGATCTTCTGACCGTGTTCGTCTGTTCCGGTCAGAAAGAATACGTCATACCCCTGCATACGCTTATAACGTGCTATAGTGTCGGTAAGAATCGCCTCATACACATTACCTATATGAGGCTTACGGGAGCCGTAAGCTATCGCTGTTGTAATATAAAACGGCTTCTTTTCACCGCTGCATCCGCAGCAGCACTTATTTTCATTTTCCACTGTATATATACCATGCCTTTCTGTGCTTAGGTTATTCATGTATATCCGCTATGACCGCCGCAATGACAAAAGTTTATGCATCAGACGATCTTCTCTCCCGCCGCGTACACATCTCCGAGAGATATTCCGTCCTCTCCGAGAATACATATATCCGCACGGAGTCCGGTCCTTAGCGCCCCCGTGATTCCGTCAAGTCCGAGCATCCGCGCCGGATTGACCGTTGCGCACGGAAGAGCCTTTTCAAGAGGGATCCCGGTAAAGCTCATAAGATTCCGCATCGCAGTATAAAGATCGAGCATACTGCCCGCGATCGCTCCGTCATCTGTTCGCGCAACGCCGTCCTTTACGGTAACTCCGAGACCTGCAAGCGTATACCTGCCGTCGCCGCAGCCTGCCGCCATAAGCGAATCGGTAATAAGGACAAAACGGTCGTGCGGAACGACTCTGTAAGCAAGATCGATCACCGCCGGATGTATATGAATCCCGTCGCAGATAAATTCAGCGTAGAGTCCGCTCGTAAGTGCAGCACATACGACTCCGGGCGCACGGTGCGAAAGTCCTGTCATAGCATTAAATGTATGTGTAAAAGAAGTAAGTCCGGCAGCCACGGCTGCCATAGCTTCATCGTATCCTGCATCGGTATGGGCGAGTCCCACCGTCGCGCCGAGCGACTTTGCAAGCTTTATAAATTCTATCCCTCCGGGAAGCTCAGCTGCAAATGAAACATGCATTTTCATTCCGGACGCGCGCTCTGCAAGCGCGCAAAGCTCATCCGGAGCAGGATCTGCAAGAAACTCAGGAGCATGCGCGCCGCGCTTTTTCGGCGCAAGATATCTTCCTTCGTAGTGTATCGCATCAAAGCCCGTATTATTCGCAGCATCGGTGGTACTGAGCCATGTTTCAAAGGTATCGGACGCGAGCGTAGGAACTACAGTAACCGTTCCCGACTTTGCATACTCATATTTCAATCTTCGCATAGCATCTGCATCGGCGCCGCAGAAATCTGTTCCTGCTCTGCCGTGTGTATGCACATCGACCATTGCAGGTATTACACGCCGCTTCTTTGCGTCGACAGCGTCTCTGCGCTTCTGCGGGGACAATTCTCCGACTTCGGTTATTACACCGTCCTCAACAGCAATACCGCCGCACAGAAACTCCTCTTTGTCCGTATCATATATCATCGCATTTGCGATAGAAAAAGTTCTGCTCATAAAATCACGACCTTTGAATGGCTGAAATAAAATTCAAATAATATTTTATGCGTTTATAACCGCAAAACGGATATATCACGCGCTGAAAACGTATATGTGCGTCAGAATTTAACATCGGATGCAATTGTCCCTGCTCAGTGCAGCTTTTACAAGTTCAATAAGGACTCCACACGCCATTCACCGGGGAAACAATCAGTAGGAGATCGTACTCCTGCTGATTGCGGATACGGAAACCGCCGCCTATAGAGGCAGGGACATCTTGCCCGCAGTTATATCCGTGCTGTACCAATAAGTTCAGCCCCGCAGAATTTTCTCGGTTTCTCTGAAATACTCTGGAATTCCGCTGTCAAACCGCATAATCTCATGTGTATCCGGATGCTCAAATTCTATCGTGCGTGCATGCAGGCACTGGCCGCGGACGACCGGAGCGCACCGCTTTGCAAGAGCCGTTCTGTCGCCGCCGTAAACCGTATCTCCGAATACAGGATGTCCTATATACGACATATGAACACGTATCTGATGCGTACGGCCGGTCTCAAGCTTTACCGAAAGCCGCGTGCATGTCTCGCGGACGGCACTGCCTTCGTATCTCTCACAGACACTGTAATGAGTAACAGCATTTCTTCCTGTGCTTACAACTGCCATTTTCTTACGGTCAGACGGATGTCTGCCTATCGGCGCATCTACTGTTCCGGCGTCGTCGCGTATATTCCCTACAACGATAGTCTCATATATTCTGCCAAGCTTATGTGAGCTGAACTGCTCGGATAAAAACAGATGCGCCGCATCGGTTTTGGCGACAAGCAGAAGTCCGCTCGTATCCTTATCTATCCGGTGTACGATTCCGGGACGTATTACTCCGCCGATACCGGAAAGACTCCCGCCGCAATGATAAAGCAAAGCATTTACAAGCGTACCGCACGGGTTTCCGGCAGCAGGATGCACCACCATGCCTTTAGGTTTATTGACCACAAGCAGCGAAGCGTCCTCATACAGGATATCAAGCGGAATATTCTCAGGTTCCGCAGCCATCGGCTGCGGCTCAGGCACAGTAACCTCGACTTCATCGCATCCGCGCACAAGGTATTTCTTTTCACGGACAACACCGCATACGGTAACCATACCTGCTTCGATCAGTTTTTGAGAAGCGGAACGCGTAATTCCTTCGCGTTCCGCAACATAAATATCAAGCCTTATTCCGGATTCCGGCATTTTCGGAGCTATCCTTTCCGTCGAAAAATATAACGTATATTATAAGCAATGCAGCCCCTATGCATACTGCCGAATCCGCAGCATTAAATACTGCAAAATGAATAAATTCAAGATTGATAAAATCTGTCACATATCCGATTATTGCGCGGTCAATAAGATTTCCTATACCGCCGCCTATGATAAGCGCAAGCGATACGCCGCCCATATCACTGAGAGTTTTCCGTCTCACCGAGACATAAGAAATCATTGCACCGACGGCAACAAATGATAAAAGCATAAATATCCATCTGTGGTTGCTCAGTATTCCGAACGCAGCTCCGCGGTTTTCGACATATGTCAGATGAAGCACCCCGTCTATAAGCGGAAAGTCTCCTACCGGCTTCAGATATATTCTTGCAAGAAGCTTTGTGATCTGATCGGCAAAGATCACAAAAAAGCAGACCGCTATCCATAGCTTCATACCAAAGCGTGCAGGTGAGACAGAAATGACCTTAGAATCAACTGCAGCTGATTCTGTGCCGGTCTGTGCGGCTTTACCGGAGGATATTTCCGTTTCCTGAATATTTCCGGTCTGGGTATCCGCAGATTCCCCCTCCGACGTGCGGAGAGTATCCTCCGCACTCGGGGCAGCATCGGTGTCAGGTTCTCTTATTATACCGTTATTATCCGATCCGCTGTTTACAGCGTCTCGAGCGTCTTCAGGCAGCGCGCACATAAATAGCCGTCCTCCGTCTTTTCTCCGTCCTCTGTATACATCCAGCATCTGTCGCATTTTTCGCCGTCAGCCGGTTTTACAGTTACCGTCATATCTTCGGAATCGCTCTTTTCAAGCTTGACCGCGGAAACGATAAACACTTCTGCAAGACGGCCGCGGAAACTGTCAAGCAGTTCATATTTATCTCCGCCGACACTTATTTCAAGCTTAGCCTCAAGCGACTTTCCGATAGTCTTTGCCGCACGTGCAAGCTCCAGCTCCTTCATAACGTCATCGCGGAGCGCAAAAAGATTATCCCAGTGAGTCTCTATTTCATCAAACGCATATTTCTCCTCATAAACGGGCATGCGGTTGAGAAGTACGCTGCGCGCATCCTCCCCGGACGAATGCGGCATTGTCTGCCAGATCTCCTCCGCGGTATGTGTAAGAAGAGGAGCGAGAAGTCTCGTCAGAGCTGAGAGTACCGTATACATAGCGGTCTGAGCAGAACGGCGTGCCTTTGAAGCCGGCGCTTCGACGTAGGTACGGTCCTTTGTAATGTCAACATACAGCTTCGAAAGATCTATCGTACAGAAATTGCTTATATCATGGAATACATTGTGGAATTCGTATTCGCTGTAATTTTCATTTGCCTTTTTCGCCAGCTTGTTCATTCCGGCAAGTATCCACTTGTCGATCTCCTCAAGTTCATCTACAGGAACCGTATCGGTGTCGGGATTGAAGTCCCCGAGATTTGCAAGAAGGATTCTGGCCGTGTTGCGTATCTTGCGGTAGATCTCACCGATCTGACCGAGTATCTGATCCGAAACGCGCACATCGACGCGGTAATCGCTCGACGCAACCCATCCGCGAAGAATATCGGCGCCGTATTTCTTAACAACATCCTCGGCAAGCACAGAGTTTCCGAGCGATTTGTGCATCGCTTTTCCCTCTCCGTCAACTACCCAACCGTGAGTAAGTACGCCTTTATAGGGCGCTCCCTGTTCCTTTGCACCGACAGCAGTAAGCAGCGATGACTGGAACCATCCGCGATACTGGTCAGCCCCCTCAAGATAAAGATCTGCCGGCCATGTCATTCCTTCGCGGTTTTCAAGATTTACAAAATGAGTGCATCCGGAATCGAACCAGCCGTCAAGAGTATCGGTCTCCTTTGAAAAATGCGTTCCGCCGCAATGCGGGCATTTGAATCCTTCGGGAAGCAAATCGGCAGCTTCGCGCTCATACCAAACATTTGAGCCGTACTCGCCGAAAAGACGCGATACATTTTCTACCGTCTCATCTGTACATACGGTTTCTCCGCAGTCAGAACAGTAAAATACAGCGATCGGAAGTCCCCAGTGACGCTGACGGGAAATGCACCAGTCGGCACGGTCGCGGATCATCTGGATCATTCTCTCTCCGCCCCATTCAGGCATCCATGTAACGTTTTCACATGCCTTTACAGCGGCGTCTCTGAACGCTTCTACCGAACAAAACCACTGAGGCGTTGCGCGGAAAATGATCGGATGTTTGCAGCGCCAGCAATGCGGATATGAGTGCGTTATCTTCTCGGACGCGAGAAGCGCTCCGCTCTCCTGCATATCGTTTATGATAGCATCGCCAGACTCCTCATAGTACATTCCTGCGTACTTTCCGGCGTCGGCAGTCTGATATCCCTTATCGTCGACAGGAACTATAATATCCATCTTATAACGCTTACATGTCATGTAGTCGTCGGCGCCGAAACCGGGAGCGGTATGAACACAGCCGGTACCGCTGTCCATAGTTACATATTCAGCCGTAAGAACAACGCTGTCACGGTCAAGGAAAGGATGGCGTGCCTTGGCATATTCAAGTTCGCTTCCTGTAAATGTCGCTACAGTCTCATAATTTTCGATTCCGGCAGCCTTCATAGTACGCTCACAGAGCGCGGAAGCAAGAATATATGTCTCTCCGTTTTCTGCTTTTACCGCGACATATTCTTCTCTCGGATGAACTGCGATCGCAAGGTTGCCCGGAAGAGTCCATGCGGTAGTTGTCCATATTACAAAATAAGTATTGTCGCCGAGCGATGCAAGCTTTTCATTTCCGTTTGAATCGGAAAGGGCAAACTTGACATAGATGGAAACACAGTCGACATCCTTATAATCGATCTCTGCTTCCGCAAGAGCAGTCTCGTCATGCGGACACCAGTAAACAGGCTTGAGTCCCTTATAGATGTAGCCTTTTTTATACATCTCTCCGAATACCTGTATCTCACGGGCTTCAAATTCGGGTTTCATTGTCAGATAAGGATCCTTCCAGTCGCCCATTACACCGAGACGGATAAACTGAGCCATCTGCAGATCAACAAATTTCTGAGCAAAATCATGGCATGCATTACGGAACTCGGGAATCGTCATTCTCTTGCGGTCAAGCTTGCTCTGCTTGATTATCGCACTTTCTATCGGCATACCGTGGTTATCCCATCCGGGACGGTAACATGTGCGGAAGCCGCTCATTGATTTATACTTATTTATAAAATCCTTGAGTACCTTATTCATAGCCGTACCCATATGGATATTTCCGTTTGAGAAAGGAGGTCCGTCATGAAGTATGAAGCTCGGACAGTTTTCGTTTTTCTTCAGCATCTCATTATAGATGCCGTCCTCTTCCCATTTCTTCTGTATCTCCGGCTCGCGCTGCGGAAGATTTGCTCTCATTGAAAATCCGGTTTTCGGAAGATTAAGTGTTCCGGTATAGTCCTTTGCCATTTTTTATCCCATTTCTCCGCCGATCAGATATTGATTGTTTTCATCGCTGCAGTTTCGGCGGAAACTGCAGTTTAAATATATTATTTATTAAAATCGGAGATTACCTTAAAACCGCATGCTTCAGCAAAGTAACATGCTGTGAAATACACTCCGTATGTATATTTATATAAAAATCCGCTTATACCTGTATTTTAGGTTTATCTGCGGCGTCTCTTTCTTCCCGAAGCATTTATCTCATTGATAAGTCCGATATAATCATCGGATTCATCACTGTCAATTATGATCTTCTCTGAAAAATCACCGTCATTTTTTTCAGTATCCGTTTTGACGGCGCTTGTTTCTCCCTCTATTTTGATCGACTTCAGCGAACGTATAAACTCATCGTCATCGTCTGAAAAGTTTTCGTCATCAATATTCATCTTAAAGCCGCCGGATCTATCTGAGTGCAAAACCGTGCGCTCTGCGCCGAGTGCCACATCATCTGCCGCTTCATAATAGTCAGACGGACTGTCATTTATTACATCTGAAATAAATTCATCTTCTCCGGAGTTCGCGTTATCCGATCCGCCGTCATATCCCGATCCGCTGTTTACATCGTCGGTCTCTTCCGTTTCAGCGTTTTTACCGCTGTCCGCTGCCGCGATATTATCACCTGTATTTTCCGCGTCAGCAAGCTTAGCGCATACAGCGTTTACAGTATCCCCGTATTTTTTATCGGATATATCAGTTACGGACTCAGCGTCTATTTCTGAACCTTCGGACTCAAGCTTATCGGCAATTCCGCGCAGTCCGCTGTCAGGAAAAAGGTCTTCAAACGAGAGCTGTCCGTCACGGGCGTCATCTATGCTTCCGAATTCCGCATCGTCTGACGGTTCAGCGCCGGTATCGGACATTATCCCGCGCTCCGCATCGGATACATCTGTTTTCACGTCCTCAGCCTCAGCATCCGGCTCTTCCGTCTTATCATCACCTGTGTCATGCTTCGATTCGTTATCCGTATTTTCTTCCGAAGGAACTTCCGGATCAGGCGTTTCTTCGGATATTTCCTCCGGCGCATGAGAATCATCGGCAGTATTTTCAGATCCTCCGTCATTCCCGCTCAGAATATCGCCTTTTATGCTCTCTACTACAAGCTTTATTATCGACTCGTCAGAGAATTCCGATTCATCAAGCTCGTCAAGCTCGGGTGCAATCTTTTCAATATATTCAATATGCGTCTGATATGCGCTGAAAAGTTCTTCCTTAAATTTTTTTACCATTCCGCGAAGCAGAAGCAGTTCATCACGCTCTTCGCTTACCGCGCTGCGAAACTCAGAAAGGATCCTGTCACAGTTGATCTTGGCAGAGTGAAGTATTATTTTCGAACGTTCCTCAGCCTCGGTAACTATCTGTTTACTGCGCTTATTTGCCTCAACAAGAGAATCACGTATAGATTTATCGTCGTTGCGATAACTTTCAAGCTCGGATTCAAGCTCTTTTATCCGGTTTTCAAGTGCGTCGTTCTCTCTATACAGTTCGGTATATTTCTGAAGAACAAATTCCGTATACTCGTCAACTTCAGGAGCGCTGTACCCGCGAAGCACATGCGTAAATTCTTTTGCCTTTATCTCATGCGGAGGAAACATTTAAGGTTACCTTCTCTTTCATTGTTATTTCATTGCTTAAAATCTGCAATACATATATATTTACGTCACGGCTCCGTCTGTACAAAACATATTTGAATCTCCGACAAGACTATCCGAAAACAGATCTTTACCGTGAAAATTTACTTTTTATTTAAAACATACCGGTGCGCCGCTCTATTTGAACTTAAGAGCAGCAAGCTTCAATCTGCCGCTTCGGGTACTGCCTCCGAGCGCTTTTATACGGAATTTTCCGAATCCCCGTACAGATACTACGGTTCCCTCGCAGACTGTAAAATCCGGTCTCAGTTCACTTACCGAATTCAGCGCGACATCGCCCCGGGCAACGGCACATTTAGCCTTTTCTCTTGATATTCCCGCAAGACCTGCAACAACAGCGTCAAGCCGTGCCGATGCAACAACAGCCGATACAGGTACATATTCACGGTGCGGTTCAAAATCCGGAGGAATATGTATCTCACTCAGCCTGACCTTATCACGCCCTACATAAGTCAAAACAGGCGGCTGTGAAAGCAGAAGCTCAGCAGCCGCCCGAACGGTGAATATTATCGCTTCGCGTCCGTCGCGGACGATTATGTCTCCGACCGTATCGCGCGAAAGTCCGAGTGCAAGCACAGCTCCCATAAAAGAACGGTGATCAAGCTGTTCATATCCGCTGCCTTTCACAAGAACAGCTTTTATTCCGGCGCACTCCAAAGCATTGTCACATAAAAGAATGTCCGGCAAATCCTGATATCCGCAATTTTCAGACTTCTGTGCAGGCAGGTCTCCGTCCGTACTTATTTCCTCATATGAGTTACCGTTGTAATTTCCGGCGTTCTTCACATCTGCAAGTCTGCATAAATCATCTCCGTCCGGAAGTTCCAGACAACGCCCGCAATAGTATTCGCATCCGAGTAATTCGGGTGATATCAGAACAAGCAGTCTCCGCTGCGCACTGCCGTATCCTCCGTAAAAGAAATATCTCGGAGAACCGCGCAAAATCTTTTTCTTCAGATATTCTGATGCAATGTGCTGCTGCGCTGAATCGAGAAAGCCGGAACACGCTGCTCCGCGGTGTCCGGCCGCATTTATCAGATCATCTATTCTCGATATAAAAATATCCGCTTCAGCACCGCTTCCGTTTTTTTGTATAATCATAGAAACAATGTTAAAATCCCATATCCGTCTGAAACTGACATAACACTGTCAGACCAAATCCGGAAAAGGCGGGATAAATAGTATTTCTGTCTTATCTGCAGTTAAAACAGCAAACGGATTACACCGTCTGCAAGATCAATAATAAGCAAGGTCGCAAGAAACGATAAATCGATCGGACAGCTTCTGAAAAATTCAAAACGCCCGAGAGCCCTTCTTATCGGTTCGATTATCGGTTCGGTAAAATTGTAAAGAAATCTTGTGACCTGATTTGCGCCGGGAGGCATTATCCACGACAAAAGCGCACGTAAAATCATCAGAGTCTCTACCGCTCTGAGGACCAAATGCACCCCTCTTGCCAAAATCCACATAATTATTTATTTTATCCCGATATATTACATCGATGTGTATGACATACCGTCGTTAGCCGATTCTTTTGCAGCGCGCTGTCCGTCCTGAGAAAGATCGACATTATTGGGAGTAAGAACCCATGTATTGCCTGTAACTTTCTTTATATCTCCCTCTATAGTGTAAATAACACCAAGCAGGAAATCGATCATGCGGCGCGCGTCTTCCTTACTTGTATCCTCAAGATTAAGAACAACCGTACGCTTGCTGATAAGATGATCGGCGATCTGGTTAACACTGTCCCATGTTTTGGGTTTTATGACCTTAAGCTCAAGCGCAGTTCCGTTAAGCTCCATTCCGCCGCCGGAATAAGATGTTCCTGCCGACGCGCGCTGAGTATAGCCCGTCTGAGCAGAACGGTCATAAATTGAATCATAGTTTGTTGCGTACTCGCCGCCGTTTCCGCCGTCGTCGAATACGTATTCGTCATCCTCATATCCCTCATCTATGTCTCTCGGATTAACGATATTCTTAAGCTTATCCTTGATTCCCATAATAACACTCCTTCTAAATATATGATCGTTTTATTCGCCCGATTTATCCTATGTTCCTATCAGACAGAAGCTCCGTAATTTCTTTCTCCGAAAAGTGCAGAACCCGGTCTGATTATATTAGCGCCGTATTCAAGCGCAATATCATAATTGCCGCTCATCCCCATAGACAAAAACGGCACACTTATATTATGCATTTTTTTTACCGCCGTGTCAAGTAAAATTTGATAAGTTTCGGCAAAAAATTTTCTGTAATCGTCTTTTTTTTCACAAATAGGCGCAATTGTCATGAGTCCGCACATTCTTACCCCGCTGAAACCTGAAATTTCGTCCATCAGTTCCGGAAGCTTTTCCGGCATTATTCCGCCTTTTCCGGGCTCTCTGCCGATGTTTATTTCAAGAAGGATATCCTGAGTATAACCTACGGCGGCGGCACGTTTTCCTATTTCGGCGGCAAGCGCTGCGCTGTCAACAGAGTGAATCAGCGATACCTTTCCGATAAGATACTTGACCTTGTTGCGCTGAAGTCTTCCTATAAAATGTTTTTCAAGCGACGGAGAAAGCATCTCCTCCTTGCTCAGAAATTCCTGCACGCGGTTTTCGCCTATACATTTAAGTCCGAGCGACGCGGCATAATTTATATCTTCTGCAGGCATCGTCTTTGATGCGGCACATATCAAAGGATGAGGTATGCCGAGCTTTGCACACTTTTCTCCTACCGTATCAGTAATACGCATATACCGCTCGCGGATCGCATATTTTCTCTGTTCTGTCAGTATATCATGAAAACTGCTTTCCGTCATAAAGATCTTTACCTCCGGTTATTACAAAATCATACAGCGAAAGACGGTTTACCTGAGTTTCATCATCTGTATCCTTTTCCTCGCATATTATCCATCCGTCACGTTCAAAAAGCGGTATTATCTCGCGGAATTTTGCCGTCTGACCGTCAAGTATATATACGCCTCTTACTCCGTCCTTCAACGTTGCCGCAGCAACGGGGATCCGGTAACCGCTGTACTCAGCTGTTACGATCTCTACAGTTTGCCGTCTCGAATAATCAAAATCATCAGGCATACGTCCGGCACTGAATATAAGCAATACACGGTCATCATCCGACGGATTAACTACTTTATAAAGCTCCATTTCGATTCGTTCGTCGTTGCTTGAAGGAAATATCACACTGAAACGGTTTTTTGCAGTATCAACAGACCGGTACTCCGATTTCGGAACAGCACATGCCAAATACCATTTATAGTTTGTAACAAGCTTTCCGATAGTTTTTTTCCCGTTATCAGAATAAACAGAAACATTCGGAACAGAAGAACACATCATGTCATAATCCGAAAGCTGCATGTCAGCAACATTGCGGCTTGTATAAAGTCCTTCATATCCGTCCGTTTGAGAATAGAAATACCCGGCAAGCGGCGCTGTGATATACTCCGTAGCCTCGCCGGCAGCGGCGGTTATCGCGTCGCGTTGTTCCCTAAGTAACGCAATTTTATCCTCATATCCTGACGCTTCCTTTGTAATAAGAGCGCGTTTATTCATCAGAACTCCGAGATCATCAACACGGCTCAGTGCAGAACTGATATCTCCGGCGCCGAGCCTGTCGATCATCTGATAGTATATCGAATCTATTCTTGAATCAACGGTTGCTGTATCGGAAAGCGTCATGCTGTCTGAAAGACTGCTCTTTTCAAGCACAGAAAGCTTTCCGTCAATATCTATAAGCTGCTCGCCGACACTTCCGTCTGCATATATTGCTGCCACTGTCGAGCCTGCAGGAACACGTTCACCGTCAGAATATGAATAATTAACACTTCCGTTTGAGCTTGCATACAATATGCTTTCTTCGCGAAGTAAAGCTGCATTCGCCGTAAGCGTCTGCTCCATTGTAACATACTCCGCCGCAGTAGTTGTTATATTTCCGTCGTCTTTTCCGAAAAGATGATAAAGAACATAGAGTATTACAAGCACGGATATGACTGCCGTACCTATATACGATGCTATTTTTTTTAAGTACTGTACATCCATAATTCCACTCTTACCCCCGCGCGGAATTTTATATGCCTTATAACTGCGGACAAGATATTCCCCGCCTCTTTAAGCAGCGGTCTACATATTCGCGCAATCAGCAGGAACTGATCACCGCACTGCTGCGCAGTGTCCTTGTCCCCGATGAATGACGGGACAAGCCATTATTGAAAAGACCGGTTTCGGAAGCTTGTCCGCATATTTTTAAATACAGGTAACTATATCTGTACCGTAAAACCATTCTGCCGTTGTTTCAAAAGAACGCTCATTTTTCCGTAACTGCAAAATCCGGCAGCCGCACAGAGACGGCTTAAAATGATAATTCAATATTCTCTCAGGTGTCAAAAGGCTTGCTCTGCAAGGCTTTTGCTTACATCGTGAGGTTATTCTACCACGAAGCAAAAATGTTTGCCCGCAAGGACATTTTTGCAAGGCCGTCAATTGCGCAGTTCGTGCAAGGCACTGCGGCAAAGCCGCAAAGGCTTATGCAGTAAGACTTTCTGCGCTTATTATAATTATAACATATTTATCCTATATTTCACCGATATCCCAATAGTTTTAACGAAATATTTACAACATTTGCAAGTGAGACCGATCTGCCGCATGATATTACCCACTTAATATATTCCCGCCTGCGAATCCATGATTCCTGTCTTTTAGCATAATGTCTTGTTGCGAGCTTTATCTGATCCGCCGCATCTGAAAGCGACATTTCTCCGCGAAGATACAAGTCCATCTCCTTATATCCGATCGCTGCGGCGGCTGTCGTACCCGGAATCAGGTTTAATCCGCGTACTTCTTCGCAAAGTCCGTCAGATATCATTCTGTCTACACGTTCATCTATACGGCGAAACAGATCGCTCCTGTCAAGCATTCCAAGCGCAATCGCTTTAAAATCGTAAGGCGATCCGCAAACTCTTGACCTCGAATCCCACTCAGTCTTTGTTATTCCGGAAGTTCTGTATATCTCAAGGGCGCGTATAACCCGTTTTACATTATTTTTATGTATTGCCGCTGCAGAATCCGGATCAACCGAGCAAAGCTCTTCATAAAGAAGTTCGGGATCGGTTTCCCAAAGTTTTTTTCTCACATCCGCATCCGCAGGTGCGTCACCGAATGCTGTTCCGCTCAGCAGACTGTCAAGATACATTCCCGTACCCCCGCATATTATCGGAAGCTTGCCTCTGGAAACGATATCCGCAATAACGCGCGACGCTTCCCCGGTATACCTCGCACAGTTGTAATCAACATCGGTATGCGGATCTGCAACATCTATCATATGATGCGGTACACCGCGCATCTCCCCGGCGGAAGGTTTTGCCGTTCCGATATCCATTCCCCGGTATATCTGCATCGAATCGCATGAAACAACCTCTCCGTTCAGAATCAGTGCCAGTTCCGCTGCAAGCGCGCTTTTTCCGGACGCAGTCGGACCTGTAACTGCTATCAATTTGATTTTTTCTTCCATAAATTCAAAACCTTTCGGTCAGCATAGTTCGGATATCAGCTTTTCTTATCTGATGAAAAAAGCTCGCGAATTTCGGTAAATATTATCTCCGGCCGCCTTATGACAGCCGACAATACACGGTACAGAGGAATAAACGGTCTTAAAAAGCGGTTACTGTAAATTCTCGGAAAAGCATTCTCATTCACTTCGTCCGGAAGAAACAACCTGCTCTTTATATAGTTCAGGCGGAGTCCGCTTGTGCCTTTTTCCTTTTTTAAACGATCAAGCAATATTTTTGTCCGCGTTTCTACAGTACCGTACATTCCGCAGCCCATATGAAAAAGCAATTCTTCCTCCTGCTCCGGAGTCATATTATCCGGAGTACCAAACGCCGCAAGAGCAATATTTCTCAGACGTTCCTCGGTCTGTACTAATCCAAGTGATTCGAGTTCCCTTAAAATATATTTCCAATCGAGCTTTTTGCCTTTTTTCTTCAAAAATACATAAATATCGGCAAAAAAGCGAATGCCCGATCCGCAGGATTCAATATGTTTAATTTCATGGATAAGATTGTATATATATTCATCCTCGTCGCTGAAGCTGAAGCAGCCGTCCTCTCCATGGATTGCGCGGCTCCACGGATCCGCATAATAAAACCCGAATTTATTGGTACGGCTGATAAGCTCTCTGTGCATTTCAAAACAGAAGATCGGTTTCTTAATAAAAGAATCGTGTATGCTGCCGTCATGATCGATAAAACCGTAACCCCTGTCAAGCATAATTCCGCGCATAATATCAGACGCACGGGTTTGAGTCTCGGAGATCTCAGTCTCATTCTTTCCGGCACGGCATACTTGCCCCGACTCTGATACTGATGTAAAGCCGTAAAGAATATCGTTATCGCCCATAAAACGCATTCCCGGTTCGGGATAATATTCAGAATGCAGTATACCCTTCAAAGGAAGATATGACAAACCTGCCCGCTGCATCTCTTTCAGAATTTCGCCGCGTTCCTCATCATAGCAAAGCTGCCTGTAACAGGTTCTTTCCCAACCTTTTTTTAAAGCCTCATATACTTCTCCCTGCGGAGGATTCGGCATGTATTTGAATGCACAAAATGCAAGTCCGTCAACACCGTTACGAAAAGCAATATCCGCAGCAGCGGCAAATTCCTCACCCGAATAAGAAATCAAAACACCGGGATCACAAGAGTTCATTGCTCCGCTCAAAAGACGAATAAGAAGCTTCGCTGCATTTCTGTATGTATCATCCACACACTTGTACTGCATAATATTTCCTTTCAAAGAATATCATAATTTCTATTTTGAGCGAAACAGAAATCAAATCAGCAAACATTTCCGTCAGCGCCGAACCTTATAATTCGATCGCACAGCTCAAGCGAAGCAGGCCTGTGAGTTATAAAGAAGATCGTCCTGTCTTTCAGTCCCCTCATAGCAGAGAGCATTTGTCTTTCTGTCTCTCCGTCGAGAGCAGAAGTTGCCTCATCAAGCAAAAGAACCGGACATCCGCTGTAAATCGCACGCGCTACAGCAATACGCTGCATCTGTCCTTCCGAAAGTCCGCAGCCGCGCTCACCGAGAACCGTATCATATCCATCCGGAAGCTCCGTTATAAACTCATGCGCACAAGCAACGCGGCAAGCAGCGATAAGACGTTCCTCGGACACAAGATCCGACTGATCGGCAAATCCTACAGCCTCTCTGATGCTTCCGCTCATCAGATGATTTTCCTGAGGAACATATGCAAACATTCCGCCGGGAATCTCACTTACAGGTAACATATCTTCTTCCGAAGTTCTGATATAAATTCCTCCGCTCTGCGGTGTGTAGACCGAAAGCATGAGCTTCATCAGGGTACTTTTTCCTATGCCGCTCTCACCGACGAATGCAGCAAATTCACCTTTTCCGACCGTAAAGCTTGCATTGCAAAGCACCTCTCTGCCGTCGTCATATGAAAAGCTGACCCGATCAAAAATAAAATCCCGGGTTTTTCTGTATATTTCATCTGCTGCAGCGACATCCGAATCAGATCTATTCTTAAGATCTGTATCCGAAGGAGCGGCCGCGCCAATCAGATTCCGGCTGTCGGATATATTTTCCGTATCAGACGATATCTCTATCAACCGTTCGGCACTGGCAATTATTGCAGAGATTTTCGGAACAGCGCTGCCCATCTCCGAAAACGGAGTCTGAACCTGCGCGATAAGCTGAATCACCGCCGTCATTGTTCCGTATGAAATGCGCCCTTCGGCAATCCCGAAACAGCACCAGACAAAACCGATAAAATATCCGCCCTGCATAATAACACTTATTACCGTTCCGAAAAATGCTCCTGCAAAACTGCGTTTATTTGCAGCAGTTCGGTAAGCATCGAGATATGCGCCGCTGCGTTTTTCCATTTTCCGTTCATTACCGAAAGCATGAATCACAAGCAGGCTTTCTATACACTCCTGAAAAAAACATCTCGCCGCTCCGTCCGATTCCTGCACGCGTCGGTGCAGCTTTTTCAGGAAGCCCCTCGGAATATTTGACGCCGCAATAAAAGTAAGTCCGCCTAATGCAAATATAACAGCCAGTACAGGCTCGTTAATATAAAGCGCGGCAAATACGCCGATCATTTTTACAAACAGTGAAATAATCCTCGGAATAAGGTTTGATATCCCCTCCGCAACGACAGATACATCCGAAGTCATACGGTTAAGTAAATCGCCTGAATGATATGAAGAAGCCGCCGTGTAATCCTTTTTCAGTATCTCGGCGAAAATCTCCTGCCTGAGATTTTTTTCAGTAGCAGCACGTGAACGGTCGGAAAGGAGTTTTGCGGCGGCATTCAGCAGGATCTGTGCTGAGATTAACACAGCAAAAACGGCTGCACTGCGGTAAATACTGCTTTTATTCCCTCCGCAGTCAAACCTTCAGCCGCACCCTGCCAAACAAGTTTTCCGGTGGCATTAAGCTTAATCATTCCGTGAAAATCTCTGCTTGCTTCTCCGGCTGCAATCACTATAGCCTGTCCGGCGATCTCCCGGAGGACAAATCCGTTTTTTATTTTCATAGTTATAATCCCTCATTACTTTATTATTCAGAAGCGCTCATAAAATTGAGAAAAAGAGGTGCGGAAAGCCTAACTTCCACGCACCTCCGCGTATTTCTGTACAATTAATCAAACATACTGATTAGAAAGTATTGTTGTTTTGTTGTTCAAACGGATTATCGATATCAATACCGCCGCCGAGACCGCTTGTAGTAATAACATCGGAATCTTCAACGACAATGATCTCCATATCCGGGGATTCATAATCTTTCATCTGATCCATATCATAAACCTCCATAAAGCTGTAAGTTGACAATTAAATCATATTTCAAAAAGCGGCATAATCTTACTATTGCATCTAATAACAAATTAATTATATCATTATAACAAGAAAAAGTCAATAGTTTTTGAATAAAAGCAAAGCCGATTATTGAATATAACATGAAGCAAAGCTGTCTTCAGCCTGTCTCCACAAGCAGGCACAGTCTGCAACTGCCGGATGCCGTTTGACAGACATCCGAAGCAGACGGCGACTTGCCTTAGCCGAAGAAGCGATGCACTGATACAAAACTTATGTTTTTAAATTCACGCAGCGCTTCTTCCGCAGAAAATAAGACCAATTATTTGGCAGCTACAGTTACATTTTGTCCGCTCTCGCCGCTAATAATGTATATACTTGTATCTCCAATAGAAAGCTCTACCCAACCCGCAGCGTTAAGAGAATTTTCTTGAGAATTCGAAGTAACTCTCAAAACGATCTGAGAACTGGTCGAATCCATCATACAAGCAGCATAGAAGTCGCTCCATGTGTAATTGCAGTTTACATAATAGTTAAACATGGCGTTAGACTCAACAGTATAACCTATTATTTTGCCTGTTGATGTTTTGTCTTCACGATTTTTCAAATTTTCGACCTTATCATAAAAAACTGCACTTGCACTGTTAGCAAGCAGTGTTCCGTGCGCAGTTACTTTTACGTAATCCCTAACACAAGGATCTACGTCTGCGTTAATCGCTGCTATAATATCAATTGCTGTTCTGAAAGTTGTACGATATTTTGCACCAACTGTAGATTGCTCTTTAGTTGTAGCATTGAGCTTCATCAAAAGTTCTGTATTAATGTCATTTGCATCTTTAACACTGAATTTAGCAGTAAGAGTTATACTTCTATCCGCCTCAGAATTTTCGATCAACCTCTTAAGGTATGCTGTATCAGCAGCGCCTTCATCGCCAAACCATCCATTAAATGAATGAACAATGCAGGAATTATCAACAGTCCTAACTCCCTTGCTATCAACATTAGTTATGTCGTATGTCCAAATTTCATTAATTTCATGATTCTTCTCTGTGCTTACATAGTTTACAGTAAGCGTATTTACAACAGTACGAACGTCAATAGTTATATCAGATGTTATGTTATTAACTCTGTATGTTCCGTCAAGAGCATCCTTGCGCTCGCCGTTAACAAAAACATTTTCTACGCGGTAACCAACTTCAGGTTTTACTGTGAACGTAACATAACCGTTGTATGCTATTGAATCTTCGTTGCCACTTGTAACAGTTACTTTTGAATTTCCCTCTTTAATAGCAGTAATCTTTGATGTAGCAAGATCAACGCCGCTTACAGTTACAGTAATATCGTCGGTTATCTCGTCTATTTTATAGTTTCCGTTTGTATCAGGTTCAACAAATGTTTCGCCGTATTTTACAACAAGATTATTTGCCTTATATCCGGACATAATGTCAACTCTGAATGTGAAGCTGCCATTATACTCAACAGTGGTGCTTTCATTGGTAGAGAAGTTATATCCTGCTCCGCCCTGAAGCGTTACTTTGTAGGTGTTTCTCTGAAGTCCGCTTACGGATGCAACCTTGTTCTCAGTAACGTTTTTGATTTCGTATTTCCAAACGCCATCTGCACCATCATTAGTAGCTGCAATAACTACATTGTTAACACTAACAACAGGCTTAGATTTATTATAATCAGCATCAACCTTTACTTCAAAGGTATATGTTTTGTCATGCTGTACAGACGGTGCAGCATTCTGATAAACAAATCCGGTACCGTTATTAAGAGTAACAGAGTATGAATTAAGATCAGCACCTACAATTTTAATTACTGTATCCTTGGTAATAGTAACAACATACTGTGTGCCGTTTACAGTTACAGGATTAACAAGAGTTTCCGTTTCACCGTTCACAAGATAAACTTTTGCGTTACCGTGTCCTTCAGCAGGTGTTACATAGAAGCTGTACTGTGTTCCGTACTCAACTTTTCCGTTAGCTGCCGTTGTAGTAGCTTTGCCCGTCATTTCGTCTGTGTTAACCGTTACGCCAAGCATTTTCTTCTGCGCATTGACAGAAATTACAACATCGCCTTTGACATTTAAAATTGTGTATTTATTCGCTTCGCTTTCAACAGGTTTAACTTCCGCAACTTTTCCGCCTACAGTTGCTGTTACACTCTTTATTTCGTATGAGTCATCAGAAGGCTCAACGGTAAATGTAAGGTCAGTATTATCAGTAACCGTATTGCTGTTATTAGTTATCTCATAACCTACACCCGTGGGATAAACAACGCTGTGGTCAACAGGACTACCCTTTTCTACAGTTATCGTAACATGTGCGGTAATATTGTTGATAACATAAAGATTGTTTCCAACAGAAGTAAGTACCGTATCACCATTTTTTACTGTAGGTACAGTCCAACCGTCAGCAGGAGTTACATAGAAGCTGAATGAACCGCCATAAGCTACGCTTTCAGAAGATGCAGGAGTGTATGTATAACCTACCTGTTCCTCGGTTTTAGGGCCTGTCACTTCAAGCACTTCATCTACTACTTTAGCAGATATCGTCATATTGTTAGTAACTGTAACAGAATATACACCATTTTCATCCGGTTTAAGAGGATCAGCTTCATTTCTGTTCTTTAAAACAGTCACAGTTTTACCGGATTGGGTGCCGGCATCAACAGTAAAGTTTATTACATCATCCTCATTATATGTATATATACCATTAAGAGGAGCTTTAGTAGTTGCATTCAATATATCACAATCTGCCGAACTAAAAGATACAGTATGCTGTGCTTTACCGGGATTAATTGTAACAGAACTCGAAGTTCTTATTTTAGCTTTCACAAGTATGCTAATTTCCCAAGTAAAGCCAAAACTATTAGTACTGCTTTCTTCAACGGCAACTGTCAATTGGGGTGCTACTGCTACATCAGGCTTTGCAACGTCTTTAACGTAAAGAACGATAAGTTCGCCAACATCTATCGTACTTGCAGATTCAGTTAAACCAAAATCCACATTATTACTATCGGCCTCATACGAAAAATAACCGCCCTCTTCTTCTGCCCAAACACCGCTGCCACTAATTTCGTCACCTTTGCCATTATAAAGCGTCACACCATTAGAAGTAACAGCAATTTTAGGGTTACTCATCACCGCATAAATTGCCGGCATAAATGTTGTAAAGCACATAGCAATACAGCATATCAGCGCCGTTGCCTTTCTAAACAAAGATTTCTTTTTCAAAATGCATTTCCCCTTTCGTTATTAAAAACAAATAAATTTAATGTTTCCGTTATTTTCTCAAAGCCTTGTTACAGCTTTTTTACTATTATATCATTCATTTTCCTGAAAATCAAGTATTTTTATTATAAAGATTTTTTTCGTCATTAAGCCTATTTTTTCACTTTTACAAAACAATAAAAATAACATTTTGCTTAAATTTATTATTTTTAACATATGAATCTCAAAGAAACAGTTTTCACAGTATTTCTATCTTAATATACATATAATAAAAAGCATTTTGTTGACAAAGCACCAAAATTACATTATAATAATACAACTATATTTATTTTTTAATTTACAGCAAATGCAAAACCGATTACAATACATTGAGGAGAAAAATGGAGTACATATCATTTACAGCAAAGTTTGCCGGAATACCGATAAAAGTCCAGTGTTTTTCTCAGGAAGTCCGCAACTTTTGCGCAGATTATATCACCGATACACCATATGTTTTTTCCGTATCGCTGACGGCGGACGACATCGCCGCAGAGGCATCTGCCGCAAACGCTTCCGGAGTTTCAAACGCACCTGCCGTTCTGCATGAGATCGCCGCCCTGCACCGTAAAATTTCGGAAATATTTCCTTTACACAGACGTCTGCTCATTCACGGAGCAGCGATAACATACCAAAGCGACTCATATATTTTCTGCGCGCCGAGCGGAACAGGAAAAACGACTCATATCTCTCTGTGGAAAAAGTTTCTCGGTAAAGACGTAGGTATAATAAACGGTGACAAACCGTTCTTGGCATTCGAAAAAGAAAACGGTCAGAATCGCATTACGGTCTGCGGTTCACCGTGGGCAGGAAAAGAGCTTTGGCAGAAAAACCGAAGCGCGCCGCTGCGCGCGGTCTGCTTTATCACGCGCGGCAGAGATAACCGCATTATGCGCCTGTCTCCCGAAGAATGTCTGCCTATGATCGTGCAGCAGATATACATTCCGCGAAGCACTGAGGCAGCATGCAGCGCACTTGAACTTACCGACAGTCTTTTGAGTTCAGTGCCTGTCTTTCAGCTGGCATGCGACATGTCCGAAGACGCGGTAAAATGCAGTTTTGAAGCTCTGACAGAACTACCCTATCCGACAAAAAAACAGCCGCTGACTGAAAACAGAAAAATTTCTGCGCCTGAGGTATAATGTGAAAGATACATTTATGCCGTAATAAAGCGTGTCTGTTTCACGCCTGGATTCTCCCTAAAGACGAACTTCATTACTATTTAGTGCGTAATATCAAGTATTACGGAATGGAGATTATAATGGAAAAGAAACGCCAGATCGCAAATATAATATGTTTTATCCGCGGAAGCGAACCGCGAAACCGTGAACTTGATCTGATCAGACCTGTTACCGAACAGATAAAGCTGCTCGGCCGCTACAATCTGAAAGGAACTTTCCTGTATCAGTACGACGCGCTGATCTCCTCTAATTTCACCGCCCCAATGAAGCTATGCCGGACTCCGGTCGAGATCGGAATCTGGCTGGAGATCGTAGAACCGCTGTGCCGCGCCGCAGGCATACCGTGGCGCGGCAGACCGGGATTTGACTGGGACTGGCATGCCCACTGCGGATTTTCTGTAGGCTATACGCTCGAAGAACGCCGACGCCTGTGCGACGTACTTTTTGAGAAATTCCGCACCGTATTCGGATATTATCCGCGTGTCATCGGCTCATGGATGATCGACGGATACACTCTCGCATATCTGTATAAGCGGTACAATATCATCGGCTCCTGCAACTGCAAGGATCAGTGGGGAACGGACGGATACACTCTGTGGGGAGGATATTACGGTCAGGCTTACTATCCGTCGGTAAATAACGGATTCTGTCCCGCTCAGACGCCTGACTGTCAGATACCCGTCCCGATATTCCGTATGCTCGGAAGCGATCCTATATATCAGTACGATTGGGGACTTGAACAGAGCCAGTCGCTCGAAAGCCAGGAGCTGCAAGGCGTTGTAACACTTGAACCTGTGTTCTGCGGCGAAGGCGGAGGCGGCGATCCCAGGTGGGTAGACTGGTATCTGAAAGAAAATTTCGCTCCCGATACCCTTTCTTTCGGATATACTCAGATAGGTCAGGAAAACAGCTTCGGCTGGGATGCAATGGAAAAGGGACTTTGCTATCAGTTTGCCAGGATATCGGAAATGGTAAAGCAAGACCGTCTTGAGGTAGAAACGCTTGCGGAAACCGCCCTTTGGTTTAAAGAAAAATATCCTCTGACACCTGCGTCAACTATAACTGCGTTTGAAGACTGGCGGGGCATGGACCGCAAAACCTTATGGTATTGCTGCAGGAATTACCGTGCGAATTTTCTTTTAAGGGACGGACGCGTATACATTCGCGATTTGTTCCTTTTCAACCAGGATTATACCGAAAGATACCGCGAAGAACCATGCAGAACAGACTTTCTCATATTCGACAATCCCGCGGTCATGGACGGAAACCGATGGAGCGGCGGCAATGTCAGAGCCGGAATTTACCCTATGTGGGAAAGCGCTCCGGAAAACGGTTATACCGAAATTCTGAGCCGGCACGAAAACACAGCCGAAAATGAGATCAGCTTTAATGTCAGTTCTGCTTACGGAAGCTACCGCGTAACATGTTCTGAAGATCAACTGATCTTCAAGAGCGACCGTCCCGGACTGTTTTTGGAATTCCGCCAAAAAGCAGACAGTCCGCACCCGGAAATAAACGGCAGACAGCTGTATTTCAGTCAAAACGGATTTGCATATTCGGTTACCGTTTCAAAAGGCATTTTGAAAAATTCAGACGGCGGAATACGGATATCTGCCGAAGACAATGAAATCTGTTTTCTTCTGTACAGATCTTAATATGTAAACAACAAACAATCTGACAAATTTCACCTTATAAGTTCAAAAGCAGACAAAAATATACTTATAAGTTTAAAAAAGCGGTATCCTGTGGCCTAAGAGGCTTTGGGATACCGCTTTTATAATCAATTATGAATATCTGAAACTCCGATACTTATATACAGAAAGTAACAGATATTAAACAGCATATTACAGAAGATTCTTTCTGAGTTCTTCTGCGCTTTTTTCGTGAAGATATGCAGGAGCAATATCAAAGACCGTTTTACAGCCGCACATACCCTCTTTATTCATCCTATATGCCGCTCTTGCGCATGCAACCAGAACACCTGCGGTAAATTCGGGATTCGAATCCAGTTTAAGGCTGTATTCTATTACGTGCTTATTCTTTTTATTCTCTCCCGTTGCACCTGTACGGAGAACAAAGCCTCCGTGAGCAATTCCCATATGATTTGCTTCAAATTCTTCCATACTGATAAAGTTAACAGTTGTATCATAATCGGCAAAATAATTGGGCATTGTTTTGATCTCGTTTTCGATTCTGCCAAGATCAGCGCCCTCTTTTGCTACAACATAGCACACTCTCGTATGTTTTTCACGAACGGTAAGCTCAGGCTGCTCTCCGCTTCTCACGCGCTGCAATGCCTTTTCCGAAGGTATAGTATACTGCTTTGCATTAAGTACTCCGTCAATCCTTCTTACAGCATCGGAATGTCCCTGGCTTACTCCCGGTCCCCAGAATGTATAATCCGAGCCGTCGGGCAGAATAGCCTGAGAATACAGACGGTTTAACGAGAACATGCCGGGATCCCAGCCTGCGGAAATAATGCTGATCTTACCGCTCTTTTTGCTTATTTCATCATTTCTTGCAAAATGTTCGGGGATCTTAGCATGCGTGTCAAAGCTGTCGACAAGATTGAAATGCGCTGCAAGCTGTGCCGTCTGGACAGGCAGATCGTTGGCGCTTCCGCCGCAAACTATCATAACGTCAATCTTATCGCTCATCTGCTCTGCCTGCTGCATTGAATAAACAGGTACGCCTGTTCTCGGCTTGATCTGATCGGGACTGCGGCGCGAAAATATGCCTGCAAGTTCCATATCTCCGGCATTTTCAAGCGCATATTCAACACCTTTTCCGAGGTTACCGTATCCCGTGATTCCTACTTTGATTTTTTCCATTTTTAAGTTCTCTTTTCTGATAAATTATTTCTATTCTTTACCGAATATCATATTCTCACAGATTTTGCTGCGGAAATATGACATCCCATTCTTTTGATTATCCGGTTCAAACGACAGTCCGTTATCAAATTGTCATAAGTTTTGAAACAATATGAGGTGACTTGTATTTATTCCGGCAGCTTTCTTAAAATTTTGATTTTTCATAATCATAGGGAATGCTTGTCCCAACAACAACATCTTCAATCTTTTCTATTATCAGCCAATCATCCATATTTCCCTGATGTTCAAAAGCAAGCGGGGTTATTTCGTGAGCATCTTCAAATTCTACCAAGCACAGACACTTCTTATGCCACCGTGTTTTTTGCTTATCAGACAGGTTCAGCTTGCTCTGATTGTCTGCAAGAGTTTTTGTGATTTCTTCATCAGACAATTTCACATAATTTTGAACTGCTTTTACAGCGGCGGTTGCCGTTATCTCCGCGCTTCCTTTTTCCATAAAGTAAAGCTGTTCTCCCGGAAAGACTCTGCTATGAGGGATTTTTCTTCCTGCCGCTCCACGCACGACCATTGTCTTTGTTCCTGCTAAAATTTTATCTAATACTTTTTCACCTTTCTTGCCTGCATTGTCACAATATACTAAATGAACCATTTTTATGTCCTCATCTTTTATTTATTAAATGTAATCTTTCGGCAAACCGAAATTTACGGCTTTTTTACTAAATACATAAATATAACAAGCATCGGATGTTTGCCTGTTATTTTCTGTATGACGCTCAAATTCATTCCCACTCTATAGTGCCTGACGGCTTCGGTGTAAGATCGTAAAGTACGCGGTTGACGTTTTCAACCTCAGACGTTATACGGGCGGTTATATGCTGAAGCAATGCAAACGGAATATCCTCAACAGTCGCAGTCATTGCATCGACGGTATTTACCGCACGGATAATGACCGGATACGCATATGTACGTTTTCCGTCCTTTATTCCGACCGATCTGAAATCCGGTACTGCGGTAAAATACTGCCATACCTTGCCCTCAAGTCCGTTCTTTGCAAACTCCTCGCGCAGTATAGCGTCAGACTCTCTGACAGCCTCAAGTCTGTCGCGCGTGATCGCACCGAGGCAGCGAACGCCGAGTCCCGGTCCCGGGAACGGCTGACGGTACACCATACCGTCCGGAAGTCCCAAAGCCTTTCCGACCGCTCTTACCTCATCTTTATAAAGGAATTTAAGCGGCTCAACAAGCTCAAATTTAAGATCGTCGGGAAGTCCGCCGACATTGTGATGCGCTTTAACGCCGTCGCTCTCTATAATATCGGGATATATTGTACCCTGAGCAAGAAACTCGATCCCCTCCTGCTTACGCGCTTCTTCCTCAAACACGCGTATGAATTCGGCTCCGATTATCTTACGCTTCTGTTCAGGTTCTGCAACTCCTGCAAGCTTATCAAGAAAACGGTCCACTGCATCCACATAAACAAGATTTGCGTTCATCTGATTGCGGAAAACCTCGACGACCTGCTCAGGCTCTCCCTTTCTCAGCAGTCCGTGGTTGACATGAACGCAGACAAGCTGTTTACCGACAGCCTTTATCAAAAGCGCTGCAACGACCGAGCTGTCAACTCCTCCGGAGAGCGCGAGAAGAACCTTTTTATCTCCTACCTGCGCACGTATCTCCGATATCTGCTCAGCTATAAAAGCGTCGGCAAGTTCCTTTGTGCATATGCGCTCCATACTTTCGGGACGTTTATTATTCTGCATAGATCTTACTCCTATCCTGATTTTATGATCTTATTTTATTTAGAAACAAGGCGTTTATGTTCAGTTTCCGCCTCTTTATTTCATTAAATCACATTATATGTTTTTTGTCAATATATATTAAACCAAAATACATGAATTTAACAGCACACATCTGACATATAAAATGATATTTCGTTCTGTTCTGCCTTTTACTGTACGCACTTACCGCAATCAGAGCAGCCGTTACAGATTGGTTTGCTGCCGCAGCGCTTACAGCCTTCGCGGTAATGGGGAACATATAATTCCTCCTCAGGTATAACAGAACCGAATCTATCGGTCAGCGTCCATTTTATAGGTCTACCCGCATAATTCATACCCGATTTATATGCCATTTCACTTTGTATCTGCTTTTTAGGAATATGATATCTTTTTCCGTCTTTAATGAAAACAGTTCCGGTTTCTATAAAACAAAAAGTAACGTCGTGCCTGACACATTCATCATGCAAAGATCGGACCCAATCGAAATCACACGGTCTCGAACCGCCGTAATTTTCACCACCGCAGACAACCTGTTCTATCTGTCCGTCGCCGAGATATTTTTCTATACTGACAGCGCCGATAAAAGGAGCGCACATGATTCCCTTATGCTTAAACGGAAGCTCTTTAAGTATCGGAATACGTTCGTCAGCGCGTTTTTGATTCTCACATGTCACATTAAAAATAACATTTTCAAATCCGTCGTTCCAATATTCAGGCAAGCAGTCGGCAACACGCTCCGGACGTTTAGTTAACAAATAAAATTTCACATCAGGACGGCAGCGCATTATCTCCCATGCATCATCACGCCAAGCGTCAGCTTCCTCCAAAAAGAAATCTGATGTCATACATACACGGATCAATTCTCCGCTCTTCACCTTGTAACCGCCGCCGCGTAATTTTTTCAACGGATAATCAAAGCCATCCGCCGTTTTATAAATTTCCGTGCCGTTTTTTCCTCGCACGCCGTCAAGATAATACATATAACAGTTATTGCATCCCTCGCTGCACTTTACGCATCCGTGCCACGGATTCCATATATCATGCACACATATCACCTCTTTTTGGCTATCTAAAACCGCTCCCCGGAATACCGTCCGGGGAGCGAAATATGATTCTCATGCAAATAATAAATTTATTTATATACAAAAATCAAGGCAAAGTATGTCCGGCAGCACGGTAAATTTCATACCACTGACTGCGAGAAAGCGTAACATCAGACGCCGCACAGATATCTGCAAGATGTTCCGGATTCATAGTACCTGCAATCAGCTGCATATTTGCCGGATGCCGAAGTATCCATGCAGCCGCCACGGCTGTTTTGCTCAGATCATATATCTCTCCGACCTGTGCAAGCTTGCGGTTAAGCTCAGGAAATTTATCGTTATCAACAAAAGTACCTGAGAAAAATCCGTATAAGAACGGCGACCATGTCTGAATCGTCATATTATTCGTGCGGCTGTATTCAAGAAGTCCTCCGTCATGCATTACCGACTCCCCGTTTTTCATATTTACATTCATACCGGATGTAACAAGTCCTGCCTCTGGTATGGAGAACTGAAGCTGATTTACAAGAAGCGGCTGATTTACCGAGGTTTTAAGCAGCTCTATCTGACCGGAATTATGATTCGATACTCCGAAATATCTTACCTTTCCGCTTCTGTGCAGAATTTCAAAAGCTTCCGAAACCTCCTCCGGTTCCATGAGCGTATCGGGACGATGTAAAAGCAGCAAGTCTACGTGATCCACTCCGAGACGTTTAAGACTGCCTTCGGCAGCTTCTATAATATGTTCTTTTGAGAAATCGTAATATCCCGGACAGATTCCGCATTTAGTCTGAATAATCAGTTTGTCCCGAATGCCCGGACGGCGTTTCAGATATCCGCCGAAGCGTATCTCAGAATCCCCTCCGCCGTAAATATCTGCATGATCAAAAAAGTTGATACCGTGTTCTATGGCGCAGTCAATAATTGCATCCACCCGGCCGTCCTCAAGTCCGCTCATACGCATGCATCCGAGAGCGATCGCCGAACACGGAACTATCCCTCCTATCTTAATCTGTTTCATAAGTATTTCTCCTTAATATTCAAATGTCTCTTTCATAGAATCCCGACAGCAGGTGAAGCAATCACCAAAATACAGTCCGGCAAGTATCAGAATTTATTAAAAGCACCGTTTTTCAAGTTACCGATACAAAGCTTAAAGCTCCAGAATCTGCAATCCGTTCATCATAACATAATGCTCCCTGACTCCGAGTTCTTCCATCCATTCACGGACAACAATAGTTTTCCATATATGCGTATTATATCCCTCTCCTGCGTCGTTGTCCCAAAGCCACTTAGGCGTACACCACAAACATCCTCGCGGAGATACAGCCTCATAGAAAGATCTGTCTACTCCGTTCTGACCGTGATGCGCCATCTGCACATAGTCGGCCTTCAGTTTGTCGGTACCGCTGTAAAAGTTCAGTATTTTTTCGCCCTCACCTACGCCGGCATCTCCCGGAAACAGGATCTTTTTTCCGCCCAGAGACAGCATAAGGACAATTGATGAATTGTTGACTACATTAACGGTCAGTTCCGGATTCGGAGAATACAGGCACTCTATATGCGCCTGTCCGAAATCAAATGTATCCCTTGCGGTCACGATAACGGCCTTATGGGCAAAAAGAGGGAGAGCGGCATAGAAACGCTCCGGCATGCCGTCATCGTAATGCGCTTCCTCGCGGTATATGAATTGTACAGACGGAAAATTGTAGTACACATGATCAAATTCGATCGTACCCGGATGTTTCTCAACGATCTCAAGAAAACAAGTCATATGATCCGAATGTAAATGACTTAAAAACCATGCGTCCACATGCGGAACTTCCTGTCCCGTTATCTCCTTAAGCCGACGGATCAGATTGTCAGCATCCACCGCATATCCTCCGTCAATAACGATCACGTGTCCGTCGGAAGTTGTAATAATAAAGCTGTTCATCTGATCGCCGGATATTGAATCCAACATATATATTGTATTTTTCATAGCTTTTATCCTCTCTGCTTTATTTACATTCAATAATATAAATATCTTATACTACATTATAACAAACTGCTGATAGCGAATATATTGCATTGCATCGAAAAAAGCCTACAGTCCCATTTCTCTAAGTTCTGACACAATGCCCACATAAAATTCTCTTACATCAAAACCCGGAATGTTTTCTCTGTTGAGGTCTATCATATCCCCGTGAGAAATACCCCTCGCTCCCTTCGTTTCGCAGAATATATGTCTGTCTCCCCAGCGCATGGCAGCTTCACTTACAAGTCCGTCGTTCGGACCGTCAAAATATTTGACAAGAGGATATGTAAAATTCAGAGGAAACTTCCCTCCGCAGGCTTTGTTCAGCTTTGAACCAACACTTTGGCAGAAAAATCCGGTCTGCTCCGGCATTCCTGCAGTAAGCTCAGCACAGCGTGAGGCGGTAAGGTCTTTCACCGCAGCCACAAAATCCGAATCATTTTCTCCCATTTTTTTAAGCGCTCCGTTATATGCTTTGGCTACGGCTTTTAAGGATTTATCAGGAACCTTGTCAAGCAAATAGTCTGCAAACTCGCAGCCGCTGTGAGGCGTATTTACGGTTGTAAGCGAAGCAATATATTTGTCCGCTCCCAAAAATGCAGCTGCATAACGGCAATCCAATCCTCCTTTGGAATGGGCAATTATGTTTACCTTTTGGCAGCCGGTCTCATTTACTATACTTTCAATTCTCTGCGTCAGCTCCCGCGCGCTGTCCGCCACGGACGCTGCCGAGCTGTGTTCCCCGTAATATACCTCTGCGCCGTTTTTAATCAGCTCACCCGGAATCCTCCCCCAATAATTAAAGAAGCGGGAATCACGGAAAAACACTCCGTGTACCATAAGCACGGGATATTTTGTACGGCATATCATCTCTTCCTTACGGCTTTCGTTCAGTATTGCCTTTTCTGTCTCAAAATCGACCTCAGCTTCGACTGCTTTTATTATTTTTCTCAAAACGATCAGATTCATCACAGGAATCATTCCGCACAAAAATCCCACCAATCGGCGGCGAACTCCCAGCTGTACCGAAGCGGAATATACGCTTATCATTCCGTTCCAAAACACCACTGCCTCGACTGCCGTACACACCGCAGCGCTTAATAACCAAAGCGGCCATTTTTGCGGAATCAGCCAAAACCCCGCGGCAGCATGATATATCACCGACACAATCGCAGAGCGCACAAAAAGCCTTAGGCAGCTCACTCCGTGACCGCATAATCTCAGTCTTTTGTTTGGGTAATATCGCCTTGAAAATGAGGCGGTTATATTGACCGCACCAAACAGTATCAAAAGCAGCGGTATAAGAATACGGTGTTTGTATGCAAGGATAAAGCTGTTTGCGCACAGACATAGCACTACAGTATTTATAATATCTATAGCTGTTCTTTTTACGTTTGCCGTATTCATTTTTCTTCCTCCTCAGAAATTAAGGCAATAATATTTATTTTAATTTTCTCTTAAAAAGTTTCAGTGTATCCTTTGAGTATCCGATTTCCATTGTCTCAGTAAGCACGGAATCTTACATGCTATATCTGCTAAATCTTTTATACTATGAACATCGCATTCCAGATGTGTATGGGATATAAGATGTTCATTCAAGAAACGGTGCAGTGCAAGGCGCACCGCAGAAAGCAAGGCGAAGGCATAGTTACCTATGTCGAGCCGCTTTCGAGGAGCAACGCCGCAATGTGCTGTTTATTGGATGAACATGGCGTCACCGAATGAAAAGAATCTATACCTCTCGCGTATAGCTTCTTCATAGGCGCGGAGCATGATCTCCCGCGACGAAAACGCCGAAACAAGCATAAGAAGCGTACTCTCGGGAAGATGAAAATTCGTGATCAGACCGTCTACGATCTTAAAGCGGTAACCGGGATAAATAAAAATTCCGGTATCGGCACAAACAGGCTCGACATGACCGCCGTCATCAGCGACACTTTCAAGGACACGGCACGATGTCGTGCCGACCGCGATCACGCGTCCGGTGCGCGAGTTTATAATATCCGCAGATTCCTTTGAAACTTCTATATGCTCGGTATGCATAATATGGTCGGTAAGAGAATCCTCCTTGACGGGGCGGAACGTTCCGAGTCCGACATGAAGAACGACAGGCGCGATCTTTACGCCTTTTTTCTTTATGACATCAAGCAATTCATCCGTAAAATGAAGTCCGGCTGTCGGAGCCGCGGCAGAGCCCTCTTTCTCGGCATATACCGTCTGATACCTCGACGGATCTGACGCACGCGATGTGATATACGGAGGAAGAGGCATTTCGCCGATACGGTCAAGCACCGAAAATATATTTTCACCGCCGGATCTGTCGTAATCAAGCTTGACGATACGGTTTCCGTCCTCTACCGTTTCAAGCACAGTCGCGCGGAGAAGTCCGCCTCCGAAGCTTATAACAGTTCCCGGCTTTGCACGTCTTCCGGGACGCACAAGCACCTCCCAGATATCGTCTCCGCGGGCTCTGAGCATCAGCATTTCCATCGAAATACCCGTACTCTCTTTAATACCGATCAGTCTGGCAGGAATAACTTTCGAATTATTTATAACAAGGACGTCTCCCTCATGAAGCATATCTGCAATATCATGAAAAACGTGATGTCCTATTTCGCCGCTGTTTCTTCCGACTGTCATAAGGCGGGACATATCACGTCTGTCCGCAGGCGTCTGTGCGATCAGTTCCGGAGGAAGCTCATAAAAAAAATCGCTTTTTTTCAGGTTTGTAGCAATCTTTTCATTAACGATCAGCGTATCTTTATCTGTAAATTCGGTCATCTGCGTCTCCTTATCTGTTCTGCCATACGCCGCATTTTAACATGCAGCGGTGCCGCGGCATATAATGTTATGGGCTTAAACACTTAATATCTCATAACATTATAGTACACAGGAGCATTATTTTCAACCGATTTTTTTATTTTTCTCCGGAACAATGTGAAAAACGCCCGAAATTCGCCGATATTCCGTCGATGGTCACGGTCTGTCGGCAGCATAAGAAAGGAATGACCATATTATGGAAAAGAAAACGATATTCAAAGGCTCTGCCGCGGCGCTCGTTACTCCCTTTAAAAACGGTGAGATCGATCGCCCGGCACTTATGCGGCTCATCAATACGCAGATAGACTACGGCACAAATGCCCTTGTCGTCTGCGGAACTACCGGTGAAAGCGCAACGCTTTCATACAGCGAACACGCACAGTGTATAAAATTTGTTTCAGAGTACACAGACGGACGTGTTCCGGTAATAGCGGGAACAGGTTCATGCAATACAGAAAACGCAATAAGGCTTTCACGCGCAGCATGTAATGCCGGCGCCGACGCACTTTTGGTCGTGACACCCTACTACAATAAAGCAACAACGCGCGGACTTGTCGAAAGTTTCACCGCGATCGCCGATGCTTCGGAAGTTCCGCTCATACTGTATAACGTTCCGTCACGGACAGGCTGCGATATCCCTATGCAGGTATACCGCGAGCTTGCAGGAGACGCGCGCTTTGTAGGTATTAAAGAGGCATCTGGCAGCGTTGCAAAATGCGCACATATTCTCGCTGAATTCGGCGACAGGTTCGACTTGTACAGCGGATGCGACGAGCTTACAGTGCCGCTTATGTCAATAGGCGCATCGGGAGTAGTCTCTGTTGCAGCAAATATAGTGCCGGACCGGATGAGCGAGATGTGCAACGCGTGTCTCCGCGGAGACTTCGCTTCAGCCGCATCGATACAGCTTCAGCTGTACGAACTTATCGACGCGCTGTTCTGCGAGGTAAATCCCGTTCCGGTAAAAGCCGCAATGAGCATTCTCGGCATGTGCAGTCCGGAAATAAGACTTCCGCTGACCGCTCCGGAGCCTGGGTCGCTTGAAAAGATCTGTCTTGCGCTGAAAAATCTCGGTCTGTAAAGAAATTTTAGGGAACCTAAAAAGTTCCCTAAAAATAAAATCTGTAGATAGCTTTTGCACGATCTCAGAAACCCTGCTCCCGTATATCGGACATGCACTGAATGTTCTTCAAAATATGTACATGTCAGAACATACTGAATATATAAAATTTATAAAAATATTTTTCCGAAAGCGGCAGCGGCTTTATCGACAGTTTCAAAAGCCGAATCTCCCTCCGGAAATACCTCGGCAGTGCAGAATCCGTTATAACCTGCATCTTCAAGCACCGAAAGTACACGGCCGAAATCCACATCGCCTTTTCCGATATCGGTAAAACCTGCAAGCGTCCGGTTCTCACGGATATAGTCCTTTATATGTACTTTGCATATTCTGTTTCCGAGTATTTTTATCCACTGTTCCGGATAACCGTCATAAACAACATTTCCAACGTCAAAGTAAGCTTTCACATACGGAGATCCGATCTCATCTATAAAACGTGCAAATTCGAGAGGAGAAAGAAGAAATCTGTTCCATACGTTCTCTGCCCCGACTGTGATCCCGCGTGATTCTGCGTACGGCGCGAGTTTACGCATTGCGCAAAGCGCACGGTCATATACCGTATCGTAAGCAGTCTCACTGTTCACAAGTCCGGGAACAACAAGCACGGCATCACAACCGAGAAGTGCGGCAATATCTATCTGACGGCGCGCGATCTCCTCGCTTTTTGCTCTTGTTTGTGCATCGTTTGCCGACATCGGAAAATCCCAGTACAGAGAAGACGCAACGCTGTAAAGCTCAATTCCCGAATCTTCAGCCTGCTTTCTTATTTCAAGTATCTGCTCATCCGAAGTTTGCAATGTGATCTCGCCCTCTGCGTCAAGAGTAACCTCTACTCCGTCAAAGCCGCATTTCTTTGCATACTCGAATGCCTCGCGGTATGTCTTTCCCGAATACGCCCAATAGCTTATGCCTTTTTTCATAATTATTTCCTCCGTTTAAAATGAATTGTATTATATAAAGACTTTATTTTCGGGGTAATATGGTTAAAAATACCTTTTATATCAGTATAGCATTTAAGCGGAATAATGTCAATCATCTGAAGTATTTTTTGTAAATATACAAAGAACCGTCAGGACAAGATGTCCTGACGGTCAGACGTTTTACTTTTCCGAATCAGCCTTGCACGGCTTTTCGGGTGACGCGCATAGCAGGAAGCAGAGCGGTACCGAAAGAGATTCTGCGATATCGTCTAAAAGACCGATATCGGGATAACTCTCTCCGCGTTCCCATTTGGAAACTGCCTGTGCGGTAACGAACAGACGGTCAGCAAGCATGCGCTGAGTCATGTTACTTGCTTTTCTGCTTTCCGCAATACGCGAGCCTATGTTTAATATGTCGCACATAAAACCTCACGTATCGCAAAGGATCCGGCAGACGGCCGCCGAATACCCTTACAGTCGGGCGGTTCTATCTCCGATCCTCCGTGGGAGCAGAAGCAAAACCGTCATAAATCGTTTCAAACGTATACATTATAACGTGTTCCCTCCTTTCATAAATTTGTTTCCGCGGTAATTTAATTATAGATGTTGTGTCTGTTTTTGTCAATCAACTTAAAGTTTATTTTTATATTTTTTATTAAATTTGATTTCAGTTATTGAAAAATATAATCATAAACAAAAATATAATTCATAATATAACCGAAGCAACAGTCTTAATTATAGTGTATCGTAGATCCCGTAACAGTAATTTTTCCGCTAAGCAGCTCATATATGAGATTAAAATAGTCACACTCACTTGCTTTCTTTTCTAATTTCGATGACAGTTCGGCACTGTAAGCTTTGATCTGCTCAATATCGGCAGCATTCAGTATACCGTCTGACATTGCACAGTTCGTCATATGGAATAGACAACTCAGACGATCCATGCGATCTTGCTTTAACGACTCCTGATCAGATTCATTTAAAAGTGCGTCAAATGCCTCCGGATCATCTGCAACCGACTCGGTATAATATTTAAACAGTGCAGCAAATTCTGCCGAAAAATCCGGTCTTTTAAACAACTCTTTAAACCCGTTATCTTTACTTACAACATTTCCAAAGTAATCGTATGAAAGGTCACTGCGGTTTAGCAAATCTTCATCTTTAGCCATTGGATTGTCTATGCAGGTAAGCAACAACTGCCGGGTAGTCATCACGCTGAGAATATCTTCAGGTATTTGACAAGCCTTTAACTTTTTATAATAATTGCCTAACTGTTTCCACTGTTCGGGCGTTTTCTTCGGTGTGATCGGATATTCATACATTTCATACGGATATTCGCCATCCTTGAGATTGCTCGTTTCTTCCGCAAACTGCGTATTACCGTCAGCCCCTTTGCGCGCTGTGCTGCACCCTGTCATTACCGTCCCTGCCAAAAGTAACAACGCCATACATAACACAATAACATTTCGCTTCTTCATAATCATACACTCCTACTCGGTCTTTCTTACGATGACAATCAATTATCAGCATCACACTTCAAATTAAATTTTTCCATGACAGAATATCTAAATCAATTGTAAGATTAAGAATAAATTCTTATCTCAGTATCCCCATCCCAATATGGACAATATACCGGTACATGTCTGACAAGATATCCCATTCCCCATTTTGATATATATTCAGAAGAACTGTATACAATAGCAGAATGATTGCCTTTGCCTTTACCGTTAAAGGTAGGGTTTTTATAAAAGGCTTTATTACCTGGAACAACCCCTGTCGGGTTTGGTAAAACCGCTGCAATAGATCCCACATATTTATAACTTCCGTCCGTCATGTACTTGGTAGGATCATCAATCCATACATGATTGTCTTCAGTCTGCATGTGCCACGCATATGAATGGCAATTATAATATATCGTAGGTAATCTAACTAATGTAGCATTAGGATAATGTTCGTTCATATATTTCATACGATCTGTAAGTGCTTTTGCATTCAAATCACTTACATATTTCTTACCTTGTACTGAAGAACCTTTTGGCGTTTTAACCGTCACATAATTATAGTAATGTTTTTTTTCTTTAACTGTATCATATCCATCATAAGAATCTGATGCAGTCACTGATTGACATACACCAAGAAAATCATCATGCTCTATAGAAGTATCATCTAAACAGTAAGATATCTCAGAACAATAATTGTATATAGATACAACATCGTCTTCTCTCAATACGCTTTCCGATATTGCAAAACGAGTCATTAATGTCAAACAATATACATCATCCTCATTCGACTCATAGTCACTAAAAAGAGAATATGATCTATTATCTACCTCAGAAATTTTAACTGAATAATCATTATACAACGCAGCCAACTCTGTCGAAAAATCCGGTCTTTCAAACAGTTCTGTCATTCCGTTATGTCGTAATTTGACACAATTAAAACCGCTAATTTCACTATCATAAAACATTGCATCGCCCGCAAGAGGGTAATCAAGACAGGTAAGCAGAAGCTGCTGTGTCGTCATTGATTTCAAGATCTCCTCCGGTATTTCGCAGGCATCTAGCATCTGCTGATGATCAGTAAACTCTTTCCATATTTCAGGTGTTTTCTGCGGTGTAATTGGGTATTCGTATCTTTCATAAGGATATTCTTCATCTGGTTTATACACCTGGATATCTTCTTTCCCAAAATCAGAAACTCTAACTTCATTTTCTTTATTCATCAGAGCATTTGATCCAAAAACCATTGAACCAAGAAGCGTAGATAAACACAATACTATGGCATTTAATTTATCTATTTTTTTCATAACAATAAAATTCTCCTTATATTATAATAATTATTAAATTCAATAATATAATTGTACGCTTTTATATGCACAGGCAATCTGAATCGCCTGTGTATAATAATAGGCTGAAGATAAATCGCCTCAATGTTTTATAAAGGTATCTGCAGTTTCCATTAACTAACATTGATTTATTCATAGAGGCTCTCCGTTAAATGACTGAAATAATATTAGAATTTTATTTGTCGGTATCTTATATTGTAAATATACAACAGAAAAACACAAATGTCAATAATAATTATTGAAATAAATCCAAAAATTATTGTATTATTAACAAATTATAAAAATCACTCGATAAATATGCTCTCATATTATATATACGATCTAAACATAATTTTTCTTCCGAAAATCCGATATATTTTCATACTGATTCTTGTTGTAAAAATATCATATCCAATACAGAGATAAAAAAGAGGCTGTTAAAAGCCTCTTTTTATGATATTCAATTCTGAATTACAGCGTTGCCGCCATAACAGCCTTTATGGTATGCAGGCGGTTCTCTGCCTCGTCAAATACGATCGATCTGTCGCTTTCAAACACCTCGTCGGTAACCTCCATACAGTCGATACCGAATTTTTCATATATATCAGCGCCGACAGAAGTTTTCAGATCGTGAAAAGCGGGCAGGCAATGCATGAAACGGCATCCGTCCCCTGCGATATCCATAAGCTTCTTCGTAACACGGTACGGCGAAAGTTCGGCTATACGCTCAGCCCACACTTCAGCAGGCTCTCCCATAGATACCCACACGTCGGTATAGATAACATCAGCACCGACAACCGCCTTTTCCGGTTCGGTAATAAATTCAACCGTTGCTCCGGTCTGAGCGGCAATATCGCGGCAGACAGCGGTAAGCTCTGCGTTCGGGAAATACTTTTCGGGAGCGCATGCAACGAAATTCATACCCATTTTAGCGCATCCAACCATAAGAGAATTTCCCATATTATAACGTGCATCTCCCATATATACAAGCTTGCGTCCGCGCAGCGATCCGAAATGCTCTTTAACGGTAAGAAAATCTGCAAGTATCTGTGTCGGATGAAATTCGTTTGTAAGTCCGTTCCACACAGGAACACCCGCATATGAAGCAAGTTCCTCAACAATATCCTGACCGTATCCGCGGTACTCAATACCGTCGAACATACGGCCGAGAACGCGCGCGGTATCTGCGATACTCTCTTTTTTTCCGATCTGAGAGCCTGACGGATCGAGATAAACCGGATGCATACCGAGATCCGATGCAGCGACTTCAAATGCGCAGCGTGTACGCGTACTTGTCTTTTCAAAAATCAGAGCAATATTTTTTCCGGCGCAAAGCTTATGTTCAACGCCGCTTTTTTTCTTCTGCTTAAGCTCAGCAGCAAAATCAATCAGGCCTTCTATCTCCTCGGGGGTGAAATCGAGAAGTTTCAGAAAGCTTCTGTTTTTAAGTGAAATCATCAGTCGTTTCCTTTCTTTAACAATGAGACGGCCGTATAACCAAACATTATGTCAGAGTTCTGACCGCCGCTTAAAAATCAAAAATCACAGCATGTACAATATCGGAGCGTTCTTTTTTATTATTAATTGAGCCGCACGCCCGGTAAAAACAGCAGTCTGCCTGTTTACGCGCGGCGGCACAACACATAATAACCGCAGCAGCGTCTGCTTACAGGCAGACTGAAAATATAACTGTGGGTAAGATGTCCCCCGCCTCTACAGGCGGGTTCCATATTTGCAATCGGTAGGAGTACGATCTCATTCTGATCGTTTCCCGGTGATTGACGGGCGGAATCCTTACTCAATAATTTCAGTATACTGTTTCCTGCAATACCTACTCCGGGCTCACAGAACCTTGGCAAGGAACGACCTTAAACGTTCGCTTTTAGGCGCACCGAAGATCTGTTCCGGCGTACCGTCCTCGGCGATCACACCGTCGTCAAGGAAGAGAACGCGGCTCGATACCTCGCGTGCGAATCCCATCTCGTGAGTAACGACTACCATCGTCATTCCTTCGGAAGCAAGCGTCTTTATAACGTCGAGTACCTCTCCGACCATCTCCGGATCGAGCGCCGAAGTAGGCTCGTCGAACAGCATAACGTCCGGTTCCATGCAAAGCGCTCTGACGATCGCAACGCGCTGCTGCTGCCCGCCCGAAAGCTGTCTGGGATATGCATCTGCACGGTCGGCAAGTCCTACTCTGCCGAGAAGCTCAAGAGCTTTCGCCTCCGCTTCCTGTTTAGACTGCTTTTTAAGCATCATCGGAGCGCAGGTAAGATTCCCCATAATAGTCATATGCGGGAAAAGCTCAAAATGCTGAAATACCATTCCCATTTTACGGCGGTGCATATTTATATCCACCTTTTTATCGGTAAGATCGTTGCCTTCGAATATGATACTTCCGCCGGTCGGATGCTCAAGCATATTGAGGCATCTGAGAAAGGTTGATTTACCGGATCCTGACGGACCGATAACGCATATAACCTCGCCTTTATTTATCTCGGCATTTATACCTTTAAGCACCTCGGTGCCGTGAAAACTTTTTCTGAGGTCTTTAACGCTTATCACTCTTTCCGAGCCTCCTTTCAAGTGCATGCAGAAGCTGTGTAAGAATAATTACAAGCACAAGATATACTATCGCTACGGCAAGCAGTGAATTTACCGAATCGTATGTATTGTTACGTACAAGATTTCCGGCTCTTGTAAGGTCGACGACCGCTACATATCCGGCAACCGACGTCTCTTTAAGAAGCGCTATAAGTTCATTTCCTATCGCGGGAAGAATATAACGGATAGCCTGAGGGAACACGATCTTGCGCATTGCCTGAAGCTTCGACATTCCGAGGCTTCTTCCGGCTTCCATCTGATGAGGATCTACGGCATTTATACCGCTTCGTATCAGCTCAGCCATATATGCGCCTGAGTTAATACCGAAGGTCAGTATTGCAACTGTAACTCCGTCTGCCGAAGTCAGTATTATAAAGAAAAAGATAAGCAGAAGAACAACGATCGGTATTCCTCGGATAACGGTCGTATATATGTCACAGATAAAAGCAAACGGCTTCATTACCGGAGTATCTTCGGCAAAATACTTAATTACAGCAATGACTGTACCTATTAAAACTCCGATACACAGCGCGCCGAGAGTTATTATTATAGTATTTTTAAAGCCTTCGAGAAAAAGGTTATAATACTTCGTTTCAATAAATGTCTCATACAGCTTGTCAAGCCATCCCCTGAGAGGGGATAAAATTACGTCCAAATTCCGATCTCCTTTCAAAAAGTCGATTTAAGAACACAGGGGCTGCCGCCACGGACAGCCCCTTATATATGCTATCAGTTATTTTCTGTAGGAGATACGTAAGGTGCGTCGTATCTTTCAAAAATTTCTTTGACGGTTCCGTCCTTAACAAGATCAGCAAGGACCTTATTCATTTCAGCAACGAGATCTTCGCTTCCGAAGCAGCATGCAAACGCGTAAGGCTCTGTCGTCATAGCCTCGTCGAGGATAACAAGCTTCGAATCGTTCTCTGCATTGTATGCCGCAACCATCTCTATAGCGGTAAGATTATCGATTACCCATGCGTCTACCTTGCCTGTAGTAAGCGCGGTCTGAGCATCGCTGTTAGCCTGGAATGAGCTGAGAGCATAACCCTGCTTACCGCAGAATTCCTCAGCCGTTGTTCCGCTCTGAACGGATATCTTTTTGCCGTCAAGGTCAGCCTTTGCCTTTATCGGGCTGTTTTCGGTAACAACGATAGACTGCTCTGCGAGACAGTAAGAATCGGTAAAGAGCGTATTCTTCTCACGGTCGGGCGTAATTGTAATACCGGAAACACCGACATCATATTTTGCAGCCTGTACGCCGGGGAGGACGGAATCGAAGTCCATCTGCTCGATCTTCAGCTTGACTCCGAGCTTTTCGCATATGATATTGAGAATATCGATCTCGATACCTTCAACATTTCCGTTGTTAAGCTCTTCAAACGGAGGGAAGTCAGGGCTTGTAGCAATGACAAGCTCTCCTGCGGATTTAACCTGCTCGAGTGTTTTTCCTTTTTTACCGCAGCCTGTAAAACAAGCGGTAAGCATTGCCGCCGCTGCAGCAAAAGCAATGATCTTTGTGATCTTTTTCATTTCTTTTTCTCCTTGATTTATAGTTTTTATAGGGTATACTGTTTATTAAAATACAAACCGGTCTGAAAAGTCCGGTAAATACAGGACAAACAGCGGTCTTTATTTTTATAATTACTTTATCGCATTTCTGACATACGAGATCTGAGCTTCAACAGAGCCTACTGAAGTTCCGCCTTCGCTTATCCTCTTCGAAACACAGGTGTCAAGAGATATCTCCTCAAACAGATCCTCTTCAAAACATTCATGAAACGTCTTGTATTCGGAAAGAGGCAGTGTTTCAAGCACATGTCCGGTCTGAGTACATTTCGCAACGATCTGTCCGGAAAGCTTGTATGCCGTTCTGAAAGGAAGTCCCTTTTTAACAAGATAATCGGCAAGGTCGGTAGCGTTTATAAATCCGGTCTGAGCCGCTTTTTTCATGGATTCGGTGTTTGCCTTCATGGTAGATATCATTCCGGTAAATACACGCAAACACATTTTGACGGTATCGCAGGCGTCAAACACGCCCTCCTTATCCTCCTGCATATCCTTGTTATATGCGAGCGGAAGTCCCTTGAGTGTTGTAAGAAGTCCCATAAGATCGCCGTATACGCGTCCGGTCTTTCCGCGGACAAGCTCTGCCATATCGGGATTTTTCTTCTGCGGCATGATAGAAGAACCGGTAGTAAATGCATCGGAAAGTTCAACAAATCTGAATTCCCAACTCGACCAAAGTATGATCTCCTCAGAGAAACGCGAGAGATGCATCATAAGGATCGAAAGCGCAGACAAAAGTTCGGCACAGAAATCGCGGTCGGATACTCCGTCGAGCGAATTGAGACATATTCCGTCAAATCCGAGACGCTCAGCCTCGAATCTTCTGTCGGTATCATATGTCGTACCTGCGAGCGCGCAGCAGCCTATCGGAGAAACATTCATTCTTCCGCGGCAATCGCCGAGACGCCCGGTATCGCGCAGGAGCATCATAGCATATGCCATGAGCTGATGGCCGAAGGTCACCGGCTGCGCTCTCTGCAAATGGGTATATCCGGGCATGATCGCGGACTTGTATTCCTCCGCTTTATCTGTAACGGCAGCTATAAGCTCGCGGATAAGTCCTGTTATCTCATCTATCTCATCGCGGAGATACATCCGCACATCAAGTGCGACCTGATCGTTTCTGCTTCTTGCGGTATGCAGCTTTTTTCCGGTATCGCCTATGCGCGACGTAAGAACCTGTTCGACGAACATGTGTATGTCCTCACAGGACGGATCGATCTCAAGCGCTCCGCTTTCAAGATCGGACAAAATCTGTTCGAGACCGTCTATCAGCGCAGCCGCTTCTTCCTCTGTTATAATTCCTTTTGCGCCGAGCATCGCCGCGTGCGCCATACTTCCGGTAATATCCTGACGGTACATACGGCTGTCGAATCCGATCGACGAATTAAAATCGTCAGCAAGCTTGCTCGTCACGCCGTCGGTTCTTCCCGCCCACATTTTTGACATTGCCATTAAAAAATCCTCTTAATAAAATCCGTATTCCCCTGCCCGTACGGGCAGGGGTATGCTCTGTATATTGTAATAATTATTTATCCGCAGCAACATCCGCATATGCTTTTTTAATCATACGGCAACCGCAGGGATATTCCGTACCTTATTACTTATTGCCGTCAACCATTGCCTGAACCTGCGTAGGCAGACCGAACAGGTTAATAAATCCTGTAGCGTCAGTCTGATCGTAATCGCTCTCGCCGAAGGTTGCGATCTCTTCGCTGTAAAGAGTGTTATCGCTCCATGCGCCTGCATTGATCATATTACCCTTGTAAAGCTTAAGTCTTACCTTACCGGTAACCTTCTCCTGTGTTTTATCAACAAATGCGGAGAGAGCCTCGCGGAGGGGTGAGAACCACAGACCGTTGTATACAAGCTCTGCGAATGTTACAGAGAGCTTCTGCTTCTCATGCATAGTAAGCTTATCAAGACAGAGCGATTCAAGAACGCTGTGCGCCTTGTAAAGAATAGCTCCGCCGGGAGTCTCGTAAACGCCGCGGCATTTCATACCTACAAGACGGTTCTCTACGATATCAATGATTCCGATACCGTTCTTTCCTCCGATCTCATTGAGCCCAAGAATGATGTTCTTCGCGCTCATCTTCTCTCCGTCGAGAGCAACCGGTACGCCTTTATCAAAGTCGATAGTAACATATGTAGGAGCATCGGGAGCGTTTATAGGAGAAACGCCCATCTCAAGGAATCCCTCTTTCTCGTACTGCGGCTCATTGCCTGTATCCTCGAGATCGAGTCCTTCATGTGAGAGATGCCAGAGGTTCTTGTCTTTTGAATAGTTTGTCTCGCGGTTTATCTTCAGCGGTACGTTATGTGCCTCAGCATACTCGATCTCCTCATCGCGGGATTTGATATCCCATTCGCGCCACGGAGCGATTATAGGCATATTGGGTGCAAAATACTTCACAGCAAGCTCAAAACGAACCTGGTCGTTTCCTTTTCCGGTGCAGCCGTGGCAGATTGCGTCAGCGCCCTCTTTCTTTGCGATCTCAACAAGTGCCTTAGCGATGCAGGGACGTGCATGGCTCGTTCCGAGAAGATATTCCTCGTAAACAGCTCCTGCTTTCATTGTCGGGATAATATAGTTATCAACATAATCGTCGGTAAGGTCAAGTACATAGAGCTTGGAAGCGCCTGTTTTCTTTGCCTTTTCCTCAAGTCCGTCAAGCTCATCTGCCTGTCCGACATTTCCGGATACCGCAATGACTTCACAGTTATTGTAGTTTTCCTTCAGCCACGGAATAATAATCGATGTATCAAGTCCGCCGGAATATGCAAGTACTACCTTCTTTATGTTTTCCTTATTTACCTTATTCATTGTTTTTTCCTCCCACGCATGTGGTCAATTGAATTTTTATGCATCAATTATACACCGTATTCCGGCGAAAGTCAATGGCATTTCGAATAAATATTCAGATTTTAATGAATATTTATTGTATATATGCATAAATACATGCCTCGTTCGGCATAAGAAAAATTGTATCACATATCGTCAGAAAATGCAATACCCATGTTGTATAAAAAAGTAATTTTTACGTATTTTTTTACATTCTTCCATACTGTTTCACAAAAACGCTGTACACAGAACTCCGCCCTGTAAATACAGTTCGCCTCATACATAAAAACGAAATTAAATACACAGTTAAAAATTTTTCTTGCCAACCGTGCCGAAGCGTGATAAAATAAAACGATAGTATATATTCAATACTCCATCTTTATATGCATACCGTGCGATGGTTTCGCAAAGTAAGTTTCGAAACCGCATCCGTAACAAAAAAGGACTGTTATTAAAAAATATATTCCGATATCTCCGCGGAGACACAATATTATTATGAGAAAAACACCGATAATAACTGAATATGAAATACATCCGGATCCGGACAGACTGTATACAGGCACCGGTCGGCGGATGCCCGTGCGCGCTGCGGTCGTTTCCGACCTGCACGGCCGCTCTGCCGCAGACATTATAGAATTACTCGGTATGTTAAAACCGGATATTATCCTTGCGCCCGGAGACATACTCGAACTGAAAGACAGAGGATATCCGCACGGAGTTTCATTTCTGATGCAGGCAGCCTCAATTGCTCCGACATACTATTCAACCGGAAATCATGACAAAATTCTTTCGGACAGCGAGATCAAAATACTCGAAAACGCAGGAGTCAACATTGTTAACGATAAAACCGAAACGTTTACAAAGGGCGCCGCAAAGCTGAATATAATCGGACTTCCGTCAGCCTTCCGCAGTGACGGCAAAGAGGACAAAGCGACGACCGTTTTCAACATGCTCTCATGCTCCGGTATTCCCGAAAACCTGCTGATGATCGACCGGGGGCGGCTTAAATGTTTCGGAGATCTCGGCGGATGCAAGCTTCTGCTTTGCCATCATCCCGAATACTATGACAGCTTTGTAAAACCGCTTGACATAGATATAATATGCAGCGGCCATGCGCACGGCGGTCAGATAAGACTGTTCGGAAAGGGGATTTTCGCGCCGGGGCAGGGGTTCTTTCCGAAATATACCTCCGGAGTATATGACGGCAGACTTGTAGTAAGCCGCGGGCTCGTCAATCATTCATTTGCACCGAGGCTGTTTAATCCCGCTGAAATAGTAATGCTGACGATAAGCTGACTGTCTGAAAATATGACAACAGATAATCCGGAAAAATACAGCTTAAAGATAACATATATTTATCAGCTGCATATTGTATATATAATGAATTTAAATCGGAGCAACGCTCTGCTTTGTTCGCAAAGAGCGGAGCCTGCGACAGATTGCAACCGGCACAGGGAGCGTTAGCTCCTCGAAACCCGCCGCCTATAGCGGCGGGGGACATCTGTGCTTAGGTTATAAAAATAAGCGGCGCGGACAAAACATAAAGCCGCCGCTGCAGGAAGGTGCAGATCTATATGGTATATATACTCGAAGATGACGCTTCGATACGCGAGCTTCTGAGCTATTCTCTTGAAAAATCAGGTGTACATTCAAAGAGCTTTTCGCTCCCGTCAGAGTTTAACCGTGCATTGGCATCCGAAAAGCCGGAACTCATTCTGCTCGACATTATGCTTCCCGAAGAGGATGGACTTTCCGTGCTTGCGCGTCTGCGTGAAACTCCGGGGACCTCAATAATCCCGGTTATAATGCTTACCGCAAAAAGCTCCGAGTTTGACAAGGTCACGGCGCTTAACGCCGGAGCTGACGATTACATAACAAAGCCGTTCGGAGTAATGGAAACTGTAGCACGGGTAAAGGCTGTACTGCGGCGGAGCGGTACAGCCAGAGAAAATACAGCCGTATACACAGCGGGAACATTGACTGTATCACTGACAGACCGTACTGTAACCGTAGGCGGCGCCCCTGTAGCGCTCACCTTCAAAGAATTTGAACTTCTGTATCTGCTTATGTCTAACCGCGGAGCGGTCATGAGCCGTGATCTGATACTTGACAGAATATGGGGATTTTCCTTTGACGGCGAGACACGTACAGTCGATGTACACGTCAGAACTCTCAGACAAAAGCTCGGCGAATGCGGAAATCTTATAGAAACAGTCCGCGGAATAGGATATAAATTCAAAAAATAATACGGTACCTAAAGTAAAGCATCAGATCCGTAACTTTCCGGCATATTCTCCGGTTTTTGAGTCTCAGATCTCCGTAATAATCCGGCATATACACGAAACCGATCAGGAGCAGTATACTCCGAAAGGACGGCATATTATGAAAAAACGTATATTTATCAGCACCGCAATCCTGCTGACGGTTGTTGCAACAGCGATCTTTTCGGCTTCGCTCGGATCAGCCATTGATCATGAATCAGACATTCTCGCCGATCGCCTGATGAAAAGCACTCAGGCTCTTGCAGAAATACTTCCGGAGGATAAAGACGAAGCAATACGCCTTTCTGCCGATGCAAGCACAGACCAGACTGAACTTATAATTATATCATTTGAAAACGGAGTATGGCATGCGCCGGGATATGACGATGACGGTGAGACGGATATCGCCGTATATACAGATGCCGCCGAAAATGCACTGCTCACAGGCTCCGACCGGGCGCAAACAGATAAAAAGCTTATATGCGCGGTAAAGCTCGACAGCAGCAGCGTTATAATCATGGCACAAGACCGTGTCAGCGTAAAATCTCTCATGATCGGCGCCGCCGTTCCCTCGGCGGCAATAACTGCCGCCGCAATAGCAGTATCCCTGCTTCTCGCCACATGGATATCCGCATCTACAGTAAGGCAGATAAGCACAGCTGATACTATTCATCCGGAATCATCAGGATATCCGCAGGAGCTTGCACCGTTTATATCCCGGATACAAAAACAAAACTCGCAGATAACTGCTCAGATGAGAGAGCTTCGCATAAAACAGAACGAATTTTCATCTATTATCTCCAATATGCAGGAAGGAATGCTTATAATAGATCACAAAGGCGATATCCTGTCCTACAATTCCGGAGCGCTCCGTCTGCTCGGCGCAGACGGTTCGCGCGAATATAAAAGCGTTCTTTCCGTCTCTTCGTCTCCGGATTTCAGAAAGCTTGTTTTCTCATCTCTCGGAGGCAGCCGCAGCGAAGCCGTTCTTCGCAGCGAAAGCAGCTATTACCGCATACTCGGCAGTCCCGTAAAATCGGATGACGTTATTTCTGGTGCCGTAATCCTCATATTCGACGAGACAGAAAAAGAACACCGTGAGCAGCTCAGACGAGAATTTACCGCAAATATATCGCATGAACTCAAAACACCTCTTACATCAATATCCGGATTTGCCGAACTGATAGAAAGCGGAATGGCTAAAAGCGATGACGCTGCTTACTTTGCAAAGAAAATACGCTCGGAAGCAGGCAGGCTCATCGATCTTGTAGGAGATATAATTAAACTCACTCAGCTTGACAGCGGTGAAATTCCATATGACAGCAGTACCGTCGAGCTTTATGAGATAGTCTGCCAGACCGCCGAACGGCTGTGTCAGCTTGCAGCGTCGCGCGGTATAACGATAACAACAGACGGAACAGCTGTATTTACCCGCGGAAACCGTCGGATACTTGAAGAAATGATCTATAATATTTGCGATAACGCAATAAAATACAACCGCGAGGGCGGATCCGTAAAACTAACGGCACGCAATGACGGTGAAACCGCTACGGTGATATGCGAAGATACCGGAATCGGTATTCCTAAAGAACTTCAAAACAGAGTTTTTGAGCGCTTCTTCCGCGTCGATAAAAGCCATTCACGCGAAATCGGAGGTACCGGGCTCGGATTATCCATAGTCAAACACGGCGCAGCATATCACGGTGCCTCGGTGCTGCTCGAAAGCACCGAAAACGTCGGCACAAAAATAACCCTCATATTTCCGGCAACAGCCGGTGAAACCGTAAATTCAGACTGAAAGTATAACCTAAGCACAGATGTCTCCCGCCTCTATAGGCGGCGGGCTCCATTTCGGAATTTCAGCGGGAGTTGTAATCTCCCACTGAAACCCCGGGGAGTTAACACTCCCTGTGCCGGTTGCAATCTGTCGCAGGCTCCGCTCTTTGCGAGCAAGCAAAGCAGAGCGTTGCTCCGATTTAAAAAACAATACAAACAAATGAAAGGCATATAAACATGACAGATGACAGAAAGAAAAAGGTACTTGTGGCAATGAGCGGAGGCGTTGATTCCGGCGTGACCGCAATGCTTCTGTGCCGCGAAGGCTATGATTGCACAGGTGTGACTATGAAACTCTTCCGCGCCGACAGTAATATAGCAGAAGATCCGTCCTGCTGTACATCGAATGACATCGCAGATGCAAAAAAAATATCGGAATCGCTCGGAATGGAACACACCGTTCTCAATTTTTCAGAAAAATTTGAGGAATGCGTTATAGACCGTTTTATCCGCGCATATCAGTGCGGAGCGACTCCGAATCCTTGTGTTGACTGCAACCGTCATCTTAAATTCGGAAGACTTTTTTCATACGCAAAGGAGATAGGCTGCGATTACATATCCACAGGGCATTACGTCAGAACAGAATATGACAGCAAAAGCGGCAGATACCTTCTCAAAAAAGCTCTCGACATCAGTAAGGATCAGAGCTATGTACTTTACTCACTGACGCAGGAACAGCTCTCGCACGCAATATTTCCGCTCGGCAAAATGACAAAAAGCGACGTACGCGCCGAGGCCCAAAGCGCAGGTCTCTGCAATGCCGAAAAACATGACAGTCAGGACATATGCTTCATTCCCGACGGAAAATATGCGGAATTTATCGAATGCTATACCGGCAGAAAATTTCCGGAGGGTGATTTCGTAACCTCAGACGGAAAGACGCTCGGAAAGCATAAAGGAATAATCCGATATACTGTAGGTCAGCGCCGGGGACTCGGACTTGCGCTTCCGGAGCCTCTGTATGTATGCCGCATTGAGCCGCAGACAAACCGCGTTATACTCGGCAAAAACGACGAGCTTCTTTCGCGCGAACTTGACGCATGCGATATAAACCTGATATCTGTTGATAAAATAGAAAATGAGCTTCGTGTAAAAGCCAAGGTACGTTACAGACAGGCAGAACAGTGGGCAACAGTGACTCAACCCGATAAAGACAGACTGCATGTCGTGTTTGACGAACCTCAGCGGGCAATAACACGCGGACAAGCTGTCGTACTCTACGACGGCGATACCGTTGTCGGCGGCGGGACAATAATGTGACAGCATTAAACAAATAAAACAAGCAAAATATAAATTACCCCTTGATATATTACACAATATATATTATAATTGAATAAATAAAATGAAAAGGAGATAATATCTGTCATGAAAAAAAGCTTTTGGAAAGATTTTAAAGAATTCGCCATGAAAGGCAACATTATCGATATGGCAGTCGGTGTTGTCGTCGGTTCAGCGTTCAGTAAGATCGTTTCGTCTCTCGTTGCCGATGTTATAACTCCGCTTATAAGCCTTATAACCGGAAATGTCAATCTGACCGATCTTAAAGCGGTCATGCGCCCGGCAGTACTGAATGAAGCAGGTGAAATCGTATCAGCGGAGGTCGCTCTTACATACGGCGTATTTATTCAAAGTATCATCGACTTTCTCATGATCGCACTCTCGATCTTTATTTTCATGCGCGTTGCAATAAGCGTCAAAAACAAATTCGAGGAAGCAAGAATAAAGCTGCTCCATGAACAGAAACAGGAAGCCGAAGCGGCTCAGGCAGAAGAAGCTGCTCCGGAAGAACCCTCCGCAGAGATCCAGCTTCTCTCGGAAATACGCGACCTTCTCAAAGACAAAGAGTCGTAAGAGGAAACAAATCACAATTACAGATAACCGCTGTGCGGACTATGGCCACCTGCATTTGCCGGTGGTCATAGTCATAGGCTCATAAAAGGTATTATCCAGAAAGGAATATAAAATGAAACAGATCGTACAAAAACTTCTGACCGGAGAAAGAGCGCTTTTCGGTCAGAAAGATACCGAAATAGTATACTGCACATTTGCGGACGGCGAATCTCCGCTTAAAGAGAGCCGCAATATACTTCTCCGCGGCAGTCTCTTCAGATGGAAGTATCCGCTGTGGTACAGCCGCGACATCGTTCTCCGCGGATGTACACTGTTCGATACGGCACGCGCAGGAATATGGTACACCGAGAATATATCTCTGTCAGATACCACGATAGACGCTCCGAAAACCTTCAGACGCACAAAAAATATCACCATGAACAGTGTCACTATGCCGAACGCCTCCGAAACACTCTGGAACTGTGACGAAATAGTAATGGAAAATGTAACCGCACGCGGCGACTATTTTGCCATGAACAGTACCGGAATACGTGCAGAAAACTTTAATCTCACCGGAAATTATTCATTTGACGGATGCCGCGATGTAGAGATCAGAAATGCAAAAATACTCTCAAAAGATTGCTTCTGGAACTGCGAAAATGTTACCGTTTACGATTCGTTTATATCCGGCGAATATGTAGGATGGAATGCGAAAAATGTTACTTTTGTAAACTGTGTGATAGAAAGCCTTCAGGGTATGTGTTATATGGACGGAGTTACGCTCAGAAACTGCCGTCTTATCAATACGACACTTGCATTTGAATACTCTGTTGTTGACGCAGAAGTCCGCGGAAGCATCGACAGCGTATTTAATCCGGACGGAGGATATATTACCGCAGACAGAATTGACGAGCTTACAATGAACCCTGCGAGAATCGATCCTGCCCGTACCGAAATAAGCGCCGATATAGGAAAGCTGTCCGAAAAATAATATTTCGCTTTCTTTTGCGATCAACAAAAGCTTTTTGAAATTACCGCAATATTTTGGGGGTTAATACGCAATATAAATATTAAAAAATAATTGTTGCGGAGAAAGGATTCTGTTATGAAATATGATTTTGATAAACTTACCGACCGGCGCGGCACCTTCTCTCTTAAATGGGATGTAAAAGACGGTGAGCTTCCGATGTGGGTTGCCGACATGGATTTCGAAACCGCGCCGGTGATCCGCAAAGCTATCGCGGAGCGCGCATCACACGGGATCTTCGGCTATACAGATGTTCCGGAGCAGTGGTACGATGCGATCTCCGACCGCTGGAACCGGCGCTTCGGTTTCCGCATACAGAAGGACTGGCTTATCTTCTGCACAGGAATCGTTCCTGCTATATCTAGCGCTGTGAGAAAGCTGACGACCCCGGCGGAAAAAGTTCTTATTCAGACTCCGGTATACAATATCTTTTATAACTCGATTCTCAATAACGGAAGAAATGTAATCGAAAGTCCGCTTATATATCAAAACGGAATCTACAGCATAGATTTTAAAGACCTTGAAGAAAAGCTGTCAGATCCGCAAACGTCGCTTATGATACTCTGTAATCCGCACAATCCCGTCGGTAAAATATGGGACAGAGAAACATTGGCTGCGATCGGAGAATTGTGCAAAAAGCATGGCGTTACCGTTATATCCGATGAGATACATTGCGATCTTACTGCACCCGGAAAAACATATATTCCGTTTGCGTCGGTATCCGAAACCTGCGCGCAGATCAGTGTGGGCTGCATTGCTCCGACAAAATCCTTCAATATTGCAGGACTTCAGACAGCAGCGGTATATGTTCCGAATCCAAAGCTTCGCCATAAGGTATGGCGCGGTCTTAATACCGATGAAGTCGCCGAGCCGAATGCATTTGCGGTAACTGCAGCAATCGCAGCATTTACACACGGCGATGAATGGCTCGACGAGCTTCGCGAATATATAGAAGAGAATAAACAAACAACTGATATATTTATAAAAAAATATATCCCTTCCCTTTTCCTTGTACCTTCTGAGGCAACCTATCTGCTTTGGATAGATTGCAGCAAAGTAACGTCCGACAGTGTCAAACTGGCAGAATATATACGAAGAACGACCGGACTTTATCTGTGCGACGGCGCCCAGTACGGCGAAGCAGGCAGACAGTTCCTGCGGCTGAACATTGCATGCCCGCGCGCACGTCTTGAAGACGGACTCGAACGTCTGAAAAAGGCAATCGACAGTTATACTGAAAAATAATAACACCGTAAAAATTCTCCTCACAAGGGAGAATTTATTTTTAAGAAATGCCTGTTAAACAGTAAATATTCCGTTATCAGATTTTCTGAAAAATGAAAACACAATATAATATTTACTGCCATAATCAAAGCGGATTATAAAAATTTATATCCGAAAATACCTCTTGTTAGAGCTTTCGGAAACCGCAGGGCGAAAAAGCTCGAAAAACCAAAATAAAATTAAATAATGTTTTTTGTGATTTTCTATTGACAAATACATGCCGTTATGATATAATATCAATGTTGATAGGATACGTCCTGTCAGATAAGCCGGTGTGGCGGAACTGGCAGACGCCCGGGACTTAAAATCCCGTGTAACGAAAGTTACGTACCGGTTCGATCCCGGTCACCGGCACCAGTTGTCGGAGCTGCGGATCCGACAACTATATATCGCGGGGTAGAGCAGTTGGTAGCTCGTCGGGCTCATAACCCGGAGGTCGCA
>CABUHS010000018.1 GCA_902491535.1 uncultured Eubacteriales bacterium
AAAGCGTTATACCGAGCTTTTCTGCACATAAGCGAGCATACTTATCAAGTTCTTTTGCTTTGGTTTTAAGTGTGCAGCCCGGGTAATAATTATATATCATATCCACGATCCTTTCGGTTTAATATCTGAAAATCAGAATCAAATCATGCTTTTGAAATTTAAAAATTAAATGCATCTGTGACAGCAGTTACACAGATTCGGCTCAAACCATCTGTTCAGGATGGAAAACCTCATCAAACTTTTCTTCAGTAAGGAATCCAAGCTCTACGCACGCCTCTTTAAGTGATATACCGTCCTTATATGCTTTCTTTGCTGTCTTTGCTGCGTTTTCATATCCGATATAAGGATTAAGCGCAGTTACAAGCATAAGCGAATTGTGAAGATTGTGATACATCTTATCGCGGTCAGGCGTAATTCCTACAGCGCAGTTATTATTAAACGAGACAATAACCTCTGCAAGAAGTCTTGCCGATTGAAGGAAGTTATAAATACATACAGGCATAAATACATTAAGTTCGAAATTGCCCTGAGATGCAGCCATTCCGACAGCAACATCATTTCCGATTACCTGGACAGCAACCATTGTTACCGCCTCACACTGTGTAGGATTGACCTTTCCGGGCATAATAGAAGATCCCGGCTCATTTTCAGGTATATGTATTTCGCCAAGTCCGTCACGGGGACCTGATGCAAGCCAGCGAACATCATTTGCGATCTTCATAAGATCGGCAGCAAGAGCCTTAAGAGCACCGTGAGCAAATACTATTTCATCCTTTGAGGTGAGAGCATGAAACTTATTAGGCGCTGTTACAAACTTCTTGCCTGTAATTTTAGAAACTTCTTCGGCAACCTTAACATCAAAGCCTTTTGGAGCATTAAGGCCTGTACCTACAGCTGTTCCGCCAAGTGCAAGCTCTGACAGCTTTGAAACCGATATTTCAAGCATTTCACGGTCGCGCTGAAGAGACGCTCTCCAACCGCTGATCTCCTGCGAGAACTTGATCGGAGTTGCATCCTGAAGATGTGTACGTCCGCTCTTGACAATACCTTCGTTTCCCTTTTCAAGACGTTCGAAAGTTGATATCAGCATATCAAGCGCAGGAAAAAGTTTATCCTCGATAGTCAATACCGCAGAAATGTGCATTGCGGTAGGAAACGTATCGTTAGATGACTGGCTCATATTTATATCATCGTTAGGATGAAGAAGTTTTTTGCCTGCAATTTCATTTCCGCGATTGGCAATAACCTCATTGGCATTCATATTCGACTGTGTTCCGGATCCTGTTTGCCATACAACAAGAGGAAAATGTTCATTAAGCTTTCCGGATATAACTTCATCACACGCCGCTGAAATAGCCGAAAGCTTCTCTTCTGTCATTTTCTCGGGTTTAAGCGATGCATTTGCAATCGCAGCAGCTTTCTTAAGAATTCCGAATGCATGAGTTATCTCACGAGGCATAGTTTCGATTCCGACACCTATTTTGAAATTCTGATGGCTGCGTTCGGTCTGAGCCGCCCAGTATTTATCGGCAGGGACTTTTACCTCACCCATTGAATCATGTTCTATACGATATTCCATTGTGTTCCCTCTTATAATTATATGTTAATGTTCTTTATAACATCTTTAAGGCTGTCGGCGCTCTTGCGAAGCAGCATTATCTCATTATCTGTAAGCGGAGATACAACCTTACCCTGAATACCTTCATGGCCTACAACATTAAGTGTACTGAGACAAACATCGTCAATTCCGTATTCGCCATGCATCATTGAAGAAACAGTCATAGTAGTATTTATACCGCTGAGAAGGCATCTGCATATATAGCATACAGAAATAGAAACTGCATAAAATGTAGCGCCCTTTCTTGCAATAACACGTCCGCCTGACTTGCGCATATATACCTCTATGTCCTCATAATTGAGTTTCGGAGTCATACTGTCCTTTTTGGCAAGAGCGCTCTCGTAAAGGTCGATCGGTATATTAGAAATATTGGCAACAGACCACGGTACAAACGAGGTATCGCCATGTTCTCCAAATACATATGCGTGAACGTTCTTCTGGTTGATGTTGTAATATTCGGAAATTCTTGAACGAAGTCTTGCGGTATCAAGGCTTGTACCGGATCCTATTATTCTGCTTTCGTCAAGTCCGGAACATTTGCAGAAAACGTAGGTAAGAATATCAACGGGATTACTTACAATTATATATACTGCATCCGATGCATATTTTGTAATTTCTGGAATTATAGCCTTTGTAATATTAACATTTGTCTGAGTAAGATCAAGACGGGACTGCCCGGGTTTACGAGCGACACCGGAAGTAATAATAACGATATCCGATCCGGCAGCATCGCGATAACTTCCCGCATATATTGATACAGGAGAATCGCAGAACGGTATTCCCTGACGGATATCAAGAGCTTCTCCGAGCGCTTTTTCCTGATTAATATCCACCATTACAATTTCGGAAGCAATACCGCAGACAGCAAGAGTGTACGCAATTGTAGAGCCGACACTTCCTGTTCCGATAATAGTAATCTTATTCATACTTGTTTACCATACCTTTCGTGCAAAGAATACAAGTCCCTTTCAGCGTACACAAATCCCGAATAATTCTAAGTTATTACAGGAAGTACACATACAAAACCCGCATCAGAAATTATTTTCATTACAGTAATACAGCGAAATTCCAGGATTTCCCAAAATGACTCGCATTAAAAACAGACTGCATATTTACATATTATGCATCAACTGTTTAAAGATATAAACCGCCATCCGAACAAGTCTGAAAAACAATCGCATAAATTACCATATCAAATTTTATTATATCACAAAAAAATAAATTTATCAATAGGAATCGACACATATAAACGCCGTTTTTATTAGAATTTATTATACTTTTATTATAAATTTAGAAAATTAATTACCATAATACTATGCTAATTTTGATTCAAAAATAAGCCATGCAAAAAGTCCGATACCGGAATTCCGGTATCGGACGAGTATGTTATGCAATTAAAAACTGATACCGAAGTTATAGTACAGATAATCGGTACTGATTATTTGTACATCGGTCCGTAGTTCTGGCATGCACGGAAATCCTGACCTTCACGATCCATTCCGAATGCATTCCATGCAGCAGGACGGAAAATATCCTTTTCGGGAACATTGTGCATGCATACCGGGATACGAAGCATAGAGCAAAGAGTGATAAGATCCGCACCGATATGTCCGTAAGATATAGCGCCGTGGTTTGCACCCCAGTTCTGCATTACTTCGTATGCAGTATTGAAAGGACTTCCTTCTATGCCGTTGCAACGTGGAGTAAACCATGTGCAGGGCCATGTCGGATTTGTACGTTCCATAAGAGTATCCGTAACTTCTTCAGGAAGCTTAACCGTCCAGCCTTCAGCAATCTGAAGAACCGGTCCGAGTCCTTTAACGAGATTAAGTCTGATCATAGTAGCAGGCATCTCAGAACGGGTTACAAAGTGGCTGGAGAATCCGCCGCCTCTGAAGTTATCGAAGCCTGCCTCGCACCATACTGTAGCATCGGTCATCTTCTTAATATCCTCGTCGGTAACTTCCCACCACTTCTTCATAACAGGATTGCCGTTTTCATCGGTGCATTCTCCGCAGGCGTCAAGGCATGCAGCGCCGGAGTTAAGCAGATGAATAATACCGCCGTTCTCTTTTGCAAGACCTTCCATATCATATCCGGTAACGCGCTTGCAAGCTTCAGGAGACCAGTATGTACGTACATCTGCAAAAATCTGCGCGCGGTTTGTAAGCAAGCTCATAAACAGCATTCCGAGACCGTTAAGGACATCGTTTTCTGTTGCGAATGTAAACGGCTCGCGCGCTCCGGTAAAGTCAAATGTAGAGTTAAGAAGCGCTTCGGGATAGTCGCAGTTCGGCCAATGGTCTGTCCACTGTCTCTGCCCCTGGAATCCTGCGGCGATGGCGTTATGTCCGACCATCTCTTCCTCGCAGCCTTCGGGAAGTCTGTTGTTTCCTCCCATAAGATCTTTGATGATGCAGTACATTTTGACCGTAAATTCCCACTGCTCTTTCTTTTTCTCATCAGAGAATTTAACAAAGTCAGGATTATCGTCTCTTCCCTCTTTGCAATGTTCTTTTGTCCATGCAAGAGCCTTCTCGTAGTCTTCTTTGTTGTATATTCCCTCTTCCATGCGGCGAAGGATCTCTACCTCGTCGACAGATTCAACACGCATACCGAGATATTCCTGTATGAAATCCTGGTCAATAATAGAACCGCCGATACCCATACACATAGAACCGATCTGGAGATAGCTCTTTCCGCGCATTGTTGCGACAGCAACAGCGGCACGTCCGAAACGGAGAAGCTTTTCCTTAACATCTTCGGGAATATTGGTAACGTCGTCTACATCCTGTACCTCATGACCGTAGATTCCGAAGGCAGGAAGCCCTTTCTGAGCATGTGTAGCCAAAACAGATGCAAGATATACCGCACCAGGACGCTCTGTGCCGTTAAATCCCCAAACACCCTTAATCGTCATGGGATCCATGTCCATTGTCTCTGCGCCGTAGCACCAGCAAGGAGTTACGGAAAGCGTAATTGCTACGCCTTCTTTCTTGAATTTTTCAGCGCATGCCGCCGTTTCTGCAACACGTCCGATAGATGTGTCTGCAATAACGACTCTTACAGGCTCACCGTTAGAGTAGCAAAGATTCTCTTCAAAGAGCTTCTTTGCAGCTTCAGCCATTGCCATTGTCTGTCCCTCAAGTCCTTCGCGGAGCTTCATGGGACCGCGGCGTCCGTCAATAACGGGACGGATACCTATTGCCGGATATTCTCCGATGTAACGATTTGTTGCCATAATATATACTTCCTTTCAAAGTAAAATCAAAACAAACGGTAAACTTTTTACCAATATCATTATATCATTGACAAATACATCAATCTTGTGTTATAATAGCAAAAAGTATAATTATTTTCAGCCTTCAAGCTGTAAATAACGTGTGTAAATATACAAAAACATGATAATTGTTCGTAATCTGTACTTTACACAAACTATACTTTCATTTTATGAAGGGAATACAGTATGAAATATCTCGATTATTTTGAAAAGGTGCAGCACGGAACCTTCAATTATCCCATAGCATACTATCATGTCGACGAAAATCACCCTCGATATGAAATGATACATCACTGGCATGTTGAACATGAAATAATTGTTGTTTCCGAAGGTGAACTTGATATAACGCTTGACGGAATACAGTACAATGCAAAAGCAGGAGATATTATTTTTATCAGCGACGGGGTTGTTCACAGCGGCGTACCTAACAATGCAGTATATGACTCAATCGTTTTTGACATGAGATACCTGCTTACGAGAAATCAATCCGGAAATGCACATATCAGCAATATTATAAATCATTTAAATGTTATAACGCCTATAATGCCGAGAGGTATTGAAGAGCTTACTCAGGTTGCACAGCGCCTGGTAAGCGCAGCCTCCGGAAATTTCAACGGATACGAACTCGTTGTTCAGGGCGCGATAATGGAAATTCTCGGTCTTATACTGAAGCACGGTCTTTACGGCGCCGAAAAAATCGCTGACAAGCGAAGCACCGGACAGCTTATGCCGTTCAAAAAAGTCATCTCGTACATTGAAAATAACTATTCGTCGAAAATAATGCTTTCCGATCTGGCAAAGACCGCAGGTATGACTCCGAAGTATTTCTGTTCATTCTTCTACGGTATGACACGGAAAACGCCGATAGAATACGTAAACTATTACCGTATTGAACGCGCGTGTGAACAGCTTTTATCTACGGATATGAGTATAACAGATATCGGACTCAACTGCGGCTTTAACGAAATAAGCTATTTTATTAAAACCTTCAGACGTACTGTCGGAACAACACCGCATCAATACCGTAAAAAAGCGCGCGCTTTCGGTCTTACAAATTTAAATAACTGAAAATATGGATTTTATCCCAAAATAATGTTATAATACTATTATACTATATAAATTACCTTAAACAAAATCAAAAAGGAGTTGTCTGCATCTCATGCTGGAACTTAAGAATATATCATTCAGAGCCATATCGGAAAATTCAGAACGTGAAATTCTGAAAAACATAAATCTTTCGATAGACGAACGCTTTGTTGCAATTACCGGTCCTAACGGAGGAGGAAAATCCACTCTTGCAAAGATAATTGCGGGAATTATAGAACCGTCAGAAGGCGAAATATTCCTTGACGGAGAAAACATCACCGCAATGTCAGTGACTGAACGTGCAAAAAAAGGAATCAGTTTTGCATTTCAGCAGCCTGTACGTTTTAAAGGAATTACAGTCAAAGATCTTATCACTATTGCTTCAGGAAAAAAAATAGGTGTTACAGAAGCCTGCACATACCTTTCTGAAGTCGGTCTGTGCGCACGTGATTATATAAACCGAGAAGTAAATGCAAGCCTATCAGGCGGCGAGCTTAAACGAATAGAAATTGCAACGATACTTGCACGTGGAACAAAACTATCTGTATTTGATGAACCGGAAGCAGGTATTGATCTGTGGAGCTTCGGAAATCTTATCACGGTTTTTGAGAATATGTACAAAAAAATAAACGGAAGTATACTTATAATATCGCATCAGGAGCGCATTCTCAATATCGCCGATAAGATCATTGTAATCGCCGGCGGAGAGGTATCTAAAATCGGAACGAAGGACGAAATACTTCCCGGACTTCTTAACTCTGCAGGAAGCTGCAAGACTCTTACGGACAAACTCGCATAAACCGGAAAACCGTTTTTGCAGAAAGGATAATAACTTAAAATGGATGCTATACAAAAAAATCTTCTCGAACAGATAGCAGGTCTGCACGAAACACCCGAAGGTGCATATAATATCAGATCCAACGGAAAATCCGCAGCCCGTTCTACAACTGCCAATATAGATATTGTAACGAAAACCGATAAACCCGGTATAGATATAATAATAAAGCCGGAAACCAAAAACGAAAGCGTTCATATCCCCGTCCTTCTGAGCGAAAGCGGACTGAAGGATATGGTCTACAATGATTTTTATATCGGGGATAACTGCGATGTAACAATTGTCGCAGGATGCGGAATTCATAACAGCGGAAGCAGCACATCGGAACATAGCGGAATTCACAGATTTTTTGTCGGGAAAAACGCTAAAGTAAAATACGTGGAAAAGCATTACGCCGAGGGTGACGGAAGCGGAGAAAATATTATGAATCCCACAACCGAAGCAGAACTTGCTGAAGGCGCTTATATGGAAATGGATACTGTACAGATCAAAGGCGTCGATTCAACCGAACGTACAACACGTGCAAAGCTCGGAGACAAAGCTTCGCTTGTTATCCGTGAAAAAATAATGACGCACGGAAAGCAAACGGCAACTACCGATTTTACTGTCGACCTTAACGGCAAGGATTGCCATACAAACGTTATTTCGCGTTCGGTAGCTAAAGACAGCTCGCATCAGCTTTTTATATCGCGTATAAACGGAAATGCCGAATGTACCGGACATACGGAATGCGATGCAATAATTATGGACAATGCAAGTGTCAGAGCTGTTCCGGAAATAACCGCCAACTGCATCGACGCAAGCCTTATTCATGAAGCGGCTATAGGAAAAATTGCAGGAGAGCAGCTGACAAAGCTCATGACTCTTGGTCTTACCGAAAAAGAAGCTGAGGAACAGATAATCAACGGTTTTTTGAAATAAACATAAATAAAATATTAGAAAACGAAAAGCATTCTGCAGTATTTACAGAATGCTTTTCGTTTATGTTGTAACCAGCTGATTCAAACGGTTTAAAATCAGATACACCGTTTATCTTAGCGATCTTCCTCTTTTTCTTTATTGATCTTTAATGCAACAAATGAAGCTCCGGAAACAAGTACCGCAACACTCATGACTACTCCAATATCAGAGGTCTGAGGCGAATCGGGCTTCTTGTCAGTTGCAGGCTCAGAAGGCTTTCCTGTCGTATCTGCGGTTTTATCCGTTTCAGGCTTATCTGTTTCAGGTTCATCCTTACCGGGCATGTTGTTTAAAGAATTAAGAGAGTCTGTGCTGTTAATTCTTATAGTTTCACCCTTTGTTCCTGCATATGCAATGCGGAACTCAAGGGTATAACCGGTCTCAGTTTCGGTAAGTACATGCTCAGTCGCATCCGACTCAGCTCCTACCTTAAGGTTCGAAGCGATACCGCCTGTTGCAGGATCCCAGAGTCTGCAATGAAGCGTTGAGCCGTCATCACCTTTGAAAACCGTGTTACTTACTACCTGACACTTTACTGTACCATCTTTTGCAAGAATTCCTAAATCAAAGTTATCGAATGTCTCTTTCTTGGAGTCCTCAATATCTGCGAAAACATACAGGTATGCGTCATCATAAAGAACGGAGATTTTTCCGCTTCCCCAACCATTTGAGGCATTAAAGCTGTATGTAAGAGTATCGGCGTAAACATCATCCTTGCTTCCGTCAATAGCGGGAGTTCCCTTTTTAACTGTATCGCCGAGAACCACTTCCATACCGTCTGAAGGGATTTCAACAATCACTTCCGGCTCAGGCATATTGTTTAAAGAATTAAGGGAATCTGTGCTGTTAATTCTTATGGTTTCACCCTTTGTTCCTGCATATGCGATGCGGAACTCAAGGGTATAACCGGTCTCGATTTCGGTAAGTACCTGCTCAGTCGCATCCGACTCAGCTCCTACCTTGAGGTTCGAAGCGATATCGCCTGTTGCAGGATCCCAGAGTCTGCAATGGAGCGTTGAGCCGTCTTCGCCTTTAAAAACTGTGTTGCTTACTACCTGGCACTTTACTGTGCCGTCTTTTGCAAGGACACCAAAGTCAAAGTTGTCAAATGTCTCTTTCACAGTATCCTTTATATCTGCGAAAACATACAGATATGCATCATCATAAAGAACGGAGATTTTTCCGCTGCCCCAACCATTTGAGGCATTAAAGCTGTATGTAAGAGTATCGGCGTAAGCATCATCCTTGCTTCCGTCGATAGCGGGAGTTCCCTTTTTAACTGTATCGCCGAGAACTACCTCCATACCATCTGAGGGTACTTCAACTGTATCGTTATTAGCACTTACACCGAACATAAACGAGGAAGAAATTACAGAAATTAAAGAACAGGCAAGTGCAAGTTTAAATGATTTTTTCATAACAATGTTCCTTTTCATTTTTATAAAAATAAACAAAGGTTTTCTCTAAGTTTCCGTTTTTTGTTTTCATATAAATCAACTACGATTATTCAAATCAGACACATCATTGGATTTAACAATTTTCCGTAGTGAATTTAACGATCTTCCGTTTTGTTTTCTTTTTTTAGCTTTAATGCAGTAAATATTGCGCCAGAAACAAGCGCGCCAACACCCATAATTACTCCCGCGTCAGATGTCTGAGGGGCACCGGTTTTATTGTCGGTTGCAGGCTTATCAGTTGCAGGCTTATCAGTTGCAGGTTTGTCAGTTGCAGGTTTGTCGTCAGTTGCGGGCTTATCGGTAGAAGGCTTGTCGGGAGCATCTGCGGGTTTCTCACCGAGGGTAAGTGTAATACCGATATTAACGCAATCCTGAGATCCTATCGCATGACCTATTTTTCCTTCAGAATCGTCAAGGTTATTTACCTGAAGTGCAAATTTGATCTCGTCGCCTGATAAGTATTTAGCATCTTCTTTTGAAAGTTTAAGAGCAGTTTCGATTACAAACCCGTCATCGGTAATAGCAGTAGCGAACTTCGACTTACAGTCTTTGTTTTTTAAATCCGGTTTACCAAAATCTCCGATATCCGGAACATCAGCCCATGCAGTGCCTCCTTGAATGTTGTAAGCATAAGCAATAACCCCGCTCGCATCGGTATGTAATGTAAAGGTCCCGTCCGCCTTAGAATATATACATTCAATTCCGTCATCCTGCCACGGATACGGAGTTGCATAATATTCTTCGGCACGTGCAAAAACCTTTTCATCCTTTACAACAGTACAAGTATAAAAATACTCGTCATCCCAAAGGAAATAAGAGGTTGCATCCGATTTACATGTATCGGCCTTAGGTTCCTGATCCTTTTCCGGTGCCCAAGGACAGAAGAATTTATTGCGTTTCATTGTTTCCGTCGCCGAAGAAAGATATGCTTCGTCAAGCTTACCGTCAATTACAGGTGTTCCGTATGATACCGTTCCGGTACCGTTTTTAGCGTTTACTCCAATCATGAACGATGAAGAAATTACAGAAATTAAAGAACATGCAAGTGCGAGTTTAACCGATTTTTTCATAATAACGTTTCCTTTCATACTACAAAAAATAAAAATTTTGTTTATTTCCGCCGTTGGAAATATAAGGGAATGAAAAAACAAGGGGTTAGTTGACAAAGCACACTTCGGTTTGCCTTCAGGATGTGTCTGACTTCACTGACTTCACCGCTTTCTTTTTATATTATGTTGTATTACTTTAATATGTGAACGATTATGCAATAAATGCAAGTAACCGTTTGTAACTTTTGATTTATTATTGAAACGTAATCTCCTTTATTTTGTGCATTTATATATATGTTTTTTATATTTCTATTAACATTATATCAAAAAAATTCCGAATTGCAATAGCTTTTCGGAATTTTTTTGATATTTTTTTAATATTTTCTTATTTTTTTGTATGTTTTCTATTGTTGATCAGCGCTTTTACTTCTTTGAATATAATATCAGCACAATCAGATACCGCGAAATTTCCTATATTTTCCGACATATTTTTCAAACGCTGTCTGTCAACCATAAGAGATGACACTGCCTCCGTAAGGACGCCTTCACTGAGTTCCGATTCGCGAAATACGACCGCAGCGCCCGCATCTCCGAGAACCTTTGCGTTTTTATACTGATGATCGTCGGTAACATTCGGAGACGGAATAAGAATGCACGGTTTTTTCTGCACTGCAAGCTCTGACAAAGTAATCGCTCCCGCCCTGTTTATTACAAGATCAGCGGCAGCCATTCTAAGCGGCATATCATAAATATATTCGCAAAGTTCAAGATTCGGATATTTTTCAAGTCCGAAATCATGAAACATCTTTTTTGCGTCTTCATATTCGATAGCACCGGTAGCATGTATATGCTTTACCGACGGATTTTGAGACGACCAGTCCCTCATAAGACGCAGTACTTCCTCATTCACGCGCTGAGCGCCCATGCTTCCTCCGCACGACAGAAGAACACGGCGATATTTTCCGCTATACCCAAGCTTGTCGCGCGCCTCTTCTTTTGACATTTCACCGAATTGTCCGCGAAGCGGATTTCCCACACATATAGCACGGTCGGGATTCTTAAGTTTTTTTATTGTAACCTCAAAATTTACAAAAATAAGATCTGTATTATTCTGAAGCAGCTTGACCGCAGCTCCCGGTACAGCATTGGATTCATGGAGAGCCGTAGGTATTCCCATTTTTGACGCCGCGTTCATAAGTGGCCAGCAAACATATCCGCCGGTTCCGATAACCGCATCAGGTCTGAATTCCTTCAAAAGTTTTTTTGCCTTTTTCTGTGAAGCTATCATAAGATAAACGGTACGAAGATTTGAAAGCGACAAGCTCCGCCTGAGTCCCCGTATATCAATATGATAAAGTTTATAGCCTGCCGCAGGAACGAGTTTGTTTTCTATCCCCCGCGGCGTTCCGACAAACGCGATCTCAGAATCCGGTTCATAAAGCTTTATTCTATCCGCTATCGCTATTGCCGGATTAACATGTCCTCCGGTTCCTCCGCCTGTCATCAGTACTCTCATTTTAAACGGTATATCCTTTCAAACCCAAAATTAAATTATCGGCATTTTTATGTTTGTCTCCGTGAATACCTTGAAATTCCGAGGACAATACCCATTTCCGCGATCTGCATAGCAAGCGCCGTTCCTCCGTAGCTGAAAAACGGCAGAGAGATTCCCGTATTCGGAAGCACTGCTGTAACAACTCCTATATTAAGCAGCGCCTGTATTGCAACCTTACTTACTATACCGATAACAACAAGCTGGGAAAAAGTATCCGGTGTCCGGAGTGCTATAACAACTCCGCGCCATACAAGAAGCACAAACAATGCTATTAGTCCGACAGCGCCTATAAAACCAAGTTCTTCAGACACAATAGAAAAAATAAAGTCATTCTGCGGCTGTGAAACAAACAGATGCTTTTGACGGCTGTTTCCGAGACCGGTACCGAACAGACCTCCGGAGCCCACAGCATATAACCCCTGAAGAGTCTGATAAACTTCGTCCTGAGCGCTGTAATTCTCCGGATGGAGCCAAACGTCAACTCTCTGACGTGCATATCCAGAAAAACTTATAGCAATAACGGCAGCTACTGCAGCAGAACTTCCGGCTATAATAAACCAGAATTTTCGCGCTCCAGCTGCAAAAATCACACACATTCCTATAAGGAACATAATGATCATACATGAAAAGTGATTTTCAAGCATAATAAGGAGACAAACAAAAAGCACAAAACCGGCGGGAACAAAAAGCCCGTATACAGACGACTGCCAAAAATCTGCATAGTTATGTGCCGGCTTCTCATAAATCGAATAATATCTCGCAAGGAAAAGCACAAGAACAAGCTTCATTATCTCAGATGGCTGAAACCGTACTCCGCCGATCTCGATCCATCTTGTTGCAACACCTGCCGCCAATCCGTAAACAGGCGTTATAACAAGCAGTATAGATGTAATTACGAAAGCAGGAACCGTAAATCTGTATATAACACGGTAGTCGAGATTCATCATAAATATCATAGCACCGACTCCGAGAACAGCAAATGCAAGCTGATGCTTGATATAGTAAAGGCTGTCTCCTGTTTTCGAAAGCGCGTATGCATAACTTGCACTGAAAACCATGATAAGTCCAAAGCCGATAAGTATCAGAACTATTATAAGCATAGGTCTGTCAAAGCTGCCTTTGATTCTGATTATATCCTCTTTTTTACCGTAATCTTCAGCCGATGCAATCCATCTCGGAAGGCGTCTCTTTTTTCGTTCGGTTTTGTTTTTTACATGTTCATTCTTTTGATTTGTGATCCTGCTGCGTCTGTCCGCGGATTTGACATTTGCAGCATTTGACGGCGATTGGATCACTGAGCGTCCACGGCCTGATGATGAACCAGTCTGCCTGACGGTACTAGATGATGAGATTGTCTTGCGTCCGGTATCTGACCGCGCCGTATCTGCCCGGCGGGCATCTGCAGACGGTATATTATTGCTGCGTCCGCCGGAACTATATCGCATCTTTCCGTTTGAAACAGGTACTCGCTCTGACCGCGTCTGAGTATTCGGCGCAGCAGTTTCACCTCCGGTCCCCGGATAACGACGATTTTCTCGCTTCACCTTTCCGGAGACAGCGGGGACTTCTCTTCTCTGCGAATGCACCTCAGACGATCTGCCTCCGCGCGGCGAAACTCCACCGTATGAATTCCTATCTGTTTTTCTATCCATAATAAGCTCCATATCGCCGCATCCGGCGTAAAAATCTATGTACCGAAATTAAAAATTTAATTTAAATATGCGCACAATAAGCAACGATACACATAATCGCAGTAACAAACGAAAAAACGCCTACTATTTTATTCTCGCTCCATCCGCAGCGTTCAAAATGATGATGTATCGGCGCCATTTTAAAGAAACGCCGGTGTCCTTTTGTAAGCTTATACACGGAAACCTGAATAATATCCGAAAGCGCTTCCGCTATATATATAAATCCTGCCGGTATAAGTATGAGCGGATCTTCTGCCAAAAAAGCAAGACCTACAACCGTTCCTCCGAGAAAAAGCGATCCTGTATCACCCATGAATATCTTTGCAGGATGAAAATTATAAACCAGAAATCCGAGACATGCGCCGATCGAAAGAGCCGACATAAATCCGAGATCAAAATCTCCTGTTCTGAAAGCAAGAACCGCAAAAAAACCGGAAACAACAAATGTTACCGACGACGCAAGACCGTCTATACCGTCTGTCAGATTGACGCTGTTAATCATTCCTGTAATAAGAAAGAATGCTATTATATAATAAGCAGCTCCGAAATCAATACTTACCTTAAAAAACGGAATATAAAAATATGTATCTATATACCCGAGCCATGTCATCAGTGCAAGGAAAATAATTGCAGTTACGCTTTGAAGAAAGAATTTCTGCCATGCAAGAAGCCCTTCATTCTGCTTCTTTACGAACTTAATGTGATCGTCCGCAAAGCCGATAAGACCGCTCATAACGATAAGTACCATCACACAGCCGATTTTGCCGACAGAATCGAATTTGTTATTAATATAAGCATAGCTGCCGACGGCCGCGACTGATAAAACCGAAGCAATAATAAACGCTATACCGCCCATTGTAGGCGTTCCCTCTTTTGACTTATGCCAACGAGGTCCGATATCAAGTATCGTTTGCCCTAATTTAATGCTTTTAAGCTTAGGTATAATTATACGCGTTATGACAGCTGTTAAAACAAAAGTTAAAACCAGTGTCAAAAAGAAATATATAAGCATTTCATTTTTCAAAACAAATTCTCCTCTTTTTCAAAAGGAAACCGAAGCGATTCCCCTATTCCTTGCGTTTATAAAACTATGACTGACAAACAATTATAATTACATTTCTGTTCCGAAAACATTATTTATCACATTTTGCAGACCGACTGAGTGGCTTGCTTTAAATAAAACCACGTCACCTTGTCTGAGATCGCATTTCAGCTCGTCCGACAACCGTTTTATCTCTTCTCCGTCACGTCCGAAACATTTACAACATCCGCAATATCCTCCAAAAGAAATAAGTGCCGCACTCTCTCCGACCGTATAAAGACAGTCAACACCATTTTCCTTTACAGCCTCTCCGGTTTTAATGTGAAGTTCTCTTTCACAGTCTCCGAGTTCAAGCATATCTCCGAGAACCGCAATTCTGCGTCCGTCAATATGCTTTAAACGCTTTTCATCAGATACCGTTTTAAGCACAGACAGCGACGCCGCCATAGCTTCGGGAGACGCGTTATAGCAGTCATCTATGACCGTAATTCCGTTTTTATCAAATATATGCTGACGTGAACCTGTATTCTCAAATGACATGAGTCCGAGTCTCAGTTCATCGAACGAAATTCCTGCACGGCGACCTACAGCGCACGCCACAGCCGCATTGAATACATTATGTTTGCCTATTACCGGAATACGCAGATCGTTTATACAGCTTCCGTAAAGCTTCAGATCAAAGCTCATACCTCCTGATTCAGTCTGTCGGACATTGTATATAAATACATCCGCATTACTGTCGCAAAATGACACTCTATCGCCTGAAACTCCGTCCAAAAGCGGTTCGTCACCATTTTTTATCAGAATACTTTTATCTGTAAATCCGTCTGTTATCTCAAGCTTTGCATCCCGTATTGCTTCCCGGGAACCGAGCATACCTATATGAGCAGTACCTATATTTGTTATAACACCGATATCCGGATTTACAGCGCGGCTCATCTGCGAGATCTCATTCTTTGAATTCATTCCCATTTCAAGGACTACCGCTTCGTGTTCCTCCGAAAGCATAAGTACTGTCTGCGGAAGTCCTATCAGATTATTAAAATTCGCCGGAGTTTTATGAGTGTTATATTTAGCTGAAAGAACAGAATATATAAACTGCTTCGTTGTTGTTTTTCCGACGCTGCCTGTTACTGCCACAGTAAGCTTCAGCCCGTCAAACTGATTCTTATATGCTTTTGCAATGTCAAGAAGCGCCTTTCCGGTGTCCCGGACTATTATGAACCTTCCTTCCAAAACGCCGTCCGGAATTCTTTCGCACAAAACGGCGTATGCCCCGCTTGAAATCGCAGCTTCTATATAATCATGCCCGTCTAATCTTTCGCCGCGTATGGCTATATATATTTCTCCGGAAGCAAGTGTTCTGGTATCTATTCCGACTCCGCGTATCACCGAGTCTTCAGCACACAAATTACTTTCGGTTTTATGTCCGTTTGAATATGTATATACCGTACCTCCGGTACAATTTGCTATCCATTCAGCGGAAAGGCCTCCGCGTCCTATTGTAAATCCCATTTATAATATCCTTTCAGGATCTTTGTCAACATCCGTAACATCCGTAATATGTTTTATTTTCGGGGAACATCACTGTAATACTCATCCAATATTGCCTTTTCGGAAAAGAAATGTTTACCTGCTTTGTCAATAATATATTCCTCATGCCCTTTTCCGGCAAGCAGAAGAATTTCTCTGTCCGACGCCTGAGACAGCGCATATCGGATAGCTTCACTTCTGTCTGATATTGTAATGTATGATGCTTCGCCGGAAATTCCGGCTTCGATATCACTGATAATATCGTAAGGATCTTCACTTCTGCTGTTATCGGAGGTTATAATCGTAAGATCGGCAAGGTCTGTAGCGGTCTTCCCCATTATCGGGCGTTTTTCACGGTCGCGGTCTCCTCCGCATCCAAACAAAACCGTAAGTTTCTCTCCTTGCTTCATGATTCCTCGCAGCGCATTCAAAGAGTTTTCAAGAGCATCCGGAGTGTGTGCATAATCTATATAGATACGCGGATATCCGGGATACGATCCTTCCGGATTATATCTTTCAAGCCGTCCGCTGACACATTTCATATCCGAAAGCGCTTTTTGAATATATTTATATTCAACACCGCTGATATACGCGCACGCCGCAGCTGTAAGCGTATTATAAACTGCAAATTTCCACGGCATATCTGTCCAGATACGGAATATATCAGACGGAGCAGACAGATCGTATCTGGCGCCGTTTTCGTCAAGTACTATGTTTCTTGCAGAAAAATCAGCTTCCAAAACAGGAGATTCACAAGCCGATATTCCATAGACATTTTCGCTCGGCTTACTGTCAAAAAGATGCCTTCCGAATTTATCGTCAAGATTAAAAATTCCCGTTTTACATTGCTCAAAAAGACTGGCTTTGGCTTCAAAATAATCCTGAACAGTGGGGTGAAAGTCACCGTGATCCATCGTAAGGTTAGTAAACATACCGCATTCAAACGAAAGCGGAGCAAGCTTTTTCAGCGCCAAAGCATGCGACGACGCCTCCATCACGACAATTTCTGTTCCGTTATCCGCAAGCTTACGGAGTAAAGGATAAAGCACGTCAGGATCAGGCGTAGTCATATTACCGCCGATAGTACCGACAAGCGCAGCTTTATATCCGGCAGTTTTAAAAATTTCACGAAGAAACGTCGATACAGATGTTTTACCGTTTGTTCCCGTTACTGCAAAAAGACGCAACCGATCTCCCGGACGGCCGTTAAGATTGCTCATGAGAGTTGCATATGCCGCTCTTACGGAATCAACAACAACAAAAGGTATCGGAGAGTTATTAAGCGCATGCGAAACGACAGCTACAGCCGCACCGCGCTCCGCAGCGTCTTTTATATAAGCATGCCCGTCTGCGTTTCTTCCCTCAAGACAAACAAATACTCCTCCGGGCATGACTCTTCTCGAATCTGAAGTCACCGAATCAAAGTCACGGCGAACTCCTCCGCATATATCAAGTATCGGAATATCACAAAATAACTGATCCCAATGCATAAACGGATCCTTTCCGCGTATAAAACAACGCAACAAAATTAAGAAGCTCAAATAAGCATTTAATCCAAATTTTATACGTCTTTCATACGCGGAAATTATCCGTGATATTTTTTACATAACTAATTTAAAATTTGATATTTTATTTAAGATATATGTACCTTCTGTAGAAAATATGACACACAAAATTTTTATGCATCCGTATCACCGAGGAATCGCATCGTTACGGTAACTGTGCTGCCGTAAAGGACGCTTTCTCCCGCTGCCGGAGACTGAGATACAACTACTGCAGTAGCTCCGGACACATTGTTAGTCGTTCCGGTGATAACAGGGTTTAGTCCGGCATTTATGATAGCCTGATTTGCTTTTGAAGCTGTCATATTCATACAATCAGGAACGGGAACATACTGGTTCGGTACTGCGTCTCCGCAATATATTGTAACAGTTCCGCTCGCTTTGTTAAAGCTGTTTCCTCCGGCAGGAGACTGATATGTTATTGTATCACCGTTTCCGACTATATTATATTTTATACCGAGATTCTTCATGGCCGAGATCGCATCTGAAACATTTGAGCCGACATAATTGCGGATCGTTGTATTCATATTCGCCCGGTCTTCTTCGCTCCAGTTTCTCTCAACGCCTATATAAGGAAGTATCTCTTCCATAACGGCAGCAACATAAGGAGCAGCAACATATGCACCGTATACCTGTGACACCATAGGCTCATCGCAGACGATAAGGCATGCTATCTGAGGATCGTCCGACGGCGCAAACGCAACAGTCGATCCTACACGGAGATAAGAGTTGCCGTTTTCGTCAAGCACGTCACGAACCTCTGAAGTTCCGGTTTTTGCAGCAATTTTATATCCGGGAACATATGTATTCTTAGCGCCTCCGTCGGTAGAAACGCCCTCCTCCAGTATGTCGGCAAGAGTGCTGCATACTTCCGAGCTTACTACCTGCCTCCGCGGATCTTCATCTGCACTGAAAATAACGTTTCCGTCTTTATCAACTACTCTGCTGACGACATGCGGAGAGACGAGATATCCTCCGTTAGCAACCGTACTTATAGCCGTAATCTGCTGTATCGGCGTGATCTTAAATGTCTGACCGAAAGAATATGTTGCAAGCTCGACGGCATTAAAGCCGCTGTATGCATGGTAAATCGGAGATGCCTCCGCAGGAAGGTCTATTCCTGTTGTAGACGAATACCCGTATGCCTCAAAATATTTATAGAAATTTTCCTTTCCTATAAGCTGAGCAACCTGTATAAGCGTAGGGTTACAAGACTGCTGAAGCTGACGTCTGAATGCTGCGGTTCCGTGTCCGCTAAGTTTATGACACCGAATCGGTACGCCTTCAACGCGGAACGGAGTAATACATGAAAAAGGTGTATCCGGAGTAATAAGATTTTCTTCAAGCGCCATAGATGATGTTATGACCTTGAATGTAGATCCCGGTTCGTAAAGTTCTCCCACCGCTTTATTTCTCCAAACAGTATTAAGAACTTCCTTGGAAAACAGATCATATTCAGTTGATTCATCTCCGTACAGTTCCTTATACTGTCCGAGAGTATACATCATCTCAGCAAAATTCATGTAATTATCATTTTCAAGAACCCGCCTCTGATTATTATCTTCAAGATATCCGTCAAAAAGAGTAAGCAAATCATCACTGATCTCAAAAGGTTTATTAAGATCAAAACTGGGATATGTTCCCATTCCCAGTACAGCCCCGCTGTTGACGTCCATAACTATACCGGTAACTCTGTTGGTCGCTTTAGACTCATAATATGTTTTTTCAAGCTGATTCTGAAGAGCGCTTTGTATCTTCATGTCGAGAGTTGTCTCAACCGTATATCCGTCCTGAGCTTCGATATACGTTTCATATTTGGTCGTCATGCTCTTACCCCACGCGTCGCGTGCAGTAATATACCGTCCCGGAGTACCGGTAAGATATTTGTCATAACGTTTTTCAATTCCGAGAATACCTCCGTCTGTACCGACAAACCCGATAACCTGTGCAGCAAGGTCATTATAAGGATAATATCTCTTTGATGACGGTTCAACATATATCTGCTTACTTAAAGAATTATCGGATATAAACTCCTGAACCGCACTTGCATCCTCTTCCTCGACATTCTTTTTTATCGTTCGGTCGGCATAGTGAGTCATCTCTGCCTGTTTTTTTACATCATCGTAGTTGACACCGAGAATTTGTGCAAGTCCGTTACAGATAAGTTCTTTCTGATCTTCGTTTTCAATATTACGCGGAGATATAAATATTCTGTATACCGTGTAGTTACTTGCGAGCTGTATTCCGTTGCGATCGCAAATTATACCTCTTGCCGCGGTAACAGTTGTTTTTGAAGAAATATTGCTAAGTACAATAGATTCATAATAATCATAGCTGAGTATCTGAAGATAAAACAGCCGTCCCGTAAGTACAAGTGCAGCACATATGCAAATCACTATCAATATCATACTTCTGACTGATATAAATCGGTTTGACTGTTTCGATGTCATAAGATATGTCGATCCTTTCTTTACTCTGTCTTTCTATACCGAGATCATTTACAAACTGCTTAAAAAAATACAATAAAAATATCTGCGTTGTAATTATATGGCATAATATTCTACTATATGACTCGTCGAACAACGTTAGGCTATATAAAGCAGTAATATCACTTGAAAAAGTTGATAATATCAAAAAATCCGTTCCGTATTGATTCAAACAAGCCAGTCATATGAAATGTTTTTTCATTTTCAACATCATTAACGATAGTAACCTTATCATCCGACGGAATAGTAATATACCGTTTATCAAGCTGATCCGATTTGACCATTCCAAGTTCGAGCGCCCTCTCTTCGATAACACGAAGATCGTTTTTTCTCTCAACATTAAGAGATGTTTTTCTTATAGTCTCATCCATTTCAACTATCTTTTGCTTTAATGCCTCAACGTCAGACGATTTTTCATTTATCTGAACGTTGTTATATATCATTACAAGAAACAAAAGGGTACCGAAAACGGCAAGAAATACAAGCTTAAACGGAAAACGCCTTACGATCCGTGCTTCAACAGTCTGCATTTTCGGCATTCTCTGCGCTGTAAGACGTTTTCTGAGCGACACAGGTACAGATACAGCCGAACTGTTTTTTTCATTTTTCGGTGCTGATGAAAGATTTTTTTTCGCAGATGAAGATTTAATTACGCCGTAACGCTTACCGTTCCCTGGTGTTTTATCAGATATTCCGCTGCTTTGAGCCGCCGCGCGTCTTACCTCAGCTGACCGTCTGTTATTAGCTTTACGCGGATCGGCAGTAACATGATTAAATCTAAATGTTGCGGAATACTTCTCCGAAGGATCCCGATGCGCACGTTCGGGAGTGGCCATGCCAGTGCTGTGTCGGCTTCCGCTACCGCTATTTGAGGAATATGTATTTATTCGTTTTTGCTGCGACATATCCATATCCTTTCTGTATACTTACGGCATATACTTCTATAGTTTTTCAACAACTCTTAATTTCGCACTATGTGACCTTGAATTCTCTGCAAGCTCTGATTTTGACGGAACATATGGCTTTTTAGAAACAAGCTTGACCGTTTGCTTATGGCCGCATACACAGACCGGAAAATCAGGAGGACATACACAGCCCAAGGAAAGCGACGCAAAGCATTGCTTGACTATCCTGTCTTCCAAAGAATGAAACGTTATTACAGACAGTCTTCCGCCCGGAACAAGAAGCTCCGCCGCCGTCCTAAGAGCAGGTTCGATCACATCAAGCTCCCTGTTGACCGCGATCCTGATCGCCTGAAATGTACGTTTCGCAGGATTACCGCCAACCGCCGCCGCTTTAATAGGAATACTTTCCCGACATATCTGGGCAAGTTCTCCTGTTGTGCAAATAGGTGTCAGTTCTCTTTTTTTAGCAATCGACGATGCTATACGTCTTGCAAAACGTTCCTCTCCGTACTCGGAAATAATATGAGAAAGCTCGTTTTCACTATATCCGTTTACAATATCATATGCCGTTATCCCGCCTTCACGGTTCATACGCATGTCAAGAGGCGCGTCGTGCATATATGAAAATCCGCGGTCAGGCGTATCCAACTGATAGGAAGAAACTCCGAGATCGGCAAGGATACCGTCAACCTTTTCAATTCCAAGATCATCCATTACGCGTTTTATATCACTGAAATTAGAATGTACAAGAGTTACGGTATCTCCGAACTTTGCCAGCCTTTTCCCTGCGGCTTCAAGCGCGCAGGTATCCTGATCTATGCCTATAAGACGTCCGCCATCATTTTTACAAAGCTGTGAAGCAATATGGAAGCTGTGACCTCCGCCGCCAACAGTGCAGTCAACATATGTTCCGCCGGGTTTTATATCAAGTGATTCAATAACCTCCCGCAGCATAACAGGAACATGATTAAATTCCAATCCGAAAACCGTACCCTTTCTCTCAATATATCTTTTTACCTATCTGAAATACAGTACAGAGGACAGGCAAAGATAATTTTCATAAAAAATAAATCAGAGCTTTTCTTTTTACATTATAAATCATCATACAATTTTTTTCAAGTACCGCAGCCGGGTATGATACAATATTTTTACAGAATATTTTCCTTTATATACACTCTGTTTTTATTTCACATCAGACAAATGTGCGGAAATGATCTCAAACGATCCGCGGGGCATATATTCAGAAACATCTCTTCCGTAAATAAGCATCTCTTTTACAAATGATGAGCTTACATATGACAGCTTACTGTCCGAAAGCATAAGAAAAGTCTCTATTTCCGGCGCAATAGCACGGTTTATATTTATTATATTAGATTCATACGTAAAATCTGAAACATCGCGAACTCCTTTTACAATACATGAGATTCCATGTTCCTTTGCGTAATCAACAACTAAGCCGTCACTCATATCCACGGTCACATCGGGCATTCCCGCACACGCAGCTTTAAGCATTTTCAGACGGGTTTCAATTGAAAATGTACATTTCTTCGAACTGTTACGAAATATAACTGCATACACTCTGTCAAATATACCTGACGCACGGACTATTAAATCCATATGACCGTTTGTAACAGGATCAAAACTGCCTGCAATCATACAGCTTTTCATATAATAAATCTCCATTCCGCCGTTTTTATCGGCATAGCAAGTATAAAATAAAAGCAAACAAAGGTCTGCTGAGCTTAAGAAAATCCGGACACCGTAACACGAATATTTTCCGCCGTTTACCATAATGCCCGAGATGATTGCTTTAAGCCATCTCTATGTCGTTATCGGAAACACCGTTCAAATACAGTGTGATATACGTTTTTCCATACTTGCTGTGTTTACATATTGAAAGCTGTTCATGTTCAACCGGATCACGGTCGGCGGTCTCACATACCACAAGTGCATTATCTGCCAGCAGATCACCTTCACAAAGCCTATCTATGGCTTTATGCGCTATACCTGCCGCATAAGGCGGATCAACAAACACTATATCGTATTTTTCGCGTCCCGAAGCACCCTTTAAAAACGATTCCCAATCAGTCGTAAGAACTCGGCTTTTTTCAAACAGCTTCGTTTTCTGCGCATTCTTCTTTATAATTTCCGTAGCATCTCTGTTGGAATCAACAAACGTAGCCGAAGCAGCCCCGCGGCTAAGTGCCTCAAGTCCAAGCTGTCCGGATCCTCCGAAGAGATCGAGAACGCGTCTGCCTTCAATATCAAACTGTATCATTGAAAAAAGCGCTTCCTTTACTTTTTCCGCAGTAGGACGCGTCTGCTCTCCTTCAAGTGTTTCAATCCGCGTGCCGCGCGCACTTCCTGTGATTATTCTCATGATTTTATATTTATCCTTCCTTGTGTGTCGGTCTGTTTTTATTGTTTGAAAAATACTCTGCAATATCAGCCGCATTCTTCTTCGTGATTCCCTTAACAGACGAAAGTGTATCAGCATCGGCAGACCGTATCTTAGCTATCGTTCCGAAATATGAAAGCAAAGCTTTTGCCTTTGTCGGCCCGATTCCGTCAATTTCCTCAAGTGAAGAATGCCTCACGGTCTTTCGTTTAGCCGCTGTCATTCTCCCTACAGTGTATCTGTGTACTTCTTCCTGTATGCGGTATATAAGATTAAATACCGACTGTTCGCGTGCGATGCTTATGTCGCACGTATCGGTGCTTATCGCACGTGTTTTGTGATAATCGTCTTTAACCATTCCGAACACGGGTATATCATATCCTAGACCGTCAAGTAAATCACGTATAACGGCTACATGACCTTTTCCTCCGTCAAGCAGTATAAGATCAGGAATCCCGTCCTCAGCATGTGCAAGCCGTCTTTGAACAGCTTCACGCATAGACGCATAGTCATCCTGCGCTCCGCCTGTATTCCGGATTGAATATGTCCTGTACGCATTTTTTGCAAACCGACCATTTATAACTGCTATCATTCCTGCCGTTATATTGTCATTTCCCATGTTGGATATATCATACGCTTCTATCCGTTCAGGCACGACTTCAAGGCCGAGAAGCCCGGCAAGCGTCACAAGCGTTTTTTCCTCGCGCTCACTCTGTGCGCTTTCATGCATGACAAGTTCACGGCAGTTTTCACAAACCAGATCGCAAAGCTTTTTCAGGTCGCCGCGTTCAGGAATTCTTATGTGTACCTTACGGTCAGCACGCTCCGAAAGATAAATTTCAAGCAAATTTCTGTCATCTTCATCAAGATCAAATCCGAACAGAATTTCCTTCGGAATATATTCCCGTCCCGAATAAAATTCACTTACTGCAGTCGAAATATTTTCGCTGTTCGCTATTCTGTCAGCTCCGAATATAATATGGCTCCTGTCTATAACACAGCCATCCCGTATATAAAAAACTCCAAGAGCGGTATATGCCTCATTATTCCAAATACCGAACACATCATATTCTGTATCCGGAGCGCTTACCACAGTCTGCTTCTGCCAAAGATTCTGAAGAACCTTTATTCGATCCCGATACATTGCAGCAGATTCAAACATGAGTGAATCCGACGCCTGTACCATTCTTTCTGTCAAAGATTTTTTTACGTCTGAAAATGACCCTCTGAGAAACGTAAGCGCATCTTTTATGACTTCTCTGTATTCCTGCTCGCTGACTTCCCCGCTGCACGGAGCCACACAACGTCTCATTTGACTGTACAAACACGGTCTTTCTTTTCCGATATCTCTCGGAAACTGTCTTTTACATGACGGAATGCCGAACGTACTCTGAACGGTACGCAATATTTTATATGCGGCATCCATTCCAGAATACGGCCCGAAATATTTTGCTTTATCATTAGAACGTTTTCGCGTGACCGTAACCGACGGATAACGGTCTGCAACAGTAACTTTTATATACGGATAGCTTTTACAATCTTTCAGGCGTATGTTATACTTAGGAGTATGGAGCTTTATCAGCCGGTTCTCAAGCGCAAGAGCCTCTATCTCCGTGTCAGTCAGTATATATTCAAAATCATATACCGAGCTTACCATATGCTCAGTCTTTATATCATGTCTCGCAGACGGTGCAAAATAATGGCTCACGCGATTGTGAAGTGCCTTCGATTTGCCGACGTATATAATTTTTCCGGATTTATCATGCATAATGTATACGCCAGGAGAAAACGGCAGATCCAGAGCTTTCTCATGAAGCTGTTTTCTTATATCAGTTCCGGAATCAGATATTGATGACATAAAGATATCGCCTTAACCCTTTCAAGCTTACGGTTTACTGCTAAAAAAGGACCGCAGATTCTTATAACAGTCTCTGCGGTCAATGCTTTTTATTCATGTCTGAACACAAAAGCAGTATCTTTACTGTTGTTTATTCTCCTGCCGAGTTTTATTCGTCAAATCCGGAGGTAATAAGTTCGCAAAGACCGTCCAGTGCGTCAGATTCGTCACTTCCGTCAGCAATAAGTGTGACAGACATTCCCTTTACAACTCCGAGCGAGAGAACTCCGAGGAGGCTCTTTGCGTTTACGCGGCGATCCTCTTTCTCAACCCAAATTGAACTTTTATACGAATTTGCCTTCTGAATAAAAAACGTTGCGGGACGTGCATGAAGTCCGATGCTGTTTACTATAGTTACATCACGTGAAACCATTTTGCATTTGCTCCTATCAGTTTACAAATTACAGATATCCAAATATTAAATTTAATATATATAACGGATATCATATCATTATGACTGTAAATATTATATCAAAGCTTTTAACGAAAATCAAGTATGTATGATTTGTTTTTTCACTTTTTTTCATTAAAAACGCTTTTTTTGTTCTTTTCGGCAATATAAATGCTTAATTGATCTGATCCACAGACAAAACAATTGCAGAAAGAGTTATATCTCTGTTACGTATAGTAACTGTCTTTCCGGGCGCGATATAAGAGACTCCGTTAAGAAGATAACCGTCTTTTGATATCATTCCCTTCGTATCTACAGTACACCGAAGATCGTAAGTAAGCGCACTCTCATTTTTTATAATGACTCCGTCTTCCCTTGAACTATACAAAACTGCAGGAGAAACTTCTTTTCTGACAACCTCTCCCATACGTGCGGATTCCTGAACCCACGATATTTCATCACCGTCATTTACTGCATTGCACGCTTCCTCTCTGATAGACTGAACGAGAAGAGTGATTCTTGCACTGTCTTCAACAGAAGCCTTACCTATCTTATCTGCGACATCATAACGGACAAGTACCGTTCCGACAACTGCAATAATAACAAGTATTATCAAAAGATCAATAACATTAAAGCGTATCCGTTTTCCGTGATTCTTTTCATTTGCCATCATTTACAGCCACTCCTTCAATAACATCTATCGATTTGCATGCGCCTTCATAACAAAGGTCGGGAACTCTGAACTGGATTACAGGACCTATCTGAATCCCGTATCCGTTTATATCATATCCTACCTCTCCCCGAGCCGCCTCGGCTTCGACGGTAATTATCATGGTCAGATAGTCCGGATAATTTGTATAGACAAGTTCACCGGTAGGCAAATTTACGCCTGTAAATATCTCCGGAGAATACCTTATGTCAACAACCGTACCTATAGGCTTCTGCGTTGTGAGTTCAATAAATGAATCTCCGATTTCAACATTATCCTTCCATTCCTCACGAAGATGGGGAATTTCTATTTCATACTGTATCGTAACCGGATCGTTACTGCTTTTTTTCAAATCGGGAGACAGAATAATATATCCGAGAACCGCCGCTGCAAGCAATATAATCAAAATCAGGATAATATCTATAAAGTTAATACGGAATTTCTTTCTTCCGACGGCAGATGTCTTTGCACTTTTATTATTTTCCATTTTAAATCCTTTCTCTTAGATAGCATCTGAATTCACATAAGATCATCCGGATCAAGAGTATCACTCTGTACAGTTCGTCCGACAGTGACCGTTATTCCGATCAAAAGCCAAAACATAAGGAACACACGGTAATCATACCATACATAATCTGCAATACCCTGAAGCAGAACACCGAATATTCCGCACATTCCGGCAGCTGACAAAAATCCGAATTTTTTTCCACTGTCGGAGGAATACAGGTAAAGATTATCTTTTCTTACGAAAAAGCTGAATGTATTCCGGGCGAAGAGCAGCATAAGCACAGCAAGGGCAATTAAACCTATTATTCCGAGTTCAACTGTTATCTGAAAAAACAGGCTGTGCGAATGAAGCGCAAACTCTATTCCCTCATAAGAATACAACGGATAAACCGATGTAAATGCACCGGATCCGACTCCTATTCCGGAAAAAGCATATTTATCAAGAACCTTAGCAACGCCGCGCCATATACTCACGCGATATGATGTTGAAGAATCGCTGAGATTTCCTATGCTGGCAAACCGCGCCACTATATTATCCGGAAGCACAAAAGGCATAAGCGGAAGTGCAGCCACTCCGCATATTCCGAGTATCATAAATTTCTTAGACCACATCAGCATAAACAGTATGGCGGCAATGATAAATCCGAGCCACGCCCCTCTCGACCATGTAAAGATAAGGCATATGCCAAGCGTTACAAAAGTAAGCGGATAAAACGCTTTTTTTGCTTTTTTTGCCGATGTTATCATCATAGCACCTGCGATCGGAAGCATCATTATAAGGTATTCCGCAAGAACATTCGGGTTTGAGAATGTAGAAACAACACGTCCGGATATATCGGAAAACATATTTGTATCCTGCCACATTGAATCGGCACTTCCGGTAACATACTGAACAATTCCGTAAAGCGCGACTGCAAACGAAGATAAAAGCATTGCATTGACACACCGCTCTACGCGTTCGGCAGTGTTTATCAGATTCACGACCAAAAAATAGCCGGACATGAAACAAAGAAAAACAGCTGCAGATTTGAGTGATGACACAACAGAAACCGATACGAGTCCCCCGAGCAACACGATAGCCATAAACACAAGAACTGCCACATCAAAAGACTCGAATTTCAAAGTGCGCTTTCCCCGTATAAGCTTTATCACAAACGAAAATACAGTCCAGACCGTCAGTGTGACGAGAAGCATCGTAGGTACAAACGGCAAAAGAACTATCATGAGCAATGTGCCTGTTTCGGGAGAAAGGAGAACGATATACATCATGATTGCAGCAACAAGCGCCATAAGCAAAATATATGGTTCTATATAAAAAGAAACAGCCCCTAAAAAAATTCCGAATGCACACGCTGTATAACCTTTGTGTTTTTTTTCAGACACACCGACTGCGAAAGTATCGCGTCGGGCACCGAAAAAGCCGAACAACATAAGGTTTGCTCCGCGGCTCTCGCAAAGCACCTCTCCGAGAGTAACATCATTAAAAAGCATAAGCACGCCGGCAACGATAAGTCCTATACCGACCGCAAGTCTTGAAGTATCAAACCGTCCGTCTGTACTCTGCCCTATCACAAAAGATGCAAGGCAAGAGCAAAGTCCGAAAGAGAGAAAGAATATTCCGTAATATTTAACCGTCTTGTAAATCAACGACGACATAAATCCCGATATCGAGCGAAGTATAGCGCTCTGCTCAAATCCACGCATAAAAAATTTTCTTGCAGCAGACTGATTAGGATGCTTTCTTCGTTTTCCGATAACCGAAAATCCGGACGGTCTTATACTGCGGCGCGGGTCACGACCTGTAAGAAAACGTCCGATAAGACTTTCAGCGGCTTTTTTATATATAAAGTCGGTAAATCTCAAAAGTAAGCCGATAATCAAGCTTCCGGAAAACAGTGCAAGAATCCGTTCCGAAAAAGATTTCTTTTTTTTATTTTCAGCTATAATCTTAATCATCCTTTCTGCATTTAAAATCAACATGAAATAATTTTAACGTTGCAAGATAAACAAGTATTGCAGGAATAAATGTAACTATTGCAGAAAAAATATTCGACATAAATATTTTTTCTGCAGGAATATAATTTTCAATAAAATATCCTGCGATAAAATGCGATAACGCAGCAGCTACTCCGCAGCATGCCGTGCATGCAAGTATTTTCATAATCTGCAAAGCAAAATATTTAACAAACACACCGCGTATTCTTCGGAATGCACCGATAATTATAATCATACCCGCAACGAAGAAGCCGATAACCGTTGAAACAATTATCGTATTCACGCCAAGAGATTCTGAAACTCCGGAAAATACAAGAGCGGCTGACATGACAACATCTACGGCAACGCCGCATATTGCTGCTTTCATCGGTATATTTCCGAGATTTTTTGAATAAAACACCCTGCTTCCGAGTTCGATAACGGCAAATGCCGGCATCGCAACCGATATAAGTCTAAACGCAGCCGATACAAGCGCTACCGATTCGGCACCAAACTCGCCCCTCTGATATAGCACCGATACGATCTCCGACGAAAGAAACATTATAATTATCATAAACGGAAGTACCAGTGCAAACACAGATAAAACACCTGTTCTTACCGCTCCGTTGAACTCTTCTTCATCTCCTGCGGCTGCAAGTCTGGACAACTGAGGAAGCGCATAATTACAGATAGAATATACGAGAATTCCGGATATCATTGTAAATGCAGTATTTGCATATTCGTAAAGCACGGAACCGTTCGATCCGACAAACGACGTAAAATACATGGCTGACATATGTGTTGCCGGAATAAGCCACGAGCCAATCATGATCGACGGAGCAAGCTTTATCGCCCTTATCATCTGAGGAGATCTTACTCGCAAAACCGGTTTAAATCTGAATCCGTTCATTATAAGCGGAATAACAAGTGTCATAAGCTGTAAAAACCATCCGATAAGATACGCCACTGCCAGTCCGTAGATTCCGAATTTACTGTCAAAAAAGAGAAAATAAATTATCACAACAGCGTTTGACAGTGCGCTTATTACCGCCGGAACAAGATACTTTCCCCTGGACTGCATAAGACCGGTAAGCGTATATGCAGTACCCGTAAATATTATCATCGGGAACATGATACGCATAAGGTTTGCCGCCTTTTGCTTTTCCTCTGCACTGTCAAATCCGAGCAGCATTGAAATCGGTCCCGACAGAATAATACCTATCAAAGCAAGCACGCCTGTACATATCAGTATCAAATTAAAAAACGATGAAGCAAAATCGTCTGCTTCCTCCGATATACCCCCGTCTTTTTTGCGGGCAAAGCTATTATAAGCAGGAATAAAACATCCGGATATAGCAGTAGCAAACAGCATGTCAAAAAATTGCAGTGGTATCTGCGATGCTACAGAAAAGACATTAGCATCAACGGTAACCCCGTAGCAACTCGCCATCATCATTTGTCTTACCAAACCGAGCCCTTTTGCAAGAATCGTTGCAAGCATCATTATAGCAACAGTTTTTGACGCGCCAAGGCCTCTCTTTTGGTTTATATCTTTATTATTCATGAAACAGTAAATACCTCAAAATCTTTCACAAGAAACACATCAGTATATCATGTCCGGCCTGTTTTTTACCGTGAGCGCCAACGCTGCATCATGCCGCCACTTTTCAATCTCCGCGTGATTTCCCCCGAGAAGAACCTTCGGAACACTTACGCCGTTATAAACCTCCGGACGGGTATACTGCGGATATTCGAGCATTCCGCAAGCAACGCTCTCATTTTCATAACATTCCGACGATGACAAAACTCCCGGACAGAGCCTCGATACACAGTCAACAAGTATACATGCCGGAATCTCACCGCCTGTAAGCACATAATCTCCGACAGATATCTCCTCATCCGCGACCATGTCGATAGCCCGTCTGTCTATACCCTCGTAATGTCCGCATATTATTATAAGTCTGTCGTATCCGGCAAGCTCAAAAGCCTTTTTTTGTGTAAGCACCTTTCCTTTAGGGGACATATAAACTGTGCGCGTTTTCACATCGTGACACATATTTTTTACATCTCTGTGGCAATCGCACACAGGCTCGGGACGTATCAGCATACCTTTTCCTCCGCCGTACGGAGTATCGTCAACACGCCGGTGCTTGTCCCTGCTCCAGTCGCGAAGCTGATGCGTCATGACCTCGATCGATCCTCCGCTCTGGGCGCGGCCTATAATACTCTCGTTCAAAACATTGTGTACCATGTCCGGAAAAAGAGTGATAATATCAAATCTCATCTATAAGTCCCTCTATCGGACGGATATATACTCCGCTTTCCGTATCAACGCGGTCTATAAACTGTTCAACAGCAGGAATATAACATATCCTCGTCCGTCCGTCAGCGTCCGGAGCCATACCGTCAAGCGCTATCTCATACAGATCCTGCGCTCTTCCCACAGTATAATCGCGCACATGACCGTATGTACATCCGCTATCCGCATCTATCACAGGAAGTCCGATAATATCGCATATAAATATGTCATTTTCTCCGCGCGGTATATCATTTCTTTCGGCATATATAACAGCATTTTTATATCTGAGAGCATCATCCATCGTATCTATACCCGAAAGAGACATGACCGCATATCCCTTATGAACAAATGCACTTCTCACATCTGCGGGAATATATTCCCCGCTCTTCTTTTTAAAATACACTTTTTTCAGAAAGGCAAGTACTTGCGGAGAATCACACCATGACTCGACCTTTACATTTCCGCGCACTCCGTGCGTATTTACGATCTTACCAGCCTCAAGATATTCTGAATTTTTAAGGTTATCGGTCATTGAACAACCTCCCGCCACATATATAAGCATCATTAAAATAAATTATCAAGCTTTACCATTATATACTATATCTTATAAAATTGCAAGATTTTTTTATATTTCTCAGGTATTCAGATACTTATTAACAGTTAATATACATAATTGTAAAAAAACAAAAAAGCTATTTACAAAAATCCATTAAAGGTTTATAATTGTATATAATTTATATTCGTATATATTAAATAAAACTAAGAAGGCAGGTTGCATTATGAACACACAGGAAACCGGAATATTCGATATATACAGTAAAATAAAGACAAATATAAGCAAGGTGATCGTAGGAAAAAGCGATGTTATCGACCTGATGATAATATCTCTTTTCTGCAAAGGCCACATGCTCCTCGAAGATGTCCCCGGAACCGGAAAGACAATGCTCATTAAAGCGCTTGCCGCAACCGTAGACTGCTCATCAAAAAGAATTCAGTTTACTCCAGATCTGCTCCCGTCCGATATCACCGGAATCAATTACTTCAATATAAAAAAATCAGAATTTGAATTTGTACCCGGACCTGTATTTTCAAACATCCTTCTCGCTGACGAGATCAACCGTGCAACACCTAAAACACAGTCGGGACTTCTTGAATGCATGGAGGAACATCAGACCTCTATAGACGGAAAAACATATGTTCTTGAAGAACCGTTTATGGTAGTTGCAACTCAGAATCCTGTAGAAAACGCAGGCGTTTATCCTCTGCCTGAGGCTCAGCTCGACCGATTCCTTATAAAAACATCTATGAAATATCCCTCTCACGATGAGAGCATCGGTATAATACAACGTTTCGGCTCAGAAAACCCGCTAAGCACACTTACTCCCGCCGTTTCAAAAGAAGATGTTCTAAAGGCGCAAAGCGAACTTATAAACATATTTATACACCGGGACCTTATCGATTACGCTGTATCAATATGCGAAAAGACACGCAATACCGAAAACGTACTGCTGGGCGTAAGTCCGCGCGGCTCGCTCAGTCTTATCCGCGCTGCAAAAGGTTTTGCGGCTATCGACGGACGCAATTTTGTAAAGCCCGACGATATCAAAAAAGCTGCCGTACCGGTTCTTGCTCACAGACTTATGCTCTCAAGCTCTGCCCGTATAAAAAAGGATGCCGCTTCGAATATAATAGAAAATATTCTTGACGGAATATCGGTACCTACCGAGAAAGCGCTCGGCGGTTGGTCGGGAAAATGAATATTCTATTATTCATTTCGCGTAACATCGATTATATTGTTACCGCTGCTCTTATATTAGCTGCAATAGGACTTCTTGTTTTTATATATCTTAAACTCCGTGAAAAGATGATCTCAAAGCTTGTATATTCTCGAAGTTTTTCTGAGATCGGTGCATATGAGGGCGAACATCTTATCTTTACCGAAACGATCTATAACCCTACCTTAATCCCGATATTTTCGGTAAACATAGAAGGATACATATATAATGGTATCCGGATGAAAGAAACAGTTTACGACTCCAAAAAGTCAATGCAGTATTTTGTCAGCCGTTTTAATATAATGCCGTTTCAGCAGATAAAACGCTCGCATGACATTATCTGCGACAGCCGCGGATATTACCGGCTCGAAACGGTCTATATATACTATAATAAAAAGAAGCGTTACATAGATGCGCCTGCAGAACTTTACATATATCCGGGACTGATATCGCTTAGCGAGCGTGCAGAACCTATAAACATTTATCAGGGTGACGCCGTAACGCAAAGAACGCTCATCAAAGATCCGTTCTCGTTCAGCGGTATACGGCAGTATACATACGGAGATCCATTCAACAGCATAAACTTTAAAGCGACTGCACGTTCAGGCGGGGCAGATATCTCTTCACTTAGAGTAAACAGCCGTGAATCATGCTCTAACCGTATTTTCATGGTATATCTCAACTTTCAGACCGGAGGAGGAGAAACTGTTCCGACTGCAGCATACAACAAAATGATGGAACTCGGACTTTCTTTTGCCGCCGATATTATACGCGAAGCTGCCTACAGCGGACACAGGGCAGGTTTTGCCTCAAACCCCGTTACCATAGACGGAGATATATCTTTAAGATTTCCTATCGAAAGCGGAGATTCACACCTGATAGAAATTCTCAAACAAATGGCTAAAGTAAGAAACCGTGCCGGCATCTCGTTCAGCAGCCTCCTTGAACATGATATAAAACAAGGAATATCCGAATCGGAAATATATATAATAACCCCGTATACCGATGATGATATCGAAGATCTTGCATACAGACTCAGGGCGCTCGGAAACTCAGTCTGCACCGTGATCCTTACCGATGAGGAAAAGGAACGGCGTGCTGAGGACGAGATAAAAAGAAACAAATTAATGGCACAGGCAATGTACCTTGAACAGGAAAAACTGAAAGCACGGGAACTTGCCGCCACAGAACGCAGACTCAGAAAACAGGGCTATAAAAAATCAGCCGCACATGCCGAAGCAAAGCATAAATTAGAAAGCATGTACGGTGATTCCGGTACAGAACCGGAAGATAAAACTCAAGAAAGCTGAGTTTATGATATGAAAGATTCATTTTTTGACAAACTAAAAAAAACAGAACCGAAATATCTTATACAGGCAGCTGTATATGCCGTTCTGTGTATAGTATTTTACTATGCTCAATATTTCGTGACGATAAGCGAAAATTACCACGAGATACGTTATTTTAAACAACTTTTTATAATTTTATTTACCGTCTCCTTGCTCTTATTTTTTATAACACTGAAAAAAATACTTCCCGATCACATTATTTCAACTACATTAAAGAAAATTCTGAAAATACTTAAGGCTCAGGAAATATTTCAGACAGTTACGGGAAAATTAAGACAGATATTCGGACTGCCGGATCGGCGTACGCTTCGCGGAGGGCAGGATCGGAAAAATTTCATTTTTTCAAGTCCGTTTAAAAAAAGAATACCACAAAAACCAGCGTCTCACGAACTTCAGCGTTGGAAAGAGCTTTCCTCAAACGCCGAGCGCATACGCTACATATACATAAAATACATGCAAAAAACGGTAAAATCCGGATTTTATTTTGACGGTTCAAAAACGCCTGATGAAATAGCATACTCAATTAAAGTACCTGAAGAGCAGACCGCATTATTTACACTTTATAACGGTGCAAGATATTCCGGCGGATCATATGTCATAGAAAATTCAGATGTTGAAAACTCAATAAAACTTGTAAGCAAAAACGGAAAAATAAGCTGACGGAAAATATCCGGATCAAAATAATACATTATTTGATTATTCAAGGAGCAAAATCCCAAGTTACAGCGCCGATCGGCAGAACGGAAAACAAATTGATCATGACCGAAGATATTAAAACTATTAATAAAATACGTACAATAATCGACAATGCCGTCAAAAGAGAAATTTTATTAAAAATCGTTTTCTCAAAACCCGCAGACAAAGCAGTGAGGAAATCCGTTTTGAGCTTCTTTTTGAAAGACGGTAAAAAATATGTCAGGCAGGAGAGCTTTATGAAAGACGGCAAAGCACTCCACGAAAATTTCTCTGACGTCGAACTTACAGACCGAGTATGCCTACTGTTAGACCGATACGGTCAGGCTGATATTCTTACATCGTCCGGAAGCTGTACAGTCATGATATCAAAAAGCGGTAACATTCATATATCCGACAAAATCGCAAAAGAAGAAGGCTCATCAGACATCCGTGTCCGTATAGCGGATCACGACCGAAAAAAGACACATCTTTTAACGCCTTCGGCCCCGTTTCTTTTCCCTCTCGGTATAACCGATGAAAAAGGAAATATAATAGAACGACGCCACTCAAAATTCCGCCAGATCAACCGTTTTCTCGAACTTGTTGATGACATTTACGACAAACTTCCGGAAAGCGGAATGCTTACCGTATGCGATCTCTGCTGCGGAAAAAGCGTACTCTCATTTGCGGTATACTGGTATCTTACAGAGATCCGTAAAAGAAAAGTAGAAATGTACGGAGTTGATATCAAACCCGATGTTATAAAGCTTTCGGCAGACATAGCAGGATCGCTCGGAATGAACGGCCTTCATTTTATATGCGGAGATGTATCCGCATTTTCTCCTCCAGAAGCCCCGTGCATGGTTCTGTCACTTCACGCCTGCGACACTGCTACAGATCTCGTATTATCACTCGCTGTAAAGTATAAAGCAAAAATTATTCTCTCAACTCCGTGCTGCCATCACGAAATTTTTCATCAGCTCAAAAAGATGCCAGCCGAGCTGTCAGCCGCATACGGCGGCCGCTCAATGCTGCGTCAGAAGCTCGCAGACTCGCTTACTGACGGATTGCGCTCCGCACGGCTGGAGCTTGAAGGCTATGAAGTAGATAACATCGAGCTTGTCGATCCCGATGACACCCCGAAAAACATCCTTATCCGCGCCGTGGCAGGAAAAAAACTTTCCGAACAGCAAAAACGGTTAATGCGTCAAAATTACGACAAGTGTCTCAATTTTTTTGGTATTTCTCCGTCACTCGACAAGCTTATCGACATTAAATAATTTTATTTAAGGGAAACTCTGAAGAACAGTCTTTTCAGTCCTCTGAGATTAAACGGAATTAACGGATAAAGATACCCGCGGCCTCCGTCGACAGTTTTGTTCGTCACAATCAGCAAGATCATGAATGCAAACCCGGTTATAAAGCCCCATACCCCAAAAAGCGCAGTCAGGACGACCATTATTATTCTCATAAATTTTATTGCGTAACCGAGTTCATAACTGGGCTGCGCAAAGCTTGCAAGTGCAGTAAAAGATATAAAAAGAATTATTTGCGGAACAAGCAATCCGATCTGTACGGCAAAATCGCCGAGAATGAGTCCTGCGACAACGCTGAATGAATTCGACAGCGCATCGGGGGTGTTCAGAGACGCAAGCTTAAGACCATCTACCATTATCTCAGCCATAAGTATCTGAACTACTATCGGAACCGCATACTCACCCTCAGGTATTACAAATGAAAGCCACTCCGGAAGCATGTGAGGATACTTCAGACTCAGAAACCAGAGAGGGATCATAAAAACCGATATTATGACAGTCAGCAGCCGCACTACCCTGAGATAGGTACCAACGGTTGCCGGAAAATAAAAATCGTCACTCTCCTGCAGAAAGTCAAATATGGACGTCGGAAGAATCATTACTGACGGCGAATTATCGCATATGATCTCCACACTGCCCTCCATAAGCATAGCCGCCGCAGCGTCAGGACGTTCGGTATACCTTATTTTAGGAAACGGATTCAGACGGCGCTTCGGGACAAGCAGTTCGGCGAGACTTTCCTGGCCCATATTTACTGCTCCGATATCAATAGACCTGATCTTATCGGATATGCTTTTTACAAGCTTGGGATCTGCCCGTCCCTCAATATATGTTACAACAACGTCTGTTGATGTAAGCCGTCCTACGTTATAAGCTTCCATCCGAAGTTTCGGATCCCTTACACGCCTGCGTATCATCGCAGTATTACGTATCAGCACCTCCGAAAATCCGTCATGAGGTCCGCGCAAAACCTTGTCTTTTTCAGGCTCTGCTATCCCTCTTGAAGGATATTCGCGAGTATCAATTATATATGCATCGTCACTGCCGTCTATTATAAATGCGGTCGCGCCGCTCATAACTGCTTTGACAAGCAACTGAACATCGCGGGTTTTCTCAGTTTCAACATACGGAATATTCTCTGTCGCCGAAGTAAGATCTGTTGCTGATGTAATATGTTCAAATACCTTAGACATAGATGCGTCTTTGACAAATCCGTCTATATAGTAAAACATTGCTTCAGATGTATACGAAAGCCGAAACCTCCGTTTCAGAATATCAAAATTCTTGTCCGGCGACAATATATTTTCAAGTGCGGTCTTATAATCGGTATATACGGACACTGTATTTCCTGCCTTTCCTGCATTTCCTGCATTTGACAAATTTTATATTATTATTCGGATTTTATGCGTTTCTTATACAGAAACACATTTAATTATTATAAATCTTTTCTTTATCAAAGGTTCGATCAGCGAACCGAAAGGAGTCATTATGAATATAACAGATTGGTTCGGTCACAAACAGATCAATTTTACTGTAGGAGACCGTGAAAGCTTCATCGTATGCCCAGAAAATCCGCTTCCGGGAAATCCCTGGGTATGGCGCACAGAATTTTTCGGCGCTTTCGATCAGGTCGACAGAGCGCTGCTCGAAAAAGGATGGCATCTTGCATATCATCACGCGAGGGATATGTACGGAAGCCCCGCTTCTATCGAAATGCTCCATGAATTCTATCTTGTTGCAACCTCGGAATATAAACTCAGCATGCGTCCTGTTCTGTTCGGATTCAGCCGCGGCGGACTTTATGCAGTTAACTTTGCGGCAAAATATCCCGAATATACCGGTATACTTTATCTTGATGCACCTGTTACGGATATTATCGGAGCATGGCCGGGACGTTTCCCCGAAAGCCTTGAATGGAAGCAGTGTAAAGAGGCATACGGACTTACAGACGAAACTGCAAAGACCTTCAAAGGCAATCCCAACGATTATGCTGAAAAGAACGCACGCGACGGTATCCCGGTAATAATAGTTGCCGGAGATTCCGATTCCGTTGTTCCCTATGAACTCAGCGGAAAGATATATTATGAAAACTACAAAAAAGTAAGCGACAAGATCGAAGCTATTATAAAACCCGGATGCGATCATCATCCGCACAGTCTTGCAGATCCTGCTCCTGTTGTTGAGTTCATAGAAAAATATGCCGATTCGAGAAAGGTTTTCGGCTGATAAATATTCATATCTATAAAAGCAGATGCTCCGCGCATTTCAGCGCGGAGCAGACTGTATTTTACAAAGAAATTTATTGTTATTACAAAAAGACGTTTAGTCAGAAAAGGTACGGTTCTGAATTTGAAAAAAAGACTTTCCCGATATAATCCAACGTCAAAAAACATTCCGCAAAATGAAAAAGTCCAAAAAAATATCGGAAATGAACTAAATGACATTGACGGTATTCCCGTATGCGGTACCATACTTAAAGGGGTAGGCGGAATATACTCCGTTTACAGCGACGGAATCACATATTCATGTCAGGCACGAGGTTTATTCAGACATGAAAAGATAAAGCCGCTTCCGGGAGACCGCGTAAATATACTTGCAAGAAAAGACGGGGTTATAAAAAACGAGGATGACGGCGGAGACGGAGTTATAAAAGAAATACTTCCGAGAAAAAATTCGCTCATCAGACCGCCTCTCGCCAATATAGACAATCTTTTTGTGATAATCGCTTCGGCATATCCCGATCCTTCTACCGTTATTGCAGATAAGCTGATAACTATTGCGGAATTCAACGGAATCGAGCCGATCATAATTATATCCAAATCAGACCTTGCTCCCGATTCGGCTGCTCATACATCTGATATATACAGAAAATGCGGCTTTAACGTTTTTGTTACAAGCTCCGAAAAAAAAGAAGGAATCAGCGAGCTTCGGAATTTTATAATAGAAAAATGCGGCAATTCCGTAAATACATTTGCCGGAGTTTCAGGCGCCGGAAAATCAACTCTTATGAACACGCTCTTCCCCTCTCTTTCGCTTGAAACAGGCGAGCTTTCTCAAAAAATAGGAAGAGGAAAAAATACAACGAGAACTTCAGAGCTTTTTACTATGAGAGAGCTTTTCGGCGATCTTAACGTATCGGAAGAAGATAAACTACTGTACGGCTTTCTTGTGGATACACCGGGATTCAGTATGATAGATTTCACAAGATTTGATTTTTACGGAAAGGACGACCTTCCATATACTTTCCGGGAATTCAGACCGTTTCTTACAAAGTGTAGATATACAAAATGCACGCACACCAAAGAGGACGGCTGCGCAATTTTACAGGCACTCAAAAACGGTATCATTCCCGAAGAAAGACATCAAAGCTATCTTGAAATTTATAACGATATAAAAGACAAGCATGCATGGGACTGACGGTAATATATCGCAAATTTCGATATCAATTTACAAAATTCACTCCCTTTGACCTTTCACATTAATAGATTTAGATACCGTCAGCTTTGCTAATTTCAGCTTGAGGTTGAGAGTTGACCGTAATGTAATCGAAACAACAGAGCGAAGTTTGATATAGTAATAGAGGAACATATATTATGAATAACAGACCTGTTTTAGACAGGAATTTAGACAGCAAAACATTTCGCGATTACTATTATTTGAAAGAGGAATTAGTAAGCTTTTGCAAAAAAAATGGCATTCCTATTTCAGGCGGAAAAACAGAAATAACAGATAGGATCGCTCATTTTCTCGATACTGGTAAAATATTGTCTACCTCAACGAAAAGAAAAAAGGTAACAGCAATATCCACTATTAGCGAAGATCTGGAAATCGAAGCAAACTTTGTTTGTTCGGAAAAACATAGAGCATTTTTTAGAAAACATATCGGAAGTGGTTTTTCATTCAATGTAGCTTTTCAAAAATGGTTAAAAAACAATACGGGAAAAACTTATAGAGAAGCGATTGCCGTTTATTATCAAATTCTTGAGGATAAGAAAAAGGGAAAAACAAAAATTGATAAGCAGTTCGAGTACAATGCTTATATTCGAGATTTTTTTGCAGACAATAAAGGAAAATCTTTGGAAGAAGCAATTAAGTGTTGGAAATACAAAAAGCAATTACCAGGACATAATCGTTATGAAAAAACAGACCTTATCGCAATAGAATGACAACTTCCGCTCTAATCCCTTGAGTTTCAGATATACTCCCAAAAAGGAGGTTCTGCACGGTATTTCAATGAAGCTCAGACGCGGAGAAAAGATCGCAATTGTCGGATATAACGGCGCAGGCAAATCGACTCTGATAAGTCTTATTATGCGGCTCTATACCCCTGACGGCGGAGCTGTTATTTACAACGGGAAGAACGTATCCGAATATGACATACACAGCTACAGAGAACGTATAGGCGCTGTATTTCAGGATTACCGGATATTTGCCGCAACGGTGGCAGAAAATGTTCTCGCAGATGAATTTACCGAAAATGACGAATTACGGGTAAATGCAGCACTGAGGAAAGCCACTTTTGATATCAAGCTTTCCGAGATGAAAAACGGTATAAACACTATGCTTACACGCGAATTTGACGAGGACGGAACGAATTTATCCGGAGGAGAAGCACAAAAGATTGCGATAGCACGTATCTTTGCCGGAGATCATGATCCGTCTGCTTCGCTTGATCCGATAGCAGAATACAAGCTTAACAGACAGATATCCGATTTTGCCAAGAATAAAACCGTTATATTCCATTTCACACCGCCTTTCAACAACGCGCCGGGCTGACCGTATCTATATGTTAGAAAACGGATATATAACAGAACAGGGAAATCACGACGAACTTATAAACCTTGTCGGAAAATATGCGGAAATGTTTACCGCTCAGGCTGAAAATTATATTAAAAACAGTTAAAAACGTCAAACGATCTGTAAACAAAAACAGCCTTCGTAGATACTCTCTTCGGAGGCTGTTTTTATAAATCCGAAATACGGAACGTTATTTATCTTTATGACACATGCAGGAGGCTGCACATCCTGAGCAGCTGCCACAGGAACAGGAGGAATGTCCCTTCTTCTTATTACGCACCATCACGGTAATAATTACCGCTACTATACCGATCAAGATAAGCGCTACTGCAACCGTGCCTATATTACTTCCTAACCATGCTATCATAATGATCTCCATTCTGCCGCCCTGCGGCGGAACAAACTTTTACGAAATTCTCATGTGTTTCCGAAGGAAACACAAATATACCCTGTCCCATTTTAAGGAAAATTTGAGCGTGAAATAATTATACAAAAGGTCGGTGATTTAATATAATTTCACGCTACAACTCCTTAACTGATTTTTCTTATTTAAGTGAATATGCAGACTGCTTACACGATGAATTTTTGTACGGACGGAAAAGCATATATACTGCAAAAGCTATTACTGCAACAGATACGATCACTCCGACAATGTTTACGGATCCGGCAAACATATTTCCAAGCTGATTGATAACAAGCGCTACAAGATAAGCGAATCCGCACTGATATCCGATAGCAAACCAAGTCCACTTTGCAGAGTTCATCTCACGCTTTATAGCGCCTATAGCTGCAAAGCACGGTGCGCAAAGAAGGTTAAATACAAGGAATGAATATCCGCTTACTGTTGTAAATGCAGTTGCGAGATTTCTGTATACCGTTTCTGTACCGCTGTAAAGAATACCCATTGTTCCGACGATATTCTCTTTTGCAATAAGACCTGTAACCGATGCAACAACCGCCTGCCATTTTCCCCAGCCCAAAGGCTTGAAGATCCATGCAATAGCACCGCCTATGACTGCAAGAATACTGCTGTCAAGTTCATCTTCAGCAAGCATACGGAATCCGTCTTCGGCGAATCCGAAATATGTTGCAAACCAAACAACGATCGTCGAAAGAAGAATTATAGTTCCTGCTTTCTTAATAAACGACCATCCGCGTTCCCACATGCTGCGGAGAACATTTCCTGCCGTCGGCAGGTGATATGCGGGAAGCTCCATAACAAACGGAGCAGGATCTCCGAAAAACATTTTTGTTTTTTTAAGCATTATACCCGATATAATTATCGAGAACATTCCTATAAAATACGCGCTTATCGCTATAACAGGAGAACCTCCGAAGATAGCGCCTGCGATCATACCGATAAATGGTGTTTTGGCGCCGCAGGGTATAAATGTTGTAGTCATTATAGTCATGCGGCGGTCACGTTCATTCTCGATCGTTCTCGAAGCCATAATTCCGGGAATTCCGCATCCTGTACCGATAAGAATCGGTATAAAGGATTTTCCGGAAAGTCCGAACTTACGGAAAATACGGTCCATAACAAATGCAATACGAGCCATATATCCGCATGCTTCAAGAAATGCAAGCAGAAGGAAGAGGACAAGCATCTGAGGAACAAATCCGAGAACCGCTCCGACACCGGCTACAATTCCGTCAAGAATAAGTCCTTCAAGCCAATCCGCACAGCCCGCTGCTTCCAAACCGTTGCCGATCAGTACCGGTATTCCGGGAACCCATACTCCGTAATCAGCCGGATCAGGCTCTGCGCACTCATATTTTTCATAAACCTCTACCGCAGCCAAAAGATCGCTTACGGTATATGTAACGTCTTTTGTTGAAAGATCTTCCTCATTTTCTATTGTATAGTCAGCAGTGTCAGACGGAGAAAACGTAGATGCATACTCTTTAAGAGCGTCTATTGCGATTTCAGCGTTAAATTCCTCGCTCTCGGTATCAAGAAGATCCGAAAACTCTTCTCCGCCCTCGTTTCCGAGGTCAATAAATGCGTTGATTACATTTGATGCGTCGCCGAATTCTTCAGAGACCTCCTCATATTCTCCGCCGCCTATTCCGAAAAGGTGAAAACCATCGCCGAAAAGTCCGTCGTTAGCCCAATCCGTTGCAGCAGATCCGACCGTTACCATTGAAATATAATAAACAAGAAACATAACGACGGCAAATATCGGGAGTCCGAGCCAACGGTTTGTTACAACACGGTCTATCTTATCAGAAACAGAGAGTCCGCCGACTTTTTTCTTTTTGTAGCAGCCTTTCATAAGACCCGCTATGTATATATATCTTTCATTTGTAATGATAGATTCCGAATCATCATCAAGTTCTTTTTCTGCTGCTTCTATATCCTTTTCGATATGTGAAAGCGTTTCCTGCGAGAGCTTAAGCTCCTCAAGAACCTTTTTATCGCGCTCGAAAATTTTGACGGCATACCAACGCTGTCTTTCTTCCGGAAGATCATGAAGCGCAGCTTCCTCTATATGAGCGATAACATGCTCCACCGCTCCCGAAAACTTATGCATAGGAACTGTTTTAGTTGATTGAGCGGCGTCTATTGCAGCTTCTGCAGCCTGTGCAACACCGTCGCCTTTAAGCGCCGATATCTCTACAACACGGCATCCAATCTCGCGTGAAAGCTCAGCAATATTTATCTTATCGCCGTTCTTCCTTACGATGTCCATCATATTTATCGCTATAACAACCGGAATTCCAAGCTCTGTAAGCTGTGTTGTAAGATACAGATTTCTTTCGAGATTAGTTCCGTCGATAATATTAAGAATAACATCAGGACGTTCATTTATAAGATAATTACGCGCTACAACTTCTTCGAGTGTATACGGCGACAGAGAATAAATACCGGGAAGGTCGGTAACGGTAACACCGTCATGCTTCTTGAGCTTGCCTTCCTTTTTTTCAACGGTAACACCGGGCCAGTTTCCAACGAACTGATTGGAACCCGTCAATGCATTGAACAGTGTTGTTTTACCACAGTTCGGATTACCCGCAAGGGCGATTTTCAAATTCATAATTGATTCCTTTCTTTCACAGTTAGAGATGGCTAACCGACTGTTCTGAAAAAATCGGGCTTGCACCCGTTATGAGATATAATTATTCTACCTCTATAATCTCCGCATCTGCTTTACGAAGCGACAGCTCGTAGCCTCTGACGGTTATCTCAACGGGATCACCGAGCGGAGCGACCTTAAACCTCAACGCCTTTCGTTAGTCCCATATCCATGATCCTGCGTTTTACTGCTCCTTCGCCGTGAAGCTTTACGATCTTTGCTGTCTGTCCGATCTTTACCTCTCTGAGCGTTTTCATGACATATCCTCCTTGATACTTTATTTAAAGCATTATACCAATGCTCTCATTTATATAATCAGGAAAACCCATACGATCAAATCATGATCTTCTGCGCCATCTCTTTACTTATCGCAACCCGAGTTTCCTTGACCTTTACAATAACGTTTCCTCCAACGGTCTGTATTACCGATACACTTCCTCCGACAGTAAACCCGAGATTCTCAAGATGTTTTTTTACATCAGGACTTCCGCCGATTTTCATTATTACATTTTCTTCCGCTGTATCAGCATATGTGAGCGGCATCAATGCGATTCCTTCTTTCTCTATACTTTATATCACTGTAAATATAACGTTTTTTAAGTTAGTATATGCTAACCCAAAAGTTTTGCATCAGGTTAGCTCTCGCTAACCTGAGTATATTATATTACTTTATTACGTTTATGTCAACATCATTTTTACAGAAAAAATAATTTCGGCAATATGCGCATCGGTTAGCTCAAACTAACTGTTTTTTTGTTCAATTTTGTCCGAATTTCTACATCCGATAAGACAAAAATAAAAGCATCGCAAAACTATTGTTTTTTATATTTCATTTTAATTAAGTGCAAAATAATCTACCAATAAAAAACAAGCGGAATAAGCAAATTCCGCTTGCTTTTTTAGTTTGAAACAACAAGGTTCCGGGGTACCCGCCCGCAAGCTTTGATTGCGGGTGGGTCAGGTTCTTATTATATATCGGTTTTCAATATATTTCTGAGTCTTGCGGCAAAAAAGTAAGCAAAAGTTACCGATACGGCGTCCTTTACAATAAACGGCGCCGAAACTGCAAGCACACTCGCAGACAATGATATTCTCGACAGATATGCATACCAAACGCTTCCGAACAAATGGAGAGCAGCAAGTCCTAAAAGTCCCAATGCAATCGCAAAAGTCGCATGCTTCCTTTTTATTCCTATACCGCAAAACAGAACAAGAAGTAAAAATCCGGCAATAAATCCACCCGTCTTTCCGAAAAGCACGCCTATCCCGCCCTTAAAATTCGAAAATACCGGAACTCCGACAGTTCCGACCGATATATATACTGCAACAGATATCAGAGCTGATTTTGTTCCAAGCAGATATCCGCAAAGTGCGACTGCGAAAGTCTGAAGCGTTATTGGAACGCCGACCGGAAGCGGTACCGATATCTGAGAACAAACGGCGATCACCGCCGAAAACATAGCTATCATTACAAGTTTTTTTATTGTTAATCCGTTTTTCATTTTTATTGACATATTTTGTATCCTCCGTTATTTGCCGCGCAGACGAGCTACCGACTGCTCCATCCCCGCGATATATAGTTATCAAACCCGCAGTTCTGCTCCGGTTACCGTTTTCACGGGCTGAACCGGGGTTTAAGACTACCGATTAAAATAATATCATAGAAAAATATGTTACTGTATTTACACCGTTATAATAATGTAAGCCTGTTTGACTTGCTAGTTCCACTACATTCATCCCCGTAGCCTCCATAGATAAATGCATCGTTTTCGGAAAACGGCACGGTGAATCCGGATAAGTACAATTTTCACAGCGGCTGCATCCCTCTGTGCCTAATATTTCAAAAAGCTCACCGCTGTCCGAAAGCAACTTCGTAAGCGCACTATCGATTTTCGAGTGCTGCTTACGCCCGTTTTCCATACCGTCTGCATCAAAAGAGTCCTCGAGCTGATGTTTTGTAGTGTAAACAAATGCGTTTTTGTACTTCAACAGCCTCTGTTTATTTTCCTCCAGACTTCCCGCTCCTGGCGGACACGACCAATATTTTCCGTAGCATCCGCAGGCATTCTGCTCGCATGCCTTACGAACGCTTTCGGAAAAAGGAATATGCTGAGGTGCAATCTGCGTAAATTCACAAATCGGATAAGGCAAATCCATCCGACCGTTTTGTACCTTCGAAATTATCTGCGCAATTCTCATTTTAATTTCTCCTCTGCATCACACGGAAACAGCATATTTTCCATAAAGGCATTTTGAAATACCTCGCTTACGCTTAATTCAACTATCCGGCAGTCTACTGCAATTCTTTCTAATTCCGTGCGCTGTTCAGCGTCGCTCAGGCAAAGTACAGCACCATCCAGTGCGGAATTCCCTACCGCCGTTACTTTATCACCTAAGTCCGGCGGAATCAATCCAATATCCGCTGCATTTTCCGGATTCATATAAACTCCTAATCCGCCGGCTAAATAAATATTTTTTATATCTTTTACCGATAGTCCGCTCTCGAAGAGCAAAGTTTCAAAACCTGCCCGTATCGCGCTTTTAGCCATTTGAAACTCACGCACATCCTCCGGTGTCAAAAAAAGAGGCGTACCGTATGCGGTTTCGGCGATCAAAAACGGTTCTTCCATATATCCAGTCTCATCAATTACAGAGATCTGTCGAAGCTGTGCAATTAAATCAATAAGTCCGCTCCCGCAAATTCCGACAGGCGAACAGTTTCCAACCGTTTTATATCTCAGCTGTCCGTTTTTAATTTTTACTTGGCTAATCGCTCCCTGTACACCGCCGATCCCGCATGAAATACCCGCTCCTTCAAACGCAGGTCCTGCAGCGGTAGAAACCGCCAGCATATTTTTACCGGGATCCGCACTGCATAAGACCATTTCGCCGTTTGTTCCGATGTCCATTAAAATACTCGGCTCCGTATGCTTATACATTTGTGTTTTCAACACTCCGGCAGTGACATCACTTCCGATAAAAGCGTCGGCAGACGGTAAAATGTAAACTGTTTCTGCCGGCAGCGACAGTTCCTCTCCTGAAAAACACTTTGCTTCGGTAAATACCGGTGTAAAAGGATACTGTCCCATATCTGACGGAGAAATTCCGCAGAACAAATGCAGCATAGTCGGATTTCCCACAACGGTAATCGCTTTTAAAAATGTTGCTCCCACCTGCCGCAAAAGCGAATTTATAATATCCGAAACGCATTCTAATACCACACTTTGCAGAACTGACAGTTTTCCGTCGTCTGCCACCGCAATACGGCTCATAACATCCGCGCCGAAAACGCGTTGCGGATTCAGCCTCGAATCGGTTGCAACAACCGTACTTTCTTTAAGAAAAACAAGCGCCGCCGCAATCGTCGTTGTGCCAACGTCCAGAGCCAGCCCGTATTGACTGTTATCGCTGCATACGCTGCCTTCCGAACTTATTTTTATAACGTTTTTTTTACTAAAGCGTTCCGGAAGCGATATATCCGCACCCTGTGCCGAACAAACGGCGCGGCAGGAACGTACCATGCCTGTTTCATCGGGTACTGTGCCGTCAAACGAGCCTGATAACAACTTCACACGGCATTTCCCGCATGTACCTATGCCGCCGCAATCCATAGCAGGTATATACCCCTGTGATATCAAATAATCGCTCAGCTTAATTCCCGCCGCCTCCGGCGGAACTTTGATAATTTTTTCTCTTTGCGCCATACTTGCCTCTAAAAAGACAGCCGCCACAGAATACGGTCGTGCTGCCTTTTTCTAAATCATTTGTCATAATAATTCTGTGCGGCACTGAAAAATGCATCCACATTCTCCATCGGCGTTGCGGGAGGAATGTCACAACCTGATGACAGCACAAAATTCGGATAAGCCGAACATTCATCCAACAGTTGCCGCACCGCTTTTTGCATAGATTCCGGAGTTCCGTTTTTAAACTGGCTGACAGGAGAAATATTGCCCATAACCGGACGGTCGGAAGGCATAACATCCAACATAGCTTTAAGTGAAACTGCATCGCCGAAATGATAAGCGGCAGCTCCGTTATTTGCAATGGATTTTGCCATGATCGGTACGTTCGGTCCGCAATTGTGATAAATGACCGCAAAATTATCATCCTGCACACTCCCGATCAATTCTTTTACGTACGGGGCAACACACTCCTCCTCCAAATCAGGAGAAAGAAGCCCTGAAAGCGGTTCTGCCATAACAATACCGTCTAAACCTGCATCCTTATATGCCCTGGCATACGCTTTTAAAAACTCGGTGGTTTTTTTCATCGTTATATGAACGAAATCAGGATCGGCAATGCAGTAAACCATAGCCTCCGAAACATCCATAAGTCTGCCGGCAAGAGAAAACGGGCCTATAATTCCCGCAAATACAGGACGGTCTTTTATCGCTTTTTTCGCATCGGACGCCGCTTTTACGTACATGCCTGTCCTTCCGTCGCCGACCGACGGCACACTCATCCCTTTGGCCTGTTCTTCATCGGCGATGAGCGCGCCCACAACGGTAGGAACCTCATTTTCAAGCGCTTTAATCTCACATCCGAATGCCTCTGCCTCAACTGAAAGATCCATCATACTTACAGAAGCTGCTGCGTCGTTACACTCGGCAATTTTAATCATACCCTGAGTTTGCAATTCTGCACTATGCGTCAGTTCATAAACACTTACACCGGTAAGCTGTACGGATGGAAATGATAAAATCGGTATCGGTTTACGGCTTTTTGAAAGATTTCTCATCCAGCTCTTCATATCCATTTTTATACCCCAACCAAAAGCTCACAAGCACGCGTTGCCGCGCTTGCCGCATCTTTTGTATACGCGTCTGCACCTATCTCATCAGCGAATTCCTGCGTAATAGGTGCGCCGCCGACCATTACCTTGACCTTGTCACGCAAGCCGGCTTCTTCCAAAGCTTCGATGACCTCTCTTTGCCTTAACATAGTTGTAGTAAGGAGCGCCGACAGGCAAACCAACTGAGGATTATGCTCACGAACAGCTTCTACAACCTTTTGCGCAGGGACATCGACGCCCAAATCGATACATTCAATGCTCTGACCTTCAAGCATAAGCTTTACTAAATTTTTACCGATATCGTGCATATCGCCCTGAACCGTACAAATAACAGCCGTACCGAGTGGCTCGGCTCCTACCCGTGCCAATGCCGGACGCAAAACAGTAAGTCCTGCATTCATCGCACGTGCGGCAACCAAGACCTGTGGAACAAACACTTCATTACGCTTGAATTTTCCGCCGATCACATTCATGCCGGCAATCATACCTTTATTTAAAATTTCAACAGGATCGCAATTTTTTTCTAATGCCTGTGTCACCAGTTCCGACACATTTTTGGCTTTGCCACGCTGCAGATTTTCTGAAATTTCCTCATATATATTCATTATAATATCCCCTTTCTTCACCGTAAATGTTAACAGTCTGTTCCGTAATATCTGTCAAGTTCTTCGGTAATTACACGCGCCCATTCAAAAATATGCCGAGGATCATGATCCACCGTGCTTATATCTTTAAGCGTATAGTCGTAACTGCATCCGTATTTTGTACAAATATCTTCGGTTTGTCGCAATTCACCGCGAACAACATCTGCCGAAAAACGGTTTGCCACATATGCCGGATGGGGTTTTCTCGATAGGACGTAATCTTTTCCTATTTGCTCGGCACAAAGCTCGATATCCGCAAACGGAGAAACTCCGATCTTGCGAACCTTAGGATATTTTTTCAGATAAGGAATCACGTGATCAAGCGGTTCGCAGCAGCCGTAATAAACAAGTCCGAAGCGCTGCATAACGCGATCCATATG
>CABUHS010000019.1 GCA_902491535.1 uncultured Eubacteriales bacterium
CAAAATGAAATATCGGCACGAGTGGAAACATGAAATAACCTACAGTGATATGCTGGTTCTTCGCGGACGGCTGTCGAAGATTGCAGGGCGTGACAGTCATACCGTAAACGGGAAATATGAAATCCGCAGTCTTTACTTTGACACACCGACGGATAAGGCGCTCAGAGAAAAAACAGACGGTGTAAACATACGTGAAAAATTTCGTATTCGATATTATAACGGCGATTTATCTTTTATCAGGCTTGAAAAGAAAAGCAAAATAAACGGACTTTGCCTGAAGGAAAGCGCTCCGCTGTCTGTAGAAAGTGTGCAGGCTATATTAGACGGCAATTATGGTATACTTATCCGGAATTCTCAACCGCTTGCAATAGAGTTTTACAGCAAAATCACCGGCGGCGGTTTGCGTCCCAAAACGATTGTAGATTATACAAGAGAGCCGTTTATTTTTGCTCCCGGCAATGTTCGTATTACTTTAGATTATAATATTCGTTCAGGCTTGCAGAATACGGACTTTTTGAATCGGACCAGCGTTACGGTTCCTGTCGGGAATGCTCCGATTATTTTAGAAGTGAAGTGGGACGAGTATTTACCGGACATCATCCGTGATGCTGTCCAGCTCGGAAATTGCAGAATAGGCGCGTTTTCCAAATATGCAGCGTGCAGAATCTACGGATAAAAATATTATATATAAAAGGAGAAATCTGTTATGACTTTTGGTGACATCTTTAAATCAAGTTTTCTTGATAATATTACAAGTGTAAGCATTCTTGATATGATGCTGGCTTTAATACTGGCTTTCGGAATCGGTTTATTTATTTTTTTAGTATATAAAAAGACCTATCAGGGAGTCATGTATTCCTCCAGTTTCGGCACGACTCTTATAGCGCTTACTATGATTACAACCGTTGTTATTTTAGCGGTAACTTCTAACGTTGTTCTTTCACTCGGTATGGTAGGTGCTTTGTCTATTGTTCGTTTCCGTACGGCAATCAAAGAACCACTCGACATTGCGTTCCTGTTCTGGTCTATTGCTGTCGGCATTGTATTAGCGGCAGGTATGATTCCTCTTGCTGTAATCGGCAGTATTATTATCGGAGTAATTCTTCTTGTTTTCGTAAATAAAAAATCTTACTGCAATCCTTATATAGTTGTTTTGTCATGCAACGATTCGACAGCCGAAAAGAAAGCGGTCGATTTTCTTCAAAGTAAAGTGCAAAAATGTGTTGTAAAAAGTAAGACCGCCGAGAAAGGGAATATTGAGTTGAATTTTGAAATCCGAATGAAAAATGATAATACGGACTTTGTAAACGAGCTTTCGGAGATGAACGGCATTAACAGTGCAGTTCTTGTCAGCTATAACGGCGAATATATGGGTTAAGGAGGTTACTATGTCAACACATAAGCATTTTGATAGGATATGCTGTGTTGTTCTCGTTTTTACGTTGTTTCTTACCGTATTTTTTGTCAATGCAGAAAGTTTCGGCATAAAAAAAGAAGCCTATACGCCAGGATATGAAAACAGACTGTTTGACACATCGGGTGTACATAGTATTGATATCGTAATGGATAACTGGGACGAATTCCTTGCAAACTGCAAAAACGAGGAATATTATTCCTGTTCCGTTGTAATCGACAATGAGGCGTACAAAAATGTAGCGATCAGGGCTAAGGGAAACACATCGCTCACTCAGGTAGAAGGCTATGGAAATAATCGGTACAGCTTTAAAATTGAATTTGACCATTATGACAATTCGAAAACATATTACGGACTTGATAAACTATGTCTGAATAATATTATTCAGGACAACACTTACATGAAAGATTATCTGACTTATCAGATGATGGCACAGATGGGCGTGGCATCCCCGCTTTGCAGTTATGTAAATATTATGGTAAACGGAGAAGACTGGGGACTGTATCTTGCTGTTGAGGGTATTGAAGAAGCATTTTTGCAGCGCAACTACGGAAATGATTACGGAGAACTCTATAAACCTGACAGTACCGGCATGGGCGGCGGTCGCGGCAACGGCGAAAAATTTGATATGGATAAATTTTTAGAGGATTCGAAATCCGAAAATACTGACAATGCAAATACTTTTCCGAGAACGAATCAACAAGTTAAGCAGACGCCGGATGATATTCCCGGAAATAATTCAAATACCGCTGATCAAATTCCTGGCAGTATAAGTGATGGGCAAAAGCCAAGCGGAATGCATGGCGGCACATCTCCGGAATTACCGGACGGTAAATTTCCGTTTAATCCCGGCACGGGAGAAATGCCGGACGGTATGGCACCGCCCGCTGATAATGACAATACCCCAAATGACGGTAACACTACAGACAGTAATACACCGCAGGGTGACAGACTAAACGAAATGCCCTACAGCGGAATGAGCAGCGATGATGTCATGCTGAAATATATTGACGATGAACCGGACAGCTATTCCAACATTTTTGACAATGCTAAAACCGCTATTGAGAGCATTGATAAAATACGCTTGATTGATGCACTCAAAAAACTGTCAAACGGCGAAAATCTTAACGGTACTGTAGACATTGAAACTGTAATACGTTATTTTGTGGTACACAATTTCGTACTTAATTTTGATAGCTATACAGGCTCAATAATCCATAACTACTATCTATACGAAAAAGACGGACAAATGCAGATGATTCCCTGGGACTATAATCTTGCATTCGGCGGATTTGAATCAGCCGGTAATGCAACAGATTTTGTAAATTATCCTATAGATTCTCCTGTTTCGGGCGGAAATGTCGAGGACAGACCAATGATTGCGTGGATATTTGCAAATGAAGAATATACAGAACTCTATCACCGTTACTTTTCCGAATTTATTTCCGAGTGGTTTAAAAGCGGCAATTTTGAAAATATGATAGACAGCGTTTCTTCTATGATCTCGCCGTATGTAGAAAAAGATTCGACCAAATTCTGCACCTATGAAGAATTTGAAACCGGAATTTCAACTCTTAAGAAATTCTGTCTGCTTCGTGCCGAAAGCATAGAGGGTCAGTTGAACGGTCATATAGGATCAACGTCTGATACACAAAAAGAAAGCCAATTGATTGATGCAGGTGATTTACAGATCAGCGACATGGGAACGATGCAGAATTCTATCGGCGGGGGTATGAACAACCTGGGCAGCGACATAAAAAATCAGCCGGGAACAGCGGATAATAACGGTTTCGCGCAAATGCCGCCTTTGGATGAAGACAACCGCAATTCATCTTCTTTTGAACAAATTCCGTCAAACAATTCGTATAATACAGAGGATACTGATGAGAACATAACGTTACATCAAATTCCCAGAGGTCAAACGCAAGAAGAAAACGAGACGAATGGGCAGAGCAGAGATAAACAAGAAGAATTTCAGACAGATATGAATGGAAAAATACCGAATAAAAACGGATCCATTGATAATATAGCGCAAAATAATTCTACAGTGCAATCAGCAAATTCCGTTACAGCTTGCGCATGGCTTATCATTTCGATAAGTATTCTCGCCGTCGGTATTATTTTTACCTTTGTCTTTAAAAGGCGAAAATTATAGTCAACGGCCCATTTTTAAAAGCAAGAACAAGTATAAAAGTATAGATTTAATAAATCTGTGCAGACCAAATTTTATCTGCACAGGTTTATTAAATTATTGTAATGCATTGACAATTTAAACGCATTAAAATTCTTAAGATTGATTAAATAACTTGACTTTATATAGATTTTAGTTTATAATACTCTATAAATAAATAATATCCTTTATATTTGTTCAGATAACACTGCAATTTAATTCAAATGGAGATGATTTTTTGAGCGAAATTGTCAAATGTGATAAAAACAATATATTCAAAAAAAAATTAACTGCCTTATGGAAAGATGATATAAAATATACAAAAAGACTTTTGGTTGCAGCTTCGGCTTCGCTTGCGTTTTGCTTTACTTTTCTTTTTTTCGGTCCGGTTGAAATAACGGCATTCAGCAGTGACTCGCTTTCCTTTGACGTTATGGAAATAACTCCGGTCATGGCGGCGGTAACAGCGGCGGTCTTTGTTCTGCTTTCTTTTCTGCTCTCTGTTTTTAAAGGCAGGATCTTCCGTTATGCTGTAAGCGGCGTTTTTACGGCTACAATATGCGGATATATCCAGGGAAATTTCCTGAACGGTAAATTAGGCGCGCTGACAGGAGATGCAATAGACTGGCAAAATCAAACCGACAAGATGCTTGCGGGACTCGCCGTTTTATTTGTAATAGCTTTAATTCCGTATATCATTCAGTATTTCAATAAAAAAGCTTGGCTCAGCACGGTATCGGTCGTTTCCGCTTTGCTTGTAGTAATGCAGTCGGTTGCTCTCATTACTATATATACGGGAGATAGTGCCGTAAAAATAAAGGATTACGATTATTATTTGTCCACAGACGAAATAGTTGATTATTCGGCAGAACAAAATACGCTTGTTTTTCTCATGGACAGGCTTGACTATGATTTTATAGAAGAAGTTCTTGAAAACGATCCTGAATTTTTTCAGCAATTGGACGGTTTTACAAGCTATACAAATGCAATATCGGAACATGCAAGAACAAAACCGGCGGCAAACTTCATAATGACAGCATGCGAGGAAGACGTATATCAGATTCCTCAGTATGATTTTTTTGAAAAATCATGGGACTCAGGCGGTAAAAATATACTTAAAGATCTAAAGTCTGCCGGGTATAAGATCGATATTTATTCTGACATCAACTGTATGTTCGGACATGGGAATACCGCGAAAGAATATGTGTCAAATGCTTCAAGCCTGAATAATAAGATCGATGCTTCTAATATTATAGACAGTCTTTTGACTCTTTCTGCTTACAGATATGTTCCACTCGCTTTAAAACCTTTCTTCTGGTGTTATACAGACGATATAAATAACGGAGCATATTTAAACAGTACGGTATATGAGATCGATGAAACAAAGTTTAACAGAGACCTTGAAGAAATCAAGCTCAATAACAAGAATAAATATTTTAAATTCTATCATTTTAACGGATCGCACACACCGTATACATTAAATGCTGACGGTACAAGAAGCTCCGGATCGACTTCATCGCTCGAACAAACAAAGGGATCATTTCAGATCTTGTTTAATGCATTTAAAAAGATGAAAGAGAACGGAATTTATAAAAATGCAGGAATAATAATTACTGCGGATCACGGAAGTCCGATATCTGACAAAGAACCGCTTCAAAAGGCTAACCGAATCGGATTATTCTATAAGCCTCCGGGCTCCGAAGGAACTCCGCTTCAAACATCAGAGGCGCCTGTTTCTTTAAAAAATGTTCCGGCTACTATTCTGAAATCAGCAGGCATAGATCATTCAAAATACGGCCGCGCACTTGATGAAATCAGTGAAAATGAAGAAATAGTAAGAACGTTTTATAAAGCGGTTATGGTAGACGGCAGGGAAGAGGATCTCTACATCTACGAAATCCACGGTCATGCCGCTGATTTTAAAAATTGGGTCAATACAAAGGTACTTCCTATAAAATATCCTTTTTACGGTTAACTTCTAAAGAGAGAGGACTTTAAAAATATGAAAAAAATCAGTACACTCATGAAATTCTGTTCAGTTTTTGTTTTGGGAATGATATTCTTCTCATCAACTGCAAATGCATATATAGATCCTTCGGCTATGACATATATAGTTCAGATCATAGTCGGAATCGTTGTTGCCGGCGGAGCTGCATTTGCTTTCACATTCAGAAAATTAAAGAGAAAGATAACGCGAAAGAAAGACGACGTTTCCGAACAGGATAATTATGATAATAATACCTCCGACAGCGACGTTTACGACGACGATGAGTTTGATCTTGACGATGATGAAGCCGAATCGGATATAAATGCTGAAGATTCAGACAAAAATTCTTAAAATAAATTTTTTATAAGAGAATTCAAGAATTTATATGAGATCTCTCAAAAACAGTTACAGATCGGTTTTAATAATTGTTGCTGCCGTCTCGGCGGCTTTGGCAGTGAATCATTTTATATTTTCAGCTGTCAGAATTGTCGGAAATTCAATGCAGCCTACGCTTGAAAAAAACGATTGGGTATTAGTAAGCCGTCTGCCGTTTGAACCTGCGTACGGAGATATAGTTGTTTTCCGGAAAAAAGATGTTTCGGATGAAACAATAGTAAAAAGGATCATCGGAATTCCGGGAGATACTGTTGAGATAAAAAACGGCGTTATATATATTAACGGCGAAAAAAAAGAAAACGATTTTTCACTGATATCCGATGAATATAATATGGAACAGATCACGGTAGACAGTGACGGCTACTTTGTTATGGGAGATAACAGAGCTGAGTCAAACGACTCACGCAAGTGGGCTGATCCGCTTGTACGTTTTGAAGAAATAAAAGGGAAGGTAATTGTAAGCTTTTTCCCCGACATAAGAAAACTAACATAAAAGACGGAGAATTTCTACATGGGACTTATCGGTAATATACTCGGCACTCCGCTCGGTTACATCATGAAGCTTTGTTATGATGTGATCGGTAATTACGGAATGGCTATAATTATATTCACTCTTTTCACAAAAGTGATTTTATTTCCGGTTTCTTTAATGGTTCAGAAAAATTCCATTAAAATGATTAAAATGAAGCCGCGCCTTGATTCGCTTAAATTCCAGTATGTCGATGATAAAGACGCTCTTCTTGACGCTCAGAGTGAATTGTATAAGCAGGAAAAATATAATCCTTTTGCAGGGACGATCCCGCTTCTTATACAGCTTCCTCTTATATTCGGACTTATCGATGTAGTATACAGACCGCTTAAGCATATCCTGCATTTTTCGCAGAAAGCGATCGATGTATTTACAGCCAAAACTATGGAACTGACCGGACTTGCCAATCTCGGCTCATCTCCTGAGCTTACTATTCTGCGGAATGTTGCAGATCCGGCAAACTACGATGCTTATATGTCCTGCCAGGGCGGAGCGCTCAGCGGCAGCGATGTTTCGCAGATGATCGAGAAAATGCGTTCTATAGATATGAACTTTTTAGGCTTTGATCTGTCTGCAGTACCGAGCTTTGCCCTTAATCTGTTAGTACTTATTCCCGTACTTGCCGGCCTGAGCGCACTGATAATGTGCATTGTGCAGAACAAGATAAATGTTCTGCAGATCGAGCAGGGATTTTTGGCACGCTGGGGAATGACTGCATTTATGATTGCCTTTTCAGCATACTTTGCTTTTCTTGTTCCCGCCGGCGTAGGTCTTTACTGGATATTCGGTAATCTTTTTTCGATTCCGGTCATGTACCTTGTCAATGTGATTTATAACCCCAAAAAATACATTGATTACGATACTCTTAACAAAATAAAAGCACGGGCGAAGGAAGACGCGGAGATCCAGCGAAAGAACAGTAAGCTGTCAAGAAAGTATTACCGTGAGATCTGCAAGGGGAATACGCTTGAGAATATGCGGCTTATGTTCTATTCTGAGCAAAGCGGGTTTTATAAATATTTTGAAAATATAATAAATGCTCTGCTTGAAAAATCGGATGAGGTTATTTATTATATTACAAGCGATCCGAATGATAAAATATTTGAACTCGGAAACGACAGAATAAAGCCGTATTATATAAGCGGAAACCAGCTCATCGCTTTTATGATGAAGCTCGAATGTAAAATGGTCGTTATGACTACTCCCGACCTTGAGAAATATCATATAAAACGGTCGAGGGTGAAAAAGAATATCGAGTATATTTTCGTAGATCACGCCTGCACAAGCTTTAACCTTACATACCGTACCGGAGCGCTGGACTATTTTGACACGATCTTTGTCGTAAGTAAAAATCAGGGAATTGAAGTCCGCGAAATGGAGAAGCTCCGCAAAACAAAGAGAAAACGTATTGTAAAATGCGGTTACGGGCTTATTGATAACATGATCTCTGCGTACAGTGCCATGGAAAAGACCGAAAACGAGAAGCCCACGATCCTTATTGCTCCGTCATGGCAGTATGACAATATTCTGGACAGCTGTCTTGACAATATTTTGTCCGGTCTGATATGTGAAAAATACAGAGTTATAGTTCGTCCGCATCCCCAGTATATAAGACGCTTTCCGCTTCAGATGGAATCCATTATTGAAAAATATAAAGATAGATTCGGCCCCGATTTTATGATCGAAACAGATTTTTCTTCCAATGTTACTGTCTATACGGCGGATATGGTCATTACCGACTGGTCGGCAATTGCTTTTGAATTCAGTTTTACAACCGATAAGCCCACTCTCTTTATCAATACCGAAATGAAGGTAGTAAATAAGGATTATAAAAAGATCAAGTTAAAGCCGTTTGATATAACTGCAAGAGATATTATAGGAAAATCCATAAGCAAAGAGGAAACTGTCAATATAACCGAAGCTGTAGACGGGTTGCTTAATGATCAGGACAGCTACAGGGAAAAGATAATAGAGCTTAAGAACAATTATTTCTATAATCTCGGAAAGAGCGGGGAAGCCGCGGCAGACTATATTATTGAACGTTTGTCGGGAAAGAGATCTTCCGGTGCTGCCGGCGAAGAAAACCGGTCGGATGATGCGTCTCAGAATAATGTAAATGATTCTGTAAGTACAGACTGATCATAAGCAGCCGGGCTTTTTATACAAAACATCCGTGATGATTCATAAAGTCTCTTAAGTGCAACTGAGAACCGAAAACGGTTATTTGAGAAGATCAAATGGCTGTTCAAAAATACAAAAATAAGGCGTCAATTGAACACGCGCTTTATTTTTGTAATTTTTGGCCCTAAAAAACCTAAATTTGAATATATTTTGTTCAACACAAAATATAAATACAAAAAAATCGAACAGATGGATCAAGAAAGGAAAGGTATCAAAATGAAAAAAACTAAAACGATTATTTCCGCAGTTTTGGCACTGACTGCAATTTGGGGAACAGTTTCGCTTTTCGGATGTTCCGGCAAGAAGGAATCGGTACTTATTTACACAAGTGCCGAGGATTTCAGAGTCGAAGATCTGAAGGCCAGACTCAAAGAAGAATTTCCGGATTATGACTGTATCGTAGAATATAAGGATACGGGCAGCCATGCAGCGACTTTGATTGCCGAAGGAAAGAATACAGACTGCGATATCACATATGATCTGGAATATGCCTATCTGGAGCAGCTTTCAGAAAACGGCGTACTTGCAGACGTCTCTTCATACGACAGATCGGTTTATACAGCTGATGCTGCGGTAAGCAATTACTATCTTCCCGAACTGAGAAACGGCGGTGCAATAATAATCAATCCGGAGGTTCTTGAAGAAAGAAATCTGGCCGTACCTCAGAGCTATGAAGATTTATTGAAGCCGGAGTATAAAGGACTTATATCGATGCCTAATCCCAAGTCGTCCGGTACGGGATATATGTTCTTAAAAGCGCTTATCGTATCAATGGGCGAGGATGCGGCGTTTGATTATTTTGATAAGCTCAGTGATAACATACTTTCGTATACCTCATCCGGTTCCGGTCCTGTAAATGCACTTAAAAATAAAGAAGCTGCGATCGGACTCGGAATGACCGCGCAGGCTGTAAACGCAATAAACGACGGAACTAAGCTTGATATAATGTTTTTTGAGGAAGGCTCTCCTTATTCGATGTACGGCCAGGCTGTAATAAGCGGTAAGGAAAACAGAGAATGCGTAAAAAAAGTATTCGATTTTATGATAAACACCTATTCTAAGGAAACAAACAATAAATTTTATCCCGAACAGATATTCAAAGATTCGGTCTGCGAGGTTAAAAATTATCCGAGCAATATAAAGTATACGGATATGGGTGTAAATACGAATGCGGAAAAAAGCAGAATCCTTGAAAAATGGAAATACTGAGCTGTATACGGTATAAATTTAACTGATCAGACTTTTGTTTTTGCCAAGCAAAATATTTGTGCTTAAAAAAACGTTTTAATGAAGCCGGATATACGGTATATACCGCATATCCGGCGGAAAGGTTCAATTAAAGATGGCGGATAATAAAAACAAGCTAAGCGTAAATTCGGTTTTTCATAAATTCGAAGAAAAACAGGTTTTGAATGATATCAGCTTTGATGTTTCGGAAGGTGAGTTTCTGTCGATTCTCGGTCCGTCAGGCTGCGGAAAAACGACCTTGCTCAGAATACTGATCGGTCTGCTCAAACCTACGGGCGGACAGATTATAAAGGACGGGGTGGATATAACAGTTAAGCCTGCCTCCGAGCGCGGAATGGGGATCGTATTTCAAAACTATGCGCTTTTTGAAAATATGACTGTCTTCGGAAATATAGAGTATGCTCTTAAAATAAGAAAGTCGGAAAGAAGCGACGCGAAAAAAAGAACCGAAGCAATGATCGGTCATATGGGACTTTCTGAGCATGCCTTCAAAAAGCCTCATGAGCTTTCGGGAGGGCAGCAGCAGAGAGTTGCCATAGCCAGAACTCTTGTTCTTAATCCCGACATTATTTTGTTTGACGAACCGATGTCCGCACTCGATGTTGCAACCCGGCTGATGCTCAGGAAAGAACTTAAAAATATCCAGTCTGAGTTCGGCACAACAATGATATATATAACACATGATCAGGAGGAAGCGTTTGCACTTTCAGACAGAATAATGATCATGGACAATGCAAAGCTTGTTCAGATCGGTACTCCGGAGGAGATCATAGAGGCTCCCGAAAATAATTATGTAAAGACTTTTGTTATAGATAACCTTCAGGCGAAGATCGATTCGCTCGTAAAATATGTGAGGTGAGCTTGATTGAAAAAGGCGAAACGCTTACATATCTCTAAAGGCAGCCATAGCTTTCATTATTCGGGAATGTGCAAGCTGCTGCTGATTCTGTTTTTTGTATTTTTAGTTATCATGCCTCTTATACGGATGCTGTTTTATATCAGCTCCGACAGTATCAGCCGTGTAATACACAGCCCGGTGTTTGCCGCCGCATCATTGAATTCTCTTAAAATTGCAACGGTTTCAACAGTCATTGCATTAGTAATCGCATATATTTTGGCAGCATGCGTTGAACGTTCCGGAATAAAATTCAAAGGTTTTTGGAATATAATTTTAATTTTGCCCATGCTGATTCCGTCAATATCTCATGGCATGGGACTTATAGTGCTTCTCGGAAACAACGGAATAATAACACGCCTGTTCGGTCTGGACTGGAATATATACGGCATGTGGGGAATCGTCATCGGATCTGTTATGTATGCTTTTCCCGTAGCTTTTCTTATGATCAGGGATATCCTTAAATATGAAGACAGATCGCCGTATGAAGCGGCGGAGATTTTAGGAATACCTAAATGGAGACAGTTTACCGCAATAACGGTCCCGTATTTGCGTAAACCCCTTATCTCAGTGATTTTTGCAGTTTTTACAATGATAATAACCGATTACGGAGTACCGCTTATTGTCGGAGGGAAATTTTCTACGATACCTGTTGTTATGTATCAGGAGGTGATCGGACAGCTTGATTTCGGAAAAGGAGCTGTTTACGGCGTAATTCTGCTGATACCCGCTGTTATAGCGTTCATATTTGATCTGTGCAATAAGGACCGCGGAAATTCCTCGTATGTTACAAAGAGTTTTGAAAGTGACGGAAGCAGACTGAAAAGGATCTTCGCTTATTTATTCTGCGGAGCTGTTTCACTGTGCGTTCTGCTCCCGATCGCGGCTTTTGTTATACTTGGTTTTGCCGAAAATTACCCGGCCGATCTTACATTCACACTTGAAAACATTGCCAAAACTTTCAATCTCAGCGCAGGGAAGTATTTATGTAATTCAGTAATAATTGCCGTGCTTGTTTCTGTGACCGGAGTAATTATCTCTTTTATCACAGCATATTTTACGGCGCGTATAAAGACAGCGACGTCGAGATTTCTGCATCTTATTGCCATTACGTCTGCCGCCATTCCTGGGATCGTTCTCGGTCTCTCTTACGTTATAGTTTTTAAAGGAAGCTTTATTTACGGTACGATAGCTATTCTTATAATGGTCAATACGATCCATTTTATAGCGTCCCCGTATATTATGATGTATAATTCGCTTGGAAAAATCAACGGAAACCTGGAGTCTGTCGGAGAAACTCTCGGTATCAGCCGTTTAAGAATGATAAAGGATGTTTTTATTCCGCAATGCACGTTTACGATCTGTGAAATGTTTTCATACTTTTTTGTAAACTGTATGATGACGATTTCTGCGGTTTCCTTTTTGGCGACGACCTCCAATAAACCGGCTGCACTTATGATCAACCAGTTTGAGGCGCAGACACAGCTTGAATGCGCGGCGGTCATATCGCTTTTAATTCTTGCGATAAATATATTGATGAAACTGATAATGTATATAATAAAAAAGTTTATATCAAGAGAACGTACATCCGATCCGGCAGTCAAAAAGAACGTAAAATCTGTATCGGAAAAAGAGACTCTGTCTTTATCAAGATAAGTAAAATTTTTTAATAACGGACTTGCTCCGGAAAGGAACATCACTGAAAAATGATCACAAAAAAACAGTTTGATATATTAGTCTATTTAGCGGAAAGCAGCGGAAAAGAAACACAGCGGACAATTGCACAAAATACAGGTATGTCTGTAGGCACGGTAAATAAGATCATAACAGAGCTTACCGCTGACGGAATCATATCGGACAGTGAGATAACAGAAAAAGGACGCGATGTTTTAGAAGGATTCAGAGTTAAACGCGCGGTATTTATTGCCGCAGGCTTTGGCTCGCGTCTTGCGCCTATAACCTTTAACACACCGAAACCGCTTGTCAGGGTTAAAGGAAAAAGGATAATTGATTCACTTTTAGATGCGGTTATTGCGCAGGGGATAACAGAGATTTATATCGTGCGCGGATATTTGGGAGAGCAGTTCGATCAGCTGTTATACAAATATCCGATGATAAAATTTATCGAAAATCCTGTTTATAATGAAGCAAATAATATTTCGTCGGCATACTGCGCAAGCTACCTGCTTAAAAATGCTTATGTTATGGAAGCGGATCTTCTCCTTTATAATCCGTCGCTCATAACAAAATACCAATATTCCTCCAATTATCTCGGAGTGCCGGTAGATAAAACGAACGATTGGTGTCTGTACACCGAAGGAGGACGCGTTACAAAGCTTGCGCTCGGCGGAGTCGACTGTTATCATATGTTCGGCATCTCCTACTGGACGGAAGAGGACGGCGCAAAATTAGTTGAAGACGTCAAGGATGTTTATCAGGCTCCGGGAGGCAAGGAACGTTACTGGGATCAGGTCGCCCTTGAATACCATATCGATAATTACAATGTATCTGTGCGCGAATGTAATTTCGATGATATAATAGAGATCGATACCTTTAACGAACTGAAAAAGATTGATAAAACTTACGACATGTAAAAATATTCAAAAAACGCTTTTTACTCATGGCTCATGGGTAAAAGCGTTTTTTGATTTAAACAGACAAAAGCACATGACTGCTTTCTATTATATTGTCAATAGAAACCCGATAAACTGTATATAAATAGAGAGAATAATATGCTTTACGGGTTTTATGTTTAAACAGTCTTTTGTAATAACGGCATCAATTGGAATCTTCTGTATCAGTAATCCTGCTTTTTATATCAACTTTATTGCCTGTAATGGAAAACAACACCCATTTTGCAATCTCCGCCGCATGATCTCCTATGCGCTCAAAATATTTTGCGATCATCAAAAGATCAAGTACCTTTTCTCCGTCAACTTCCGGATTTCCGAACTGTCCAATCAGATTTGTTTTAATATCATCAAAATAGCCGTCTACAACATCGTCATAGTCAACCACCTCTTTAGCAAGATTTACATCACGCTTTACAAAAGCGTCGATACTGTCTGTAACCATCTTTATTGTCGCTCTTGCCATGTCCTGAATCGACGGTATGTTATTGAGTACCCTAATATTTGCCATCATCACAATTTCCGCAATATCACTCGAATTATCTCCGATGCGTTCCATATCCGTAACCATTTTAAGTGCAGAGGAGATCACACGCAGATCCTTTGCCACCGGCTGCTGTTGTAAAAGCAGTTTGATGCACATCGTCTCAATATCACGTTCTTTCCTGTCTATTTCGGCAGACAGCGCAGGAACTTTATCTGCAATTTTAGTATTTCCCTCTGACAGCGCTTTTGCTGCCATGGCAATAGCATTTTCGCATAGCGCGCCCATTTCAATAAGTTCCTTATGAAGAAGCTCTAACTGTTCATCAAATTCCCGTCGCATTTATCCGAACCTCCCTGTAATATAGTCTTCTGTACGTTTATCCCCCGGCTGTGAAAATATCGCTTCTGTCTCAGAAAATTCAATTAAGTCTCCAAGCAGAAAGAACGCCGTGTTATCTGAGATACGGACAGCCTGCTGCATATTGTGCGTTACTATAACAATGGTATACTTTTCTTTCAGTTTTATTGCAAGTTCTTCTATATGAGAAGTAGAGATCGGGTCGAGTGCAGAAGTCGGTTCGTCCATCAAAAGAACCTTCGGCTCCACGGCAAGCGCACGGGCAATACAAAGGCGTTGCTGCTGACCTCCGGAAAGTCCCAAAGCGTTCTTTTTAAGTCTATCCTTTACTTCTTCCCAAATAGCCGCGTCACGCAAAGAGCGCTCTACAATATCATCGAGCTTTATTTTACTCCGTATTCCGTGCGTTCGGGGACCGTAAGCAATATTATCGTAAATACTCATAGGAAATGGATTCGGCTTCTGGAACACCATTCCAATGTTTTTCCGAAGTTCACTCACATCGACAGACGAACTGTAGATATTCTGTTCGTTATATAATACCTCGCCTGTAATTTTAACATTGGGTATCAGGTCGTTCATTCGGTTAAGCGTTTTCAAAAAGGTAGATTTTCCGCAGCCAGAGGGACCGATCAACGCAGTAATGTTTTTTTCAGGAATTTCCATGTTGATCCCTTTGAGTGCCTGTGATTTTCCATACCACAAGCACAGGTCTTTTACAGTTATAACAGATCTCATATACTTCTCCTTTTCCCCCAATATCGGCTGACAAGCGCCGCTGTAAAATTTATTATTAGCGTCATAATCATTAAGATAGCAGCGATAGCAAATGCGACCTCAAATTCGCCCTGTTCCTTTGCAAAAAAATACAGTGCAACGGTCAGCGTACAGCCCGAACTGATAAGTCCGTCGAAGAATCCGTTCAATGTATGAGCAAATCCTGCCGTAAAGAGCAATGCCGCCGATTCTCCGAGTATTCTTCCGACAGAAAGAATACAGCCTGTAATCATGCCATCCACACATCCGGGAAGTACCACGGTACGAATAACCCGCCATTTTCCCGCACCGAGCCCAAATGCGCCCTCACGATAGCTTTGCGGAACGGTTTTCAGGCTTTCCTGCGTGGTACGCATGACAGTCGGAAGATTCATAATAGCAAGGGTCAGTACACCGGCTATGAGAGAGGTTTTCATATTCAGAAACTGGCAGAAGAATAGCATCCCCACAAGACCGTATATGATAGAAGGAATTCCCGACAGGGTTTCAGCTGCATACTCAATCATGCCGACAAGCTTTTTGTTCTTTGCATACTCAGTCAGATAAATTGCCGCTCCTACTCCAAGGGGAATAACAAACAGTAAAGTTGCGATAATGATGTAAAGTGTATTCAGAATATCCGGCAGAATACCGATTCGCCCTGAAAGATAGCTCGGCTTTGTAGACAGCAGTTCCCATGTTATATACGGTACTCCTTTTACAAGAATATATCCGACCAAAAACAACACCAGCATAGCCATAATTCCAACAGACAACCACATGAGGAGCTTCATTGTAAAAATATAACCTTTTCTTCTTCCTCTCATCTCAGCACTCCTTGTCCCGTTTTAGAAAGAAATTCAGCGCCGCATTTATCATCATAATAAACAGAAACAGCACGAGCGCTATGGAAAACAGCGCCTGACGCTGTAGACTGCCGTCCGCCGAATATGACATCTCGGAGGCAATCGCTGTTGTGAGAAACCGCACACTTCCGAACAGAGACGGCATATTGGCTACATTTCCGGCAACCATCATCACTGCCATAGCTTCTCCAATAGCACGTCCTACGCCTAACACGACCGCCGCTGCAATTCCGCTCTTTGCTGCGGGGACGGACACTCGGAAATAAGTTTCAACAGGTGTTGCGCCAAGCGAAAGAGAAGCGTCCTCATATTCTTTCGGTACGGCCTCAAGAGCTGTTACGGATACTTTAACAATAGACGGCAAAATCATCACTGCCAATACGATAATCGCCGCAAACAGGCTTGCACCGTCCGGCAGACCGAACATTTTTCGGATAGCGGGAACAAGCACGATCATTCCCACAAGACCATATACAACCGACGGAATTCCGGCAAGCAGGCTGATCGTTGATTCCATGACGGTTTTTAATTGCTTCGGTGCAAGTTTAGCAAGATACACGGCGGTCAGAAATCCGATCGGTACACCTATGAGTATTGCGCCTGCCGTTCCGTAAACACTGGTCATAATAAACGGCAGAATACCGTAAGATGGTTCTGCTGCCGTCGAAGCCCATTCTTTTCCGAAAAGGAATTGAAAAATACCGATCTCACGGATAGCCGGAATACCGGATAGAACAAGGTAAACCGTAATCAGCAGTACAAATCCCACTGTAACAAATCCTAACATAAAGAATACACCGTGTACAATATTTTCAAACAATCTCTTTTTCTTCATTATTACAGTCCTTTCAACAAGTGAAAAGCGGCAGCTTTTTTCCGGTGCCGCTCTTTACTTATTTTACCGGTACGGCTCCGGCATTTTTGATTACTTCCGAAGCGTCACTTGATATGATGTAGTCAAAAAATTTTTGTGCTGCATCAGATAGATTGCTGTCGGTTCTCGTAACAAGTACAAAGTTGCGCTGTACTTTGTAGCTTCCGTCTTTAATTGTAGCTTCACTTGGTGCTACGCCATCCACCTTGAGCGCCTTAACGCTGTCTTTTACGGAGGCGAGAGAGGCGTAACCGATAGCAGCGGGATTTCCGGCAACCGTCGTAATCACATCACCTGTAGAGGTCAATTCCTGGCGGTACTTACATTTTTCGGCAGTTTTCGTAATTGATTCAAACCCGTCGCGGGTGCCGCTTCCGGCTTCGCGCCCGATCAACACGATTTCATCATCGTTTCCGCCAACTTCGTTCCAGTTTTTGATTTCTCCGGTATAGATTTTTGCGATATCTTCAAGAGTTAGATCCGAAATGGGATTTGCAGGATTAATAATAATCGCGATACCGTCATAGGCAAGAACTGTTCCGGTAAGCCCCTTTGCCTTTTCCTCATCCTTAAGGTCACGGCTGGAAAGACCGATATCGCAGCGTCCTTCTGCTACTGCTGTAATTCCCGTACCGGAACCGGTGGGGTTGTATGTAACGTTGATACCTTTGTTTTCTGCCTCAAAAGTTTCTTTTAGTGATCCAATTACATTTTCCATGGATGTAGATCCATCTGTTGCAACTGATCCGGTTATTTGTTTCCCGCAGCCGGTAAACATAGATATTACCAAAACTGAGGCAAGTGCAGATGAAAATATTCTTTTTGTTTTCATAATTAAAATCTCCTTTAGTTTTTATGCTTTTTTAATTACGGTTTTATTATACCGTCCGAAAATCAAATCTGTTACCATAACGGCGTAAAATTGAAGTAAAGCCTATTTTTATTTTAATATCTCAAAATGAACTGTCTTGATTTTCTTTACCGATAAAAAATTCGTAAATAATTCATGATTTTATGGTATAATGGTTTAAACAGATAAACGAAAGGATAAGCAGCTTATATGACCGAGCATAGTAAAGAGATCAAACAACTTGCAGAAGAATTTGAAAGCTGTCAAAATATATTATTAGCGCTGGGAGATGAAAACCGACAGCACCTCCTTCTGGAAATGATGAAAATATAAGACTGCGGCGGTTTGCGCGTCGGCACTATTACAGAAAAAACCAATCTGTCACGTCCAGCGGTATCACATCATATTCAGATTTTAAAGGACGCAGGTATTCTGAAAATGAGGCGTGAAGGCAACAAAGCATTACTATTATTTTGATGCGGATACCGAAGCAATGAATCGTTTAATTCATATGCTGGAGCATGCAAAGCGCTCTGAACATCCAGCTTGTTCGGAACGAGCCGAAAGCATTTGATTCCTTTATTTATATACTCCATCCGGAATTATGGATTACATGGCCGGACAGTATTCCGTATCAAAAAATTGATTCGCCTTTATATGGAACGGTACTTACTATATAGGCATTTCAAAAAAGAACTACACACCTTGTTATAACCATGCGAAAAGTTGGCTTCGCATGGTTATAACTTTTGTCAAGGCTTTAAAGATTGATAAATTCGCAAGAAAATATATCCGTATCTTGATAATGTGTTATATTATACAAACTCTTATGAATACAGTATATCGAGGTGGTGTTGATGATTGAAATGCCGTGATTTTATCTATGTCGGAGAGCCTGCTCCGCAAATTACCGAACAGGAATACACAGCATTTTATATGCATCTTCAAAAGTCAATACTGGCTTCTTTAGAAAAAAGGGAGCTTTTGACACATTCGCAATATATCCGCTGTATCGAGGCAATTGAAAAACAATACAGTCCGAAAAAACGCAGCCAAGCCTAACCGCTTGGCTCTTTATTGTGAAACAACAAGGTTTCCGGGACCCGCTCGAAATCTTTGATTTCGCCAGCGGGTAGGGTTCTTACATATAGAAATGTACGATTTCATAATTTGCACATTCGACATACAAGTAATCACTCACTATACTTAAACTACGGCAGGTCATTGTCGGGAAAGGAGAGGTTTTATGCCAACATTACAATATGAACTCTTAAACCAAGAGAGAAAAATTCAGGAAACTAAAAAAAGAGTTGCCGCCTATTGCCGTGTTTCCACGGACAATGAAGACCAAGCGGGTTCTTTTGAAAGCCAACAGCGATATTTCCGCCAGTATATCGAGCGTAATCCCGATTGGGAGCTTTATGCGATATTTGCCGATGAGGGCATTTCCGGAACGAACACAAAAAAGCGAAAAGAATTTAACCGTATGATTGAGTGTGCAAAAAACGGTGATTTTGATTTGATTATTACAAAGGAGATTTCCCGTTTTGCGAGAAATACCCTTGATAGCATATTCTATACCCGTGACCTCAAAAAGCATGGTATCGGCGTTATCTTTCTAAATGACAACATCAACACCTTGGACGGCGATGCAGAGCTTCGCCTTGCTATTATGTCCTCTATCGCACAGGAGGAAAGCCGCAAGACTTCCGAGCGTGTCAAATGGGGGCAGAAACGCCAAATGGAGCAAGGCGTTGTGTTCGGACGCAGTATGCTCGGCTACGATGTAAAAGACGGAAAAATGACTATCAATGAGGAGGGAGCAAAAATTGTCCGCCTTATCTTCCATAAGTTTGTAGATGAGGGAAAAGGTACTCATGTTATTGCCCGTGAACTCTTGGAAGAAGGCATATTGCCTATGCGCGTTAAGGAATGGCAAAATACCGTCATTCTCCGCGTTATTCGCAATGAAAAGTATTGCGGCGATTTAGTACAGAAAAAAACTTATACTCCGGACTTCCTATCTCATGAAAAAAAGTACAACCGAGGACAGGAGGAATTTGTCATTATCAAATGCCACCACGAGCCGATTATCTCCCGTGAGCTTTTCGATAAGGCAAACAGCATTTTAGATGCAAAATCGCTTTCGCAGGAGGGCAAGGCAAAACACTCGAGCCGCTATCCGTTCTCCGGGAAAATCAAATGCGGCAGATGCGGAGCGAGCTATGTCGCCAGATATAAGACCCGCAAAGACGGGAGCAGATACAAGGCGTGGCGTTGTTATGAAGCGGCAAACCACGGCAGACCGCACATCGATAAGGCGGGCAATATGTTAGGCTGTTCCGGAGAAAGTATACGAAACGAGGATGTGATTTATTTATTGTATCTTGTTTGCAAAGATTTAAAAATTAACCGTCAGAAAATTATAGATAATCTCACTAAAATAATTGATGCAGTTACGCAAATAGATTTAATGGGCGAAGGCATGAGTACCTTATTAGAGAAAATCGAGGAAGCAAAGCAAAAACGTACATGTCTTATAGACCTGTATACAAGCGGCAATATTGACAAAAGTGAGTTTACTGCGCTAAGATCCAAGTATGACGAGGATATTGAAAAACTAAAGTCTACTATGAAGGACATCGAACAACAGCAGGCAATGATACAAAGACAGCAGGAATTGATGGCAGATATAAAGAACGCCTCCCTCGAGTTGATTAACGGTATCCGGTATGAAGATGAATACTACGCCCAGATACTCGACAAAATGGTAGTAAACGACAAAAATCATATAGATGTTTATTTGAAAATGCTGCCACATAAGTGGAGCTTTACGATAGCAAAAGGAGTTACGGAGTTCGAGTAAACACAAAATGTCAGCGAAGCACACATTAAAAAAAGACTGAAGCCTAAAAAAAACACCATTTCCGAGGCTTCACTACCTATATCCGTTAAAATACCCATTACCTTACGATCGGGCATACTATATCTCTGATTAAGATATCTGGTCGCTGCGCCGGTTTCGCCGTCAGGACCTCCAAGCTGGCTGATAATGATTCTTGCTGCCTGCGGATTGCAATTATGAATCTTAACAGGATATTCAAGCTTTTTTTCGTATATCCACATAATTTATTCCCCCAATTCCCAAGGCCAAGGTGTTTCGATCCAACGCCATCTTCCGCCGTCTGTAATATTTTCGCCGTTATACGTCAGAGGACCGTATTTCTCTTCATATTCGGAAACAGCATTTCTGTATAAAATTCTGCTTTCGCAAAAATACTCCTGTGCATTTTTACAGTCGGGATGTGAATCAAGGTAAAGTGCAGATTCAATTACCGCAAATTCGTATTTCATTACCTCTTTTAATTTTCTTTCTCTTTCGTTCATCTTTTACGATCACTTCCGTTCATTTTATTCATACAACAGCTTGACTGCTGAGAGCGTCTCATCGTAAATGGCTTATCAAGCTCTCTGAAAATCGTACCGCGAGATAAACCTATATCGTAATCATAAACTTCACGGAATTTTTGCATCGGAATGTACACCATGGCAAGAGAGGGAAATACCCTTACTTCCGCATCGTTTGTACAAACAGCTCCGCATGCTGCTCCGCCGTTATTTTGATAATCCATATTAATATATTCCCCTTATATTTCTATACTTGGATACAGCAGACATATATGCCGCTGCAATTACATTGTATGCATAAAGTGAAGCCTTTGACAATATATTTAAAAAGCCGTATCTTTTTGTAACAAAAGATACGGCTTTTAATCACATCTTTTTAGTCTGAATCACAGTCTATCAGTTCAGAAGCTAATACAAATTCATATCCCTGTGACAAAAGCTCAGGTATCAGAATCTCAAGAGCTTCAATTGTTACACTCTTTTCGCGTGCAACATAATCATGGCACAAAATTATTGATCCGTCTTTTACATTCTTCCTTACAGTATTTAAAACATATTGCAGGGAAGTCTTTTTGTTCCAGTCGAGTGTATCAACAGACCAAAGAACAAGCTTATAGTCCATATCTTCTACAAGATTTGATATAGCAATTGACTGAAGCCCACAAGGCGGTCTGAATAAATGCGGACGGTAATCCGCCACTTCGTATATTGCATTCTCCGCATCCAGAAGTTCTTTTTTCAGTGTTTTTTCGTCAAGACGATTTATAGCGCATGGATGTGTGTTAGTATGATTTCCGATTTCATGTCCTTCTGATATTTCTCTTTGTACAATCTCAGGATACATACTTACATTTGTTCCTACCACAAAAAATGTTGCATGAATATTATATTTTTTTAATAAATCCAGCAATGCCGGTGTATATTCAGCATGAGGCCCATCATCAAAGGTAAGTGCAATCCGTTTAATTCTGTCTTCTACCTCTCCGTCCCTTGATTTTGCTGTTACAGCAGGAAGCCAGGGATTTGAAGCTGTAACAACAGCTGACTGACCTTCATATTTTGCAGCACTAATTTGAGTGAAAACACTAAAAAATAAAAATAATATAAGCGTAGCGCCTGTTACTATTCTTATGCGACTTTTACGCATGCGACATCAGCTCTTCCATAGTGCCGAAACGGTATCCGGCTTTTTCCCATTCGGTAAGCAAGGTATCAAGTATGGCTGCATTTGTTGCGGAAGTGGGGTGAAGCAATATGATCATACCGTTGTGCGTATGATCCAAAATCTTTTTTATCGATGCTTCAGGATCGGGCTGTTTATCGTTGTTCCAGTCTGCGTAAGCAAAGCTCCAAAATACAGTTGAATATCCTAGATCCTGTACCCATTTCAAATTCTGTTCATTGAATCGTCCTTCCGGAGGTCTGTAACACTTCACAAGTTCTTTTCCTGTATTCTCTCTGAAAACATCTTCAAGTTTTTTTAGCTCAGAAGAGAATTCCTCAAAAGATCCGCATTTTGACATATCACGGTGCTTACAGGTGTGATTGCATACAGAGTGTCCTTCTTCTGCCATTCGCTTTACAAGATCCGTATTTCTGATGATCAGATTATCAAGAACGAAAAACGCCCCTTTAGCATTGTGCTTGTCAAGCGCATCAAGTACTTTTTCTACATTTCCGTTTTCATAACCTGCATCGAATGTGAGATATATTACCTTGTCGTCATCAGTAACACATTTATCATAATAAAATGCTTTGTAATTCTCAGTAAATTTCAGTTCAGCATCAAGTAACGGCTGTGTTCCGGTTTTATTCGGAGTAAAGTACCAGTTATACGGCGTTGTTTCCGTATGCGTTATCTTTACTGTGCAATATTCAAATTTTGCACCAGAAGCAATACCAAATGAAAGTATTACGGCCATTGCCAGTACAGCAGAGACAAGCATCGAATATTTTATTTTTAATCTCATCGTATCTTCCTTTCCTTTATACTTTAATACATTGATAAAACATTTCTCGTCAATGTATCATAATATATTTTTTTCAAAGAAAAAAACATTATGATATGTATAATATTCTTTATATTCCAAATAAGATAACTTTAATAATAGCTTGAAATCAAAGCTCAAATATGCTATACTCTATTTAGAAAAAAGTGTAAATCGGTATAGTTTAAAGTATTATTGTTAAAAAATATTTTTATTTTAAAGGAGCATAAAATGCAAAAACAAAAAAGCATTACAGATGCTGTAAAAAAGACCTTCTTTGCACTTATATATGGAATATGCTCAGGCATCGGAATAAACTTCTTCCTCTCTCCGAGCGGGCTGTATACAGGAGGAATAACCGGTCTTTCACAGCTGCTTTCCAGTGTGACTGAAAAACTCTTGAAAATCAATGTTCCTACATGGAGTTGGATGCTTATTTTTAATATTCCTCTTGTAATAGCAGGATTTATATTTCTCGGAAAGCGTTTCACTCTTTTTTCCTTTATTTCCATTATATCGTCTTCTATAGCAATAAAATTTATTCCGGTATTGAATATTACTGCAGATCCAATACTATGCGCTGTATTCGGAGGAATAATTATAGGATTCGGAACAGGTCTTTGCTTCAGATGCGGCTTTTCTACAGGCGGAGTCGATTTCATTATATTTTTTATACAGAAGAAAAAGGGAAGAACTGTCGGAGAGTTAAGTATGATTCTTAACGGGTGCATTGCAATTGCCGTAGGAGTTATTTACGGTATTGAGCCTGCACTTTACAGCATAATTGCAATTTTTATTAATAATAAACTTCTCAATGCTTTTTATATACAGCAATATAACGTAACCGTATCAATATTTACGCAAAAAAAAGATGCAGTTTTAGAAGCGCTTAACAAGATAAGTATTCACGGTGCATCATATATGGAAAATGTATATGGCGGATACACCGATGCACCTATAAGTCTTGTTGTATCGGTAATTACACGATATGAACTTCTTCTGCTGAAAGATGCAATAGCCGCCGTCGATAAACAAGCTTTTATAAACGTTCAGCCGACATCGGAAGTTATTGGTTTTTTCAAAAGGAATCCGGTATAATCTGAATATTATTGACGATCAAAAGATCTGCATTTTGCAACGCAGAATGTCATTTAAACTGAAAGGAATAACTTCAAAAACATGAAAAAAGAACGTATATTCAAACCACTGACAATAAGTAAAAAAGCAGAAATATCTGTACGTTCCGGTCATCCGTGGATATATGATGCAGAGATCGAAACAGATTTAGAGGGCATACAAAACGGATCACTTGTCGATATTTTTTCTAAAAAGAATTCATATCTCGGAACAGGTATTGTAAGCCTTAACAGTAAGATCAGAGTACGCATCCTTTCAGATAATGCTAACGAAATTTTTGACGAAAATTTCTGGAGGCGGCGGATAAAATACGCAATTGACTATCGCATAACGGTCATGGGAAACGATTTTGAAAGCTGCCGTCTTATTTTCGGAGAAGCTGACGGAATTCCGGGACTGACAGTAGATAAATACAATGACATTCTTTCAGTGCAGGTTCTTTCTTTCGGAATTGATAAAATCAAAGATATGCTGTATCGTCTTATCTGCGAAGAACTTAAATCTGTAGGTTGCTCCGTTTCAGGAATTTTTGAACGAAATGATGTTGCTATAAGAGAACTTGAAGGACTTAAACAATATAAAGGATGGTACGAAAGCAGTTTTATCTCACATCCTGAAAAAGCTGTAACAATCATTAATGAAAATGGAATAAAATATACCGTAGATATCGAAAACGGTCAGAAAACAGGATTCTTTCTTGACCAGAAATACAATCGTTTGGCGGTTTCCAAAATCGCAAAAGGAAAGCGAGTTTTGGATTGCTTTACCCACACAGGATCGTTTGCACTTAACGCTGCATACGGAGGTGCAAATCACGTTACTGCAATAGATGTGTCTGAAAAAGCTGTTAATTTGGCACGCGAAAACGCAAAACTTAACGGTCTTGACGGAAGTATGGACTTTATTACAGCTGACGTATTTGATCTTCTTCCGGAATTATGTAAAAAATCGGATTATGATTTTGTAATACTTGATCCTCCTGCTTTTACCAAAAATCGAAAAACAATTCATGATGCTCAGCGCGGATATAAAGAGATAAATTATAGAGCTATGAAACTGCTTCCACGAGGCGGTTATCTTGCAACATGCTCGTGTTCTCATTTTATGAGAAGCGATATCTTTCTAAAAACAGTTTCTGCAGCCGCTTCGGATGCAGGAGTTTCGCTCAAGCTTGTCGAGGCACGGCATCAATCGCCCGACCACCCTATACTTATGAATGTACCGGAAACCGATTATCTTAAATTCTATATTTTTCAGATAATCTAATGTATGTAAATTATAATAAAAAGTCTGCATACGCACTGACAGCAAAACAACTCCGCGAATTTATAAATTCGCGGAGCTGTTTTTTTACATTCTTCTTTATTTTATGAGCCTGCAATCATTTTCATGAGACGGGTAAGGTCTTTTGCATTTGTTACCCCGTCTCCGTTAATATCAGACCCGCCGGGGACATCAACCTTTTCACCGGCAATAAATTTCATAAGACGGGTAAGATCTTTGGAGTTAACAATACCGTCACCATTGACATCTCCGACAACGATAACAATAGGATCCGTATCAGGTACATCAGTATCTGAAACGATCGGATCTGTATCAATAGGTGCTTCGGTAACAGAGTCGGTTCCTGGATCAACTACAGGATCAGTTTCACGTCCGGAATCTGTATCAGTAGGTATTTCGGTATCAGACGGATCGGTTTCTGTTCCCGGATCAATAATAGGATCAGTTTCACGTCCGGAATCTGTATCAGTAGGTATTTCGGTATCAGACGGATCGGTTTCTGTTCCCGGATCAATAATAGGATCAGTTTCGCGTCCGGAATCTGTGTCGGTAGGAGTTTCTGTAACAGACGGATCTGCATTGGCAGCTTCAATACGCTGAGCTAAGATATTATTTGCTTCATTCCGATTCTCACAAAGAATTAAAGAATCAAGATAGAATACATCTCCCTCGTTCGCTTCTTCAAAAAAGTCAAATCGGATCATATTTATCCACGACTTCCAATAACTAAGTCTTGAAAGATCTATTACACAGCCGGTATATGAATCACTGCGCTCAAGCGGCACAGTTACCATCATATCACCGCTGGCTGCCGTTACATTATCTGCACAAAGAAACATTGTTGCCATGGAAGCAAGGGAAGAGTTCGAAAGAGGATTTTTATATGTCAGAACAGCATATTTATATGTATCTGCCGACAATGTATTTTCAGCAAGCGAATATTTTATATCAACATGGGGATCAAATCCGTTTGTGACATTAAGCTTTGCTGCGCGTTCCGTACTGTCGTATGATGCCTCTGAATTGTACTCGTTTTTAATATATTTAAGCATTTCTCCGTCTTCAAATATAAGACGGGAAGCATCGTCCGAATAATAAATAGGCTGTGCAGGTGTAAATTCACCTTGTTCAGAGCGTTTCGGACCATGTGAGAGAACAATAGCATTTATAACCGAACGTTCATTTCCGTCACTCGGTGTTCCCTGAAGCTTATACTCAGAGCCATCAAGTGTTACCATCGTTGCAGAACCGCCTCCGTCAAGCAGGAACGCATTTACAAGACCAAGTTCTTTTGCGAGATACGGCATCTGATTTATTCTGAAATATTTAGAAGATGATGTTGACTCGACGCTGTCAAGTGTTAAAAACATAACAGTTCCGTCTGCAGTATAACCTACAATAGAAGTAGCATATAGATTGGTAAGATTGCAAGTATACTCATAGCAGTAATCTCCGTCTATTACGATCGGAATATGTCCGCCTGTTCCTTCCTGAATGTCACGAAGCTCGTCTGTATATTTGCCCCATTTATCGAACGTTTCAACATTCAATGTAACCGAATCTCCGACGGCATATCTTCTGAGAGTTCTCATTTGGGCGCTTGTTCTGGAATTTCTGGAAGTAATTATAATTCGGTTTTCCTGCATAGTAGGATTATCGGTACTATCGGGTCCGTAAATTCCTGTAACTGTTCCGGTTATAGTCGTTCCGTGCTGTATCTTATAATCAGAATCGAAATCAATAACTACTTCATAAGCATCGTCAAGCGCATAGTTGTTAAGACAGCCTTTATCCGTGTATACAACGGTAGCATTTTCAACAGGAAGTCTGTTTATAGCGTTCGTTTCAAGAGAAGAATTCTTTGTGTTGTTTTTAATAGTAACATTTACACCTGGATCGCACATAAACGGTACATAATCGCTTGTAACTCCGAAGGTGAGAAAATCGCCTTCAAAAGGTGTTTCCTGTTCTATATGAGCGGAAGAAATTATTTCTCCGTCGCTGACATTGAAACCTCTGGGAAGCGTTACTGTCTTTTTCATATTTTGCTTATATTCAATTCCGTTGTATACAATATCGTTCTGTCTTGCATGACAGTATCCTACCATCCAAAGATCGGCATTGATCGCAGCAATAACCTCTTTGCCTTCAGTGTTGTTTGCATTAAAATTCTTTACGATGGTAGATGTCGGTTTCTTCTCGTCAGAATATTTACCGGCGCTTACAACATCAAAATACAGGTCGGTCTGTGCAAGATCAAATTCTACAACGCTAAAATCCTTTGCGCCGTATGAAGAGTTCGACGGCAGGGAATAATAACTATAAGATACGCCGTCATACAGCGTCTGTGTTCTTGTCGGTTCCTGCCCGCTTACAGTTCTTACCTTATTATCATTATCGGCAGATACTGCACCGGTAAGTATAAAACATCCCGAAACAGTTGCTACGGCAGTTGCTACAGCTGCTGCTTTCCTTATAAATCCGGTCATATTAAACTTCCTTTCTTTAAACACATGATTTATAATATAAAATAAACGTCATTAAATAATATCAGTTCATCTTTTCGGACATTTTAGTTCCGCCCAAAACATGAAAATGAAGATGCTTAACGGTTTGACAAGCATCATCTCCGCAATTTGTGATAACGCGATAACCGTTAGTTATACCTGCTTTGGCAACAAGTCCTGGTATTTTCTCGAAAATATAAGCAACTAAATCACTGTTTTCCGAAGATATACCGTCAACCGATGTAATATGTGATTTAGGAATAACAAGAAAATGTACCGGAGCTTGAGGACTGATATCATAAAAAGCAAATATTTTATCATCCTCATAAAGTTTTTTCGACGGAATATTTCCGTCTACTATATCACAAAAAATGCAGCTCATAAAGAATAATAATCTCCTTAAAAAATAAATCTGTTTAAATAAAAGCAAGGCGCAAGCCTTGCTACGCAGCGAAGCTGCGACAAAACGGCGCAGATGTTTTGCTTTTAATCATTCAATGTTTTCTCAGACTTTTACTAACCTTGTAAGATTATTATATCATATAATATGATATATTTCAAGTACGTTTTTTTAACACAGACTAATAAAAAATTAAGTTTGTATTGACAATAAAAAGCTTAGGATGTATAATAAGTATAGGTAAAAATATACTTTTGCCGAATGACTGTCTTAATAACAGTTTAAAAGGTAATAATAAAAAAACAACAAGATCAACTGCATTTCAGAGTTGATGAAAGGATCAGAAAATGAAAGTAACAAAAGAATCTCTTATTGGCGATGTTCTCGATAATGATGTTGAAACAGCTCAGTTTTTTATTGATATAGGAATGCACTGTCTCGGATGCCCCGCATCAAGAGGAGAGTCAATCGAGGCGGCATGTGATGTTCACGGTACAAACGCTGATGAACTTATAAATAAAATCAACGCATTTCTCGAAGCAAAAGAAGCAAACTAAGGATTGGTTTTGAACCTTAAAATAAGTAAAAGACTTATCTGTGCAGCCGAAATGGCAGGAACAGCAAAAATTCTTGCAGATATCGGAACGGATCATGCGTATTTGCCAATCCATATGCTTCTCCACAAAAGAATTGAAAATGCGATTGTTACGGATATAAATTCCGGACCTCTTAAAAGAGCGAAAAAAAACGCTGTATTATACGGCGTAAGTGACAAAATAAAGCCGATACTTACAGACGGTTTAAACGGCGTCGAGCGTTTTTCGCCCGACGTTATCGTTATTGCCGGAATGGGCGGCGAACTTATTGCCCGTATAATCTCCGAAGCCGATTTTCTTAAAGATGAAAAGTCCAGGTTAGTACTTCAACCGATGACAAAACCTGAAATTTTGAGAAAAGAGCTTATAAAAAACGGTTTTTCGATATCCGAAGAGAAACTTGTGTCTGACGGAAAGCTTTATGTTCTTATTTCGGCACAATTTAACGGACAGCCGGATCCATATACCGAGGCAGAACTGCTCGTCGGAAAAAAAGAACATTTCAGCTGTGATCTGCTTTTTGAGGAACATGTTTCCGGAATACTCAAAAGAACCGTAAGCAGTCTAAACGGAATTTCCTGTTCTTCACAAGCAGAAAAACATACGGACACTATCAAAAAACAAGAGGAAATCATCTGTGAACTGTATCGTATGCTCAGTGACAGTAAAGCTTACGATCGTTTCACGGAAGAAATAAAAAAACATAAAGATGACAACGCTTTCAGAACTTTATAAATCACTAGAAAATATAATCCCCAGTGAGCTTTCATGCAGTTGGGATAACGACGGCCTAATGGTGTCAGGCGATACAGAAAAAACGGTAAAAAAAGCGCTTATAGCGCTTGACGCAACTAATTCGGTAATCGAATATGCTATCGAAATAAATGCAGATGTTATTATAACACATCACCCGCTTATTTTCAGTCCGATTCGGTCTCTTGTTTCGCCAAAACTCATTACTCTTGTAAAAAAAGGTATTTCCGTACTGTCTTTCCATACAAGACTCGATGCTTTGGACGAAGGAGTTAATTCTGCACTTGCGGCCAAGCTTTGCATTGAAAATACTGAAGCGTTATCTTCTGAACTCGGGCTTATCGGCGATGCTCACACCGAAATATCGGTAAATGATTATGCCGAATTTGTATGTAAAGCACTAGGATGTGATGCTGTTTCATTCATACCATCAGAAAAAACAGTCAGACGTGTAGCGGTTGTCGGAGGAAGCGGAAAAGATTATATTGATGACGCCGTCAGACACGGCGCTGATGTTTTTGTAACCGGAGAATCCGGATATCATTCGATGTGCGATGCCGCAGATATGGGATTACATGTAATTGACGCAGGGCATTACGAAACCGAGCAGCCTGTATGCGAAGTTTTAAACGATTTTATCCGCAGGATTGATCCTGACATAAAAACATTTGTATATGAAAGCAAAAGAATCAGACACAAAGCTCTTCCGTTAAGATAAAGCGGCGCTGAGTTTTTTCTGGAACGGAGGGAACAAAATTACATATGCGTAAGACAAAAATAATATGTACACTCGGCCCGTCATCTGAGACCGAAGATTCAATACGGCGTATGATACTCGCCGGCATGGATGTTGCAAGGCTGAATTTTTCACATGGAGATCATGAAAGCCACAAAACCAAAGCTGATTTAGTAAAAAAACTCAGGGAAGAACTCGGCGTTCATACAGCTCTCCTGCTCGATACAAAAGGGCCGGAAATACGTCTGAAAAAATTTCGCGAAAAAAAAGTAACCCTAAATGCCGGACAAAAATTCACGCTTATGCTCGGAACCGATGAAGACGGCGACCAAACCGGAGTTGCAATAACATATGACGGATTGTATAAAGACGTAAAGCAGGGAAACATAATCCTTATTGACGACGGTCTTATAGAATTAAAAGTAGATTCATGTACGGAAAATGCAATTGAGTGTACTGTTATAAACGGCGGAACAGTTTCAAATCAAAAAGGAATAAATATTCCCGGAGTCAGACTCACAATTCCTTTTTTAAATCAAAAAGACAGAGAGGATATTGCATTCGGCGCAAGAGAAGGATTTGATTTTATTGCGGCATCTTTTACACAGTGCGCTGACGACATTAATCTCGTACGTCACGAGCTTGAAAAGAACGGCGGAAAAAACACACGTATAATAGCTAAAATAGAAAATGCAGCCGGTGTTGAAAATATAGATGAAATACTTGCAGTAGCTGACGGTATTATGGTAGCGCGCGGCGATCTCGGCGCTGAGATCGCATTTGAAGAGATACCGATCATTCAGAAACGCCTTATATCTAAATGCTATAACGACGGTAAACAGGTCATAACGGCAACTCAGATGCTTGAGAGCATGACTCATCAGCCTCGCCCTACACGTGCGGAAATCACCGATGTAGCAAATGCAATATTTGACGGGACAAGCGCAATCATGCTTTCCGGAGAGACCGCAAACGGACTTTATCCTATAGAAGCAGTTGAGACCATGGCAAAAATTGCAGAAAGAACCGAACAGGACATAGATTACGGCAAGCGGTTTTCAAATATACGTGTAAGCGGTTTCTCAGATGTCCCCAGAGCAATTTCGCACGCAACATGTACTACAGCAAACGATCTGAATGCAGCTGCAATAATAACCGTTACGAAATCTGGCCGTACCGCACGTATGCTGAGCAGATTCCGTCCTGCAACTCCTATAATAGGATGTTCCCCCGATCCGCAGATATGCCGTCACATGAATATGTCATGGGGAATTACACCGCTTTTGATTGAAGAAAAAACAAGTACAGATGATCTTCTTGCGCATACAATTGAAATAACATCAAAACACGGCCTTGTAAATCACGGAGATGTTGTCGTAATTACAGCCGGAATCCCCCTCGGAGTTTCAGGGACAACAAACATGATGAAGGTGCAGATTGTCGGAAATGTTCTTGTCAGCGGAATAGGAATAGGAGAGGGAACAGCTTGCGGGAATTTATGCGTCTGCAAAAACGAAGATGAAGCCATCGAGAAATTTAAAGACGGAGATATTCTTGTTATTCCGTTTGCAACACAAAAAATAATCGGTATACTGAAAAAATCAAGCGCAATCATATGCGAACATTCCGATGCCGGATCTTATGCCGCTGTTGTCGGGCAAGTTCTCGGACGTCCCGTAATAGTCGGAGCTGCCGGGGCAACAAAAATACTCCATTCAGGGACCGCAGTAACAGTTGACAGTAAAAAAGGGCTTGTTTTTTGCAGCGGTAACGGATAACAATCAAAAAATAAACTTTATATGTAATATAATAGCTCTGATAAATTAGGAGGATAATATAAATTGATCATTCAATTAGATGAAGCCAAAAGAACGCTGACCGAAATGAAAGATAAAATCATTGATCTCGGTTCGGCACTCAGAATAGATGAACTCAAAAAATCAATAGAGGAGCTTGAAGCACAAACTTCTAACGAAAATTTCTGGAATGATACTGCAATTTCAAGCAAGGTACTCAAAGAAATAAAAACAAAAAAGGATACTGTTGATAGATATACTCAACTTCAAAACCGCCTTGATGATACACTCGTACTTATTGAAATGGGCATTGAGGAAAACGATGAAAGCATAACAGACGAAGTTCTATCAGAAGTAAAAGCTATTGTAGATGATGAAGCTTCGCAGCGAATTGAGGTTCTTCTGTCGGGTGAATACGATCAGAATAATGCTATTCTGTCTTTCCATCCCGGCGCGGGCGGCACCGAAGCTCAAGACTGGGCTCAAATGCTTTACAGAATGTATGTCCGTTGGGGAGAACGTCACAATTTTAATGTAAAACTTCTTGACTGGCTTGACGGCGATGAAGCAGGAATAAAAAGTGCGACCATAAGAATAGAAGGCATGAACGCATACGGTTATTTAAAAAGTGAAAACGGCGTTCACAGACTTGTAAGAGTATCTCCGTTCGATTCATCAGGACGCAGACATACATCTTTTGCATCGGTCGAGGTAATGCCGGAATTCAATGACGACAACGGGAAAATTGAGTTGCGTGATGAAGATCTTGAAATAACAGCACACCGTTCAAGCGGTGCAGGCGGACAGCACATAAACAAAACAGATTCTGCTATCCGTATTGTTCATATTCCCACAGGAATTACCGTAGGATGTCAGACAGAGAGAAGTCAGCTTCAGAATAAAGAGACCGCCCTTAAAATGCTCAAATCAAAGCTTCTTGAAATCAAACAGCGTGAAAAGCTTGATAAAATAGAAGATATTCAGGGAATCAAAACAAATATTGAATGGGGCGCACAAATTCGTTCATACGTTTTTATGCCGTATACACTTGCCAAAGATACAAGAACCGGTTATGAAGACGGAAATATTTCAGCTGTAATGGATGGAGACATCGACGGTTTCATAAACGCATATCTTAAATATAACGCATCTAAAAATTAATAAGCTTACGTCTTTCAACCCTAAAACGGAGGTCTTGATAATGAATCACACCTATTCAGACAAAAAATCAATCTCATATATCTCATCTGTCGCATTATTGGTTTATTCTATCGGAGCGTTGATCGGTTCTATTCTATGTGTTATCGCAAAAAAGAAAACAACAGCCTCAATATTTCTTGCACTTTCAGGAGTTACTGCTGCTATGGGCGGATTAATGATATATACGCTCCGCGCCCAGGAGCGTTCCGTACACTTCCGTTGCCCGGAAGATTACTTTGAAAACTTCGATGATATGTGTGATGCACATGAATTTGATAAATTTGAGAAATACGACGAAGATGAACCTGCAGATCCGTATGTTATCCCTGTGGACGATACAGTAAACGAAGACGAATTCAAAAGCTAACACGATACAAGTGCGCCCAATGTTCGAATTGGGCGCACTTGTAATTAGAAAATTAACAATTTATTTTTTATGTAAGGAGTTATGTTTTGAAATTTCAACGAAATAAAAAATATTCGGCAGCAACGGCATATGCTTGTGCGTTAATAGCTTTTACATTCGTATGTATCTTTATAATAGTTAATTTGCCGTTTGTTATCAATGCCGTCGGAAGATTCTTCAATATCATGTCTCCGATAATTATCGGGTTCGTTATTGCATATCTTATTTGTCCTTTTCTTAACCTATGTGAAACACATATATTTTCAAAAATATCTAAAATTAAAAAAAACAGTAAGCTTATAAGAGTTTTATCAATATTAATATCCTATATTTTTTATGCTACCGTTATTATCCTTTTGCTTTGGCTTGTTATCCCTCAGGTGGCGACGAGTTATAACGATCTTATAACTAAAATGGATACATACATTTTATCCTCTCAGGAATTTATAAATGATACAATAAAAAGCTTTAAGCTTTTAAATACAGACCGTATAAAATCGTTCATAAATGATTTTATGGGTAATTCATATAAGATTGTTACCGAGATAACACCGTACATAACAAGCTTTCTCGGCTCATTCATTGTGCAATTGCGCGATCTTATTATAGGTTTGGTAGTATCAGTATACTTTCTATATTCTAAAGAGACGTTGTCTGCAAGACTTAAAAAGCTTATGTACGCTATCCTTCCTAAAAAAGGAGGAGATATCGTCCTTGAATATGCAAAACTTACAAATAAAACATTCGGCGGATTTATTATAGGAAAGATTCTTGATTCCGCTATTATGGGGATACTTTCCTTTATAATTCTCGCTATACTTCGTATTCCGCATTATCAACTCGTTAGTGTCATTATAGGAATAACAAACATTATACCATTCTTCGGTCCGATAATCGGAGCAATACCGTCAGCTTTTATTATATTTATAGCAGATCCAAAGAAAACAATTATATTTATTATTTTTATAATTATATTGCAGCAAATAGACGGAAACATTATTGGTCCCAAAATTTTAGGAAATTCTATAGGCATAAGTTCACTGGGAGTAATCGTCGCTATAACTATAATGAGCGGTCTTTTTGGATTGACAGGAATGTTTATAGGAGTTCCGCTCTATGTTTTGATAGTTTCTGTAGTAAGGCGCATTATAACAACATTAGAAAACAAACGTAAATTATCTATACCGATAGATGAATCAAATGTCGATGATTGTCGGAATGAAGGTGATGACAAATGAAGCAGCTACAGTTCGAAAAAGAACATAAAGGAATAACTTTTCATATTATTACTGTGATTCTTTTTGCGGTACTGTGTATTTTTATTTATCTGTATCACAGTTTTATTATATCATCAATTAAAGATTTAATCGATATATTAAATCCAATCATTATCGGCATTGTATTTTTTTTGATATTGTTTCCGATTCAAAACAAAATCGAAAAAGAAATATTGACACGCGCAAAAAAGAAAAAAAATACCTCAAAAAAGAAAAATAATAAAAAGATAGTTCGTGTAGTATCAATGATAATTGCAGCATTGATACTGTGCGGAGTTATCCTTGCAATTATTTTAATTATAATTCCGCAGGCAATCAATAGTTATAATGACCTGAATCAAAAGGCACAAAGATATACTGAAATTGCAAAAGATTTTATTGATAAATATGCGCTGAACAGCAGCCTTGAAAAATTCTCATTTACTCCCAAAGCAGCAGAAACACTTAAACTTATGCTGACTAACATATATAAGATCTTTTCCGATATATCTCCATATATAATAAATTTAATAAAAGATTCCATACAGCTTACAACTGATATATTTATGGGAATCGTAATATCAATTTATATAATATTGGACCGTGAGCGTTTGGTCGGAATAATTCTCAGAATAGCAAAAGTTATTCTTCCAAAAAAAATAATAAACAAGATATCTTCGGAAAATCAGTTTATAATAGATGTATTTAATCAATATATAAACGGAAAAACTATAAATATTATAATTACATGGGTTATTGGGATTTTAACCATGATGTTGTTCAATATACCGTATGCCCCGCTTATAAGTGTAATTCTTGCAATAATGAATGTAATTCCTTATGTCGGGATTTTTATAGGTGCTATTCCGGGTATATTTATAATTTTTATAACCCAGCCTCCTAAAATACCGATTTATATTATCATCCTTGTATTTCTGCATATAATTGATACAAAATTTATTGAACCGCATTTGCTTAAAAGCCATACTAAAATCGATGCGGTAACTACAATTATTTCTATTGTACTATTCAGCGGATTATTTGGTTTTTGGTTTATGTTTATAGCTGTTCCGGTATCAACCATTTTGTACCACTTTGTCAGTGAATATATAGATAAACGTCTTGTGTTAAAGTCGCTTCCTTCGGATACAGAATCATGGAAGAAACCAATTTTAGAAAATAGCACTATAGAATCGGTAAAATAAAATTAACAATATGTACATTATTCCAACTTATCTATTAAACTGTAATGTGTTATAATATAATTGTAATATTTAGATTACAGTAAAAATAGAGCTTACTATTTTATTAATGGAGGAAATATACTATGTGTTTTAACGGTTTATGCAAAAAAGAACCTGAAAAGAAATCAAACTTAGGTAAGGTATTTGTATCGGTCGCTGCTATTATAGGATTCGGAACATTAATATATTTTGCCGTAAAATATTTATTTGCAAAGTATCATAATAGTTGTTGCGCACTTTGCAGTGATGATTACGATGACTGCGGATGTGATTTCGATGATTGCGATTGCGGATTCGATTGCTGCGACTGTAATGATGATAATCCTATCATTGTTGAAGAAAGAGGAAAAGATACCTCCGCCGAAGAAAACGAAAATAACTAAATACAATAAAAAAGACCGGATAATCCGGTCTTTTTTATTGTATTTAAATAGGGAATTGTCTTATCAATTACAACACATATTAATAAATATAACAAAAGTAAATTTACATTTATTTCCTATAATAAAAATTAATATAATGTTTATAATAATACCAGAGCCGGAAAAAAGGCTCTGAAAAGAAATATAACAATCAAATTGTAAAATTGTTTGTTAAAGAAAAAGTACAAGGAGAAAATAAAATGGCAACCAATAAGAATTTAGTTCCTGAAGCAAAGTCTGCTCTTGATAAGTTTAAGATGGAGGCTGCAAGCGAAGTAGGCGTTAGCCTTAACAATGGCTATAACGGAGATCTCACGTCTCGTCAGGCCGGATCTGTAGGCGGTCAGATGGTCAAGAAAATGATCCAGAAGTACGAGAACGATCTCAAGAACGGCAAATAAATTAAATTTTTGTTATAAATAAAATTATTTAAAAATAAGAAACGGCCTTAGCAATATAATTAATATAAATGAATTAATTATATTATGAATTTGGTCGTTTCTTGTTTTTTATCTTCGTATTTTTAACCATAGATTTGACTGTAATCATAGAATATAACATTATAGCCTCCCCAAATTCCGTAAAATTTCTATTTTACGGAATTTGTTCAATTTAAGGAGGTTGTTCCCCAATGACGGATAATGGAAAAATTTTCGGTAAATTAGACTGGTTCTCATGTATGTTTTACAATACTTCTATTTTACATATTATGTACTCAATTTACCGGAATATTAATTTATAAATAAACATATATTTATAAAAACACTCAAATAACGGGAGGTTATCCATAAATGAAAAAAGATATAAAAAATTCTATCTATTCAGTCATTGCTGCAATTGCTACATCACTTTTTATAATGATTATATCAGCATTTGTTGCGTGTAAATATGAAGATCCCAATTCAATAACGTCAATATCGGCTATTATTGCACTGATAGGCGGCGCATTTATATGCGGACTTACAAGTTCTATTTTGTCTCACAGCATTTCCGCCGCAACGATAATCTCCGGGATAACTTATATAGTATTAATTATTTTAACATCAATTATTGCGAAGCATTTTATAACACCAACCATGCAATTCGGAATCGGAAAAAAAATAATACTCTATACAATATCCATTGCCATTACATTAATAAGTTCCCTCCTTGCAAGAAAAAGAAAGAAAAAAAGACGCTCGGCAGCTGCATTAAGAACTAATATTAAAAGAAAAGCTTATTAAAAATAAAACAGCTTGACTGTTATATATCCAAGCTGTTAAAATTCTTTATTTAAGTGATAAAAATTCGAAATTTTCATTTTCAAGAATAATATAACTATGATCCGATCCATTTTTAGGAATTGAAACAGAGCCCGGATTAACACAAAGAATACCATTTCTAATTTCATGCATCGGAATATGTGTGTGACCGCTAAGCATAACATCTCCCGAATGTAGATTCGGCATATTGTCAGGTCCATATATATGTCCGTGAGTCATATATATTCGACGTTTACCATTATCAGATACAACTGCATAATCAGCCATTATAGGAAAGTCTAAAACCATCTGATCAACCTCAGAATCACAGTTTCCCCGAACACAAAGCAATTTTTCTGACATGTCATTAAGCATAGCGATAACAGTTTTAGGTGAATACTCTTCGGGAAGATCGTTTCTTGGGCCGTGATACAAAATATCTCCTAAAAGAATAAGCATATCAGAATGTGACATTTCAAAAGCATCAATTAGCTTACTGCAATACTTTGAAGAGCCATGTATATCAGATGCAATCATATATTTCATAATATAATTCTGCCTTTCCAATTATAAAGTATATAATATTTTTAAGTCCGTGTATCCTTTTTCATACACGGACTTAAATTAATAATTTTTCAAATCAAGAAAGCTTTGCGAGAATATTTTCCTTAAAAAATTCTGAAGTTCTATCAGGAATAACTGAAAAGATTTCATCATCAACAGAAACGCAAACATCATTTTGACAATTTCCCATGCAAAATGTTCCGGAAAGCTCCACTTTATCCGAAAGATTATATTCATCAATAAGTTTTTTTATACAGCTTACTACTTGATGTGAACCCTTGAGATGACATGAACTGCCAATGCATACAACAACTTTCATAATTAGTATTTCCCTTCTGCGTTATACAATTTCGAACTGATACCCTTTATTATTTTATTTTAATTAAAATAATACCACAAGGAATTGTGAAACAAGAACTACTGCTAAAAGTGCTATAGGATATGTTGCAGCATATGCTGAAGCAACATCTTCCGTTCCAGAAACATTTATAAGTGTTCCGAGTGCAGGTGTTGATGTCATTCCTCCGGTAATAGATCCAAGGCTATTCAGCAAGCTCAATTTAAGTACGTATTTAGCAAAAATATATCCGATAATCATGGGAATAATAGTCATTGCCATGCCATACAGGAAGTAAACCGGCTTAAAGTACTTAACAAAGTTTGCTCCACCGGGAATACCTGCTCCGATCAGAAATACCATAAGTCCTAATTCACGAAATGTTTCAAGTACCTTTTTGTTAGGCATAACATTTACAGAGCCAAAATGTGAGAAATGTCCAAAAATAAGTGATGCAATAAGCGCTCCACCGGTTGTTGTCAGAGAAAATGTTGTTCCGCTTAAGCCTTTAGCAGAAAGCGGAATTTTTATTGCTCCGATAAATATTCCGATAATTGCAGCAGCAGCAAAAGCGGCAATTCCAAGCGGATCAATATCAATTAGTTTACCCTTATATTCTTTCTTAGATCCAAGATCGACAGAAAGCAGTTTGGCGCGTTCCTTCTCCATGTTTGCTTTTGTGAACTTAGGTATAAGCTGAACAAAGAGAACAACACCGACAACTCCGAAAAGATACGCAATTCCGTGTCCGACAGTTACGGCATTTTCATAGCTTTCGGCGAGTTCGGGAGTTGCTGCATAAACATTCATAACCGTCGACTTTGCAGCGGAAAATCCGGGTGTGCTTGTAAGCGCGCCGGAAAGTATTCCGTCAAGCATTGCAATAAACTCATGCGGATCACTTTCAGAACCTCTGCCTATAAAATAACACACAACACAGGTCAGTCCGCCAGCAAGTATAATTATTACCCCAAGCAAAATATAGGACTTGAAATTCTTTTTCAAATTCTTGAAAAAATTAGGTCCTGCGATAAATCCCACTGCAGTAACGAAGAATATAAGACCTATATTCTCAACGATTTTCATCGCCTGGCTTCCGTAATTTGCTATGCTTTCGCCTACTGTTATCGTAAGCGTTTCATTGATGTTAGAGAAAAAGAATGCACCGTACAGCAAAGCGATTATAAAAACTCCTGCTGTACCAAGCGATACACCTTTTATTGTAATTCTTCCGAGGAGATATCCGATCGTTGCCACAGCAAATATAGACAACATCAGGAAAGCTACTCCGGAAATAGATATTACGCCTCCGAAAAGAATCATTATACTGTCAACTCCTTACTGAACATGTTTTTGTTCTTTTCTTGCATAATCAGGCAAAAGTTTTGGAGATACAGCATCTGAAACAATTCCGGCAGCCGCTTTTTCATGTTCAAAGCTTGATACATGGTCAAGCGTCAATTTACCAACCTTAACAGACTCAGCTTTAGCAGCTGCATTTTTTCCTGCATTTCTTCCAAATACAATAATATCAAGAAGCGAATTTCCCATGAGTCGGTTTCTTCCGTGAATTCCACCGACAGCCTCTCCGGCAACAAAAAGATTTTCAACTCCGGACTGACCGTTTGCACTTATATCAATACCGCCATTCTGATAATGGAGAGTAGGATATACAAGGATAGGATCGCGTCTTATATCAATACCGTATTTTGCAAACATACGCATCATAGCAGGTATACGTTTTTCTATAGTTCCCTCACCGTTCTTAAGCTCGATCATAGGCGTATCAAGCCATACACCGATGCCGGAAGCTGTATGTACACCGTTTCCGTTAGTGCTGCATTCTCGAATAATCGACGCCGCAGATACATCACGGGTTTCAAGCGGATGCATAAATACTTCGCCGTTTACATTAATGAGTTTTGCTCCAAGAGAACGAACCTTTTCGGTAACAAGCGCGCCGAAAATCTGCTCCGGGAATGCAGCTCCGGTCGGGTGATACTGGAGTGTATCTGCATAAAGAAGTTTTGCTCCGGCTCTGTATGCAAGGACAAGTCCGTCGGCAGTAGCGCCGTAATGGTTTGATGTCGGGAATCCCTGATAATGAAGTCTTCCTGCACCTCCGGTTGCGATAATAACGGTTTTCGCCTTAGCAATCATAATTTCGTCGGTCTCCATATTAAGAAGAACAGCGCCGGCAGCATTTCCATTTTCATCAAGAATAAGTTCGATTGCAGATGTAAAATCAACAACAGGAATCTGGCGGTTGAGAACCTCATCGCGCAATGTTCTCATTATTTCAGCGCCGGAATAATCCTTAGCCGCGTGCATTCTCTTGCGGGATGTTCCGCCGCCGTGAGTTGTTACCATAGTTCCGTCGGGCGTTTTATCAAACTCAACACCGAGATCGCTGAGCCATGAAATTGCCTCAGGAGCTTCTGTCACAAGCTTATACAGAAGCTCTGGCTTTGCAGCAAAATGTCCGCCGCCGAAAGCATCTATATAATGCTGTGCCGGAGAATCATTCTCCTTATCGGCCGCCTGAATTCCGCCCTCTGCCATCATTGTATTTGCGTCACCCATACGAAGCTTTGTAACTACCATTACTTTAGCTCCGGCGTTATCTGCCTCTATAGCTGCTGACGCTCCGGCTCCGCCTCCGCCTATAACAAGCACGTCTACATCATAATCGGGATTTGAAAGATCAAGCTTCATATCCTTTATACGGCTGCTTGCCTGCAAAAGCTCCGCGAGTTCATTCGGAACCTTTTCGCCTTTATTAGGTCCTATCTTAAGCTCTGTGAATTCGCTTGTCTTATAGTCAGGATGATATGTGGCGAGAAGCTGTGTTTTCTCATCTGCTGTCATTCTTCTCGGCTCAAGTGCAGCATTTGCCGCTCTGTTAGCCTCAACCTTTTTTATCGATTCAAGCATTTCTTCGTTATACATTCTTCTCCGCCTCCTTATTTCTCAATTTCTCTGTTATTGTAAAGCTCTTTCATCTCTTCGATCGGTTTCTGCATGAGATTCTGAAGAAGCTCTTCAAAGCTTCCGTCCTTTATCTCTTTAACACGGTTCTCGAGATGTTCGCATTTAGGCGCAAGATACTTACCGTTAAGTCTGCGTGCAAGCATTGCTACCTGAGGATGTGAAATTCCTGCGGGACAACGTGAAGAACAAACACCGCACATCACACAGTCAAAAGATTCTTCGGCGCATTTTTCATACTCGCCGCGCTGAGCATATGCGATATACTGCATTACATTCAGTCCCTGTGTGCAGCTCTTGGTACAAGCATTGCATCCGATACAAGCATATATCTCCGGATAAAGCTGCATCATAACCTGTTCTGTAGGCTTTACTTTTTCAATATCATATACCTGCTTTACAAGCGGGAAGAAAGGCAGAGTTGCAATGTACATACCCTCCTGCACCTGAGTCTGGCACGCAAGACACACCTGAAGTTCCTGCTGTCCTTTTATTCTGTATATAGTTGCACATGCACCGCAAAATCCGTTTCTGCATCCGCATCCGCGCTTAAGCTGATATCCGGCATACTCCATAGCCGTCATTATAGTCAGGCTTGCAGGTACGGAATATTTCTTACCGAATAAATAAATATTTACCATTTCGTTCATAATTCTGTTCATCCCTTTTACTGAATCAATATTCGTCCGGAAGTTCGCCGAGTTCATCAAACCGGAATACAGGTCCGTCCTTGCAAACATACTTATTACCTATATTGCAGCGTCCGCATTTTCCGACTCCGCACTTCATACGAAGCTCCATTGTAGTATAGATCTGAGTATCTTTGAAGCCAAGCTCCTTAAGACCGGCAAGAGTAAACTTTATCATTATAGGAGGTCCGCACATAAGTACGGTTTTGGAAATATCGGGAGAAAGCTCCTTAACATAATTAGGAACAAATCCGACGTGTCCGTCCCATCCTTCCTGCTCGCGGTCTATTGTAAGATTAACTTCGATACCGTCATCATTCATCCATTCTTCGATGATCTCATTATAGTCAACAAGGTCATCTTTGGATCTTGATCCATATATGATCTGTACCGATCCGTAATTCTTACGGTTAGCTCTGACATAATTGATAACAGAACGAAGCGGAGCAAGTCCGATACCGCCTGCAATGAAAAGCAGATCTTTTCCGAGCAGATCACCTTCGACCGGAAATGAATTTCCGTACGGCCCACGTATAGTTACGTTTTGTCCCGGTTCGATCATATGCAGCCACTTTGTAAGGCATCCGCATTTTTTTATGCTGAATTCCATATATTCGGTATTTGTAGGCGATGATGTTATTGAAAACATTGCCTCTCCGACTCCGGGAATCGACAGCATAGCACACTGTCCGGGTTTATGTATAAACGGTTTTTCTCCGTTCGGAGTCAGAACACGGAAGGTTTTGACATCCGGTGTATCAATCCGTATATCGGTAACAACACCGATCATAGGAATCAATGTTTCGTTAGTCATTTATTATCCTCCCCAAGTTTCTTCATAACCTTAACTATATTCATATGTATAGGACATTTTGCAAGACATCTTCCGCATCCTACGCATCCATATTCACCGTCATTATTCATCGGGAAATAGATCAGCTTATGCATAAAACGCTGGCGGAAACGTTCGAGCTGAGACAGACGAGGCTGACCGCCCGCCATCTTTGTAAAATCCGAATACATACATGAATCCCAGCATCTGAAGCGCTTAATTCCGTGTCCGGTATCAAAATCACGTATATCATAGCACTGGCATGTAGGGCAAACAAATGTACATGTACCGCAGCCAAGGCATGACTCCGACAGTTCAGCCCACTTCTCATCGGAAAATGTTTCCTTCATGCTCCTTCCGTCAAAGTGTTCTGTGGTGAGCGAATGAAGCGGAAGCTTTGAATAAATTTCATTTGTTTTATTTCGCTGAGCTTCAACAGATATTGAATCAGAGTCAGAAGCATCGGAAAGCATGTCAGACATTGAATCAAGAAGTTTACTGCCCTTATCTGTAACAGCCTTAAACACAATACTGTCATCAAGCTTCCACGCATTTATATCAGCACCGTCAGGATTTGTGGGATCAATGCCAAAAGTTTTGCAGAAACAGGTTTCTGTAGGTGTTGTACAAGCAAGTGCAATAACAGTTGCATGCTCGCGTCTGTTTTTATAATAAGAGTCAACAGGCTCCTGGTGAAGAAATACTTTATCCAAAATTCCGAAGCTTCTTGCATCGCATGCACGAACTCCGAAGATCACAAAATCTTCGTTCTCTGTTCTCGGATCAATAACCTCGATATTTGAGCCTTCAACCTTGAAATCAACAAGATTTTCAGTCTGCGGGAAGAAGAAATCTTTAGCAGACCTTACTGTATTTAAAGCGTTGCTGAGTTTTACACCGTCGGAATATCTTGTAAAGCGAGCTGCATTATCAGCTCCGTCAGACGGTATATACAGAGTCTCTTTTTCAGAAAGCCTGTTAAAAAACTCATATAACTTGTCAAGAGAAAGCTTTAACATTATTTGTCTCCTCCTCTTTCATATACGATGCTCGGTTCAACATCATCCTTGGTAAAGTTTACAAGAGGCGCTCTTGAGCCAGCATCCTCTCCTGCCTGATAATCACCGTAAAGCTCGTTCATATCCTTGATAAACTTACGGTTAAGGAGATGAAGCGGTATATTCTGCGGACAAACACGCGAACATTCGCCGCAGTCCGTACATCTTCCGGCAACATGGTATGCACGGATAATGTGGAACATATTTTCCTCAAAGCTTGTTGAAGGAGCCTTGTTGCTTATTCCCGAATCAGGATTATCGAAAACGCACTTTTCGCATGAACATGCAGGACATACATTACGGCATGCATTACATCTGATACATCTTGAAAGTTCGCCTCTCCAAAATTCATAACGCTCATCGGGAGTCATTTTTTCGAGCTTTTCAACTTCATCAAAACGGTTCGAATCAACAATGTCGCCATCTTCTCCGATAAGCTCATCGTATACAACGTGTTTTTTGCTCTTGCAAGCGCCGCAACGCTCAGAAATTACATCAGCAACGGTTGCGGTAAATTCACCATAAGCGGAGGATATATTGTATGTGAATCCCTCGCGCTTAATACCGGTAATACCTGTAGACGTTATAGATTTTATCTTGTCGATATCTACTTTTCCGTAACAGGGAATTCCGATAATATAAACATTTTCACGAATTATACGGTGTTCGCAAAGAAGCTGATTAAAGCTATATGTATCACAGGGTTTCAGAAAAACAAGAGTCTTCCCTTCTTTTCTGCTTTCACTTATCATATACTTCGACAGATTCGCTGCGCAGAAATCATTGTAAACAAATTCGTCAAGTTCTTCTTTTGTGTCGAAGACAGCCGGTGTTATATCATATACAAAATCTCCGGCTTTCCATCCGACAACACGGTTTACAGTACCGTCTTCAAGCAGCTCAGCCGCTCTTTTTTTCATTGCTTCCTGCATCTCAAATCCTCCAGTCTCTTATTCTTTCCGAGACGTGTGATCGTTTCAACAAAATCGTTCATTGTTGCGGCAAACTTTGCACCCTCTGCAGCAGATACCCATTCAACACGTGTTCTTTCTTTCTCTATTCCAAGATAATCGAGCATAGAGAAAAGCATGGTCATTCTGCGTCTTGCATAATAGTTTCCTGTTGTATAGTGGCAGTCGCCGGGATGGCACCCGCAAAGGATAACTCCGTCGGCTCCGCGTCCGAATGCACGAAGAATAAACATCGGATTTACACGGCATGAACAAGGAACGCGTATAATTTTTATATCCGCAGGATAATTCAGACGGTTTGTTCCGGCGAGATCCGCTCCGGCGTATGAACACCAGTTGCAGCAAAACGCTACAATTTTCGGTTTAAATACATTGTTTTCTGTTGTTTCGTTTACTTGCATATCGCGTCGACCTCCGCCATAATTTGACTGTTGGAAAATCCGGAAAGATCCATAGCTCCGGAAGGACATGCGACGGTACAAGCGCCGCAACCTTGGCAAACCGCAGGATTAACAGAAGCCACTCTGCGTATTGCCGTCGTTCTGTCGGGCATTCTGAATTCCTTATCAATATATGTAATCGCGCCGTAAGGACATACCTTTTCGCACGAAGAACATCCGTTACACATCATTTCATCAGAGTGAGCAACGCACGGATTGCATGTAAGCTTATCCTTGCAAAGCAAACCGATAACTTTTGAAGCAGCCGCACTTGCCTGTGCTACAGTCTCGGGAATATCTTTAGGTCCCTGACACATACCGGACAGGAAGATTCCTGCCGTAGGACTTTCTACAGGACGAAGCTTAGGATGCGCCTCGGTAAAGAAATCGTTTGTATCCATACTTGCCGTCAGCATAGTAGCAAGCGGTCTTGCACTCTTATCGGGTTCGATAGCGGCAGCAAGTACTACCATGTCAGCATCAATATGAAGCTGTTTGCCGAGAATGAGATCGGATGCCTGAACATCAAGCTTTCCGTCTGCACGCGGAACGACCTTACCGACCATTCCCTTTATATAATGTACGCCGTATTGCTCTACGGCACGGCGATAGAACTCATCAAAGTTCTTTCCGGGAGTACGAACATCAATATAAAATACATATACTTCGGTGTCGGGATATTTTTCTCTGATAAGCATCGCATGCTTTGCGGTATACATACAGCATACTTTTGAGCAATACGGCTTACCCTTTTCGTCTTCGCATCTTGATCCTACGCATTGTACAAATACAATAGTGTGAGGATGCTCACCGTCAGACGGACGAAGCAAGGTTCCCTTTGTAGGACCTGCAGCATTCATAAGACGCTCGAGTTCAAGAGATGTAACAACATCTTTGCTCTGAGAATATGCAAACTCGTCGTATTTTGAAATATTTATAGGTTCAAAACCTGTAGCGACAACAATTGCGCCATACTGTCTGTCTATAAACTCATCCTTCTGCTTATAATCAATAGCACCAGCAGTACATACCTTTGAACATACACCGCATTTTCCGGTTTTAAGCATAGTGCAGTAGTCGGCATCTATCGTAGCCTTTTTCGGTACAGCCTGCGCGAAAGGAATATATATAGCCCTGCGAGTGTCAAATCCGAGGTTGAATTCGTTCGGAACCTTTTTCTGAGGACATTTTTCGGTACAAAGTCCACATCCGGTACATTTAGCCTCGTCAACATAACGTGCTTTTTTCTTAATCTTAACCGAGAAATTACCGACAAATCCCTTAACTTCTTCAACTTCGCTATATGCGAAAATATTTATTTTATCATTCTGAGCGCAGTCAACCATTTTAGGGGTAAGTATGCATGCTGCGCAGTCAAGCGTCGGGAACGTTTTATCGATCTGCGCCATCTTACCGCCGATCGTCGGCTTCTTTTCGACTATATCAACTTCAAAGCCTGCATCGGCGATATCCAGCGCGGTCTGTATACCGGCAATACCTCCGCCGATAACCAAAGCGCGTTTTACGACCGGGCTTTCTCCGGCAACAAGCGGCGCATTCAGATGAACCTTTGCAATAGCTGCACGTCCAAGTACAACCGCTTTTTCTGTTGATGTTATAATTTCTTTATGTATCCATGAACACTGCTCACGGATATTTGCAATCTCAACCATGTAGGGGTTCAAGCCCGCTGCTTCCGCCGCACGGCGGAAAGTAGCTTCGTGCATACGGGGAGAACAAGAGCATACAACAACTCCTGTAAGACCGTATTCACGGATCGCATTTTTAATGATATCCTGACCGGATTCAGAACACATATACTGATAGTCTACAGCATAAACAACGCCCGGCTCATTTTTCAAAGTCTCTGCGACCTTGTGGACATCTACAGTAGCTGCGATATTAGTACCGCAGTGACAAACAAATACACCTATTTTCTGCATATTAAGACCATTCCTTAAATCTACACTGCTTAAACGTGTTTATTTTGTATATTTACGTAACGCCGTAACAATAGCCTGCTGAGGAAGCTCATCATCAAGCAACGCAGGTATTTCATCCGGGCGCATATGATTTTCTCCCTTAACACGTATCGCTGCAAGGCGAACCGCTTCAACAACATTTGCAGGTTTTACACCTCTGGGGCAGCGCTCTACGCAAGCAAAACAAGTCAGACATTTATACAGTGATTCGGATTTTATGAGAGGTTCTATATCTCCCGTTTCAACCATATATACAAACTGATGCGGATGATATTCCATTTCATCATACGACGGACATGTAGCGGAACATTTTCCGCAGCGCATACATTTGAGAACATTAACTCCGCTTGATCTCAGGATCTGTTCTTTAAGTTTTAAATTCTTTTCTTCCATTATGCTTCAACGCCTCCGTCCTTCACGCCGAGAGCCTCTGCCAAAAGTTCAGTAAAATATGTAACCGGCAGATCGGATCCGGAATTCTTCTTAAGGTTGTACAAACAAAGAGGACATGCCGTAATAACAGAATCAGCCTTAAGCTGCGAGAAGCTGTCCATTATTTCTCCGCTTCTCTTTTTGGCAACAGACTTATCTTCCATTGTTATATATCCGCCGCAGCATTCGTTTCGTACAGATGATATGACAGGCTCTGCTCCGAGCGCTCTTATAAAATCCTCAAGTATTTTCGGATTTTCAGGATCATCCATTGCAAGTGCCGATGCAGGTCTGAGGAGCAGACATCCGTAATAAGGAGCGATCTTTCTGCCTGTAAGCGGATTTGTTACCGCTTTCTTAAGATTGTCAAATCCAATAACATCGCGAAGCATCTCAAGATAATGAATAACCTTTGTTTCGCCGTTATAAGGCTTCTCAGGCTTCATATAGTTTCCGACGCGCTGAGCAAATACCGGATCGTCAACAATCGCTTTATTCGTTTGTTTAAGAACGTTATGGCAGGCGGAGCACACCGTAACAAGCACTCCTCCGTTATCTGCCGCCGCAGACAATGCGCGGACAGATGAAAGCTTGGTTGCAATCTCATCTCCGGCAGTTGTAAATGCGCCGCCGCAGCATTGCCACTGCGGAAGTTCACAAAGCGTTAT
>CABUHS010000020.1 GCA_902491535.1 uncultured Eubacteriales bacterium
CTTCTGAAGATATCCCTTGTGTAGGCCTTCTCCTGTACATCATCAAGGCAAGCGTCATAACGATTTGCTATGATAGCGTTGCTCATTTCTTTGAATTTTGCCAGATCGTTTACGACCAAACTGCCGAAGAACTTCTCCCCATCCTCCAGCGTCGGCTCATAAATAATAACTGTTGCACCTTTTGCCTTGATGCGCTTCATCACACCCTGAATGGAGCTTTGACGGAAATTATCCGAATTCGATTTCATGGTCAAACGAAACACGCCGACTGTGACCTCTTTTTCTTTTTCTGCATTCCATTCATCATTGGATTCATATGCTCCTGCAATCTCAAGTACACGGTCTGCAATAAAGTCTTTCCTGGTTCGGTTGCTCTCCACACAATCGCTTCAATCAGGTTCTCCGGAACATCCTGATAGTTTGCAAGAAGCTGCTTGGTATCTTTAGGCAGACAGTAACCACCGTATCCAAACGAAGGATTGTTATAATGGCTTCCGATTCTCGGATCAAGACAAACCCCGTTGATGATCTGCTGGGTATTCAGTCCCTTCATTTCTGCATAGGTGTCCAGTTCATTGAAGTAAGACACCCGAAGCGCAAGATATGTATTGGCGAACAACTTGACTGCCTCTGCTTCCGTAAATCCCATGATCAGCGTGTCGATATTCTCTTTGATTGCGCCTTCATGCAGCAGTCCTGCAAATGTATTTGCAGCCTTGACAAGTCTTGTGTTCTCCACATTTGTTCCGATGATGATACGGCTCGGATAGAGGTTATCGTAAAGAGCCTTGCTCCCGCGAAGGAATTCAGGACTGAAAATAATGTTATCACAGTGATACTTCTCACGGACAGAAGCCGTGAATCCAACAGGGATAGTAGACTTAATAACCATAATTGCATCGGGATTGTACTTGATGACAAGCTGAATCACATTTTCAACAGCAGAGGTATCAAAAAAATTCTTTTTACTGTCATAGTTTGTAGGTACGGCGATGACAACAAATTCCGCATCTTTATAAGCGGATTCTGCATCCAATGTTGCCGTCAGGTCAAGCTCTTTTTCGGCAAGATATTTTTCAATGTATTCATCCTGAATCGGTGATTTATGTCTGTTAATCAACTCCACCTTTTCGGGGACAATATCAACGGCAGTCACATGGTTGTGCTGCGCTAAAAGTGTTGCGATGGACAAACCCACATAACCCGTTCCTGCTACTGCGATTCTCTTATTCATAGCACTTCACTCCTCAAATATGATAGAATTCTTTATACCACTCGGCGAATTTCCGCAGACCGTCACGAAGGCTTGTACTCGGCTTAAAACCAAAGTCACGTTCCAAAGCAGAAGTATCCGCATAGGTCACCGGCACATCGCCCGGCTGCATGGGGACGAGTTCTTTGTGAACTTCAAAGTCATAATTCTCCGGCAACACTTTGGCAAGAATCAGCTATTCCTGAAGGATCGTCACGAAGTCCAGCAGATTCTCCGGGTTGCTGTTACCGATATTATAGACTGCATACGGCGGCAGAGGAAGTCCGTCCTCACCGGTAACCTTCTCAGGTGCATGCTGCATGACACGCTTGACACCTTCTACGGATATCATCCACATAGGTAAAGTCCCGCTTGCAGTTGCCGTAGTTGAAGATCTGAATAGTTTCCCCCTTGAGTAACTTGTTTGTGAAGCTAAAGTATGCCATGTCCGGTCGTCCTGCAGGTCCGTATACTGTGAAAAAGCGCAGTCCCGTGGATTGAATGTTGTAAAGCTTGGAGTATGCGTGGACAAGAAGTTCGTTAGACTTCTTTGTTGCCGCATAGAGGGACACAGGGTTGTCCACCTTGTCATCGGTGGAATACGGAACTTTCTTGTTGGAACCGTAGACAGAGGAAGATGATACATACACAAGATGCTCAACACCGATTTCGCCGTTATCATAAGAATGGCGGCAGGCTTCTAAGATGTTGTAAAATCCGATCAGGTTGGATTCTATGTACACATCAATCAGGATTGGTAATGGAATAGCGAACACCAGCCTGCGCCGCGAGGTTAACCACGACAGCGGGCTTGCGTTGTGTGAAAATGCTGTCGATAAGAGTTTTGTCTGCAATGGAACCCTTGATAAATGTCCATGAACTATCCGAGTGTTTTTTCGCTTCTTTTTCTATTTCAACAAGACGATACTCCTTGATAGACACATCGTAGTAGTCGTTCATGTTATCGATGCCGACGATATGAACCGGAGACTGCGTACGGAGAAGTTCCAGCACAAGATTGGAACCGATGAAACCGGCGGTGCCTGTGACGAGTATAGTCTTGTTTGTTAAGTTGACGTTAGATGTAAACATTATTTCATAATCCCCTCGTTTTCTTTTTGTACCTGCTCGTATTTTTGCAGAGTATTTTCATAGTGTGAACCTTCTCATGTCTTTTGAAATGTCAATATATAGAGTCAATTATCAAATATATATCATGACATTTGACGGTACTATTTAAGCGCACCGACACTGTGATTTTACCTTGAAATGATAAAATTTTATACCGGCTCTCCAAATGTATCCGGTTTCTCAGGATTAAATATCTCATTGCAAGTCATTACAGTAACAAGATTCTCAGTTTCACTGAGGTTAATTATATTGTGTGTCCATCCCGGGATCATATGGACCGCTTCGATTTTATCACCGCTTACTTCAAACTCTACGGTCTCGCCGGTATTGATATTTCGCTCCTGAATCAGCCCATGTCCGGCCACTACAATGAACATTTCCCATTTACTGTTGTGCCAGTGCTGCCCCTTCGTAATACCCGGACGGCTGATATTAATCGATACTTGTCCACAGTCTTCCGTATGCATTAGTTCCGTAAAGCTGCCGCGGTCATCCACATTCATTTTGAGCGCGTATCTGAATTTCTCTGTCGGCAGATAGGTCAGATAAAGAGTGTACAGCTTCTTCGTAAAAGAACCTTCTGGCATCTTCGGCATCATTAACGTGGTAGGCTGATCCTTAAACTGCTGTAACAAGTCCACAATCTCACCAAGTGTCACCTTATGAGTAGTGGGAACACAGCAGTATCTTCCGTCCTCTTTCAAAACCGTTTCCACGCCGTCAAACTCACATTGTTGTTCTTTACCTTCCAGAAGATCAAACATGCCTTCAACCAGATCATCAATGTAGAGAAGTTCCAGCTCTGTGCTTCTGTCAGTGACCGTGAACTCTTCATCATTCGCCACTGCCCAGCAGAAAGTGGATACAGCGGAGTTATACTTCGGTTTGGAATGCCCCATCAGATTCGGGAAGCGATAAACAGCGACCTTTGCGCCAGTTTCAGCAGCATAATCAAAGAACAGCTCTTCCCCAGCTTTCTTGGAACGACCGTATTCCGAATTACCAAAACGTCCTGCCAAGGTTGCCTGGATAGAAGATGATAGCATAATGGTGGCTTTGTTGTTATATTTTTTCAGAGTATTTAAAAGCTCAGAGGCAAACCCGAAGTTACCCTTCATAAAATCTTCGGGATTCTCAGGACGATTCACACCGGCAAGGTTAAACACGAAATCCGCTTTTTTGCAATATTCATCCAACTGTTCTGCTGTGGAATCAATGTCATACTCATAGATTTCCTCAATCTGGATGTTCGGCCTTGTCCGATTCTTGTTGTTCAGGATATTTTTCAGGTTGTTGACAAGGGCGGTTCCCACCATGCCCTTAGAGCCTGTTACTAATATGTTCATGTTGATACCGCCTTGTTTTCTGTTTTTTACCGATCTTTTCTCCAGACCATCTTGTTGACTACGTTTACATAACCCTGAATGATTCGAACCACCTTCATGGATACCGTCTCATCTGTGTAGTCTGGGCAGGGTTTGCCCAAAACGCCTTTCTGTTTCATCTCGATAGCCATATCTGTAGCATTCAAAAGCTCTTTGGTGGTGATGCCCGCCAGGATAAAGTCTCCTGCTTCCAGTGCTTCCGGGCGTTCTGTAGAGGTGCGAATGCATACAGCGGCAATGGGATGACCGATGGAGAGATAAAAACTACTTTCTTCAGGCAATGTTCCTGAGTCAGAAACGATTGCCAGCGCATTCATTTGCAATTTGTTGTAGTCGTTAAATCCAAGAGGCTCGTTGACTCTCACACGAGGATCCAGATTAAACCCGCTCTTCTCCAGTCTGTTTTTGCTTCTCGGATGGCAGGAATACAAAATCGGCATATCGTACTTCTCAGCCAGAGCGTTGACGGCGGTGAAAAGAGATATGAAGTTCTTTTCTGTATCAATGTTTTCCTCTCTGTGTGCAGACAGAAGGATGTATTTGTTCGGTTTCAGACCAAGCCGATTCAGAACATCCGATGCTTCAATCTTTTCAAGATTCATACGAAGAACCTCAGCCATCGGAGAACCGGTCATGTAAGTTCTCTCTTTGGGAAGTCCGGTATCTGCTAAGTACTTTCTAGCAAACTCTGAATAACACAGATTGACATCGGAAATCACATCTACAATTCTTCTGTTTGTCTCCTCCGGCAAACACTCATCCTTACAACGATTGCCTGCTTCCATGTGGAAAAGCGGGATGTGAAGCCGTTTAGCAGAAATAGCTGACAGGCAGCTGTTCGTATCTCCCAGAACCAGATAACCATCCGGCTGTAGGTCACTCAGCAGTTCATAGCTTCTTCCAAGAATATTTCCACAAGTAACACCGAGATTCTCACCAACCACAGGAACCAGAATATCCGGACCGAACTCGCCGGCATTATTCTTAAGTTCAAAGTCCTCCCAGAAAACCGTAGAAAGGTTGCGATCCCAATTCTGGTTATAGTAAACTACACAGATATCAAAGTACTCTCTGCATCTCTTAATAACTGCGGCCAGTCTGATTATTTCAGGACGTGTCCCGCAGCCAATCATGACTTTTGTGCGTCCATCATTTTTCCATGTAAATTTGTGTTCTACCATTATTATCTCCAATCTGATATCTTCGTCAGCACAATATCGATATTTCATCATTGCTCTTTCCACGACAATGCCTGATTCAATTTTTTCACAACTTGGCACATGGTTTTCTCCCTTCACAATAGCACCGGGAGCAATATGAACACCATACTCAAGGATACAATCGTGGTCAACAATTGCACTAATGTTGATAATACAACCCTGATACACCACAGTACCTGTGTTTATCACCGCATGAGGTAAAACCACAACTCCTGCACCGATACTTGCCTTTGGGCTCACATAGGCTGTTGGATGAACCAACGAAGCTAATATGCCACCAGCTTCCGCTACTCGCTGACACCATTTCAGTCGAAATACATTGTTTCCAAATGCAGGGATAAATGACGTGTCAGGTTCGATATAGTCTGTAAATGACACAAGCGGGTGATCCGGCAGCTTATCATCCAACATAGTCACAATTTCGTAGCCCAGCTGTTCAGCGACATCTCTTACAGTGTTCGCGTATCCTCCTGCGCCAAGGATCACTAAACGCATTCTTTCACTTCCATTTCGAGTCAAAAATTTTATTCCTCAGCCAATCTTTCCTGAATATATGTAAGCTCCATCATCTTAGCCTTGATTTCTTCTTTGTTCAATAACTTTGTATTGTTACTGTTAAACTCAGTCAGCGTATTTCTCTCAGCATCTCCATCTTTGAAATACTTATCATAGTTCAGACCACGGTTATCCGCAGGCACACGGTAGAATCCACCAAGGTCAATTGCTTTCGCACATTCTTCATTGGTTAGTAATGTCTCATACATCTTCTCACCATGACGAATACCGATTACCTTGATATCCTCTTTCTTGCCACCGAACAGTTCGCAAACTGCCTCTGCCTGTGTCTGAATGGTGCAGGCAGGTGCTTTCTGAACAAGAATATCACCGTTTTCACCATGTTCAAATGCAAACAAAACAAGGTCAACCGCTTCATCAAGAGACATGATAAAACGAGTCATAGTGGGTTCTGTGATGGTAATTGGATTATCGTTTCTTATCTGATCAATCCAAAGAGGAATAACCGAACCGCGGGAACACATGACATTACCGTAACGGGTGCAACATATTTTGGTTTTTCCGGAATTGCGGCTTCTTGCGACCGCAACCTTTTCCTCCATTGCTTTCGATGTTCCCATAGCGTTAACCGGATAAGCCGCTTTATCTGTAGATAAGCAAATAACACACTCTACACCTTCATCAATCGCTGCTGTTAAAACATTATCTGTACCGATAATGTTTGTTCTCACCGCTTCCATCGGGAAAAACTCACAGGATGGCACCTGTTTCAAAGCTGCAGCGTGGAATATGTAATCGACACCATGCATAACGTTCTGGACTGACGCCAGATCACGAGCATCGCCAATGTAGAACTTTATCTTATCCGCAACATCCGGCATCTTTGCCTGGAATTCATGACGCATATCGTCCTGTTTTTTTTCGTCACGAGAAAAGATACGGATTTCTCCTATATCGGTTTTTAAAAAGCGGTTAAGAACCGCATTTCCGAAAGAACCGGTACCCCCGGTAATAAGAATTGTTTTGTTATTGAAAAGGCTCATTTTATTTCTCTCCTTGCTGTTTTGTATGACTTTTTATCTTTTTTACTTCATTTATTAAAGGTGTATTAACTAAAAGTAAAGATAAAATCAAATATACGACTATTCCCAAGAAAACTGAGATAAGTAATGCGGCTATATCTGCAAAGATATTTTGTAAATTGCTATATATATACCAAACAGAAATACTCATTACAGTTGAAGCAATTATACTCTTTATACCAACAGCTAATGTGGATAGCATTCCAAAATCACCGATTTTTCTGCGTAATAATATGTACAATACAACACAGTTATATAAGGCAGAAATGCTGGTTGCCAAAGCAAATCCTTTCAGCCCAATTAACTTTCCCAGAACAAGGTTCAAAACAATATTCAGAGTTATGGCGATAGTAGATGTAGCTGTTGTGACCTTCGTGTCTTTGTAAGCATAAAACACCTTTACCAAAGTATCTCTTATTGCTAAAAATAAAAGACCAAAGCTGTAGTATCTTAATGTGGTCGATGTCATTTCCAATGAATGCACATCAAATTGTCCGCGGCATAAAACCAATTTTACAATCGGTTCTGCCAATACTGCAACGCCAATACTTGCAGGAATCAAAAGGAAAATCAAGGTATCAACTGTACGGGAAAGTTTTTTCTTTACTTCGTCAAAATTTCCATGAGCCACCAGTTCTGCACAGCTTGCAAAAAGTATAGTGATAATTCCTGTTACCAATATTTCTTGTATAGCATTATTGATTATTGATGCATATGTGAGGGCAGAAACACCGCCTTCAGTAACAGTCGATGCCATAGATTTATCGATCATTTTATTGACTTGTCCAACACACATGCCAAGTAAGATAGGGGCTACAATGTATAAGGTTTGCCTAATCTCACCGTCTCGAAGGTTTATATACGGTTGATAAATGTATCCCTTCCTCAAAACAAACGGAAGCAAGAATAAAAATTCTAATATATAGGATGCAAGCAAGCCCCACCCCAACATATCGATTCCTATGGTTGCCGCTAAAATAACAGAAACCATAATCGCAAGATTACGCGGAAAAGAAATAAATGCCGGCGCTAAAAAGCTTCTGTTAGCTTGTAAATACCCGCTGCAAACGTTCACCATAGTCATCAAATATATACTTGGTACGCTGATTCGGATAAGACGTGCTGCAATTTGCGCTGTTTCTATATCAAATCCGGCAGCAAAAACCCGAACAATCACTGTTGGAAAAAGCAAGAGAATAATTACAATTACAGTACTCAATAAAATAGCGATGGTAAGCAGATTATTCGTAAATTTATGAGCCGCCTCTTCACCTCGTTCAGTCCTAACCTTGTTATACATAGGGATGTACGCAGTTGAAAGCGAATGACCGATAAAATAGAATAAAAAGGTCGGCACTGTAGAAGCGATCAGATATGCATCACTGACATTAGATGTGCCGAAATAATTGGCGAGGACAACATCCCGTATCATACCAATCAGTTTTGATACAATGATGACAAACATCAATGTAACACTGCTTTGAGACAATTTTTTTATATTCATCTTGTCTCCTTTGGAACAAGTAGCGACGAAAGTATACTTCTCACTTTTTTTGCACTGTTTTTAGGGTTGTGGTATTGGAAAGCCGTACGGATTTCATTTTTGTGATATTGATTGCAATAATCAGCGTCATCTATACAATTTCTCAAAATTTTTTCCAATTCCTGTGCCGAGCCTGCAATGTGCGCACACTGATTTTTATGTAAGTACTGAACAAAGGGATACTCATCCGATGCATAGACTAAAAAAGGTCTTCCTGATGCTATATTATCTGCGATTTTTGTGGAAAAGGCAGTTTGCAGATTTTTTACCCGATTAGGATTTTCGCAGTGAAGGAGCATACTTGCATGCTTCATTTGCTCCAAAACCTCGTCATAAGAGACGACGCCGTGAAACCTGACGTTTGGATGCATGCAAACCATCGTTTCGGATTCTTCATCGAGAAATTTGCCGTATATATCCATGACAGCGGTTGAATCAACACGGTACAAGATTTCCGCTGTTTCTGCCAACACTTCAGACCGTCCGACACCCAAGTTGCCACAATACAGCAACGAAAACTCGGAATGTGTCTTTACAAACTCCATCGGCTGTATTTTACTCGACATATATACTGCCGTGCTTTTTCCGTGATGAGGATATTTCTCCTGATACGCTTTTTCAAGAAATTCGGTGTTGTATATACAATATGATGCGCATTTCATGAAATCGCAGTATTCCTTTTTCAGACTTCTGTGGAGAATAAAATGCCATATTGAGCGCTTTGATGCACTGCTGTACATCACATCTTTTAACACATAATTCTCTGTGTTATACATCGCCAAAGGGCAACCGAATCTTTTGGCAATCTTGCGGGCAATTTTATACATAACCGGCATATCACCGGCTTGAAGCAAAACAATATCGGGAGAGACATCTTCCAAAAAAGCATCAAAATCTTTTTTCCACCAAGCAAAACTGTTCCATACCATGTTACGCAAAACCAAGTTTCTGCAATTTCTGACAATTGTCTTGTTATACGCGCGACCATCGTTTTTATCGTTTGAAGAGTCTTTTTCTTCTCTGGGTTTTCGATGTAGAAATGCACGCAAGGCATCCTTGTCGGAAATTTGAAAGGATGTTTTGCATACGCCATTCTCACGGTTTCCGTGAATGGAAAATTGCGCAACATTTGACGGCGGGATATCCTCCAGGAGCATCAGCATTGATCTTCCGTTAGACGAACTGTAGGACATCGCTTCATTTGAAACAACTAATATTCTGCCATCAAACACACTTTCGGTCACTTCACTGTCTTCTGTATGATTGTTGAATAATTCCATCATTAGCCTTTCTCCATATTATCACATCAACTCCATGATCCTTCAATTACATAGACACATTGCAAGATTCATCCGGCATTTTTTAAAGAACAATGTAACTTACAATCAGAATCAGATGATATACTGACATCATTTATTTTCTGTTTCCATATCAACCATTTCAGCTATTTTGTCTTCATATTCACCCAAATCGATTTCTACAAGTGTATGTCCGCTGTTTCTCTTTTCGAGAGGTGGCGGCAGCATATAATCAGGGCCAAAGACCTGTGTCAGAAGTTCGGTGTAACCATCAGGAATTTTAAACATACAGTTTTCAAATTTATAAAGCATCCCTTCTCCGTACACTCTGTTTTCAACAAGCTGTTTTTTCCAAAGATAATGGCTTGCAAAGCTTGTTGTGTACTTAGCTCCCGGCTTATCGGTAGCGGTGCAAGTCCAGTCGAACAGGAAATTAACAAACCTCTGCGGAATAAGATATGAAAAAGGACGCAAAATAGTCATCAAAAGTTTTTTCCCTTTTGTTGACTGCTTGTTCTTGGTGCATCTTACTGTTTTGTAAGCAAACAAAAGCCTCAAAAGCTTTCCGCGAAGCACAAGCCCGATTCCGCCTTTTTTTGTAACATGGTCAAGAGGAAAAATATCTATATATATTCCTTGGTGCATATCACTTTTGGCATAGTCTTCCTCCATTTGAACAGTTCCGTTAAGGCGAATTTTAGGGATGTAGCGCGCATACATTTTGTCGGACTGAAAATCTTGAACAAAGAATTCGTCGGAATACTTTTCTCTTATTATATCTACCAACTTATTCAAATCTTTTCTATACATTGTAATATCAAGGTCATCGTCCCAAGGTATAAAACCACCGTGACGTATTGCACCGAGGAGTGTTCCGCCGCACAGATAATAACGAATATCATTCTCTTCGCATATTTCTGCAATTTTTTTCATGATATACAGCTGAGCCAGCTGCAGTTTTCTGACTTTATCCATAATTCTCTTTTCCCTAAACTCACAAATAATTCAGATATTTACTACTACGAGCATAACAAATGCATACACCTAAAAAGTAAAAACATATGTATAGTCCGTCTAATCGTTATTCGCCAAGTTTTTCCTTTTCACTTTGTTTTATTTTTTCCCTGAGCATTGTAGAAGATATACCATCTGTATGGTCAAGGTAAACAACCGAACAACCAACCTCTGCGAATTCTTTTTCATACTTCTCCCAAGAGGGGGTACCCTTCCAGTCTGAACCGACGAATACTGCACCTATACCATACTTCTTTACAGGCTCCAATTTGTTCATATCAGATTGAAAGACAACTTCATCCACATAGCGAATGGCTCTTACTATCTCTGCTCTGTCTTGTTCGCATATTATCGGTTTTTTATTTTTTCTTGAAAGGCAAAGCTCATCCGTTGTCACTCCTACTATCAAATACTCACACTGCTCTTTAGCTTTCCTCAATATGTTTAAATGTCCGATATGGAACATATCGAACACACCAGTTGTGTAACCAACATGGTACTTTTTCATTTTGGATTCCATCCTTCATATTCATCAATTTTTAATACCGCCCAAAGATAACTTCAATCTGTTTAAAAGCGAGTGTTACTTTTTTGGCGGATATTTCTAAGTCCAAGCTTAATAGCATGAAACTCTTTTAAATGCACTCCGCATTTAAGGCAGTCGGCATTCACCCCAGACACTTTCTTTATTTTCAATATCAACAGATTCAACAAATACTCCCTTATGCACGGCATTCCGCACATATTTGGGAACAACAAACATAAACATTGTCATAAAATAAGAGTCTATTGGTGAAGTAAATACAATGGTCGTGTTTGTTATCATCATTGAAGATGCCGATATAACAAGACCTAAAAATACTGTGCCCAAATAGCGGTCTTTTTTTATAAACTTAATGCAGGCAATAAACTGAGAGAAAAGGAACAAAACCATTGCTGTCAATCCAAATGCTCCATAATACAACAGAATCTGTAAATAAGCATTATGAACGCTTGCGTGAGCATAAGTGTTCTCAAAAAAATTTCGTGTGTTGCTAATGCCAAATCCAAATATTTTTTCAAATATCGTTCCGTTTGTGTAATAATCAAACGCCGCATTATATAATACATCTCTGCCTGCAGTTGTATTTCCTTTTAATACTATGCTGAATACAAAATTTGATAATTGAGGGGTAATAAAAACAACAACTGCTCCAACAATAGTCAGAAATATAAAGCATTTTTTAAGGCTGCCTTTACCAAAAAGGACAAATATAGCTATAAACACCGCCAAAGATAACATCGTCGTTCTTGAAAATGTCAAGACAAGGTTAATGAAAAATATTCCCAAAGCAACAATATAATATATTCTTCTTTTTAGTGATATTGCATGTGTAAATCTAAGGCACAAAAAACAAGATACTATTGCAGAGAGCAAATATAGACCATATTCATGGTTACTCACGAAAAAAGAACACAATTCATTGCCATATGCACTGCTTAGCGATAACGCTCCCGTAAACTGATCCCAACAAAAGATCATTGCATATAGTGCCGCATAAAGCGTAACACCAATAATCCAATTACAAAAAACAAGAAAATGTTTTTTTGTAATTACGAAGCTATTACCTACACCATAAACCATTGCTAAAAATAGTATGGGATAAACATAGGAAATCACCATAGATAACGAAAATGTTTCTGTTTCAATGGCAGTAAATAGCAGAATTACACCCAAGAAAAAAATAACCAGTATTTTGGCACTCATTTTTTTGTACCGCTGTATGTAGAAAAAGACGAAATATAGCAAAAGTGCAATTTTTATTACTACATCAATATTTGTTCTTGCTGCTGTTCCGCCAAAATTCTGCCAAATAACAAGCGCTGTCCAATAAACTACAAATAAAAATGCCAAACTCTTACGAAAATGTTGTGTTTTTGAAGTATTTATCATATCCTAATCAATCACCATATCGCCAAAAATCCTTATGCACACAAAAATATTATTTCTCGACCTCTTCGCCATGGATACCGTTTATTTGTGCGGCATATTTTTTTATTCCTATACGCTGTAGTTTTATTCTTTTTAAAAGTGAGTATGGATTTTTTCTTACCAAACTTCTCAATTCGATGAGCAGGACATAAAAGCCTGAACATTTTCCATACATTGCCTTAAAAAGTGCACCCCGATCAATATAATACTTTTCGTTATATCCATTAAACCATGTTGACTCTTCTTGTTCAACAGTACCAATCATAGTACAGCTGGCAAACACTTTTAATCCATGCTTCAAGCATGATGTTAAGAAGAAATTATCTTCACCTGCTTGATATTTCGTCCCTCCGCCAAAAAGTAAGCTAAACCAGATATTCGCTGCCAGCAAGGACTCCCTTTTTACAGCAATCCTGAAAGCGCCGTATTTTAAACAGTTAAAAGAATGTAATCTATGATTAACTTTATCTATGTATTCGGGACGAGCCGGATTTTGGGATTCAAGGTTAAAAACAGCCACCGATGCCTGATTATTATTTTTAAAAAAATCAATTACCTTTTCGGCATAACCGTCGCAGTATGTTACATCATCATCGGCAAAAAGTAAAATATCTGCATCGGCACGCATAAGCGCTGTGTTTCTGCTTAGTCCCACTCCACGCTCTGCGAAAGAGTACCATTTAATGCAGTGGCCATTGTATTCAAATACGTCAAACTCATTCCGATCGCATTGGTTTATAACAATGGCATCGCTTTGAATATTCATTCTTTCTAAAAGTGAATGATCTGTTTGAAACATGGTAGAAATAAGCACCTGAAGCCTCATATTTTCCTCCCGATTATCAGCTTAACGCACTCAATCGGAGCAGTAAAAGCCCCTATAATTCCATGCCGTAAAAATTCCGAAGGTTTTCCCATTCTTTTGTATGCAAAAGCGAGTACTGCATGATGACGCATCTTGATATATCGCACATCTTTAGACAGCAATTGATTGAAAAACTGGGTTTTATACTCATAAAGCGCGTTTTCACCTTTAATCTTACTCTCCCCGCTTGACAAACCGTATTCTCCGGTATGGATATAGGCTTTAATATCGCATCCGGGAAGATACCCGAACTTGCCGCCGCCCTCAATAGCGCTTTGCATAAGGTAAAACTCATCGCCGACATCTATTGATGCAAATCCTCCGATTTTTATCAAATACTCTTTCTTGAACATCATAGTATCTGTTCCAGTCATATGATACTTCAAATGATATATTCTGAGAGAAGAAACAGAAGTGCTTTTTATGTAATTTCGAACTCGTTTGTCTGTTTCTTTATCATTCTCGTCATAAAGAACTAAATCCGTGATAGAGTAGTCATAACCGTTGCATTCCATGAATTCAACTTGCTTTTTTACTTTATCTTTCAAGTAAATATCATCATCGTCAAGAAACGTTATATACTCTCCAGTAGCGGCTTCAATTCCAATATTTCGGGTTTTTGCAGAGCCTTGATTTGGATTGTTGACAATATAATTTAGAAGTATATTCGAATAATTACTCTTAAATTTTTCTACAATAGCAGAAACTTTTTTGTTCCACTCAACGTTTCCATTATCATCAACAAGAACTATTTCAATATTAGAATAACTTTGGAAAGTCAAAGAATTAAGAGCTTTTTCCAACTCTGCGTCTCTTCTGTACGTAGCAACAACAACACTTACAGTTTTCACTTTACTATTGCCTCCGTATCAGTTTCCTTTTCTTCCTGTTGCTTCTTCATCTCTCCCGTGCCGCCCTCGACAACACCCTCACTTTTGAGAACTGATCTGATTGTTTCCCAAAAGCAACGCCAATCCATTACGAATCCATGGAAATGCCCTTGATTGAGAGCCGCTGTATAATCACCGTCAAGCTTGGCTTTCACATCAATTTCAAGCTCATCACGCCCGTTAATCTGCGCCCAACCGGTAATTCCGGGTTTGATATCATTCGCTCCGTACTTCTCACGTTCCGCAACCAGATCGTCTTGCGACCATAATGCCGGTCTGGGACCGATCGCAGATAGCTTTGACGTGAACACCTGGAAAATTTGAGGAAGCTCGTCAAGACTTGTCTTACGGATAAAACGTCCTATACGCGTTATGTACTGTTCGGGATTCTCAAGAAGGTGTGTAGGCGTATCGTGAGGGGTAGACATTTTCATGCTGCGGAATTTCCAAATCATAAAATATGTAATTTCGCCATTTTTCTTTTTACCGACTCGTTTTTGTTTGAACAAAACCGGACCGGGATCGTCAATTTTTATAGCAATCGCAATTATCAACATGGGTAAAGCTAAGACTATAATACCAATGGCGGACAAAACAATATCAATCAAGCGCTTCACAAAATGTTTATACATCTTAACCTCACATTACATCATCGAAATTATAAGTTTTACCATTAACAGGTGTAGGGGTATGCGGTCTTTTCATCTCATTCATATTTTTTGCCCATTCTTCCGGATTAAAAAATAAATCGTTTGCGTCTACCATTTTTCTGTCGTAAACTTCACCGCTTTGAATTTTTATTCCGGCAGGGACAAGTGTCATTCCTGCAACCGTAGCATTGCAGTCTACATGAACGCCGTCACAGCACATACTTGCATGGTTTATAACTGCTCCGGCAGAGATAATACATCCTGCAGAAATAACTGCTCCCGTATGAATAACTGCCATCGGCTCAATAATTGAACCTTCTATAATCTGTGCTGTGGGAGAGATATATGCGTGCGGGGAAATAAGTGTAACAATTCTGAAAGGCGTATCTTCTTTGATTTTCTGCAACAGCGAAAGTCTGATTTCCGGGTTGCCGATTGCGACAATAATGTTGCTGTACTCGCATACCAAGTTTTCCAAATCCGCACAAGTACCGACCACTCCGATTCCATTCGGAGTAGTTTCTTTTTCGTCATCGACAAATGCAATTTTACCAAAGCATTTCATGCTTTCTGCGATTTCTTTTACGACAATGCCATAAATGCCCGCACCAACAATAAGTAAATTATTATTCATACTCATACCCCATCAAATAAATCCGGATCATAGCCGAAACACTTTTTATGCTCGGTCATAAATTAATCACTGTTCTTTTGACCTCCTCCGTTATATCCCGTATTTCCACAGCATGCGCAATCTCCGTTTTTTCTAAGTTAATCCGGTTGAGCTTAAACCAATCAACGCTTGCCGTTTGTTCTCTGACAATCTTTTTTGTGTGTTCGTTGTCTGCGAAGCCATTGACACAAACGTCGCTCGCTTTTGGTGTTGCACTGATTTGGCTCAAGAAGCAATCTGCCGTTTTCATCAAAATAAGCCTTTGCCTCCGCAAATTTTTCTTCCCAATTGTCTATAGATTACCAAACAAACTTGATAGCATTAAGTTTTTTCAGTTGTTCCTCGCCCAGCATGTCTTTCTTCTTACGGATTTTATTAGCCCATGCTCCGAGCCAAAATCCATTTGAATACTGATAGTTGGCGGAAATGTCTAAATTGCCGTGTTCATCGTAATAGGCTTTAGCTACTGCATAACCTTTTTCAAACGGTGTAGGCTGCGGTTTCAACCATTCTTCTGTAATGCCGACAGAAGCAAGCTTTTGGAGCTTGTATTTTGTGAAATAACCGTCACGATAGTATTTCCGCTGACTGTATAGCCATCTGCCCAGAATAAGCTCTTCCTTATCGTCGCTGTCCGACTTTGGTAATCTGTGCATGGTACGGTAAAACTCTTCAAGTGCCGCAAATCGCTTATCCCAAATCTTGTCTTTCTTCCAAACCATGCCGATAGCTTCGAGCAATTTAATCTGGTCGTCGCTTACCGAAACTTGTGTTTTCAGTCCGTTATATGCTTTTCTGTAATTGTTCACCCACAAACCGAGAGCATAGCCGTCCTCAGTCTTGTATCTTTGCTCCATTTCAAGATGACCGTTTGCCTCGTAAAATGCTTTGGCATAGCGATAACCCTTATCCCAATAGGATTTAGATTCAGCTTCCCATTCAAATTGAATGTCGTTTAACAACCTGATCTGTTCTTCCGACAGCTCTCCGTTACGGTATTTTCTTCGCTGTGTACACACCCAATTTAAGAGTCGGAAACCGCTTTTACCAGTATAGGATTCATGGAGTCCGTTCAGCGTTTTGTATTCACACTTGTATTCCTTTAGGTCTTCATACAGGGCATACCACGAATTTTTTCTCCCGCCAACCTGCTCCATAGGTAAGGTAGAAAGCATCTTGACTTGTTCAGAGGTGAGCTTACCCGATTTCAAATACTTTTTTTGTGACCAAATCCATTTGCCGATCCAAACGCCGTTAACCACCAAGTTTTGTGAAATGTCAACTGTTCCGTTTTTCTCGTAGTATTCTTTTGCAAGAGCAAAACGCATCTCCCATGTATCGGTTTCCCATACCATACCGATGCTCTCAAGGCGTCTTTCCCGTTCAGGCAAAATCTTCTTTTGCTTGTGTACCAAGCGCTGTCTTTGTATCCATGTGCCAAGCTTAAAGCCCGAAGGTGTCACGAATTTTGTCGGTACAAGTAGATTCCCATTTCGTTTTTTATAAAGCTCTGCTTCATGAAAGCCTTTTTCCCAGCGGTTATCAACCGTATCACCCCACAGCATTCCGATGCTGTCAAGACGGGCAATTTGTTCCTCGTTCGGAGGTGTTCCGCGGCATTGCCCCTTGCGAAGTTTGCGTAGTCTGCTTATCCATGCGCCGAGCTTAACGCCGTTCTTGTCTGAATAAGCAACGGGAATATCAAGATTACGATGTTCTCTGTAATATTGAGCGGCAGCTACGAAATTCTTTTCCCATAGATAATCAAGGACATCCCAAACCATGCCGATGTCATTCAAAGCATCTATTCGTTCCGGAGTAAGGTACTGACGGTGAACTCCGGCTTTTTCCCATGTGCGGATATTGCTTAACCAACTGCCAAGAGCAACTCCATCCTCTGTTATGTATCTTGCCGGCGGAGTCAGATCGCCAAACTTTTTATAATAATCCTTCGCTGCTGCATAGTTGCGCTCCCAATTCAAGTCCGAATAAGGTTTCCAAATCATACCAAGCTTGTCGAGCTTGCGAATTTGCTCGTCCGTCAGTTTTCCGGGAATCGTCCCCTTACGGATCTCTTTTTGATTGAAAATCCACCGCCCGAGCGCATAGCCGTCGGCTGTGACATACCTTGCCGGTATTTCAAGGTTTCCGTTTTCTTCATAGAAAGTCTTTGCATGACGGTAATACATATCCCACGATGCAGTAAGAGTATCATTGAGCTTGTCGAACAAAGCTCTGCAGTCACGAACTTCGTCAATGACGGTAAACCGTTCATTGACGATTTCTTTTTTCTCTCCAAGGCAACGATAATAGGTCGTGGCGATTTCCATTTCATCTTCAATTGCGCCGATGCTGTATAGATTTTCAATGTTAAGTACAATATCGAAAATCACCGCATCCGTATTTTTACTTGCCGACAATGCACGTCCGATTTGCTGTTTATAGATGATCGGGGACACCGTCGGACGAAGCAAAATAACGCCGCTGACATCATTCACATGAATTCCCTCGTTGAGCGCATCAATGCAGAAAAGTAAACGTAAATGTGTATTATCGTTATCCTTCCGAAAACTTTCAAAGGATTGACTTGCTGACGTATCCGGTGTATAGACAGAGTAGATATGCGGATTTCGGTCGATTTTTGCAAACCACTCGGTATGCGACATCATATCGTCCATATGTTCTTTATTTGCACAAAACACAATGTATTTTCCGGTTCGGTCGGCCATGTGTTTATCGAAAATCACATCCAGACCGTCTGCCTTTTCGAGTGTTCGACGAAGCTCCTCCAAATACACTTCCGCCATATCACGCACGACTTTATTGCGTGATTTTTTCACTCTTATTTTGTATTTTTCAAGGCTGTCCTGATAGCAAAACATAGAAAGCACATACTTCGGGGGATTCAATATTCCACGGACAATTGCTTCACCGAGTGTCATTTCCGAGGCAATGTTGCCGTCAAACAGCTCGTCAGCCATATCACGCTGATTATCAAGATAGCGTATGTTGGTGGCAGACAAGCCGAGAATCGGCACATCCGGAAATTCGTTTAGCAAATTCCGAACGCCTTGTCCCCACATTTCGGCACCGCAGCGGTGGAACTCATCGAGAATAATGTAATCCGGTGAAATACTTGCTATCTCGGCTTTGCTCATCAGCATGAGTTTGGCGTAGGTAAAAAAACGCACATTCTCCGGCTCATATCCGTTCGACGCCAATTTGAGATTTTCAAGCTGCGTTTTAAATATGTACTCGGATGGAGAAAGCCAACAGATGCTCTTGTCCGGGTTATCCTCGCACAGCTTAAAGCCGATAAAGGATTTACCTGTACCCGTCGGATGAACAACGGCTGCTTTTCCAGTCTCGGCAAGCATAAGAAGCGCCGCATCATAGGCTTCGGCATTGTGCTTGAATAATGATATTGCCATTGTCGGCACTCCTTTCCGTTCGTTTTCTCAGTCAAGTCATAATTTTCTGATAAAATTAATGTATTGGTTCAAACGGAAAAACTGTTGTAAATCTCTCCGCTTCCAACCGTTGTTCTCTCCGGCACTTGTGAGTTTTTAATGACAATACCGCCGCAATCCACATGAACATCGTCTCCAACCACAGCTCCACGGTTGACGAGAGCATTGGAGGCAATGATACAGTTCTCGCCGACTGTTGCAGCATCCACCGTCGCTTGTGCTAAAATCACCGTTCCGTCGCCGACGACGGCATTGGGTGAAACCGTTGCGTTGGGATGAATGATTTTCGGAATGAGATAACCTTCGCTGCGAAGCTTATCCGTATAGCGTTTTCGTATGTCGTTGTTGCCGATTGCTACAAAAGCGCATGGGAAATGACTTACATATCGGGCGCTGTTTTCACAACGATCGAGAATTTCATCGTCCTTAATACCGTCATCAAGAAACTTAATCTCATGGAAGATACCGAGCTTTTCTACGGTTTCTTTTACATTGTGTCCGTGACTGCCTGCGCCGAGGATAAGCAGATTCAAACGTTTTCTTTCCGGATTCACCGGCGTATCTAAACGCAAAATCGATTCGGGGATTGCTTTGATGTATTTTCCGAAGTAACGGTATAGCAACGTCTTATCCATACCGCTGATCAGCGACGCCGACTCAATATTCATGTTCGCTTCCAGACAGCTTTTGATAAAAGTGCAGCGCAGAGCATTGGCTGAGACGTTCTCAAGCTGCATGGGATTTTTTATCAACTTACGGAACGCCGCGCCGATCATATAGCTGCTACCAAGCTCTGTTTCGTGATCGGTCAAAACAAAGCAGTTTGGATTTTTGTCCGGCACATCATGCCGCAAAACAAATGCTTGCACCGCTGCAGTCATGGGAATATCTCTTTGTTCAACCGGAACAAGACACTTGCTCTTTCCGCTGCTCTTTATTCCCATGCGAATACGGAGAATTCGGTTTTCACAGTCGATGTCTCCATAGCGAAGGGCTGTCAGCTCTTCAAGAGAGATTCCCATATGTAAACACATATAAAAGCCGACGGCGACTGATTCGTCACTTTTGTCCAGGATGCGATCGATTAAATCTACTTGTTCGGAAGTTAACGGGTTTTCTATTTTTTCGTTATTCCTCACTTTTTGCTTGCGGACAACAGCAGGCATTACAGAAACTTCCGGATTGACCGATGGCAAAACCGATGCAAAGTCAAGCGTAAGCTCCGTTTGTAATTCGGATAGAGCTTGCGAGCGCTTCTTCTCTGCCTCTTCCTTGGTTGAACCGTAGACAAAACCGTATTTCATTTTCCCGTTTTCGTCTCGGAATTTTTGATACCGAGCTTCCCAACGACCATCTGCACGCAAAAATACGCTTTCACCGGTTCGCACAAACTTTCCTCCAAACTGTAATGAAGTATAACAATTTATTACATGGGAAATAGGCATAAAAAAACCATTATTCCCGACTTTATATGAAATTGTATCACAAATACTCAGCTTTGTAAATAGATTTCAGAAAAAATACTTCCGGTAAAGTTGCAGTAATTTGGAAATTTATAATAAAATTAAACCTAAATTGTTTATTTATAGTCAAAATTTTAGTCAAAAAAGGAGAAGAAAATGTCACGCAGAGGAGAAGGAATTTATAAAAGAAAAGACGGCAGATGGGAAGCAAGGTATATTCATCATTATGAAAACGGTAAGGCAAAATATCGCTTTCTCTATGCCGACACTTATGCAAAAGTAAAAGCAAAACGAACCGCCGAGCTTGTCTCTTTCCCCGCTATTGCTGTTGCCGGCAAATCACCAAAAACATTTAAGGACATTTCAGACGAGTGGCTTTTAGACATCAAAGATAAAGTAAAAGAGTCAACGTATACCCGTTACGAACGAAACGTGCGGATATATTTATTGCCATTACTGGAGAAGCAGAAGCTGAAAAAGCTGAACACAGATTTTTTGAAGGAGATACCCAAACAGCTTATTGAAACAGGCGGAAAGGAAGGTTCTCCGCTTTCAGCAAAGACTGTCGGCGACATCATTTGTGTACTTAAATCAATTTTGAAATTTGCAAATCGGAAAGGCTGCATTTTTTTTGACGAAAGCTGTATTCCTCTTCCAAAAAGAAGCAAACCGCAGACAAAAATATTGCCGGAGGAATACCGAATAAAAATAGAAGATCGACTTTGGAATTCCGGGGAAACGGTCAGTCTCGGAATCCTTTTTACTATGTATACAGGTATTCGCCTCGGAGAACTATGCGGACTTCGTTGGGGAGATATTGATTTTGTCACTGGCGTCGTTCAGATATCCCGTACTGTGGAGCGAATACCCGATTTATTGTCAAATGCGAAATCCAAAACTAAGGTTATTATCAGTGAACCTAAGACGGAGAGTGCCAAGCGAATCATTCCTTTACCGCAGATTTTGCTTGAACATCTTGAAAAGTTTTGCGGTGAAAAAGACAGCTATATAGTCACCGGAAACGCACATCATACGGAGCCGCATCAGCTTTATTTGCGGTATAAAACCTTTTTGAAGCATACCGGAGTTCCCGAATACACATTCCACACACTGCGTCACACCTTTGCAACAAGATGTGTCGAACACAGTTTTGATACGAAGTCTCTTTCTGAAATTCTCGGTCATTCCAACATCGGGACAACCCTTTCCCTGTATGTTCATCCTACGTTAGAGCAGAAAAGAAATCAGATGGAGCGTTTGTTTTCGGGAGTCTGATTGTAGTCAAAAACATAGTCAATAACCGTCCATTTTACCTGTATATAAGGCAAAAGTCAGCACTTTATAATAAATTGTTATACTTCATTACACAAATAATTAAATTATGCGTATACTCATAAAAAAAACGCGGCATATAAATGCCGTGTTTTTTGCGAAGGCTTTACTGAGACTTGTTTTTATATTTTCTACGCTGTTTCTTTTTTTGTAAACTATCAGCCGAAAAAAATACTCGATGTTTCTAACATCAAGCAAATAAAACCTTATTATTCTTTCTGCCGTATTTATTCTTACAGCGGGTAAGTTCACTTCACCTGCCATCATGACAGGTACCACCTACCCACCGAGTGAATATAGTTATCCTTTTTGATATCCAAGCTACCGACGCAAAAGTCTTTAGACGAAATGATAAGAATGACTGTCAAGAACAATCTGTTTCAGGCACGGAAGGATAAACAGGACAAAATAAAGGCACAGAGAGCCGATAAAACGGCTTAAACGCACAACAAGGCAGGGAGTGAAAACTCTCTGCCTTGTTGTATTTATACCTTGCTATTGAAATTAGGATAATCGAAGAAAACAATAAATCCGAACCCATCTCCAACAAGGACAAGGTTCGGATTTATACTGTTTGGTGCGGATGACAGGATTTGAACCTGCACTCTTTCGAACCGGTTTCTAAGACCGGCATGTCTGCCATTCCATCACATCCGCATGAATATTTAACAGATATAGTATATCACTAAACAAAAATTTTGTCAATAACAACTTCAAGAAGATAAAAAAATATCAAAGTTTTCAAAGCAGTTGCAAACATATGATAAATATGTTATAATAAGCACAGAAAGTCTTACTGCATAAGCCTTTGCGGCTACACCGCTTACAAGGCTTCGCCTGGGATTTATTTTATAATAATTTTATGGCGTATAATATCTTCATAAATTTATATTTCAGATACGTTGTCTTTTTTGTTTACCGTCGAAGCAGGAACTGCGTTGTCACCGATAGCTTCACGCGCTGAATCACGTTCTTTTCTCACATACCGGAGCGCGCTTTTCGCAATAAGCAAAAATATCGGAGCAACTACCATCCCGACAATACCGAAAATACGCATTCCGGCATACATTCCCACAAGTGTTTCAAGCGCTGAAAGTCCGATGCTGACTCCTACAATTCGCGGCTCCACTATTTGTCTTACAAGACATGTAACACCGCATATTAAAAGAAGTCCTATTCCGGTATAGCTGTCACCTCTTATAAACATCACTGCGGACCATGGAATAAGCACAGATCCGACGCCTATAACAGGCAGCATATCGGCAATTGCTATTATCAGCGCGGCAACTGCCGAATACTTTATTCCTATCATCAAAAATCCGGTGAGAAGTTCTGCAAATGTAATAAGCAGGATCAGCGCATAAGCCCGCAGATATGAAGCGCCCGTACGCTTTATGCCGTCCGCCGCTTTTAATACTATCCGCGATATACTTTTCGGTATAAAAGCGAGGATCCGTGAGTTTAATCCGCTGAAATCCATACATATATAATACGAAGACGTAACCATTATTACGGTAAAGAACACTGCACCCGGAATCCCTGAGGCTACAGATGCTGCAAGCTCGGGAAGATATATCGCTGCGCGGCTGATTGCATCTTTGAGTAAGCCGAGTCCTTTCTCCGCCACTGCATCGGCATCGGCAATAGCCGATCCCCCTCTCTGCGGAAGCTTTCCGGATATCCACTCGGCAACGCCTTTTATATATGCTGCTATCGAATCATAATTTTCAACGAGCGACTCAACAATATTCCCGCATTCATAAAAAAGTCTGCGTATCACCCAAAATAAAGACGCGCCGACAACCGTATAAAGCAGTGTTATTCCAACAGCGCAAAGCAGACCGAGCGGAGTACCGGTTTTTTCGTGAAGCCATAAAAGCGCAGGTCTTATCAGCATTGACACTACCCACGCTATGGCAAACGGAAGAAAAATATCAAAAACACATCTCAAGCCAACAAAAAGCAGAAATGCTCCGGCGACGATATAAAAGAAAATTACGGCAATCCTTTTCCAGCCGTTTTCAGGCAAAAATGTCGGGCTTTCGTCTTTTTTGTCATCCCGCACACGGTCACGGTGTTCTCCAGATATATTTCTCATCAGTACTTCCTTTTCTTTGCCGAAGATATTCATAACAGACGCAAAGCGCCGCGATTTTATACAGATATTATTTCCATTTTATCTTCATTTATAACGGTAACAAACACATAGTAACTGTTTATTTCCATATGCTTGGCATATGACGCACAAGCATGCGGGTAAACATTCCTATATAATATTTCATCTATTTTTCACTCAGAAAGGATTTTTTATCATGGTACGTTTTGAAATGCAGGACGGAGGAATTATTGACATCGAGCTTTATCCCGATTCCGCTCCTATAACAGTTGCAAACTTTGAGAAATTAACACGCAAAGGATTTTTTGACGGGCTTCATTTTCACAGAATAATACCCGGTTTTGTAATTCAGGGAGGAGATCCCACAGGAACAGGTACGGGAGGCTCCGCAGAAACAATAAAAGGAGAGTTCAGGGCAAACGGTGTTGACAACTCTGTATCTCATACCAAAGGCGTACTTTCTATGGCGAGAAGCGGAAGCTATACATACGGATTTGATACCGCGTCATCACAGTTTTTTATATGTCTTGATGACAGCTGCCGCGCACTCGACGGTTACTACGCGGCGTTCGGCAAGGTAAAAGACGGCATGGAGACTGTAGATACAATCGCCGCAGTACCGACTGACGGAGGAGATTATCCGCGCGTCGTATCTGATACAGTCATTATAAAAAAAGCAACTGTCATTCCGGACTGAGTTTATCCCACCTGAGTTATTTCGGCTCTTCCTCCGGAAAATCCGTGAGTAAAGCCTGACGTATCGGCAGTACATATATCGCCGCCAATCACCTTACCGCGATAAACGATAACATTTGCGTATATAACCCCGGTATAATTAGGGTAATTGGTGACGACATATGTATATCTCATTGCCTTTTTACGCTTATATTTTTCAAGATCCAGGCCCTGCTTTTTCTGAATATCGTTATACGATTCCATTACGCTGTCAAATTCAGACGGAATCGTGATCTCATCCTCATCGGCGGGATCTGCCTGGACTTCCCATCCAAACTGTTTTAAAAAAGACACCCTGTCGTCATTTGTCTTGATCCCGCTGTAATTTATGCTCTCTCCGTCCTTGAATGTTTCCGCAGAAACAGGAGAATCAGCCTCATATGTAGGAATCAGCGTTATCAGTACTATAAGCGTAACGACCGACAGTGCCAAAACACCGAAAAATTTCACGGTAGACGCGCGCAGTGAATAAATAAACATTGTAAAGACCTTTCCTTTCATGTAAGTACATTAACACACGGCGATACATAAGCTGTAAAGCTGCCTTCAGACTGACTGTTTATATATCCGCCGATAATTTACTTTTCTGAAGTATTTTATGCTGCAAAAGGGCACAATATGACACTGTGTTCGCGACCGAAAATATAATCAAATGAAAGCTGTAAATCTTATGAATAAAATTTTTACCGATCCTATCGTTATAAAACGCGGATGTACGGCAGATGCACGGCGCTATCTCGATGAAAACTTCGGAGAAAACTTCGCCGTTGTATGTGATAAAAACACAGAGCATCTTGCAAATGAATCCTTTCCCGGCAGTAAGACTGTGGTATTTCCCGGAGGAAGTCACGCCACGGAAGGCAATGCAGATATACTGATAAATGAAATACGCTCGGGAAAATTTCAATGTCTTGTTGCATGCGGTTCAGGCTCGGTACACGACATAACAAGATACGCATGCCACTCGGAAAAGATCCCTTTCGTGTCCTTCCCAACAGCGCCGAGCGTTGACGGATTCGTCTCAAACGTAGCTGCCATGACGTTCAACGGGCGCAAAATAACATTTCCGTCTACCCCTCCGGCGGCGCTTTTTGCCGACGCGAACGTATATGAAACAGCCCCGTCGGCGCTCACGGCATCAGGCGTGGGAGATATTGTCGGAAAATATGTCTCTCTCTTTGACTGGGAATTTACCGCACTTCTCACCGACGAAACCGTAGAAGACGATATATATAAGCTCGAGCGTGACGCTCTCGAAAGCGTAATGAATTCCGATGTCGGCTCTCCGGACTATATCGAGCATGTCATGCAATGTCTTGTAAAATCAGGAATCGCAATACAAATGAAAGGCAGTTCGCGCCCCGCATCCGGCGCCGAACATCATCTGTCCCATCTTTGGGAAATGAACTGTATCAGCGATGAAACGGACGCGCTTCACGGTGAAAAGGTCGGTGTATCCACTCTTTTGGTGCTTGACAGATATAAAAGATCAAAAGCGCTGCGCTTCAGGCCCAAACCGCTTGACAAGGAATATCTGCTTCCGATCTTCGGAAAGCTTTCAGACGGAATAATCGAGGAAAACACTCCCGACACGCTTGCACTGATATCTCAGGAAAAGCTTGACCGATGCTCGGACAGTATTATAAAACTCATAGACGCTCTTCCCTCTCCCGATACGATACGCAAATATCTCCTGTCTGTCGGCGCTAAGACAACACTCGGAGAACTCGGACTTCCGGACACTGCGGAATTTGCGAAAAAAAGCCTCGATTACGCTCCGTATGTACGAAGCAGACTTACCATGCTCAAGGTAATATGATGCAAACGGCTGTCTTTCAGGGACAGTATATTTTAAGCGAAAGGATATTTCCCGATTATGATAAAGGTTCTTCATGCTGCGGATATTCATCTTGATACGCCGTTTAATATAGGCGATATACAAAAATCACAGATAATGCGAAACGAACACCGCGGAGCTTTTTCATCCCTGATGACGCTGGCAAGAATCGAAAAATACGATATTGTTCTGATTGCCGGAGATATGTTTGACAGCTCGTATATAACGCCGGATACACTTGCGCTTGTAATGCGCGAATTCAGATCATGCCGTGATTGCCGCATAGTCATATCGCCCGGCAATCACGATCCTTTCACACCGGACAGCGTATGGGCAAAAAACGAATTTCCCGACAATGTATATATTTTTGACAGTGATAAAATCTCCTGCTTTCATTTCGACGATATAAACACCGACGTATACGGATATGCCTTTACATCGCAGCATATGAGCAGCTGTCCTATCTGTGATACGCCGGAAATCAATAAAGACAGAATAAATCTTCTCTGCGCGCACGGAGATATTTATGACGAAGATTCGTTATACTGTCCGATAAAAACAGCCGATCTTCTCCGCGTCGGTTTCGACTATGCCGCCTTCGGACATATTCACAACAGCGACGGAATACGAAGAAACGGAAATACATGGTACGGCTACAGCGGCTGCCTTAATGCGCACGGATTTGACGAGTGCGGATATAAGGGAGCTGTAATAGCGACTATGAGCAAGGATAACGGTGTATTCGAAGCCTCGGTTCGGGGAAAAAGATTTTCAAAGCGAAGATTCGAAAATGAAACCATAGACCTGACCGGTTCAAAAAACGATGATGAAGTTCTCGAACGTATCGGAAATTTTATCCGCGAAAAACACTACGGAGAAGATACTCTGCTCAGTCTGACTCTCACGGGCAGCGTCTCTCCGGACGTAACTCTGTCAGACAGCGCGATGCTCGATTTTATCTCGCAGGGACTTTTTCATGCATCGCTGAAAAACTGCACCGATCCGCTTTTCGGTTCCGAACTGCTTGAGTCGGATCCGACTGTCAGGGGAGCATTTTTTAATGCCCTGCTTCCGAATCTCAGCTCCGGAGAAGAAGAGACAAGAAACACCGCTGCAGCCGCATTGCGGTACGGGCTTTCTGCTCTTCGCGGTAACGATATTCTGTAAATAAAACCCGATAAACAGCGGTAAAAAACAGCTATCCTCCCGTCAAAAATAATCTCAGAGAAAGGTATATAAAAATGAAATACGACATTATTCTGCTCGATGCCGACGAAACACTTTTTGACTTTGATATGTCAGAATACAACGCGCTGAAATGCACGCTCGAAAAACATTCCCTGCCTTTTTCAAACGATATACACGACAAATATCATGAAATAAATAAAAGCCTTTGGAAAGAGCTTGAAAAAGGAACGATTACAAAGCCTGAGCTTCTGACCGAACGCTTTCGGAGGCTGATAAATACTTTCGGATTCAACGATGATCCGGTAAAGATCAACAAAGATTACTGCAGCTTTCTCGGAGAGCAATGCATACTCTTTCCGGGCGCAGAATCGCTTTGCCGTGAGCTGTCCGTGTCTGCAAGACTTTATATCGTAACAAACGGAGTTATGCAGACACAGATGAAGCGATATGAAGCATCACCTCTTCCAAAATATATAAGCGGTATATTTGTTTCCGAACAGATCGGATACGCAAAACCGGACAAACAATATTTTGACGCTGTTTTCTCCAAAATACCTGATTTTGATCCCTCACGGGTCATTATAATAGGCGATTCCCTTTCGAGCGATATCCGCGGAGGCAACAATGCTAAGATAGCATCCTGTTGGTATAATCCTCATCTTATACCTAACGATACCGATGTTATTCCGACATATCAGGCGCGGGACTACCCGGATATTATCCGTATCGTAAAAGGAAATACCGGCAGGCCGTCACCGCGTCCGGTTTCACCCGTAACCTGCAAGTATGAACATACAGGCAGAAATGCACTTGTTCTCCTGCCGGCTGACAGGGATTTAAGATCTCGTTTCCGCAAGGCAGCTCCCGATTTCAGCTTTACCTTTGCAAATTCACAGGATTCCTCAGTGATCGAAAGACTTTCCTCGAAATCAGAGATCGTTATAGGCGGCGCGCCTATAAATGCGCTGAAAAAATCGGACAGTCTGCGTCTTCTTCAACTCTGTACCGCCGGAACGGAACCGTATTCGATCCGCGGCGAGCTTCCCGATAATGTTATGATCACAAATGCAACCGGAGCATTCGGACTCGCGGTTTCAGAGCATATGCTCGCCGCGCTGCTCTGTCTTTACAAAAAACTGCATCTTTACCGCGACAATATGAGTACATGCAGTTGGGCAGACCGCGGTGAGGTACGTACGCTTAAAGACGCTGTTGTACTTACAGTAGGTCTCGGTGATATAGGCGGACGCTTCGCAAAAATGTGCCACATGCTCGGCGCATATACGATAGGCGTCAGACGCACCGATAAAGATAAGCCTGACTTTATTGATGAGCTTGTGCTTTCAGATAAGCTCGACAGCGTGCTTCCGCGCGCAGATGTTACGGCACTTGTACTGCCGGCTACGGACGAAACAAAAGGCCTTATGTCAGAAGAACGAATATTTTCAATGAAAAAAGGTTCTGTTCTGCTGAACGCGGGACGCGGAAATGCGGTAGATACAAACGCCCTTTGTAAAGCACTGAAATGCGGTCAGCTTTCCGGCGCTTCAATAGATGTTTCAGATCCGGAGCCGCTCCCTCCGGAACATCCGATCTGGAAATGCCGCGACATGCTTATCACCCCGCACGTATCAGGCTATTATCATCTCAAAAACACATATCTGAATATAGCCGAACTTTGCGTTGAAAATATATACAGATATGCACATGATCTCGAACTGCTGAGCATCGTCGACAGAAGCACCGGATACGCAAAAAAGAAATAAGATCTTCTTTAAAATATCAGAGCAACGGAATATTTTTTATGATAATTACAAAACTGCAAATTGATTCATTCGGAGGGCTGAACCGAAAAAACATCGGGCTTTCCGAAGGTATAAATATAATAAACGGAAAAAACGAATCCGGAAAATCGTCAATATGCGATTTCATACGATTCATGCTGTATGGGATAAGCAATCTTAGCGAAGCAGCAAAATTTCCTTCTCTCGTAACCGGAAAAGCTGCCGGAAGCATGACGGTCAGGCTTGACGGCAGTTCGGCAGGCGCTACGCTTCCGCATACGATATGCATCGAACGCGAGTACATTCCGGAGGTCACAGACAAAGTCAGGATAACCGATGCCGTCAGCGGCGCGGAAATACTCAAAGGAGTCGTTCCCGGCGAATATCTTTTCGGAATATCATCAGAAGTCTTTTCTTCAACCGCGTATGTCAGTCAGCTCGGAGGACGCTCGGTATCCGGCCGGGACATAGGAAAGTCGGCTGAAAACTTACTTTTTTCCGCCGACGGGAATATTGATACGTCACATGCCCTCGAGCGGCTTGATGATGCATGCAGCAAGCTTATGGATAAAAACGGAAAGGACGGACTCATTCCTAAGCTCCGAACAGAACTCGGCTCTTTGAAGCTTCATCTGGAAGAAACAGAGACTTCTTTCAGAGAGCTTTCTGAAGCTGAAAACAAACTTACTGCATGTGAAGAAAAAATATCAGAAAATTCCGAAAAACTAAAAGCGGCAGACGGCCGCGTCAAATACTGCGAAGCGGCAACCGAGCTTTTCAGTGCAGGAAGAACAGATCAGATACGGGAAAAACTACACGCACTGAAAATTCGCAGACAGCAGCTAAAAGACAATACCGCATATGAAGGATTTTTGCCGACAGAGGCATATATCGACCGTTTAGAAGAACTTGACCGAACACTGAAAAACGAAAAGGCGCGTCTTGCAGACATAACTGCAAAGCACAGCGAAACGTACAGTTCAGACGGCGGAGAAAAGCTTGATCTGCTTTTAGACATCGAAAATGCAGGCGGAATCCGTGATACAGAGCTGCGTGCTGAAAATGCGTACTCAAAAAGAAAAGCTTTTGCCCTTCTGTCCGTAATACTTTTCGCAGTTTCGGCAATTTCTCTTTGCGCAGGTGTATTTATAACATATATCAGAAATGATATCAACGGAATTATACCGATAATCATAGGCCTGACCGCACTGATAGGAACTGTCATAACAATAATATCACGAAAGCAGGCAACCGTCGAATATTACGAGCTTCTCAATCTTACGGGCGCTCTTGATATAAATGATCTCTACCGTATACTCGACGATCTCGAAAGAATATCTGACAGCATATCAGCAGACCGTAAACGGCAGGATACAGAGAACCGAAGCGTAACAGAATGTAAAGAACTTATCCGTTCTCTTTCAGATGAGCTTAATGAGCTTTTATCCTACTGGAACATGGAAAGCGCCGAACAGGCAGCACACACATTTTCAAAATTCAATATACGGCTCGGAGAAATAGATTCGGAAATACGCCATCAGAGCGAAATGCTCGATGAATCCGATAACGGAGCCGACAATGTCCGCAGAGAATATCTGCAAAAAATAACCGATCAAAACGAACATTTTGTATCGGAAAAACTACGAAACAGTCTTACAGACGATTCGATCGCGTTATCAGACAGACGGAGAATGCTCTCCCGTGAACTCGAAAGCGCTCGACGCGAATACGGTTTTATATCCGGAGCATCAGAAGCGCTTATGCGCAAAAAGCATGAAACCGAACTCAGAATAACCGCTCTCCGGTCGGGAGCAGAACCTATAATTCCGATTAAAGAAAAGCTCGACGGTGTAGAAAGACAGCTTGAATCCTATGAAAAAATGTATGCAGCACTCACTTTGGCAGCCGAAAAACTTCGGTCAGCTGCAGCATCGCTTCACAGCAGAATAACGCCGGCTGTGACAAAACGGGTAAGCGAGCTTCTTTCCGAACTTACAGACGGAAAATACAGCTCGGTAGATATCGGCAGTGATCTTTCTATTCATTCTGCAGCTCCGTCCGGATGCACGGACAGCAAAAATCCCGATGCGGATTCATTCCTCACACTTGATATGCAGTACATGAGTGGAGGAACAAAGGATGCGGCTTACATTGCCCTGCGTATAGCGCTAACCGAACTGCTCTGTAAGGAGAACGTACCTCCGCTTATCTTTGACGAAAGCTTCTGCCACATTGACGACGAGCGTTTGAACCGCATTCTGAAAATATTAAACAGTCTTTCGGAAAACGATTTACGTCAGGTTCTGATACTCTCAAGCAGCGATCGTGAAAACAGAATGATGCATCATGAAGCATATCCTTTCAATCAAATAACGCTTTAAAATACTGATATCTGTATACTGAATATTTACAATATATCGTAAAAATGTATATAAAAGCTTTTAAAACAGTTTTTTTATTCAGTATATACTTTTATGATAAACAGTAATGTAAAAACAAACAGTCAAATTTTTAAACCGACACTGTAAGCTTTATTTCAGCTTTAAGAAAAGGAAAACAAAAAATGAATCCGACAGACAGCACAAAAGGAAATAATTTATTATCCGGAGTCCGGACAGAAACCGATGCTCTCGTCGAAAGCATGCAAAGAATCGCGCCCGACCGAATGGTTACAGATCCGGACTTGGGTCTTTCTTCAGATGATGTTTTAGTGCGTGAACAAAACGGCGAAATAAATACTCCTGTCGATTCTCCCGTAAAGACAGTAAAGCAGATCATCATAAGCAACACCTGCACATACTTCAACTTCATATTTATTGTAATTGCAGCGGCACTTATTGCGTGCAGGTCTTTCAACCACCTGATGTTTCTGCCTATAATGATCGCAAATACCGTTATAGGTATAATTCAGGAAATACGAAGCAAAAAAACACTCGAAAAGCTCTCACTGCTCAACGCGCCGCATTCACTTGTAATCCGCGGCGGAAAAGCTCAGCAGATAATTACCGATGAACTTGTTCTTGATGATATCGCAGTTCTCTCCGCCGGAGATCAGATCGCTGCGGACGCTGTAGTATCAGAAGGCAGTATAACTGTAAACGAAGCACTCATAACAGGAGAAGCAGACGAGATAACAAAGCTTCCGGGGGACGAGCTGCTTTCGGGAAGCTTCGTTATTTCAGGAAGCTGCCGCGCACAGATAGTCCGCGTCGGAAAAGATTCCTTTGCGTCCCGTCTCACTCTTGCGGCGAAAAAGACAAAACGGCGAGATCGCGGCGGCATGATGAAATCGCTCACAACGCTTATCGGTGTTATAGGAATTGTAATCATTCCCATCGCCGCGCTGTTAATATATAAGCAGCATATTACCCTCGAAATGAGCCTGACAGATTCAATTGTAAGTTCAGCCGCCGCAATACTCGGAATAATCCCGGAAGGACTCTATCTTCTTGTAAGCGTAGCACTTGCCGTAAGCGTAATACGCCTTTCGAAAAAGAGAACTCTTGTTCATGAACTGAAATCCATAGAAACGCTTGCCAGAACAGATGTTATCTGTGTTGACAAAACCGGAACGATAACGGAAAACAAGATGGAAGTTACAGATATCCGTGCCGTTCCCGGAAATTCAGCCTTTGACCGCGAGCGCGCAGAGCAGCTTATAACCGACTTTGCAGCTGCTATGTCGTCCGATAATAATACAATGGCAGCAATAAAAGAGCATTTTGACGGAGAATCCACACGTATTGCCGCGGAAGTAATTCCTTTTTCCTCGAAGAACAAATACAGCGCGATCAGATTCAACGATGGACGTGGATATTTCATGGGAGCGCCCGAATTTATACTCGGAGACCGCTTTGCAAAGTATTCAGATTTTATAGGCTCGCTTTCGTCAGAGGGCTACCGTGTGCTTCTGTTTGCATACTGCAAAAATAACGATGTACTTGAACCTGACGGTGCAGTGCCTCTGTTCGTTATTCTTTTGTCAAATAAGATACGTGAGCGTGCCAAAGAGACCTTTGAATATTTTGCTTCACAAAATGTCGATATAAAAGTAATATCGGGAGACAATCCCGCAACCGCCGCAAATGCCGCAGCGCAGGCAGGAATTCCGAACAGTGAAAAGTATATAGACGCCTCGACGGTCAAATCACATGAGGAACTTGCCGCAATAGCGGATAAATACACGGTATTCGGCAGAGTAACGCCCGATCAGAAAAAAACTCTTGTAAAAGCGCTGAAAAAAGCCGGACATACCGTCGCAATGACCGGGGACGGCGTAAATGACGTACTTGCGTTAAAGGAAGCCGATTGCAGTATCGCAATGGCGTCAGGAAGCGACGTTGCGTCGCAGGTAGCGCAGATCGTACTTCTCGATTCTGATTTTTCCGCAATGCCGGCTGTTGTAGCTGAAGGCAGGCGCGTTATCAATAATATCGAACGCTCGGCAGCGCTGTTTCTTGTAAAGAATATTTTTTCATTTTTCCTTGCATGGATCACGATAATCGGAACATTTGCATATCCGGTAACGCCGGCGCAGCTTTCACTCATAAATGTACTCACGATCGGCGCTCCGTCATTCTTCCTTGCTCTTGAACCGAATACCAACATCGTGCGCGGAAAATTCTTGCGCAATGTGCTGCTGCGGGCAGCTCCGGCGGCAATAACAGATATCTTGGTAATATTCGGAACGATGCTGTTCTCTGTTGCCTTTGACATACCGCAGAGCGAAACTTCAACGATCTCAGCAATGCTTATAGCCGTAGTCGGATTCGTAATGCTTTTCAGAGTATGCACTCCGTTCAATACCATGCGCCGCATTCTGTTCGGCACAATGATGTCAGGATTTGTTCTCGGCTTTGCATTTGCATCTGATCTGTTCTCTATGTCGCCGCTCTCATTCGGCGGAATACTTGTTTTCATTGTTTTCGCAATCATTGTATTCCCGATAAACAGCGCTGTAACGCGCATGTTCGTAAGCATTCCCTCCGGAATACGAAAGCTCATTGACCGGATAAAAAACAGCGAGCTTATCAGCTGACAGTATACTGACAAGCCGCGCACAGACCGCGGCTTGTCTCATAATTATACGGATAAAATTATAGAATACTCAAAGTAAAACTGCTTTGAATACATCTGAATTTACATTCCGCCTAAATATAAAACGGAGATCATATGACATATCCAAGTCTGATAAACATAAACACAGATTCATCGGCAAATACAAAAATCCCGCGGGACGTTTTTGAAGATATAAAGCTTGATATTATGCTGAGCGCCGACACTATCGACGTTATGCAAAACGTCTGCAGTGCAGACGATATATGCACGCGCCAAGAGCTTTTTTCGTCATTGCTTAATGACAGCGAACTTTTAAAGTATCTTAAAAAGCTTTATCTTTTCGCCGACAGGATATACTCGCTGCATAAGGGATGTAATACCGCAGTTTGCAGTACCGAAAAAAGCGTTATCTTTGCAGCAATGATGCATGAAGTTATCGGATTTGCACATCTTGCTTCCGAAATTCATTCAGACGCTATGCTGCTGCGCCGCTTCGCTTCATATTTTTCAGAGTTCTGCGCCGACAGCCGCTTTGCTGAATTTGAACAAAAGCTGTCCGGACTTATAAGCTCTCTTGATAAAACACATGTATATACCTGTTCAATAGCAGGAAAAACACATTATCTTTCCGTTCCTGAAGCTACGGATCCTTCACCGTCTGGATATATATCAAAACTCATTTCTCTTGCCGAAAATTTCGGACTGAAAGATATAAAACCCGAAAATACGATAAGAATATGTGCAGATGAAGGTCTTATTACCGCAGCGGCGAGACTGCATCCGGAAGAATTCGGACACGCAGAAGAATTTTACGCTGAATACTGTGATTTTATCAGCGACAAAATATTGAGTTACCGTTCCGAGCTTAATTTCTGTATCGAAATATGCCGGCTCATAAATCGGATACATGATGCAGGAATTCCGACGTGTTTTCCTAAAATATCTGACGGAAGAGCTATAAAGCTGACTCAGGCATATGATATCACACTTCTTGAAAAGGATGAACACAACATTATACCGAACGACGTTGAACTCACGGAAAAAGAACCGCTGTTCTTTCTGACTGGCGCAAACGGAGGAGGTAAAACAACATATCTGCGGACTGTAGGTGTTTCGGTAATAATGTTTCTTTGCGGAGCGCCTGCGCCGTGCGCCGCTGCGGAAATAGCGCCGCTGAAATGCGTCTGCACGCATTTCCCCCGCGATGAACGCTTCGGCCTTTCAGGACGTTTTCTCGATGAACAAAGCCGGATAAATGAAATTACGGAATCAGCAGACAGCAGAACACTCGTACTTCTCAATGAAACATATTCGACCACCGCTGAGGAGAAAGCTGTACAGTGTACATCAGAACTTGCTCACACATTGTATTCAAAAGGAGTATTCGGAATTTATGTTACGCATCACAGCCTGAATATCCCCGAGGAAGATTCAGGCATCCCCTTTCTCAATGTTGTACTTGACAGCGACGGAGCCGGAAGGACCTTCAAGGTCGAAAGAAAGAGAAACACCGCAGGCTCCCATGCACTCGACATTTTAAAAAAATACGGTCTTGACCGTGAAACTCTGTCAGAAAGGTTCGGAATATAAGATGAAAATAAGTCTGCTTTATAAAACGGAAGAGCATTCACCCGGGACAGACGCTATATATGACCTCTCTGTAGACAGATGCACACATATATTCTGCCCCGACAATACCCGTGCAGACAGATTTCTTCATGTGCTGTCACATCCGCTTACTCTTCGCGAAAACATAGTTTACCGCCAGCAGATACTCACTGACTTTATTGCAGACGAGTCTCTGTTTGATGAGCTTAAGACGATCTTCAGCCGCTACGACAAGATCAAAGGCGACTGGATAGAGCTTCGTTCTAACGTCAGAACTGCCGGAGCGGGAAATCCGGAAGCAATGCTTGAGAGAGCTTTTGCGTCGCTGAAGACCACCTCTGTTTTTCCCCGTACGCTCATGTCGTTTATACGTGCTATCGCAGATACACTTTCTTCGCACGGTATAAAATCGGAAGGTCTTTCGGAAATTCGGGATTACTGTCTGAAAATACTCGGCGACAAAAGCATCGACGAAATCGTAAATATATCCGATCTGTTCGGATACCGCGAGCTGTGGGATCATGATTTCAACATAATATTGCGCCTGTCCGACGATATGAAGATCTGCGACTGCGAGCTTTATGATATCCGTGAAAAGCCGAAAAAACACCGCGTCGAACAACGCGAAAAACTGTATGAACGACAGCTTAGCGAGCTTGCCGAGCTGTCAAAACAGGCCGGTAAGCCAAACGGAGAAATCAAAGAACCGTCGGGGATTCTCTCAAAGCTCTTTTCAGGAACGCGTGCAAATAATACCGTTGTCCCCACAGAAACTGCGATAGCAAAAGAAGCTTACGATACTTCGATCGCTATGCTGTGCGAATCATTTTGCAGGATCGATGAAGTGCTGACTGAGATAACAGGAGAAATATACGATATTTTCCACGGAATCTCTGCTGAAATGCAGTTTTATGACGCGGCTCTACGGTACTGTGCATTTGTAAATGATGCAGAAATTCCTTTGACTATGCCGCAGATTCTTCCCGCAGAGGAGGAAAAAACCGATCTTATAGGTCTGCGGGATCTTTTCCTCTCATGCGAGGGAAAAACAGGAGAACAGATAATTCCAAATGATCTGCACCTTGCCCCTGAAATCGACGGAATGCTGATAAGAGGATCAAATAATACAGGAAAAACCGTTTTTCTCCGCTCGGTCGGAATTGCTCAGCTCTTTGCGCAAAGCGGTCTGCCTGTATGCGCCGACAGCGCAGTCATAAGTATTAAGCACGGAATATTTTCTCATTTTTCAGCCGCGGAAGAGGAATTCACACGCGGAGACACGGCGGGACGTTTTGAAGGCGAGGTAAGATGCATTTCAGAAATTATCGAAAAAATCCGTCCGCATTCGCTGATCCTGCTTAACGAAACATTTCAGACGACTGCATACCGCGAGGGTGCTGACGGAATGCGCGCGATCCTTTCGGTATTTCCGAAGCTAAGCTCCAAATATATCTTTGTTACACATCTGATAAGCCTTTATGACGATGCAGACGGCAAAAAAGTGCTGCTTATGCAAACGACGCTTACACAAAATGAAAGCGGATATGATGAAGCAAATCCCGGTAAGCGCTTCACACTTACCGAGGTAAAAAAATCTGATAAAGCGTAAGGAAACTCACATGATAAAACGATCGGCAATTATCTGAAAAGAGCAGCGGTAAGACCGCTGCTCAAATTCAGATATCAAGCTTCATATCGCCCGTTTTTACCAAACCTATCAGTCGGAGAATCTCGTTAAATACAAACGAAAGTACCGCCGGAAGTACTATGCAGCACAGTACAACACCTATCCACATAAGCGGAGTTTTATCGGTATCTGTAATAATTCCGATCGGTCCTACAAGCCCGCAGGTACCCATACCGGCGTTTATTCCGGTACACTGAAGCTTGAAAAGCATCGTCGAAAGCGGACCGCATACTGCAGCCGCAAGCGTCGGAGAGATCCATATCTGAGGTTTTTTACATATATTGCCCATCTGAAGCATTGATGTGCCGAGTCCCTGCGCAACAACTCCTCCCCAACGGTTTTCACGGAAGCTGATAACGGCAAAGCCGACCATCTGCGCACAGCATCCGACCGCCGCAGCGCCTCCTGCAAGTCCGCTTATTCCGATCATAGCGCATATAGCCGCGCTCGAGATCGGAAGCGTAAGAATAACGCCGACAACAACGGAGATAATAATACCCATCAAAAGAGGACGAAGCTCGGTCGCGGTATTTATAAAGTCACCGAGATAATACATCAGATAAGCAATAGCCGGACAAATAATACGGGCTACAACATATCCGCCGAGAATGGTTACCGCAGGCGTAACAAGAATATCGACCTTTGTTTTTTTGGAGACAAGCCGTCCGAGTTCAGCCGCAATTATCGCCGCAAAGAATACTCCGGCAGGTCCTGCTGTGTATGTGATCTCAGCCCCGGTGGAGAGCAATATCGTAGTTCCCATCGAATAGCTTGCGCTTCCGACCGCCGCGCACGAGAAAAGCACAAGCGGATCGGCACCGAGCGAGTTTGCGATCGCAACTCCGATGGCCATTCCGGCAGCTCCGCTGGCAAAAGACGCCGCCTGAGTAAGCCCTTCGGATATCCATTTTACAGGAATATACTGGCCGAGTGTTTTCAGTATAGTTCCCATCAGAAGCGTCGCAAAAAGTCCGAGAGCCATCGCTCCCATCGCATCAATAAAATATCTGCGAAACAGCTTCTTTGCAGTTCCCCTAAAATTTGACATATTAATCCAATTTCCTTTCCTTAATATAATTGCTGCATTTTTATCCGTATCAGTGTATACAAAACACCGCAAAATATATAAACTGATTTTATTTTACCATTTTTAAATGTACAAATCAATTGACACATTAACCATCTATTCAAGACATAAGACAACTAAATAACATATTTTTTACAATTAATTCAAATAATTCAAAAAACTGAAAGGAGAAACCACATGAACACCGATAATTCTGTTAAAAAAACAAGACGTACAAAAATATACGATATTATGTATATAGCCGCATGCCTTATAATAATGTTCTTATTCGGAGCCTACGCTATATCTGCACTTATAGACGGAGTGAGCATATTCTCTCCGATTCTATTCCCTATTGCGGCCGTAATTATTGCCGCACTTGCAATGTTTTTCCGCAAGAAAATGCCCAGGGTACTTAATATCATATGTTTTTGCGGCATGTATTTCTGGATCGTAAGTTATATCGCCCTATCTGTCTACATCCTGTCGTTCGCCTCAATACAGGAGCAGCGTGCGCCCGAAAGATTTGCAAAAGACGAGCAGGTAACGGTAATGGTATTCGGATGCCACACATACGGATACACTCCAGGAAAATCGCTTACAAAAAGACTCGACAGCGCCCTTGAGCTTTTAAATATATACCCGAATTCTGTATGCGTAGTATCCGGAGGTCAGGGAGACAACGAAAGCATAAGCGAAGCGGAATCTATGCGCGCATGGCTGTGCGAACACGGAATCGACAACAGCCGTATATATAAGGAGGACCGTTCGCGCAACACACTCGAAAATATTGCATTCTCTCTTGAGCTTATAGAAGAAAACGGACTTCGGAGCGACGCCGTTATAGGGGTATCGAGCAGATACCACATAGCGCGGATAAAGCTTATGGCGCAAAAAAACGGAGCGGACTTTTCTCTGTACCCTACCGTATACGATAATCCGTTCTGGACGACCGTATATCTTGTCAGGGAATATATGTCGTATGTAAACGTAATGATCGGTTCGGTATTCAGATAAATTTCCGCGCGAAAAATGCTGCGTCACTATAATATTATCTCACAAACAGCGTTTTCATAATTGTTAATTTTATTCGGAAATAGGCATCTGATATTGTAAAAAAGTCAAGTTTGGTTTATAATAAAATAAATTAATATTCTTTGTGAAAATTCACATTTGAAAGGACAAGTAAAATCATGACAGAAGAAAAAAACAATGTACCCGAAGGCTGTACCCACGACTGCTCGTCATGCGGCGAAAACTGCCCTTCGAAAAATAATCCCGAAAGCCTTCTCGCACCTTCAAATCCGGACAGCCGCGTTAAAAACGTAATCGGTGTAGTCAGCGGAAAAGGAGGAGTCGGAAAATCGCTCGTCACCTCCATGCTCTCGGTACTTACAAGCCGGCGCGGATACAAGACGGCGATAATGGATACTGATATAACAGGTCCGTCGATTCCACAGATATTCGGCATGCACTCTGCCGAGATCATCGGTGATGACACAGGAATGAATCCGCCTCAGACCAAGTCGGGCATAAAGCTAATGTCTGTAAATCTCCTGCTTGAAGATGAAACAACTCCGGTCGTATGGAGAGGTCCTGTAATCGCAGGAACGGTAAAACAGTTCTGGACTGATATACACTGGGGCGATGTAGATTATATGTACGTCGATATGCCTCCCGGAACAGGTGACGTTCCGCTTACGGTATTCCAGTCGCTTCCCCTGACAGGAATCGTCATCGTAACAAGTCCTCAGGAGCTTGTATCCATGATAGTCTCAAAGGCAATAAAAATGGCGCAGATGATGAATATTCCCGTTCTCGGAATCGTTGAAAATATGAGCTATGCCGTATGCCCTGACTGCGGAAAACACATTGAGCTTTACGGAAAGAGCCGTCTTGACGAGCTTGCCGAAAATTTCGGTACCGCAGCACTCGGACGTATTCCGTTTGATACAAAGCTCGCATCGCTCTGCGACAGCGGAGCGATCGAAGAGATGCAAAACAGCTATCTTACAGAAGCTGCAGATCTTATAATTGAAAAGACAAAGTAATTTATTATAACCGAATAAGCCATATCAAAGAGACTGCTCCGTTTTACGAGGCAGCCTCTTTCGGAATAAACAGGTGATAAGATGAAAAGCTCCGACAGATCCGCAAAAAAATCAAAAAAGCCTATACGCCGCAAAAATCCGGCTATGGTCTTTCTGTTAATAACAACAGCCTTGCTCACTATAGCTCTGATATTTTCCCTTCTTATAATCGTAAAGCTGAACCGGAATAATATGTTTTCAAAAAGTATACTGATAGACAGCAATTATTTTTTAGAGAACTACCGTAATAACGCTTCAGACAAAACTGATGTTTCCCAAGGCAATAACGATAACAATAATTCTATAATAGAACTACCCGAAATATTCTTCTATAACAGAGATGCTGACGGTAATGTCACAGCTATTCCGTATAATGAAAAAATCGAAAACGGAATGGTTAAGCTGCATGACTACATATATAAAAGCGATGCTCCAAACGATCCGGAAAATGATCAAAAATATCAGACAATGTTATCCGATTACTATAATATTCTCTATTCAAACGGACTGTCCGAAGAAACGATCAAAATATTATCGGAACTGATTTACAGCGACACAGACCTTTTTGAAAACAAAAAAGATTCATATAATACACTCGCCGATTTTTTCGGTATCTCTGTAGAGCATGAAAAAATAATAGATGTACCGTATATCTCACAGGAGGGTATTCTTCCAAACGGATGCGAATCGGTCTCGGCAGTCATGCTTCTGCAATATTTCGGATTTGATGCAAACCCTCTCGAATTTGTTGACAAACATCTTGACACCTCACCCGTATCTATAAAATTCGGATGCCGCTACGGTCCGAATCCGAAATATTACTATGCAGGAGATCCTCGCAGCGAAAAAAACGGTTGGGGATGCTTTGCGCCTGTAATAGTTCGCGCGCTTAATAAATATCTCCCCGAAAATCATTATGCACTGAATCTCACAGGAACATCACTCGCAGAGCTTTGCAGTATATATATTGACAATGATATTCCGGTCGCCGTATGGGTAACGGTCGGCATGAAAGAAATAAACCGTATTATTCAATGGCAGTCTTACGACAAATCTCAGACCTATCTGTACCCGTCAAACGAACACTGTATGGTTTTAGTAGGCTACGATAATGAAAACTATATCTTTGCCGATCCGTACGATTCGCTCGGCACCGTTTGTTATCCAATTGAAGACACCGCTGTCGCATACGGTTCGCTCGGAAAACAGGCGGTAGCCGTAATAAAAAAATAATATTTCTGCGTGATTAATGCCCGGCTGTGTTTAGATCTCAGCCGGGCATTAAAAATTTATTTACATTGACATTCCGAGCATTTTATGATATAATAATATACGTTATATAACAAATGTTATTTAAAAGGAGGAGCTATGCCGCCGAAAACAAAAATAACAAAAGAAGATATTGTCTGCTGTGCATACGATATAGTTAAAAATGAAGGAGCCGATAATATAAACGTCAGAAAAATTGCAGAATATCTCGGCTGCTCTACCCAGCCTATCTACCACAATTTCCGCACGGTCGACGAGCTGAAAATGCAAGTAACGGAAAAGATACACGGCACATACACAGAATATATGCAAAAAGGTTCTAAGCATCCCAAACCGTATTTCGGAATGGGAATGGCATATATAAACTTTGCAAGGGATTTCCCGAATTTTTTCCGTTTGCTTTTTATGAGCGAAAGCAAGCTCTCTCCCGTTGATTTTATTACAAACGACTCAATGAGAACAAATATTATCGAAAGCGGACGTATATTTTCCGGACTGACTCAGGAACAACAGAAAAAATTTCATCTTCAGGTATGGATATTTACCCACGGTCTCGCGGCGCTTGCAGCTACAAATACCGTCTCTCTCACCGACGAAGAGATCGAAAATATTCTCGGAAACACAGTGCGCGAAATGCTGATAGGCTTTAAACTAAACTCGGAAGAAAACAGCTGAAAGAAATAAGGAGGATACCCGAATGTCAAATATAATCGAAATAGAAAATCTGACCAAGGAATACAAAAAAGTAAAGGCGGTCGACAAACTGTCCTTTGAAGTCAGAGAAGGCGAGATACTCGGTCTGCTCGGCCCGAACGGCTGCGGAAAATCAACAACAATAAACTGCATTCTGTCACTGCTTAATTTCAGCGAAGGAAGTATACGTATTTTCGGTAAAGAAATGCGTCCCGACGCTTACGATATCAAACGCAAAATCGGAGTCGTCTTTCAGGACGTCGCAGTATTCGATGAGCTTACTGTCTACGAAAACATCGACTATTTCTGCGGTCTGTATATAAAAGATAAAGCCGAGAGAAAAAAATGTATTGATGAAGCGATTTCGCTTGTCGGACTCGAAGATTATAAGAAATTCCGTCCGAAACAGTTATCCGGCGGACTGCTCAGACGACTCAATATCGCCTGCGGCATAGCTCATAAGCCGTCGCTTATTTTTATGGATGAACCTACCGTAGCAGTCGATCCGCAGAGCCGAAACAACATACTCGAAGGCATTCAGACTCTGAGAAAAAACGGCGCTACCGTAGTATACACCACTCACTATATGGAAGAAGTGGAAATAATCTGCGACCGCGTTATTATTCTTGATAAAGGCAAAATCATCGCAAGCGGAAGCTGCGACGAACTGAAGGAACTGACCGGAATTGAAGAAAAAGTTACTGTCGAAACACAGTCGGCGGATGATGAACTCATAAAATCAGTGTACGCACTCGGAAATGTAGACAGCGCATCATACAACGGCGGAGTATTTACCGTTACGTATAAAAACGGCAAAAACAACCTCCCTGCTCTGATAGATTTCCTGCGTGAAAAAAATATACCGTACAACCGGATATATTCCGAGCGGCCGACGCTCAACGATGTATTTCTTGAACTCACGGGAAAGGAGCTTCGCGACTGAATGTTCATTCACTCTTTTAAATATACCTTCAAAAGTCTTTTCCGGGACAGAATGCTGATATTCTGGACTTTTGCATTCCCGCTGATACTCGGAACATTTTTTAACCTGGCATTTTCTAATATTGAAAGCAGCGAGTCACTCGATACTATCAATATTGCAATTGCCGAAAAAGAAAATTCGCAGGCAGGAAATACGCTGACAGAAATACTGTCCTCCATGAAAGACGGTATAGGTGAAAAACCGCTTTTCAATGTACAGAGTACAGACGAAGCCGAAGCTGCGGAGCTGCTCGAAAACAAGGATATATGCGGATATATCGTACTGTCTGACGATGCTCCGAAGCTCGTTATATCATCAAACGGAATAAACGAAACAATTCTGAAATTTGCAGTAGATGAAATACTTCAGTCAGAGGACATGATAAAAAATGTACTATCAGATATCGGACCGGAGCTGTCCCCGGAACGTATAGCCGAAGAAGCCGAGATAATATCAGATAAAATATCCGAATACATCGGGAGCAGCGCAGACAGTATAAAAAACATATCAGGAGACAATCTGAGCTACACGATGATAGAGTACTATACTCTGATTGCAATGACCTGCCTTTACGGAGGAATCCTCGGAATGACCGCAGTCAACAGAAATCTTGCTAATATGAGTCCGAGAGGAAAAAGAGTATCGGTATGCCCCGTCAGCAAATGGCGGCTGATCCTCGGAAATGTACTCGCAGGATACACCGTACAGCTTATAGGAATCGCTATTCTGTATCTTTATTCCGTTTTCGTTATCAAGGTCGACTTCGGAAACGATCTGCCGCTTATCGTCGCTCTGACCATGCTCGGATGCCTTGCTGGTCTCACTATGGGAATCGCCGTTTCGGTGCTTATAAAGTCAGGAGAAAATACAAAGACCGGTATTATAATTGCCGTAACAATGTTCGGCTGCTTCCTGTCGGGTATGATGGGAATAACCATGAAATATATAGTCGACAGCAATCTGCCGCTGCTCAGCCGGATAAATCCCGCAAATATGATTACCGACGGCTTATACGCTCTTTATTATTACAATACGCCTGATCGGTACATTCTTAACATCGTGAGTCTTGCAGTATTTTCGGCTCTCATGATCATTCTGTCGGCGGCAGGACTCAGGAGGCAAAAATATGACAGTATTTAAAGCTTTTCTCAAGGTACTTAAACAGTGCAAGGTGCCTGTAATAATCTACTCGGTTATGCTGATCGTATTCGGAGTCTTTAATATGAAAACAAGCGAAAGCACCGTCTCCTTTACAGCAAGCAAACCTGATGTTCTTATAATAAATAACGATAAAGACAGTATAATATCCGCAGCACTGACTGAATATATGGCAGAAAACTGCAATTTGATCACCGATATACAGGACAGCGAAGACGCCGTAAACGATGCTCTGTTCTACCGCAACGTTAACTATGTCATATACATTCCTGATAATTTCGGGAACGATATACTGAGCGGTCTTGATCCGACAATAGAAATAAAAGCATCGGGCGACTATCAGTCGTCATACGCCGAGCTTCTGCTGTCAAGATACATCGGTACACTCAAGGTATATTCAGATTTTTCGGGAGACGAACAGCAGATCGCCGACCGCGTCAAATCGACTCTGTCGGTGCAGACCGATGTTGAGGTGACCTCGTCGCTTGATACAAACGCCGTCTCCAAGGCAACACTTTATTACAATTTTGCAAGCTACAGCATGCTTGCAGGCTGTATATATGTCATAAGTCTTATTATGTCCAGCTTCAAGAGCGAAAACATAAGAAAACGTACCGCAGTCAGCAGCATGAGCATGACACGCCTGAACCGGCAGCTTTTGCTGTCAAACGGTCTGTTCGCGGTGGCTTTATGGCTTGTTTACGTACTGCTCAGCTTTGCTGTCGCCGGCGAGACAATGACGTCGGCACACGGAGCGGTATTCATTGTCAACTCATTTATCTTTACTGTCTGCACACTGACAATTGCCTTTCTGATAGGAAATATAGTCACAAATAAAAATGCAATAAACGGTATCGTAAATGTAGTCGCACTCGGTTCGGCATTTTTGTGCGGTGCTTTCGTTCCTCCGGAATGGCTTCCCGACACAGTTCTGAAAATTGCCCATGTTCTTCCCTCTTACTGGTTTATCAATACCAATCAGCTTTTGAAGGAAACCGAGACTATAAACGCAGAATCGCTGAAACCTGTTATTTTCAACATGTTTATGCTGCTTGTATTTGCGCTTATCTTTACGGTAATAGCAGTTATCGCATCAAAAAACAAAAAATCAGATCATTAATCACATAAAAATCCACCCGTATAGCGAACCTCCGCAAATTGTGCGTACAGCACGATTTGCGGAGGTTCATTTTTTTGCAGCTTACAGATAATCAACTATTCTGAATCCTTTTTCTTATTTTTATCGAATATCTGATCTAAAAGTATTTTCATGAATTTTTGGGGATTGGAATTATAAATTTCTTCAACCCAATCATAGTATTCTTCCGCCGTCATTCCCATTTCTTCGCCGCATTCTTCGAAACATTCTGATAATTTCGGATTTGATAATATTATCTCTTTTTCCTTTTCATATTTTTCCCTGAGCATTTCAACAAGTTTTTCATCCTCCATAACGCAATCTATAAACACTTTTTTTATATTTTCAGTTTCCTTAAAATAATTAATCCTTATGGAGAGCCTTATACCGCCGTCTTCAGAAGCCGTAAATGTAACATTATGGGTTTTTGCAGCCATATCAGATAACAGGGCAAAATCCATGGGGAAACAAGCCTCAAAGTACGGAAGCTCAACATAAATATGAGCTTCATATTTTTCGTAGTCAACTATACCTTTAATTTTACCGTGTTTCCTCATTGCATAAAAATCAAGGCGGAAAAGCAGGTCTTCATATGCTTCTTTATCCTCTTGTACAACATATTTCGGTATTTTCCGCTTAGCTTCATCGTAAGCCTTAAAAATACCGCTTTCTACTGCATATTCCCAAATTTTCTGTTGATTTGGAGACAAAGTTTCTTTATTCTCCGTTCCTCGGTAATCTCTTTCAAAAATTTCGTTTTCCATAAAACATTTAATCCTCCATTGTTTTTATGTTGTTATATTTCTTTTTTAATTTGTTTAATCGTAAATTTTATATCATACCTAAATTTCGCAAACGAAAATTATTATCTCTTACTATATTGGATTGTTATTTCTAAAAAATGAAATAATAAAAAGAGAAGCACAAACCTCATGTCTCAATTTACGAAAAACTATTCTTGATTTGAGACAAAATCAACTAACTCATATAAATAATGCTATTATATACATGTAATTATGGTATAAGGGGGAGTTATATGTTTCCGGCGGAAAGAATAAAATTGCTTAGAGAAATTAATGAGATTTCCCAAACAAAGTTGGCTAATGATTTATTTATTGGTCGTTCAACCATGTCAGAATATGAAAATGGAATCAAACAGCCCCCTATTGATGTGTTAGTACAAATTGCCGATTATTTTGATGTTAGTTTGGATTATCTTGCTGGACGCACAGATAAAAAGATTTCAATACAAAAACTGAATAATCATTTATCCACGAGATATGGCAATATACCGTTAGAAGATCTGAACGATCTCCAAAGAGACGAAAAAGAAGCTATCGGGATATTAATTAGGACATATCAAAAATACAATAATAGGATAGAAAAGAAAAAGTAAGCGGAAGAGCAACTATTTTATACTATTATATATCGTGTTTCGAGATAAATCAAGGCTTTTAAGCAATAATTTTGCAATATTTTTCTCGATATAAGATATTTAATGAAAATCGCATTAAATAATGTTATTCTTAATAGTAAAGGCGAGGTGCGAATAACATTGTTTCCGGCAAAACGAATAAAAGAGCTAAGAGAAAATATGAATGTTTCTCAAGGTAAATTAGCAAATGATTTACTTATTGGTCAGTCTACTATGTCTGAGTATGAAAATGGAGTTAAACAACCTCCTATTTCTGTTTTAATCAAAATTGCTGATTATTTTAATGTAAGTTTGGATTACCTCACAGGTCGTACAAATGTAAAAACTACAATTGACAACTTGCAAGAAAAGCTTATTACTGAATCAGGAAAAAAAATTAACATAAATGATTTATTAAATCTTGACTCAGAAGAAAAAGAAGCACTTATTGATTTGATAAAAATATTTAAAAAACATAATCTACCACGAAATATTAAACCAACAAAATTAAAATAAAGACTACTAAAATTATGTTTGTTTTGGTAGTTTTTATTTATTTGTAGCTTGTGTTAGCTTATGTCGTCTTTATAGTTAAAACTCATCTTTTGTGGCAGCTTACGTCGTACCCATGTCCCGTCGGAAGGTCACGATGACCGACCGACGACGGGACACGTAGAATTATCCCACTGTTTGCCGTTAGCCGCCGCGCGGCGTATGATCGAAGATAGAGAATCAAAAGAGGAAGAAACGGAGACGGTTTCTTCCTCTTTTGTAATCTTTCTTTGGCAAGCGTTTCTTTCTTTTATAAGAAAGAAATGTTTGAAA
>CABUHS010000021.1 GCA_902491535.1 uncultured Eubacteriales bacterium
CGAACGGCTGAGCGGTCGCACGCGTCCACATATCCTGTGTAGTGATATGCTCGCCTTCTTCTTTATGGGGCAGCAACGTAGTATGCGAAGCGGTACAGTGAAGTTTTGCTTGTCTGAAATCACCTAACAGATCATACTTTTCAAGCTGATCCAGATAATCCAGATGTATATCAATATATTTATCGATCATTGCATGCATAAACTCAGGACGGTCAATTAAATCAATATATGTATTTTCAACGCCGTGATACTGTACCAGATCATCCCACGGTGCAAAATAATTGTAGGTCATACCGATGAGTCTGGGATTCATTATACCTCCGAGCAATTCTCTTGCCATTTCCATTCTTTCAGCATCGAGATCCGGACGGGGTGTTACGACCATGTTATGCATCTGTTCAAGCGATGCTTCATCAGGCAAAATATCGATATAGCAATGCGAAACAATCGGATTATCGATATCAGTTGCAAGTGTTTTCTGATGAACGGATATGCCCATGTCGGAGGTATCAAACGCTTTCGGAATATAATAGTCGGGATAAAAGATATGATCAACACGGAAATAATCCCATCTGTACAATTCTCTTCGGAAAAACATCTCCATATCCCTTGCAAACTCATGTTCGCAGCGGCAATCTAAAATTCCCTCGAAATTCAGTTCGTTCCAAGGCAATTCCTCAATTGAAACAAACGGTCTGCCGCCGCCTAAATCGTTTGTATTATAAGCACGCTTTATATGCAATGCATTTTCCGGGGATTCCGCAATTTCACGGTATCTTGCCACAAGAGCCTGTATAATTTTTTTATCGTTTTCAGAAAATATTCCGGACATATTATAATCTCTCCTTTATATTTTATATTTTACTGTTGAAATCATATTACATGTTTAGTATAATATATTTGTTATTTGATTGCATTTAATATAATATTCAGTAATATTTTAAAGGAGCGATACTTTTATGGCAGTACATCAATCGTCGGGAATTAACAGACAGGTTTTAACAAATGCCGTCGTATTACCCGGTATTAGTATGTTCGGTCATTATGACAACACAAAGGCAACTCCGCCGCTCTGTATCCATGATCATGACGCATCTATGGAACTTGTACTTGTTGTTAAAGGAGTACAGCAGTATCAGGTTGACAGCAGACTTTTTTTCGTGCGCGGCGGCTCGGTGTTTATAACAAAACCCTATGAAAAACACAGCACTGACGGTGCTGTACAAAGTGCGGCTGAAATTTATTGGCTGACGGTCGATTTAAGAGAAACCAAACGGCTGCTGCATTTATCGAGAGACGCATCCCGTGCGCTTATCTTAAAGCTTAAAAATATAAACAATCATATGCTTGTCTGCCCCAAAACTCACCGAAATCAGTTAATCGAAAGCTTCTCATGTGTAACAAGCGATAATCCGCTGAAACAGGCTTACGGCAGAAACTTGCTTGCCGATTTTCTCTACGGAATTGTCCTACAAGAGCAGGCGGCACATCCGGAACTTTCCACCGAAATGAAACAGGCTGTAGAATATATGGAAACCCATGCTGAAACATCGATTTCCATTAAAGAAGTTGCCGATTATACAGGCTTTTCGGTTTCGCGTTTTATGGCAAGATTTAAAGAAGAGGTCGGTTCAACACCGGGAAATTATATTACACGGCTGAAAATTGAGCATGCAAAAGAGCTTTTGCGAACAGGTATGTCTATTACTGAAACCGCGCTGACACTCGGATTTAACAGCAGCGACTATTTTTCTACTGTTTTTAAGAAAATCACCTTACAATCGCCAACCGAATTTCGGAAATTCCATCAATAACCGTCCTAATTATATGTTTTGGTCAGCGATCTCATAAAGATTTTTTTGCTGCACTTGATTGATTTTTGCTATACATACGCCATATAAATTTAACTCTATTTTATTTTCATTTTTATTTTACCATATATCTGAAATTCATTCAATACTACGAAAAAACAATTTTTGCCCCGTAAATAAAGATTTTTATATACATTTTTAATTTCTTTTATAAATCGTTTTGACAACAGCTTATAACGCTGTCAAAAAATAAATGTACTCTATCTGCATACAGGATATTAATTAAAAGCATTTAATACATTGCTTTCCGTTACTGCAGTAAAAGCCGCAGCTCTTCATGATCTGCGGCTTTTCACTGTAAAATTATCCATTATCTTTCAGTTTATAAAAAGAAAATAAATCAAAATAACAATTCCGAGCGCAATTCTATACCATCCGAAAATTTTGAAATCGCGCTTTTTGATATAATCCATAAGAAATTTAACGACTATAAGCGAGACGAGGAATGCGACCGCCATTCCAAGCAGCATAATAGCAAGCTCAAGCGATGTAAAGGCAAAACCGAATTTCAAAAGTTTTATTGCGCTAAGTCCGAACATTACCGGAACAGCAAGGAAAAATGTAAATTCTGCAGCCGCGACACGTGATACGCCGATTAGCAACGCACCGATAATTGTAGCGCCGGAACGAGAGGTTCCCGGGATGATCGAAAGAACCTGAAACAGTCCGATAAGCAGAGCGGTTCCGTATGTAATGTCGTTTATAGACTGTATCCTTATCTTACGCTTTTTATTGAATATCTCAATAAGTATAAATGCAATACCGTAAAATATCAAGGCGCACGCAATAACCGTAGGCGTTTGCAAATGCTGCTCTATATAATCATCAAACAAAATAGTCACAACTGCGCCCGGAATACATGCAACTACGACCTTGAACCAAATAGAAAAAACATCTTTTCTTACTACAGGTTTAGTTTTATCCTTAAACTGAAACGGAAACATTTTGTTCCAGAATAAAAGTACGACTGCAATTATTGCTCCGAGCTGAATAAGGATAAAAAACATATCCTTAAAATCCTGACTCTGATTCATTTTAATAAACTGATCCACAAGCAGCATGTGACCTGTACTGCTTATTGGAAGCCATTCTGTAATTCCCTCGACAATGCCGAGAAAAATTACCTTAAGCGCCTCTATAAAATTTTCCATAAAATCTCCATTGCATAGAAAATATTTTTACTTAAACTGTAATTACTCTTCAAGCATATTTACAACTTTAAAGTCCGAAAGATCGAATATTCCCTTAAATCTGAGTGTTGCTATCTTCCATGGTCCCAGAACAATATCCTTTGAATATTCTGATTTATAAGGTACGCAAAGCTTTCCGCTTACGGTTTCACCGCTTCTGTTAGAAATACGCACTATCATATCGCCGCTTCCGTCCTCCGCCTGTTTAAGGGCGTCAAGATTTACCTTACTGTCTCCGATCCACTCAATGTAGCTTGCTGACATCGGAAGTTCTCCACCGTGACGGGCTTCGCATACCGAAACCGGTGCAAACAGAAATGCGCTTGTATTCTCTCTATGCGCAGTTGCATTTTCTCCGGAATCACTGAACCAGATACGAAGCGTTCCCTCTGTTACACCTCTGCCGACATACAGATAATCTTCATTTTCGTTAAGGTCTTCATCCATACGAAGATCTCCGCAAACCGGATTACGCAGAATGGTAAGGCCGATCGTCGCATTTTCTTTATCTGTATCGTAAGCAAATATATTTCCGCTTGCTACTGTAAATCTATCGAACGCGATCGTTTCGGATAACGGATATTCAAGTCCGTCGTATGTCCTGACGGTTTCTCCTCCGGGAACACCTGCACAGACCGATGAAGGTTTATTTGCAGGCGTTTTTTCAAATATACGGTACTTAAGAGCAGTATGAGGTTCATCCCAATCAGCGCGGAATCTCAGATCAATATAATTTTCTCCTGGATACACTGTAATATGCTGTTCAAGCTTGGAATCGCGGAACTTACTTCTTGTACGAACCTTTGTAATAATATCTCCGCGTTCGGTACAAGCTGCTCCGCACGGCATGAAGTTTTCAAGCTTTTCTCCGTATCCGCACGCATTAAAGCTCCATACATCGCCTATATCCTCACGGACTTCAGGCGATATAACAAGCTCTGCTCCGGTAAACTTATCCTTGACACAGACTCCGCCGTCGGAAAGAAGCGTTTCGACATCAAATCGCTCAGTAGAAATTACAGATGCCTCTCCTCCGATAACGTGTGTTCCGTCTCCGTACTTCTGCTTAAAGTGATATACGGTATATCCGAGCGGAGGTATTTCACCGACAAATGCAACACGGGTACGGAAACCGGGTATCGTTGATCTTTCTCGGATTATCTGACAAGGAACTTCGTTTCCGTCTTTATCGGTAACTTCAATAGCACCTTTATAAAGGTCATACTCCCACGCCCACTGAAGCTCAGCTTCAAGCTCGCCGTGATACGGTTCAAGATTGAAATTGAAGTATACATAGTTCCAGAATCCGTCGCCGGTAGTAACTCTTCTTGTAATTTTCTGCATGCTGAAATTCATTATTTCAGAAGCGTTCTGAAGCGCCCTTCCGTGAAGGTCGCGTGCATCACGGTAAGCCTGCATTATGCTTGCTCCGCCAAGTATATCATGGAACTGATTGTACATAACATCATGCCATACAGAGCGAAGCTCGTCAAGCGGATATTCTTCACCGAGACTGCATGCCATAATCGCCGCACGTTCCGCGGCAAGTGCAGTATATTCCGCACGCCTGTTATCGGATTTTATCCACGAATGGTTTGAAAATACTCCGCAATCGCGCGTATTTATTCCTCCAGTTACTTCGGGAAGTTCCCTGCCGTTTGCATCTGCCGTAGATCCGGGAACATTTTTATATTTAGCGCGCTGAACATTAAAAAATTCATCAAGAGATGAAAAACAAACGGCACGGCCTTTCTTCATCTCACCGTCAAGAGCTGAAAGAATCGCCTTTGTAGGTGCGCCTCCGTGATTTGTAACACCGTAGACAATCATTCTGTCGGTGTCTGCGGTCTCTGTTTCTCCTATATATTTATCAAGAGACTTCAGAACTTCTTCGGGTGTATGCTGATAAAGATCTGCCGCACGGTAAGCCATTACCGAGCTTCCGTCGGGAGACGTCCAGAGAAACAGACTGTCAGGAAGCTTAACATGATACGATTCAGGACGCGAAAAAACATAGCTGTCTATACCGCAGCCGCGCATGATCTGCGGAAGCATATCACTGTGTCCGAAACTATCGATATTAAACATTACATTAGAGCGCTTTCCGAATTTTTCTTCGATATAACGCTGACCATAAAGTCCCTGGCGCACATAGCTTTCTCCGAGTGCAAGACCGCAGTCAGGCTGAAGCCACCATCCCTCGGACATATCCCATCTTCCCTCAATCGCGCGTGCGCGTATTTCCGCGAAAAGCTCCGGATCTACCTTTTCTATCATCTCAAACACCGCAGGTGTGCAGAAAGAGTATGTATAATCGGGATATTCGTTCATTCTGTCAAGCGCGCTGCGGAATGTCGAGCGAATGCTTGCAAGTGCCTCATCCCATGTCCAGAGCCATACTGGATCAAAATGTGTATTTCCTATACAGTATACAAGTGATTTTTCTTTGTTATCCATTTTCGTAATCAAAAGCCTTTCATAATCATTTGCAAATATTTTATAACCGGCGTTCCGCCGATTCATTTTATATATTTATCTTATTTTAATATCAAATCTTTCACTGCATTTCGGACAGCGAACCGTATGCTCTCCCGCAGTTTTCGGAAGTCTGAGTACCGCTCCGCATTTCGGGCACTTTTTATACACATGAGTCTTTCTGTCACGGAATTTATCCTTACCCAATGAGAAAGCGTCTCTCGCCTTTTTACTTATTGAAAGATATTTTTCGTTTTCCTTACGTCTTGCAGTTGAATTTTTTGAAACAAGTCTGAAAATTGCATATATAAGAATCAAAAGCTCAATAAGATCAATAAAACGGCTTCTTGCAAACGCATTTAAAACGATAAGTATAAGCTCTGCAATCATCAAAAATCTGAACAGATCATCTGCTCCGTATCTTCCGTTCATAAAAACACTTATCTTATAATTCAGTTTATTGAAAAAACCTTTCATGCAATACCTCCGGATAATATTATCCATATTATAACAGTAAACTCCGTACAAATATAAGAGACTCACCGCCGCTTAAATACAACAGTGAGCCTCCTTTTTGCGTCAGACATTATCTTCCGCACTTAATTTCTCATTTCTGCGTTGCAGAATCGTTTATAAGATCAATAACAAGATTGTTAATGATCATACGCTTTACTGCATCCTTACCTATTGCTTTCTGCATCTCTTTTGCAGATTCATATCCATACGTCGAATAAATCTCTTCGATTTTTGCATCGTATGTCGCATCATCTACGGTAATATTCTCTTTCTCGGCTATTGAAAGAGCTAGAAGCTCATTCTCTACATCATTTACCGCCGCATCTGCCGACTGCTTATATATAGCGCTTTGGGATGTTCCGAACATAGAATATATACTTTCAATCGTAGTTCCCATGGAATTTGCATAGGACTGATACATATTTGTATAATAATCTACATAATTCTCATAGTATACCTTAACGTTATTTTCCGGATATGAGATAAATTTTGTATCCGATTTTACCTTATCCCAAAGAAGGTTCTTTCTTATGTTTTCTTTGGATTTCTCAGTAAAATCAGCAAGAGAGCTATATGTGTCACCGTATTTCTCGGCAATAAAAGCATCGTTTATCTCAGGAATATTGCGCTCGGATACTTTCTTTACTGTTACGCTGTATGTGGCTTCTTTACCTGCATAATCTGTTTTGGAATAATCTTCAGGAAGAGTAACTGTGTGCGTAAACGTATCATCTGTTTTTTTATCAAGAAGAGCGTCGTCAAAACCGACCTTTCCCTCTCCTACAGTAACGGAGAAGCTGCTTTGCTTATCTATCTCATTATCTCCAGATTTCAGAGTATAATCTACAGAAACAACATCGTCCTTTTTGATTCCGCGGTCAGTCACATCTGAGGACGTCGTATACTGCGTCTTTATCTGTTCCACAGCTTCGTCATAGTTTTTTTCTATTTCTTCCGATGTTATTTCGACGCCTTTATAATTTCCTACAGTCACATATTCGTCAAGATTTATATCATAGGAAACAGATCTGCCGCATCCGCACACTCCGGCTATCATTGCAGCTGCAATTCCGACAAGTAAAATGTTCTTCTTCATATTGTTACGTCCTGTCTCTCCTTTGATCTTATATTTTATATTCAAAATTACGCAAGATTCATAAACAGCTTAAAGCAAAGCCATGCAACAAATAAAAACGGAAACAACGCCATGATTATCATTATCACGGTAAACAGAGCATCCGATAATTTCTTTTTTAATTTCCTCGACATAGAATAAAATGCCACCTTTCAACTATTGCAATCAATTCTCTTTTAGGAATTTATATACAAAAAATCTATGATAGAATCAGTATAAATTATAATTATTAATCCAGTATGAACAAAGTGAAAAAAACATAGCCCTATATTCAGTATACTGTGTCAAACCGACTGCATTGTGCATAATATGGAAACAAAGGTGATGACACCGTACTTACATAGAAAGGTCTGATAATACCGTGAAAATTATGGTAATGAGATCCCCAAAACTCATCGCTCCGATTTTGAGAAAGCTGCTCGGAGTAAAAAAAAGAAAAAAGGATCAGTAATAACAGCCTTGCATAAGCCGCGCCAGAATAAAAATTCCGCCGCGGCTTATGCGTTTATATCAAAATATCAAAGGTCAAAAAGAGTGATCTGATTTGTCGCGCTGAGTCCGTCAAGCGCCCCGTTATTCTGCAAAACATCGATAACAGCCTTCGATATCTGCGCTCTTATACGAAGCTCCTCTACAGACAGCACATCTCCTTCGTCACGCACACGCGCAATACTTTGCGCGGCGCTTTCTCCGAGCCCGTTCAGAGAAGAAAACGGCAAACGTATCTTTCCGTTTTCCGGAAGAAATGCAAACGCATCAGATTTTTCAAAGCTTACCGGAAGGAACGCTACGCCTCTTGCCAATGCTTCGTTGGCAAGCTGGAGCGTTGCGGTCATTGCAGCCTCTTTCTGAGTCGCATCCTTTCCTTTCGCAGCTATTTCCTCAAGAGTCTTTTTTATGCCGGATCTTCCGCGCATTACTATCTCCGCGTCAAATCCTCCGGGCGCAGCGGAAAAGAACGCCGCGTAAAACACAAGAGGCATATGTATCTTATACCATGCAAGCCGGATCGCCGACATAGCATATGCCGCCGCGTGAGCCTTCGGAAACATGTATTTTATCTTTTTACACGATGCGATATACCAGTCAGGAACATCATGCTCTCTCATATTTTCTTCGTATTCCGGCTTAAGTCCCTTACCCTTTCGGACATCCTCCATTATCTTAAACGCGATTGCATTATCAAGTCCGTACTTCTGTATAAGAACAAGCATGATACTGTCACGTGTTCCGATAACCTCGGATATATCGCATATTCCGTCACGGATAAGTTCCTGAGCATTACCGAGCCATACGTCAGTACCGTGCGTAAGTCCCTCTATCTGAAGCAGGTCGGCAAAGTTTTTCGGCTTTGCCTCCACAAGCACCTGCTGAACAAATCTTGTGCCGAACTCCGGAAGTCCGAGCGTTCCTATATCACTGCCTATATCTTCCGAGCTTACGCCCAGAGGAGCGGTAGATTCAAACAAAGCATAAATAAGCGGATCGTTCATCGGAACATCCATAACCGATGTTCCGGAATATCTTTCAAGCATTTTATACTTTGTCGGAATATCGTGTCCGAGTTCGTCAAGCTTCAGTATTGTATCATGGAGATACGAGAATGCAAAGTGCGTCGTTATTATATTGGAACCCGCATCGTCAGCAGGATGCTGAACCGGTGTAAAATCGTATACATCGTATTCACGCGGAACAACGATAATACCTCCCGGATGCTGACCTGTAGTACGCTTTACGCATATGCAATGCGCAATAAGACGGTTTATCTCCGCACGGTTTACCATCATTCCTTTATTTTCAAGATATTTTACAACAAATCCGTAAGCGGTTTTATCGGCAAGCGTTCCGAGCGTACCCGCACGAAAGACGTTTTCTTCGCCGAAAAGCTGCTCAGTATATTTATGAACCTTTCCCTGTACTTCACCGGAAAAGTTAAGGTCGATATCAGGTGACTTATCTCCGTAGAATCCCAGGAATGTTTCGAACGGTATGTCGTGACCGTCATTTTTCATCAGCTTTCCGCAAACGGGACAGTTTTTGTCAGGCATATCAAATCCCGAACCGACAGTTCCGTCCGTAACAAACTCGCTGTACTTACATTCAGGGCAATAATAATGCGGCGGAAGAGGGTTAACCTCTGAAATACCAGCCATTGATGCGACAAACGATGAGCCGACCGAACCTCTCGATCCGACAAGATATCCCTCGCTCTCGCTGTACTGCACAAGCTTCTGCGCGATCATATAAAGCACAGCAAATCCGTGCTTTATTATAGCGGTAAGTTCTTTGTCAAGCCGGTCATGAACTACATAAGGAAGAGGATCGCCGTAAAGCGATTTCGCCCGAGCCCAACACATATTCTGAAGGTCATCCTCCGCGCCGTCCATTTTAGGCGTAAATGTTCCTTTAGGTATAGGACGGACGTCGCCTATCCAGCTCGCCACAAGATTTGTATTCGTTACAACGACTTCATACGCTTTTTCAGGTGTAAGATAGTCAAATTCCTTTAACATTTCCTCCGTAGTTCGGAAATACAGTCCCGTCTTTCTTCCGAAATCCTTAAACTTCATTCCGGCAAGGAGTATCTGTCTGTATATCTCATCCTCCTCGTCCATGAAATGCGCGTCGCCTGTTGCAACTACCGGCTTACCGGATTTTTCTCCGAGTTCGATGATCTTTCTGTTTATCTCGCGAAGCCCTTCCTCGTCTGCGACGCTTCCGTTATCAAGCAGATATCCGTTATTGCAAAGCGGCATTATCTCCAGATAATCGAAGAAATCACATATTTCGAGAAGCTCGGACTGTGTCTTACCGTCAAGGATCGCTTTATACAACAGCCCGTCGGAACATGCAGAACCTATGACCAAGCCATCTCTGTATTGTTCCAGCACAGTTTTGGGAATACGCGGATGTTTCGAATAATAGTTAAGATATCCCATCGAAACAAGCTTATACAGATTTTTGAGTCCTGCCTGATCTTTGACAAGTATCGTCATGTGATTTGAACGCAGCTTTTTAGGATCGACATTGTCGCTCATGACGCTTTCCATACTGCGTATATCGAGAACACCCTCGCTCCGCAGCTTATCCGTCATCTTAAAGAATATGGCGGCAAGCATTTCAGCATCATCCGACGCCCGGTGGTGGTTGAACTCACCGAGCCCGAAATAATCGGCAAGCGTATCAAGCTTATGCTTTTTCAGATCACTGTTGACATATCTCGACATTGCAACGGTATCGAGAAATGAATTCTCAAATTCAATACCGTTTTGTTCGCATACTCTCCGTATAAAGGATGTATCAAAGCCGGCGTTATGTGCGATAAGCATATTTCCGTCCGCAAATTCAAGAAAAGCTTTTACCGCTTCCGCCTCTGAAGGCGCTCCGGCGACCATTTCATCGGTAATTCCTGTCAGCTCGGTTATTTTTTCGGGAATATGTTCTCCCGGATCGACAAAGGTATTAAATACCTCAAGTGTTTTTCCGTCCTTCACCCTTACAGCACCGATCTCGGTTATATGGTTATTAGCTGCGGAAAGTCCTGTAGTCTCAATATCGAACACCGTAAAAGTATCGGTAAATTTTATTCCGTTATCTTTTCCGTAAAATGCCCTCGCAGTATCGTCAACAAAATACGCCTCAATTCCGTAGATGACCTTCATTCCGAGATCGTCCGCCGCGCTCATGGCGATCGGAAATCCCTGCACATTACCATGATCGGTTATCGCAACCGCACTATGTCCCCACGAATGAGCCATTTTTACGACGTCCGCCGGAGACATTATAGCATCCATCTGAGACAGATGCGTATGAAGATGCAGTTCCACTCTTTTTTCAGGTGCATTATCGCTGCGGCGCACGCGTTTTATCTTCATTATATCCGTAGGATGAATCGTAAGTTCACCGTCATAATTATCTATCTTTACAGATCCACGCACCGCCGCGCATATGAATTTGGGCATTGCACCGGGTTTCTCCGGCTTTTTAGGTATTGCCTTCAGAATCGGTCCTGCTTTTTCCGCAGAAAGTATCATCTTAACATTTATAGACGAATGATTATCACTCAGCGCGCAGGTAAGCGTTATCTTAGTCTTATCGCGTGATTCGCGCGACTCTGCCCAAAACAGTTCTCCGACAGCGACGACATTTCTTCTTGTCCCCGTGATACATTCTATGGGAGTTGGATTTACGGCAAATGTATCTCCCATTATAACCGACGGATCGGAAATATCAAATGTCATATTTCCGATTTTGAATACATCGTCGGTAAAGTACGTTATCTTACTGTCCGGATCGGTGTTATCGCCATCCGCCGCAGCTCCTTCTACAGACGAGTATTTAGGAAGCAATGAGCGCGCGTCCTCCGGTTCTGCAGCTGTATTTTTTTGCGCGGCAACAGCAGCCGCGGCCGCCGACTCCGTATACATATTCTTAAGGGCTTCATTCTGACGGCTGCTGTAACGAGCGTATTCCTCGTCATAATTATCATCACGCAATATTTCAGTACTTACCGTAAGTCCGAATTCATTCTGAATGATATTGCTTATGACTTCGGGCGTTCTTGCATCGTACAGAAGATTTATTCCTCCGTCACTGAAGCCTATCCTAACCGTAAGATGCCCATCAATCAGTTCATATGTATATTTATCAAAAAAGCCGCGCGAGACGATTCCGGTACGTTCGGCTTCTGTAAGAACCTGCGGAATATAAGAGCGAGAAAACGTATCCGGAGGATATGACGGCAAAATAACAAACCGTGAGAGTTCGTATGCCTGCTTGACTCCGGATTCTATTTCATAAAGATCCTTTTTTTCGACCGGCTCCGGAAAAGACATCCTGATCTCAGCTATCCGTTTTTCACGGTTTATCTTTACACCGAGATTTTCTCCTGCGGAAAGAATTCTTGCCTGTCTGTCCGTAGGCGCATATCTGTTAAACAGTTCTAAGAAGGTTTTGGACATATCAGTTACAATTCCTTTTGTTTACAGTTACATCGATCGTGTTCAGCACGTTTTTACCGAACCGTACTTAACACACATATTCAAAAGAGTTTCTATTATTTCAGTTTCTTTCACCTTGCGTATAATTTCTCCGCCCTCAAATATAAGTCCGCATCCGTCGCCGCAGGCAACACCGAAGTCCGCTTCGCGAGCCTCTCCCGGACCGTTTACGGCACATCCCATTATCGCAACTTTTATACGCTTTTTACAGTTAAGCTCTTCGGAGCGGCTTTCAAACTCATTTACAAGAGATATCAGATCGACTGCTGTACGTCCGCATGTCGGGCACGAAACAACCTCTATACCGCCTTCTGATATTCCGACAGTATCTAGAAGCCGTCTGCCTTCATATATTTCCTCGACAGGATCAGCCGTCAGAGAAACGCGGATAGTATCGCCTATACCGTCGCAAAGCAACGAGCCTATACCGACTGCGCTCTTCATCACGCCCCGACGCTTTGTTCCTGCCTCGGTCACGCCGAGATGTAAGGGATAGTCGACAGCATCGGAAAGCATGCGGTACGCTCCTATCATTGTACGCAGATCGGAAGATTTGACCGATATAACAATATCATCGAAATCGAATTTGCGGAGCAGCGAAACATGGTACATAGCGCTCTCATACAGCGCTTCCGATGTCGGCGCACCGTATTTTGCAAGGATATTTTTCTCAAGCGATCCGCTGTTGACGCCTATTCTTATCGGCACCGAATTTTCTCTGCATGCAGAAACGACAGCCTTTATACGGTCCTCACTGCCGATATTTCCGGGGTTTATTCTTATCTTATCCGCTCCGGCGGCTACCGATTCTATCGCAGCTTTATAATCAAAGTGTATATCTGCTACAAGCGGCACTCTGACGCCGGACTCGCGAAGAAATGAGAACACCGACGCATTCTCAGGCCGGGGTACCGTAAGTCTGACTATATCCGCTCCCGCCTTTTCAAGTTCGCGAGTCTGTTTAAGGACTGCATCAAAGTCATCGGTCGGAACATTAAGCATCGATTGTACCGATACAGGAGAATCTCCTCCGACGTATATTTTTTCAGTTCCGTCACGTCCCAGCGTTACCTTCCGGGTTCTTTTTCTCAGTTCGGAATAATTCATATCAAAAACTTCCTTAAATTTATTACAATATTCCCGATATCAGTTTGCTTATATCCCCGAATGTTATAACCGCCATCAAAAGAAGCAGCAATACCATCCCTGCAAGATGTACGTATCCCTCATACTTAGGATCGATAGGCTTACCTCTCAGTAATTCAAGTATCATAAAGAAGAATCTTCCTCCGTCAAGCGCCGGAAGCGGAAGAAGATTTACTATACCGAGATTGAGGGCAATAACCGCACAGAAATACATGAAGTTAACCGGTCCTGCTTTAGCTGCGCTTCCGATCTCCTTTGTTATTCCTACGGGACCGGATACCTGCTCCATTCCATATCTTCCGCTCACAAGATCAAAAAGCGATTCCCATATCATCTTCACATACGATCCCGACTGCCAGAATGTTTGTTTAACTACGTTTCCCGGAGTTTTTGGCTCGGCATAAACATAAAAATCAAGATCTCCCATTACAACACCGGATGACGTCGCGGTGGGAAATACAACATTATTTAAAACGACCGTTTCGCCGTCCCGTTCAACTGTAACATCGATCGGTTCATATGCATCGTGCATTATCTCATAGGCAAGTTCTGTAGAGGTGTGGACACGCGTGTTGCCTATCTTTACGATTATATCATTCTCACGCAGACCGCTCTGCATGGTTACTGCGTTATCAGATTCAAACTTATAAATAACCGTGGAACCGAGATTAGGACTTGATACTACCATTACAAAAACAAGAATAAAGCCGAGCAGCAAATTCATTACCGATCCTGCAAGTACGATTATCATTCGCTGCCAGACAGGCTTTGTATTGAATGAATCAGGTCCGTATTCGTTACTGTCCTCGCCCTTCATACTGACAAAGCCGCCTATCGGCAATGCCCTGAGTGAATATGCCGTGCCACTTTTTTTTGACACCTTTGATACAAGCTTCGGACCCATGCCGATCGAAAATTCATTTATACCGACGCCGAAAATGCGTGCTGTGATAAAATGACCGAATTCGTGAATAAGAATCAGTGTTCCGAAAACCGCAAGCGCGATCAGAATGGTTATTACGACAGACATATTCAAACCCCTCCCGGATCAATAAAATCAAAATCAAAAATTAATATACTTATATAGTATAACTGCCGGTACAAAGCAGTATGTATACTCCTGTACCGACAGTATAAAAAACAAGATAATCATAGCACCATCAGCACACATATCGCACCGCACTGCCGGTGATATCACATTACAAGTCCGTCTATCTCTTTTCGCGCCGACATATCGGCTTCCTTTATATCGTCAAGCGAAGGAGAACTTATTTCCGGACATTTCTGTTCCACAGTTATAACATGGCGGAAAATATCGGTAAAGCTTTCGAGCTTTCCGGACAGGAAATGTTCTACCGCACGCTCATTAGCCGCGTTCAGCACCGCAGGAACTATTCCTCCCCGTCTGAGCGCGTCGTACGCAAGGTCAAGCAACGGAAATGTAGCTGTATCAGGCTCAAAAAAAGAAAGCGATGCAATCTTTGTCAGATCAAGACGCTCTATTACCGCATCTCCGCGTCTCGGATAATTCAGCGCATACGATATGCACATTCTCATATCCGGAACGGCAAGCTGCGCAAGCACCGCATTATCAGTATATTCCACCATGGAATGGATTATGCTCTCAGGATGAACAACAACCCGGATACTGTCGGCGTCAAGAGAATAAAGCTTTGCTGCTTCAATAACTTCAAGACCTTTATTCATCAGAGTAGCGCAGTCAACGGTTATCTTTGGTCCCATCTTCCATGTAGGATGTGCAAGCGCCTGCTTTTTTGTAACCGAGGAAAGCTGCTCAGGCGTATACCCTCTGAACGGACCTCCCGAAGCTGTCAGTATTACAGACTTCACCTCATCTGCGCGTTTTCCTACCGAATTTATACACTGGAAGACAGCACAGTGTTCACTGTCAACCGGGAGTATACGGCATCCGTGCTTCTCAGCCGCAGACATAACTATATCTCCTGCCGCTACAAGAGTTTCCTTATTTGCAAGAGCAACGTCATGTCCTGCCTCAATAGCGGCAAGCGTCGGATAAAGTCCTGCAAATCCGGACGTCGAATTAAAAACGGTATCTGCCTCTGGAATCCCGGCAGCAATAACCGCTGCGTCTTCTCCGGATATAACTTCAACGCCTTCGATATCCGATACCGAAAGTTTCAGCTCCTTTGCCGCCTTTTCATCACGAACAGCGCATATACGCGGTCTGAATTTACGTATCTGCTGTTCAAGAAGTTCTACATTTGACGATGCTGAAATCGCCGCAACACGCACGCCGCTTCGCTCGGCAACATCGAGCGTCTGTCTTCCGACAGAACCGGTCGAACCGAGTACCGCTATTGTTTTGTCTTTAACTGCCTTATTTTGATCTGTCATTACAAAAACCTTTTCTGCAATCCTCCGCGTCAGATACTGAGATTAAGCATCGACGAGCCGAAAAACGGAAAAATCATATAGAAAATATAAACGAGCGAGGTAACGGCAATGGTACTGTCAAATCTATCCAATATTCCTCCATGTCCCGGAAGAATTATTCCGTAATCTTTTATTCCGTAATTTCGTTTTACCATAGACATGATAAGATCACCGCACTGAGCGACAAGAGAGATCAGTGCGCCGATAGTTCCGATAAGGATATAGTTTACCGAAACATCGAGTACGGTAGTGCATACGACTCCGTATATTATACCCGCCGCCGCGGAACATACTATCGCACCGACAGCGCCTTCAATCGTTTTCTTTGGGCTGACGTCAGGTATAAGCTTATGCTTTCCGAAGATCCATCCCGAAAAATACGCGAAAGTATCACTTACCCAAGGCATTACAAGCGCCATAAGATACAAAAGTGTGCCGTGTTCCATATCTCTCAGACGTACGAGCGCTGCAAATCCGAAAGTGACATATATCATCATAACCGTCAGAACTGCGGCATCGTCAAATTTGATCTTCCCTTTTGAAAAAACCGCCACCGAAAACAAAATCATTATATAAATGAAGTAGTGAAAAAACACCACAGTTATAAAGCTCTCGTTTCCGTATCCTCCGGCACGTGTAAATATAGATACGGACAAAGCAAGTGCATATGTAGGAACTGCGGCAAAAAGATTCTTCTTAAGTCCGACACATCCCAAAAGCTCATACGCTGAAAGAACAGAAAGAAAACATATAAGAACTAAAAAAGCAGCTGTACGGGAATATATAAGAAATGGTATAAGTATAGCAACTGCAATCACCGCTGTTATTATTCGCTGTCTCAAGTTCGGTACCTCACTTAAATAGCATTTATAGCCTTGATTGATCTTCTCTTATTCGGATGCTCCGACAGTAGATTCAACTCCTCCGAATCTGCGTTTGCGGGACATAAACTCATTCAAATCGTCATTTACATTTTCCGGACGGTAATCGGGCCACAGTACGCGGCTGAACACAAGCTCAGAATATGACGATTGCCAAAGCAGGAAATTAGACAGACGCAGATCGCCCGCAGTTCTGACAATAAGATCGGGATCCGGGCATCCTGCCGTGTACAGATGTCTTTCAATATCGTCTTCGCTGACCGAAGTATCACCGGACATCATTTTTTCCTTAATAGCTTCGTTCACGGCGTGAACAAGCTCGGAACGTCCTCCGTAATTAAGCGCTATATTGAGTACACGGTCATAGCAAGAGGATTCACGGTCAAGCTGTGCAATAATGTCTTTCGTTTTTTTATCAAATACCGATACATCGCCTATAACAACGAAATGAACCTTTTTTTCATGTATGACTTTAAGCGCCCTTTTCAGATACTGTCTGAGTATAAGAAGTATAGCATCGACCTCATGCTTAGGTCTCTTCCAATTCTCGGTGGAAAAAGCATAAACCGTAACATACTTTATTCCGATATCAGCACAGTATTCGACCACACGCTCAAAAGAATCCATGCCAACCTTATGCCCTGATTCTCTCGGAAGTCCCCTGGAGGTTGCCCAACGTCCGTTTCCGTCCATTATAAACGCGATATGCCGTATTCCGCCTTTTTTTACGATCTTTGTTCCTGCCGCAAGAATATTGCTGTCTACGCCGTAGCTGTTAATAACATACGGCGCAGATGCACTTACGGAAATTTTATTATCCGATTCCGTCATATAGCCATTATTTCTTTTTTCTTAGCGTCTGTAAGCTTATCTATATCTTTGATATACTTATCCGTAAGATCCTGAACAGACTTTTCAGACTGCTTCTGCTCATCCTCTGTCATCTCTCCGCTCTTTTTCATATCCTTGCACTTATCGTTTGCTTCACGGCGGATGTTACGGATAGAAACCTTAGCTTCTTCGCCCATTTTCTCGGTCTGCTTTGTAATATCGCGGCGGCGTTCCTCTGTAAGCGGCGGGAATGAAAGGCGGATCACCTTTCCGTCATTTGCAGGAGTAATACCGATATCCGATGCCTGAATAGCCTTATCGATCTCTTTGAGCATCTTGGCTTCCCAAGGCTGAATAACGATAGTACGCGCATCTGTCACCTTGACCTCAGCAACGTTATTTATAGGCGTAGGACTGCCGTAGTAATCCACATTAACTTTCTGAAGAACGGCAGGATTTGCACGTCCGACACGGATTCCGGCAAGATCGTTTTCATATACTCCGACGCTCTTTTTCATTTTCTCTTCAAATGTTTTTATATCAAGCTTCATGGTAACTTTCTCCTTTATATATTTTTTAATCTTTCACAACTGTTCCGAGAGCTTCTCCCTCGACTACTCTTGTAATGTTATCTGGATCGTTAAGACCGAAGATCATTATAGGCATAGCATTATCTTTAGCAAGCGATGTTGCGGTAGAATCAATTACCGTAAGCTGATGCTCGAGAAGATACATATGTGTAATGCTGTCAAGACGCTTTGCATCAGGATCCTTTTTAGGATCGGCAGTATATACAGCATCGATATTCTTAGCCATCATTACTATATCGCAGTCAGTTTCAATAGCATACTGTACAGCCGCTGTATCTGTGGAAAAGAACGGTCGGCCGATTCCGCAGCCGTAAATGACAACGCGTCCCTTTTCGAGATGATGAACCGCTTTATTACGGATATACGGTTCTGCAAGCTCATGCATCGCTATAGCAGTCATAACACGCGTGGGAATTTCACAATGTTCAAGAACATCCGCAATTGCAAGCGCATTTATTGTCGTAGCAAGCATACCCATATGGTCAGCTCTTGTGCGGTCCATCTCCGGTCCCATACGTCCGCGCCAAATGTTTCCGGCGCCGACAACGATCGACACTTCAACACCCATATCTACACATTTCTTTATATTTGCAGCTATCTTTTTGATAAAATCATAATTGAGAATTCCGCCGCCTGTCGCAAGCGCTTCCCCGGAAAGTTTTAGTAAAACTCTCTTGTATTTGACTGAATTTGACGAACTTGTCATATTTCGGATCGTCCTTTCTGAAATTTAAAAAATGCTGTCGCCGTATCGCGGCATTGGAAAGCATAAATCATTCTTTTATTATTGTATCCGATATTTAAGAATTTGTAAATAGTTTTTTTTGAATATTTTGTATTTTTTGAAGTAAAAAAGAAAAACAATTTACTAATCCGCAAAAAACGGCCGTCTCACATGAACGCTATAACTGTTTCAATGCAAGACAGCCGTATATTATTTTAAGTTTTAACTTATTTGTTAATCATGCTGGCGATTTCTTCAGCGAAGTTATCCTCACGCTTCTGAAGTCCTTCGCCCTTTTCAAAACGATAGAAAGCAGTGATCTTGATACTGCCGCCGAATTCCTTTGCAGCTGCTTCGGTATACTTAGCAACGGTCATAGAATCGTCTTTTACATACTCCTGCTCAACAAGGCAGTACTTCTCATAGAACTTGCTGATACGTCCACTTACCATCTTTTCGATGATAGCTGCGGGTTTGTTCTTATTCTTTTCATCGTTCTGGATCTGAGCCATAAGGATCTCTTTCTCTTCGTCAATAGCTGACTGAGGAACATCTTCCTTATTTACATATACTGCGGGGATTCCTGCACCTGCGACCTGAAGCGCGATATTCTTAGCATACTCAGCGAATCCTGCATTATTCTTTGCAGCATCGTCAGCTTCAAATACGACCATAACGCCTGTCTGACCCTTACCGTGTACGTAAGAACCTATTGTTCCGTTTGCGAGAACAAAACGGCGGATACGGAGATTTTCTCCGATCTCATATATCTTATCCTTAAGAACTGCCTCTACTGTGCGGTCTGTTCCTGCATAGTTGCAAGCAAGAAGAGCGTCAACGTCAGCGGGCTTGTTTGCAAGGATAGTATCAAGAAGATCCTCAACAAATGCTTGGAAGCTTGCATTCTTTGCAACGAAGTCGGTCTCTGTGTTGACCTCGATCATTGCAGCAGCGTCGTGCGCTTCGTTATATTTAATGCTTACAAGTCCCTCTGCCGCGATTCTGTCAGCTTTCTTTGCCGCTACGGCAAGTCCGCGCTCGCGGAGAACTTTTATTGCTGCATCAAAATCACCGTCGGTCTCCTTAAGTGCTTTCTTGCAGTCCATCATACCGATACCGGTCTTTGCTCTGAGTTCGGCAACCATTTTTGCTGTAATCTCTGCCATTTTATTTTATCCTTTCCGAAATTAACAAATCCGTACTGTTTAAAATACAGATTTGTGCGTGAAAGACAAATATGTCCTTCACGCATATCTCTTACATAATATTTAAAGTTTAATCGGGAAAGCCGAAGCGATTACGCCTCTGCGTCTTCCTCTTCTTCAGCTGCTGTGATCTCAGCTATAGCTTCCTCTGTTGTCTCGCCCTGTCTGCCTTCTATAACAGCGTCTGCGATAACGGAAGTGATGAGCTTGATCGCACGGATAGCGTCATCGTTACCGGGGATTACATAGTCGGCATCATCGGGATCGCAGTTTGTATCAACGATAGCGATTACCGGAATACCGAGCTTCTTTGCCTCTGCAACTGCGTTTTTCTCCTTGCGGGGATCTACGATAAATACTGCGGAAGGAAGCTGCTCCATTGTCTTGATACCGCCGAGGTTCTTTTCAAGGTCAGCCATTTCCTTAAGAAGCTTTGCAACCTCTTTCTTAGGAAGCAGATCGAATGTGCCGTCCTCTTTCATCTGAGTAAGGCTGTTGAGACGTGCGATGCTCTTTTTGATGGTCTTGAAGTTTGTGAGCATACCGCCGGGCCAACGTGCGTTTACAAAGTACATACCTGCACGGGTAGCTTCCTCTTTGATAGCGTCAGCTGCCTGCTTCTTTGTTCCGACAAAAAGAAGTGTGCCGCCCTCTGCGGAAAGGTCACGGACATACATGTACGCTTCCTCAAATTTCTTTACTGTCTTCTGCAGGTCGATAATGTAGATACCGTTTCTCTCAGTGAAGATGTACTCAGCCATCTTCGGGTTCCAACGGCGTGTGTGGTGTCCGAAATGAACACCTGCTTCAAGAAGCTGTTTGATTGAAATAATAGACATTTTTCTCTCCTTCGGTTTGTCCTCCACAGCACTTGAATTTACACCGAAGCGTATGCTGTGTGTGAACTTTACAAAATATAATACCATAAAATACATCTTTTTTCAAGGGATTTCTTACGATATTCATATTTTTTTTACATTTATTTTCCGGTAAAAGCTGTACAGTTCATCAGAATTCGGAGTTCTCGGGAAGCTGCTCCGCAATATCGTTAAAAAATACCGGCATTTTTTCGGCAAGCTCACGAAGAAGCGGCACTGCGATCTCTCTTATCTGCGGATGAGCGCGTCCGCTCGTGCGGAGACGGAAAAAGTTTCTCCAACCGCGAAGATTCATTGTTACAACTATCTCCGTTTTAAGACTGTTCGGAAGTATGCTTCTTGCCTGTTCCGGTTTTGCTCCGCACTCTATCAGCTTATTATAGCTGTTTTCAATCTGCTGCATAGTCTCTTCCCAGATGCTGTATTTTTCCTGATCGTCATTCCAGAAATACGGACGTATGAACGAAAGCTCGCTTCCGAATTTATCTTTCATATAATTACAGTATCTTGTGCTTTCCTGGCTGTAACTTGCAATTCTGTGTCTGACGATCTCATGACTGACTCCGCGGTCGCAGATGAATTTTACAGTCAGGCGGCTATGTTCTATTACCGACTCATGTCCGCTTCCGACGATCCTTGACAGAAACTCAGCGGCTGAACTGTCGGTAATACGGTCTTCGCTTTTATAGCATACACGTCCTATACGTTCAAGCTCACGCAGAACACTTTCATAATCTATCGGTGTTATAATCTCATATCCCGGTCTGATAATATTCATGACTTGCTATACCTTTCTTTTATGAAATATATTTTAACAGATTAAGTACGCTTATTCCGATTTTGTAATCTCAAGACATACCGGACCTAAAAGTCCTGACGCCCTGTCATCAGGCCATCCCGAATAGAGCGAAGGCGATGTGGAATAGTGATTGCACAGCGTATTACGGACGTCGACGACGAGACTGTTTGTACCGACTTTAAGGTAATCGGTGATATCCGCACGGTAAGGAGCGCTGCAAAGCGTGCATGCACTGATTCCGCCTACCGATATCCCGCATGTGCAGCCAACTTTTCCGAGATCGAGAATAATTCTTTTGCCGTCCGATAAATCTCCGGATTCAACATCAAGCTCACGGCAGTATATCATCGCCCCGGAATAGCATTCAAGTCCGGGAAGCAGTGAAAGATCTCCTGTATTCACAAGTGCAGTCCCTACGGTCTGCATAATCGGTTCGGGGAAAATATCTCCGTCTGTATATCCGGAAAAAGGTCTGACCGCAAGCTTTACGCTATGAGAGGTTTGTCCCTCAGGAAGTTTCACTCTATAGATATTTGCCCCGTATGAACGTTTTCCGTCATACGACACAAAAAGCTTCTCAGTATCGGAATACGCCGCTACGACATTGCCGAAGCATATCACCGTAAGCGAAACAGTTCCGGGTGCAGTTTCAAACGATACACGCTTCTCTTTCCTGTAATGCTCCGCACTCAGACGGACCGCATTCTCCGCAGCAAACCAATCGTTTGTCAGAGGAATTCCGGAGCGGGATTTTTTTACAGCCGCAGCTTCCATAGATCCAAAAGCGGTAAAGGTATAAGCGTTCCGGTCGGAATCACCTGCCGTCCGAAGAAATGCGCCGCAACGTGCCGATTCTTTTGCTTCTCCGTAAAACAGCTCAAATGAATGCTCACCGAATGTAAGTACAAACGGACCGCCGCCGAAATCAATCTTGTTTCCGTCAAGAAGTACATATTCGGGCATGATTCCGTAAAATTCAAAGCATACAGTTTTATCCGAATCCGCAAAAGCATATGTCCTGAATTCCGTTTTCTGCTCGGAAAGTTCCATATTGAAATTGTAAACACACTTTTTCAGTCCGTGATATCCCTGTTCGGATATTGCTCCGGTAAGAAGTCCGTGGCGGTCATATACTTCAGGCACCGATGTTCCGTCTGCCGATATCTTCTCAAACGGTGTATACACTCCGAATTTACAGGACTTACCGTCTATATCTGCTCTGCGTATTTCCGCACCTATATAGCGGTAGTCACTCTCCGGCGGCATACGGAAATCACCGAATCTGTTGTCAAGCGTAGGTTCAAGCGAAAGTTCCCAATCAGTATCAAGAGCAATTCTGCGTTCGGTCTTTCCCTCCGGTATATATAGCGGCAATAAGCTGTCGGTCTTTGCAAAGAAGAACAGATTATCTCCGTCATTCGGCAGGACAATTTCCATCTTTCCGTCCTTTTCACGCTGAGGATATCCGGTGCGCGATCCGTCGGAAGGATTCCAAAGCTCGCAGTATCCCGATACTTCAAAGCTGCATCGCTCGCCCTTTTCCCCGCGGACAAAATATATATCGCCTTCAGGCATAGACCTGTGAAGCGCGAATGCACTTTTCGAAGCTTCAAAGTCCCTGCTTATTCCGCACTTACGGAATATTCCGGAAACAACATCCGATGTTATACCGTCAGCAGAAATCACAGATAAATTTTCAGAAACAGCCCTCAGCCGTTCCGCCAGCGCCTGCGCTTCATCGGCGCTTCCGACGTTAAAAAATTCCGGAATATTTCCGATGAAAATCACAGTACCGCCGCTCTCTGCAAATTCTGCCGCAGCACGTGCAGTTTCGGCACGAAGCGAATCCGTTCCGCAGAATATAAGCGCCTTATATTCCTCTCCTGCCACACAGAATTTTCCGCCGTTTACACTTCCGCGTCCGATAGATTCAAAATCTATGAAATCAAAATCTATACCCGCATCATGAAGTGCATGCGCGCATGCAAATGTATATTCCCCGGCGCGCTCCGAATCAAATCCGACATCATACGATGAAACAGGATAATATACCGCAGCGTCGCACCGGTGAGTCCCTCTAGAAAGGACATATGATAAGCGTTCATAGTAGCCGAACCATGTTTTCGCATGCTTCCAGTACGGCATACGGAAATGAAAATCAGGAGGCGCCCATTCCCAGAATCCGCCGTAAGTTGAATAATACAAGCCGTGCATACAAAGCAAGTTTGCACCGTATATGAAATTCTCACTTGTAGGAGCGGAAAGAGATGCAAGCGATGTCCCCCAGCCTGAGCTGTGATACCCCTCAAGCCACACACGTTCATGTCCATACAGATGTGCCGCAGAGCTGCTGACCTTAACCTTTATCAGATCAGCATATCTGTCAGGCGTATCGTTTCCAGGCGCCGTAAAATATTTCAAAGCTCGGAAATAATCCCCATATTCGGCGGGATTATACCCTCGCGAACACTGATCGCATCCGTAAACAAGACCTCTGCTACGATGAAACTCATATATAGGTTCAAAGTAACCTTTTTCGACAAGCGACGTGCGCACATCCGCATAATCAAGACGGATTTTTGCGGCATTCTGTTTTCCGCATTCATCGGTAAAAAGTTCATGCAAATGCGGTATTATATCATAGCCCTTTTTCGCAAAAAAATCGGACTCAAGCCTATCTGACCAGATTTTCGAAAAATCACAGCCTGAGATAAATTCATCCTGAAAGCAGTAATTAAGAACATCGCGAACATCTTCGTCAAGATGAGACAGAAAATCCTCGTAAAAAAGCTTACACAGTAACCTGCCCGCGCGCGGATCGGTAACATCTATGGAATCACGGTTTACCTCTGTATATACCTCGACAAGAAAACAGTTGCAAGGCACGCGAAAGTCCGCTGTATCCCTGTCTGATGTAACAAGCAATCCCGACGGCGTAATTTCGCAAGAGCTGTCATCCGCGTCTGACACATCCGTTCTGCCGTCTTCAAGCAATATTCTTTCAAGTGAACCGTTTTCCGGCTTCGGAAGAACATCTCCGCGTCTGAGCGGAACTCTTTTAAATCTAAGCTCAGTCGCACAAAGTCCTGCATCGTATACAACGCTGTCAACAAAGAAACCGTTGCCTATCCACCCGAGCGTATAATCGCTTATCCCGACTCCGAGCCCGAGTGACTTTGCCGTATGAAACGTATGATTTACTATATCCCACCACTTGTCTGTAAACATCGGCGGATCAGAAACATAAGTCTTTCCGAACCCGCCTCCAGTCTTGTCAGGATCGTGTTCCGGACAATAATGACAGAAGTTGATCTGAACTCCAGATACTCCGCCCTCAGCGAGCATGCGAAGCTGTTCATCTATCCTCTCCGTATCGAGAGTATCTCCGTTCCACCAATAAAACGGAATATTTCCGTAGCCTTTCGGAGGATTAACGAATTCTCTGTATATATTGCTGTTTTCAAATGTTTTATCCATAAAAATCCTTATATATTTTCAGCCGGATACGGCTGATATCAAGCAGTCGCAATTTTTTGTATGTATTACGCATCTATTTGAAGAGATCGTGCCCTTCTTTTACGGCAGGTTTCTTCTCTCGGTCAGCATTAGTCAAACGAGATCTTTTTTCCGAACTTTCAAGTACGCCTGCCCCGCCTGTGTTTCCGTATGTCTTTTTATGTCCGGAAGCCGCCGAGCGGCGCCCTCTTGTAAATGCCGTATACAATACATATATTACGGCCAATACAACGACTATAACAACACAGGCAAGAAAAGAGTCCGACAAAACAAAATTTCCTACCACCGATGAAATATACATAGTTTCGCTGCGCGGTATATCGCTGCGAACGACAAGCTCTACCTTGTCAAGTATCTCGTCATTATAACTTATTGTAAGATAACCGACAACATCACCTTGCTTGAGCGGTGCGTCAAGCTCGTCCTGCTTAAGCACAACAGTATGCTTTATATCGTTTTGGACATCGATGTCACCTTCCATGAATACATCGACCGTTTTCTTAGCGTAAAGTGCGACCTTATCAAAAGTGGCGGACATATTGACCGGAACCTCGCGGATTATTTCACTTTCCTTTACAACGGTTATATACCCGAAATTCTCATACGCCCAGTCAAGCATGGAAGATATAGTTGTAAAGGAATGTATCTCTTCGCCTTCGCTCCCCGATCCCATTGCGACCGCAAGATACGACGTACCGTCATGTTCGGCAACAACGACCGCACAATATCCGGCGGCGTCGGTATAACCGACATTTATACCGCTGACATCAGAACGGTAATATTTATCTGTATAATAACTTGTCATAAACGCGTTCTGAGTATATATCCTTCGCGTTCCCGAACGTTCGGTGCCTTCCATCTCAAATTTATACTGCGATGCAACATCATAATACTTATATTGTGTAATAGCATATTCGGCAAGCTTCACCGTATCTGCAAGAGTGGTAACCATTTCCGGATCGTGAAGTCCGCTTATATTTTTATAAACGGTATCGCGCATATCAAGCTCGGCGGCTTTCCGATTCATAAGCTTTACCGCCTCATCGGTTCCTCCGAAAAGCTCGTATGCAATAACGCTTGCACAGTCGTTTGCTCCGCCGACGACCACACCGTTTATCATATCACGGAAAGTCACCGTCTCTCCGCTGAGCAAATACAGCTTATTTCCCGTAACTCCGCGAGTCATATCGCTTGTTACGACAATCTCAGTATCCCAATCCTTATTCCAGTTTTCGATAGCTACGAGAGCAAACATTATCTTAACCGTTGAGGCCGGATAAACTTTCAGCTCCGTATTCTTTGAATAAAGCACGCGGTCGTTGGTAATATTGCAAAGATATGCGCATGTAGTATCGGTGATTACAGGATCTTCAAGCGCACTTATATTTACACCGGTCAATACAAATATCGGTATAATACATGAAAAAAGCAAAAGCAGCGCGGATATGCCGGCAAAACGTTTTTTTATTCCGTCGTTTTTCAATGTACGCTCTCCTCCCTGATTTTATCGTTCCGCATATAATACCGGATATATTTACAATGTTTTTAAATGCCTCGGCATCGCAAAACATCATTCAGCACAGCAATTCCGTATAACTTTAAATCACTTATTACCGAATTCCGAGGCCCATCTCCGGCAATCATCAATATTGCCATGTACCGCAGCCGAAAGTTCGTCACGGCTTGCAAACTTTTTTTCACTTCTAAGCCGTTTATAAAACAATATTTCGACTGTCTTTCCGTAAAGATCTCCGGAGAAGTCCAAAAGATAGCTTTCACATGATAGCTGTCCGTCCGAATCTACCGTAGGCTTAACTCCGACATTCGTAACCGCAAAAAAGCTTTCGCTGCCGCGGTTGTCTGTACCGTCCGGCACTATCCTGCACCGAGTCAGATAAACGCCGTTTTCGGGCACTGCACGTCCGGCATCCGGGATAACATTAGCTGTGGGAAAACCGAGCGTTCTGCCGAGCATTCGTCCGTGAACGACCGTTCCTTTAATAGAATACGGTCTGCCGAGAAGAAGCGCTGCCCTCTCGGTATCTCCGGCTGAAAGCGCTTTGCGTATCTCCGTTGAACTGACCGGAACTGAACCTACGGTCACAGGAGAAATCACCTTTACCGTTCCTCCGTTTTCCGTCATAAGTCTATTCAGCATTTCGGGATCCCCTAAAGCACCCTTACCGAAAGTAAAATTATATCCGCACACAGCTGACCGGCAATTCATCTTTCCGATCAGAACGTCATTTATAAAACTTTCAGGAGACATATCCTTTATGTCCTGAAAATCCTGAACAAATGCGTAGGATATTCCCGCTTCGCGGAACAGACGGCATTTTTCCCCGATATCCGTCAAAACCGACGACGGTCCCGTCGGAAGTCCGGAAAGTGTCCAGACCGCGGACTGAAGCATTCCTCCGCTTGCCGAGACAATTTCCGATACAGCACGCAAAAGCTCTACATGTCCCAAATGAACGCCGTCAAAATTACCGAGCGCGACAGCGCAGAGAGGCGCCTTTTCTATCGGCGTCCCGTCTGCAAGTCTTATTATCTTCATACTGATTATTTTGCCAGATATGCTTTCTGCTCGTCCGAAAGCGTATCTATGTCTGCTCCCATAGACGCGAGCTTCAGTCTTGCAACCTCGCTGTCGATCTCTGCCGGAACCTGATATACCTTATTTTCAAGAGATTTTCCGTTTAAAGCAACATATTCAAGACATTTTGCCTGAAGCGCAAAGCTCATATCCATTATCTCAGCCGGATGTCCGTTGCCTGCCGCAAGATTTACAAGCCGTCCCTCGGCAAGCAGATTGATGATCCTTCCGTCCTTCATGCGGTAACCGACTATATTCGGCTTGCGCTGCCACTGTTCTTCTGCAAGTTCTGCAAGTGCTGTCTTATCTATTTCAACATCAAAATGTCCGGAATTTGCAAGCAAAGCGCCGTCCTTCATAACTTCAAAATGCTCACGACGGATAACGTCGCTGCATCCCGTAACAGTGATAAAGAGATCTCCGAGCTTTGCAGCCTCATCCATCGGCATTACCGCAAAACCGTCCATAACCGCCTCAATTGCGCGTACCGGATCGACCTCAGTAACTATGACACGCGCGCCCATTCCTTTTGCGCGCATCGAACCGCCCTTTCCGCACCAGCCGTATCCTGCCACGACGACATTTTTTCCGGCAATAACAAGATTTGTACTGTTCATTATACCGTCAAGTGTGGATTGTCCGGTTCCGTAACGGTTATCAAACAGATGCTTGCAGTCTGCGTCGTTGACGTCTATCATCGGGAAACAAAGTTCTCCTCTTGCCTGTCTTGCAAAAAGGCGGTGTATACCTGTGGTTGTTTCCTCTCCGCCGCCGAGAAGATTCTTTCTGTACGCAGCACATTCGCCGTGAAGAAGATTGGTAAGATCTCCTCCGTCATCTATCATAAGATCCGGACACACTGACAGCGTCTTTTTAAGGTGCTTTTCATATGTCGCATCATCGACTCCGCGCCATGCATTAACTTCAAATCCGTCCGAAGCAAGCGCTGCTGCAACATCATCCTGAGTAGAGAGCGGGTTGCATCCCGTCACCCATACTTCTGCTCCGCCCGCTTTAAGCGTAAGTGCAAGATATGCTGTCTTTGCCTCAAGATGTATCGACATTGCGATCTTTTTGCCCGCAAAAGGTTTAGTGCGTGAAAATTCCTCATTTATAATATTAAGCACCGGCATATAGCTTTTTACCCAGTTGATCTTATCCCATCCGGACTGTGCAAGATTTATGTCTTTAATGTCGCTCATCGTTATACCTCTTTCATACATCATTACCGCCATAATTTCGACAGCTTTACTTTTATTTTTATTATATCATAAAAGCAAGGCGTAAGCCTTGATACGCAGCGCCGCTGCGTAAAAACGGCAAAGCCGTTTTACTTTTTGTTCTCTCAGACGTCCGAATGCTTGCTGCGCAAGCATTCGGTATACGTCGTGAGGTTATTATAACAAATAATCACTTTATTGTCAACCGCAATACAATGTACAGTAATGCATAAAAACATGAATATCCGCCCCGGCCTGAGCGGATATTTTACATATGTTTATATTCAGTCGGAATATCCGTTCGGATTGCTCTTCTGCCAATTCCAACTGTCCCGGCACATATCATCGATACCGTATTCGGCTTTCCAGCCGAGCAGTCTCTCTGCTTTGGACGGATCGGAATAACACTGTGCTATATCTCCGGGACGTCTGTCGGTAATAACATACGGAATTTTTATACCGCTCGCCTTCTCAAAACTGCCCACAATATCAAGAACACTGTATCCGATTCCTGTTCCGAGATTTATTATCTCAGTACCGTTACGTTCCGTGCAGAATCCGAGAGCCATAACGTGTCCGCGCGCAAGATCGACAACGTGAATATAGTCCCGCACACCGGTTCCGTCCGGAGTATCGTAGTCATTTCCGTATACGCTCAGATGATCGAGTTTTCCGATCGCAACCTGAGTAATATACGGCATAAGGTTGTTCGGAACTCCGTTAGGCATCTCGCCGATCATACCGCTCTTATGTGCGCCTATCGGATTGAAATATCTGAGAAGTACCGCCGACATAGACGGACGCGCTTTAACAGTATCCGTAATTATCTGCTCGATCATCCATTTTGTCCAACCGTACGGATTGGTACATTCACCGCGTCCGTCTTCCTCCGATATCGGTACACGCTTCGGCGTACCGTATACGGTCGCAGACGAACTGAATATGATATTATTAACTCCGAATTCTTCCATCACTTCAAGCAAGGTAATAGTAGAACCAATATTATTTCCGTAATAAGCGACGGGTTCTCTTACGGAATCGCCTACCGCTTTATAGCCTGCAAAATGTATTACAGCGTCTATTTTATTCTGTTCAAAAACGGTTCTGAGCGCTTTCTTATCCGCTACATCTATTTCATATAGCGGCATCTCTTTTCCCGCTATCTCCTGTGCGCGCTTAACAGCCTCCGGAGAACTGTTAAAATAGTTATCGGCGATAACCACGTCATATCCTGCTGCGCAAAGTTCAATTGCCGTATGGATACCGATATATCCGGCTCCTCCCGTTAGTAATACCTTCATATAATTTCTCCTATAATACGCTGCGTCAAAAAGAGACGCAGAGCTTTTTGTCTGTATTTACCGATATTAATTATTATACAAAAGTCACAGCGCTTTGTCAATATAAAAAGCATACTTATACCGTAGCTCTTATATTTATAGACAAAGACTTTGTTCTTTTTCAGGCCAAGAAAACTAACGGTATATTTTTATCGTTTTCTCTTTAAAAAAAATAAAAGATATGGTATAATAAGTGCAGAAAGTCTTACTGCGTAAGCTTTTACGGCTTTGCCGTCCCGTGCCTTGCACGGTCTGCACAATTGACGGCTTCGCAAAAATGTCCTTGCAAGCAAACATTTTTGCTTCATGGTAGAATTTAATTTATATAACTGACTTTAAAAGGAGACATAGCCTTGCTGAAACGATTTCTGTCATACTACAAACCGCACAAAATGCTTTTTGCAGCGGACATGATATCTGCGCTTATTGTATCGCTAATCGGAATTATTTATCCGATTATAACAAGAACCATGCTGAACACACTGATACCCGACCGCAACTATCGGATGATAATATTTTCCGGAATAATGCTGCTTGCACTGTATTTTATACGCATGATGCTAAACTACTTCATTCAGTACTACGGCCACGTTATGGGCGTACATATGCAGGCAAAGATGCGCAGCGATATGTTCACGCATCTCGAAAAACTGCCGTTCAGCTTTTATGACAATCATGAGACCGGACAACTTATGTCGCGAATGACAAACGACCTTATGAATATAAGCGAGCTGGCGCACCACGGACCGGAAAATGTTATAATATCGTCAATATCCGTAATCGCAGCCTTCATTTATCTTTCAAGTATAAATATTTATCTTACCCTGATAATATTTGTCTGCGTTCCGTTTCTGCTCCTTGTCGCTATGCTTTTGCGTAAAAAAATGCGCGAAGCTTTTAAAAAGAGCCGCGAAGCTACAGGACAGATAAATGCATCTATCGAAAGCAGCATTTCAGGTATACGTGTAACCAAAGCTTTCGGAAATTCCGAGAAAGAGAGCGATAAATTCGAAGCCGTAAACAAATTTTTCGTATCATCCCGCCGCGAAGCTTACAACGCAATGGGAAAATTCTATTCCGGCACGTCGTTCATAACCGATATATTCAATGTTATCGTGCTTCTTGCCGGCGGATTCTTTCTTTACAGCGGACGCATCGAATTCGGAGATTACTCCGCGTTCATTGTATCGGTTGGAATGTTTATAACTCCGGTAATGACACTGATCAATTTCATGGAACAGTATCAGGACGGCGTTACCGGGTTTGAGCGTTTCATAGAGATAATGGATGCCGTTCCTGAAAAGGATTCTGACGGCGCTGTCGATGCCGGACGGCTTGACGGGCACATTGAACTTGCGGACGTGAGCTGTTCGTACGACGGAGAACATAAGATTCTGAGCGGCATAAGTCTTGATATAGAAAAAGGTAAAACATATGCACTTGTCGGTTCATCAGGCGGCGGAAAAACGACAGTATGCCACCTTATACCTCGTTTCTATGACGTCTCCGACGGCGCAGTCATGATCGACGGAAAGGACATACGCTCTTTCACTCTCGAATCTCTGAGAAGAAATATCGGTATCGTTCAGCAGGATATTTTCCTGTTCAACGCATCTATAAAAGACAATATTCTTTACGGCAGACTTGACGCTACCGACGAAGAAGTGGCCGAGGCTGCAAAACGCGCCAATATACATGACTATATTCTTTCCCTTCCGGACGGATACGATACGCAGATCGGCGAACGCGGAGTCCGTCTTTCCGGAGGACAAAAACAGCGTCTCAGTATCGCGCGTGTATTTCTCAAAAATCCGCCCATACTTATACTTGACGAGGCCACGAGCGCTCTCGACAATACAACTGAAATACTGATACAAAAAGCGCTTGACGAGCTATGCCGCGGAAGAACGACTATAGTCGTTGCACACAGACTGTCAACCGTTAAAAACGCTGATGAAATAGCAGTTATTTCGGAAGGACGTATCACCGAAAAAGGTACTCACACGGAACTTATCGAACAAAACGGCGAATATGCGAAGCTTTACAGTCTGCAATTCCGAGCCGACGACTGATCTTACGTACACAAACCCAAAAACTCCGGGCTGAAATACATAAAAATAAATACTCCGACCCGAAAGGAAGATCATGACAGAAAAAATATATCTGCCCGATACAGTTAAAAAGCTCATTGAAAGACTTGAAAAAAAAGGTCACGAAGCATACGCGGCGGGAGGCTGTGTGCGCGACAGCCTCCTTGGAAAAATTCCGCACGATTATGACATAACGACTTCCGCGCTCCCGGATGAGGTCGCATCACTCTTCTCCGATATGACAGTTATACCTACCGGTATCAAACACGGAACAGTTACCGTGATCTGTGACAAAATTCCGTATGAGATCACAACCTACCGTACAGAATCTAAATATTCCGACGGACGCAGACCTGACTGCGTCGGATTTACAAAAAGTTTGCGCAATGACTCTGCAAGGCGGGATTTCACCATCAACGCTATGGCATATAACGACAATGACGGTCTCGTAGATTTTTTCGGCGGCAGAAATGACCTTAAAAACGGTATAATCAGATGCGTCGGAGATCCCGACGCACGTCTGACGGAGGATGCGCTTCGGATACTTCGTGCGATCAGATTTGAATCCGTACTCGGCTATCGTTCTGAAAAAGCCACCTGTGCCGCGCTTCACCGCAACTTGGCGTTTCTGAAAAATGTCAGCGCAGAGCGGACTGCCGTTGAGCTGAAAAAGCTTATCTGCGGCAAAGATGTGCGGAGAGTTATTCTCGAATACGCCGATATTCTCGGCGCCGTCATTCCCGAGATACTTCCTATGCGCGGATTCGATCAAAAAAATTATCATCACATTTATGATGTATTGGAGCATACAGCATATGCAACAGAAGCAGTCAAAGCGGTTCCGGAGCTTCGCCTCGCCGCATTTTTTCACGACATAGGCAAACCCGCCGCTTTTACGGTAGATGAAAACGGAACCGGACATTTCAAGGGGCATCCGGAAATAAGCGCTCTGATGACTGACAGAATCCTCAGGCATCTGAAATTTTCAAACGATGAAAGATCGCTTATCGTAACACTTGTCAGATATCATGACAGAATGATCGAGCCTAACGAAAAAGCTGTCCGCCGCGCTATAAATAAACTGTCCCCGGATATATTCTTTATGCTACTTGATCTTAAGCGCGCCGATAACCTCGCGCAAGCTCCGAAGTTCAGAGACAGACAGATGCTATACAACGATACCGAAAAAATAGCAAAGGATATCATCTCCCGCGGAGACTGCATAAGCAAAAAGACTCTAGCAATAAACGGAAATGATCTGATAGACGCAGGTATAACCGAGGGCAGACAGATAGGAAAAATTCTTGATGTGCTTTTTGAAAAAGTTCTTGAAGGATCGCTCGAAAACAAAAAGGATCTTTTGCTTAAAGCAGCAAAAGACCCGGATATTATCACAATAACTCGTCTGTAAGCAGCATAAAACACTGCAAAAACATAAACTGATCATACAGTCAAATAAGAACCCGCCCTGCCGGCGCAATCAAAACTTGCAGGCGGATACCCCGGAACCTTGTTGTTTCATAATAAAAACTGCCCTGACATGCATACACAACACGCACGCAGGGCAGTTTTAAATATCATTTAAAATTCACCTGTCCGCCACAGACGGAGCCGTTATGTCCATTTCAACATCCTCGCAAAGTTCGGCGACAAGCAGATATCTTTTTGTATCATCCCACATATAGCAAGTAGAAAGAACAAGTATCTGTTTATCTCCGGCAGGTCTATCCCTGTCAGCAAAGCAAACATAATCACCCGAACGCGAATATATTTCATCCATAAACTTACCGAATTCACCTTCGACCGAAAAGTCATGAATATAGAATATATGATCGTCAGTATACGGCACAAGCGCGCACACTTCGTATTTCAGTGTTTTTGACGGGAGATATATGTATACATACGGATGAGCAGCAAGAAACTCCGGATTTGAATATTCCTTTTGGAAAAAGGCAAAATACGGGCGTTCGGCATCCGTTCTACCGAACATATTATGACCGTAAAGTACAGTGACAAGATCTGTAAAGTTTTCCGAATTATATCTCTGCATAAATATCGAACCGCTCTCATCGTATCTGCCGTCAATATAATGATCAAGATAAAAATCTGTATATTCCGGATTTATCATGACCGGATAGCTGACTGTGGTATCCGGTATCTCTATATATCCGCAAACATCGCGGCTTATATCCCACAGAGAATTAAAATCAATGGGGCTGTTATTCAGACGTTTCTCACCTATATCATTTTCCGAGGACTGAGTCGGTAAAAAAGCCGGAACTCCGTCCGAAGTCTCACCGATGCTTTTACCGTTCATCATTAAATAACTGTTTACCCCGTATCCTACAAGGAACACAAGACACAAACCGAGAATCACCGGAAGAGAAATCATATACTTATTACTGAATATTTTTTTGAGTGAACCGAGTTTTATACTTCTTTTTGCCATCAAAACATTCTCCTTTTACGGTTACAAAAAAGCCGATATTATTTTATCCGGGCCGTCGAAAAGATATTTACTCGTAAAATTACATATTAATTATAAAGCCTAAAGGCTAAAATGTCAACGAAAAATATATAAATACAATAAAAAGGAAAATAATTCGACGTATAAAAGTATATTCTGCATGCATTATCCAATATATCGCCGCGGAATAATTTATAGGCTATATAAAACGGCGGCACCCCTAAATTGGGGAGCCGCCTGCATTTTGGGTTAAATCAATGCTTACTTTGTAGCCGCATCGGTTACTGCATCAGTTGTTGCACCGGTTGTCGCATCGGTTGTCGCATCGGTTGTTGCACCGGTTGTTGCACCGGTTGCCGCATCAGTAACTACTTCGGTTGCCGCATCAGTTACCGCTTCGGTCGAAGCATTTTTCTGTGCTTCACGCCATGCTTCATTGCGTCCGTACTGACAGTCATTATTACCGGAATCCGTTGTGAACATTTCAAGCATATTGATAGGATCGTCAAAGTCTGCAAGCCAGCCTTCGCGTGCAATATCAAAGTTGCCCTGCTTACGTTCGTTAAGGAATACGTTCCACTCCTGAGCCTGGATCGTAATATTAATTCCGAGTTCTGCAAAATCCTGCTGCATAGACTCAGCAACAGCAATATGTCCGGTTCCGTCGTTTGTCAGGTATTCAATAGAAATAGGAGTTTCGGACGAAAGCTTTCCGTCGTCACCGAATTTAAATCCGGCTGCGGTGAGGTATTCACGTGCCTTTGCAAGTGTTCCCTCATGATCTTTTGTCGTTGCGTATGCATCATAATAAGCATTTGCGTCTTTGTCCGGCTTAAATTCCGAACCGTTACCGTCCTTCATTCCGAGCGGAATATAGGAGTTAGCCGGTATCTGACCTGTCTGACCTACATTCTCACAAATAAAGTCACGGTCGATAAGAATGTTGAATGCAAGACGCATGCACGCAGCCTGCGCAGCCGTTTTGCCTGCGAACAGATCGCTGTTTGCATTAAATGCAACGTAATATGTTCCGAGGTTATCGATTATGTGGAACTCTTTATTGTCAAGAAGCGTCTTGATCTCATCTGTAGGAACAGTGTCGATAAAGTCTACGTCGCCTGCATTGTATGCGGCATATATAGCAGTATCGTCTGCCGACAGCATGAATTCAAGTGTATCAACAGTAACCTTATCTGCATTATGATAGTTCGGATTCTTTTCATATGTCATTGAAGTTCCGTGAGCCCACTTTGTGCAGATAAACGGACCGTTGGAAACAAATCCTGCGTCGTTATCGCACCAAGCGCCGGGTGATGTCTGCCAATCTGCGTTGGCTTCAACAGCAGCCTGCTTTACAGGGAAGAATGTCGGGAATGCGAACAGACCTTCGATATATGCGCAGGGAGCTTTAAGTTTGAATGTAAGAGTTGTCGCATCGGGAGCTTCGACTGCAAGCTCGTTCGGATAACCTACAAAGTTGTCAAACATATAGCCGTAGTCAGACGCGGTAATCTCAGCAGCCGCACGCTTCCATGAATATACGAAATCAGCAGCTGTAAGCTCCGAACCGTCAGACCACTTAAGTCCCTCCATAAGTTTTACGGTATACTCGAGTCCATCCTCGGAAACAGTATAACCTGTAGCAAGGTCGGGAATTGTCTTACCATCTTTATCATATGTATAAAGACCTGCAAAGGAGTTAACTGCAAGACATGCGCCGTCAACAGAGCTGTTCAGCGCAGGATCAAGGTGATCAGGCTCACTCGCGAGGTTAAGACGAAGCGTTGTAGTTGACGGAGCGCCTTCACCCATTGTTACATGATGGAAGAATTTATATCCAAACAGGTTTGCGTAAACGCCGTCCACATAGCTCTTCTGCATATAAATATCATTGTAATAATAGAGCGGAACAACGCATCCGTTTGACATAAGGATGTCTTCCGCTTTATGCATAAGCTCTGTACGCTTTGCATAATCGGTTTCGGCTTTGATCTGGGCAATAAGGTCATTATATTTGCCCCAATCGTTCACCGGGTCAATAAACGCGTCGCTGAGAAGAGATTCCGCTTTTACCGCGGGGTCATCCGAATTCTTATCATCGACAGGTGATTTGTTTCCGCTACAGGCTGCGAGTGAAAATACCGTAGCTGCAGCAAGAAGAGACGCAAGGATTTTCTTCATGATCGTTTCCTCCAAAAAATTATTTATAAAAACCCACTGCAACACGGACAGGAAACGTTTAAGACATGTTATTTATAAAGGAATACTGCTGTTCTCCTCGCTTTACAGTGTAAAGCGAGGACATGGTACCATGTCCTCGCTTTACAGTGTAAAGCGAGGACATGGTACCATGTCCGATTTTTTTCATATCCGGGATCCGCTGTAGAAGCGCATGTCTGCAACGGGAATTTATTTCTTTAATTCAGTATACGATGCTGAAAAACCAGATACTTAATAAAACATATGTTTTATCATCACTATATCTATATTACTGTTACTGCTTTATTGCTTTTACTATTTGTTCCAGCAAGCCACAAAATGACCGTTTCCGCGATCGGTAAGTGCAGGACATTCGGAAGCACACTGTTCGGTCGCATAGCGGCACCGCGTCCGGAATGCACATCCGGTAGGCATATTAAGCGGGCTCGGCACATCGCCCTCAAGCACTATCCTGCTGCGGGCGCGCGTTACATCAGGGTCCGGTATAGGTACAGCGGAAAGCAGCGACTGTGTATACGGGTGTTCGGGATGCTCGTTAAGCTCGTCGGAATCCGCGATCTCCACGATTTTTCCGAGATACATGACCGCAATACGCTTTGATATATGATGAACAACAAGAAGATCGTGCGCAATAAATAGATATGCTACGCCGAGCTTATCCTGAAGCTCTTCAAACATATTTATGACCTGCGCCTGTATCGAAACATCAAGCGCCGAAACAGGCTCGTCACATACAATGAATTTAGGATCTACGGCAAGCGCTCTTGCGATTCCTATACGCTGACGCTGACCTCCCGAAAACTCATGAACATACCGCGTTGCATGCTCAGAGTTCAGTCCGACAAAGCTCATAAGCTCAAGAATCTTTTCTCTGCGCTCCTTACGGTTTGAATAAAGCTTATGGACATCGAGCGGTTCGCCTATAATATCCTCTACCGTCATTCGCGGGTCAAGTGAAGAATACGGATCCTGAAACACCATCTGCATCTGCTTGCGCATGCCCGTGATATTTTTGTCCGTTATCTCTTCACCGTCAAAATAAATTTTTCCGTCTGTAGGAGTATAAAGACGCAGAATCGTCCGTCCTACCGTTGTTTTTCCGCATCCGGATTCTCCGACAAGTCCGAGTGTTTCGCCTTTTCCGATAGTAAATGAAACATCATCGACTGCTTTCAGCGGAACTTTTTTTCCGAGTCCTGTCCGCACCGGAAAATACTGCTTAAGATTTTTTACTTCTACAAGCGTGTCACTCATTTATTTCCGCCCCTTCCGCTTCAAGCATTTCTTTTACATTCATCCAGCAGGATGCTTTATGATCCCCGTTTATAACTATCTCTTCCGGATGTTCTGTAAGGCATATCTTCATAGCCGCGTCGCACCGCGTACAGAATGCACATCCTTTCGGAAGATTCAGCATATTTATCGGCGCGCCTGATATAGGCACAAGGCGTTTTTTCATATTGTTAACGTTAGGGATAGAGCGAAGCAGTCCCTTTGTGTATTCATGCTTCGGATTGTAGAATATCTCCCGTGCAGTTCCCCTCTCACATATACGTCCGCCGTACATAACAATAATATTATCGCACATATCAGCTATAACTCCGAGGTCATGCGTTACAAGAATAACAGCCATTCCGAGCTTTTTCTGAAGCTCCTGAATCAGTTCAAGTATCTGTGCCTGTATAGTAACATCAAGTGCGGTAGTCGGCTCGTCGGCGATCAGAATATCCGGCTCGCAGGCAAGCGCCATTGCAATCATAACTCTCTGTCTCATTCCGCCCGAAAGTTCATGCGGATACTGCTTAAGCCGCCTTTCCGGCTCGTTTATTCCGACGAGCTGAAGAAGTTCGACCGAACGCGCTTTTACTTCAGCGCCCTTTTTATCGGTATGAAGCTTTATTGCTTCTCCGATCTGCGAACCTATCGTAAACACCGGGTTAAGACTTGTCATCGGATCCTGGAAAATTATAGAACAACATTTTCCGCGGAATGTGCGAAGCTGCTTATTCTTCCACTTTGTAAGATCCTGACCTCTGTAGAGGATACGCCCTTCAACGACGCGTCCCGTCTCTGCAAGTATCTGCATTATAGAATACGCGGTGACGCTCTTTCCGGAGCCTGATTCTCCGACAATTCCAAGTATTTCTCCGGCATTAAGGTTGAACGAAACACCGTTTACTGCCTGAACCTCTCCGGAATCGGTAAAAAATGATGTGTGCAGATTCTGCACGCTTAAAAGATGTTCACTCATAGCATTCACCTCTTGAGCTTCGGATCGAACGCATCGCGCAGACCGTCTCCGAGCAAATTAAGGCTGAGAACGATAAGGCAGATTACAATCGCCGGAAATATCAGTTTATACGGATAACTCTGAAGTCCTTCGCGGGCAGCGTTCGCAAGAGAGCCGAGCGAAGGCATGGGAGCTTTCACGCCAAGACCTACAAAGCTGAGATAACTCTCCGTAAATATTGCAGACGGGATCTGCAGTGCCGTTGAAATTATTATAACAGAAAGGCAGTTCGGTATAATATGCTTTCTTATAATACGTCCCGGCTTCGCACCTATCGAACGGGCCGCAAGGATATATTCGTTTTCCTTTATAGAAAGGATCTGACCGCGGATAAGTCTCGCCATGCTTACCCAGTAAAGCATACCGAACACAATAAAGATTGAGATCATATTCGTTCCGAGACTCGCAAGGAACGATCCGCTCTTAAATTTAAGTACCTCATTAAGCACGACCGACAGCAGTATAATTATCAGCATATCGGGCAGTGAATATATAATATCGACTATCCGCATCATAACAAGATCTACTTTGCCGCCCATATAACCTGAAATACTTCCGTAAAGCATTCCGATAACAAGTACTATCATACTGGCAAATATACCGACAAGCAGTGAAATACGTGTACCGTAAACTACTCTTATAAAATAATCCCGGCATTGTTCATCGGTACCGAAAATATGCGGAAACCGTTCATTCCCCTCATTTATGTATTCCTGCTCCGCTTCACTGTACTGGAAAGGAGCAAGGTTCTTTGCCCCCTTATCTCTTTGTCCGTTTACAGTCATCATTTCCTCATAACTGTACGGAACGATCATAGGAGCGACAATAATCGTAACTAAAATTATGCCAAGAATTACTATACTCAAAACAGCAAGCGGATTTTTGAACAGTCTGCGCATTCCGTCTTTAAAAAACGTTGTACTCTTGCTCATTACATCCTGCTGGCGTTTTTCTTCATCTGTAGCACGTTCGAATTTTTTCAGATCTATCTGCGCGCTGAGGATATTCTTTTTAGGAAGTTCATTTGTTTTATTTTCCATGACGCCGCCTCCGTTATTCGTACTTAATGCGCGGATCTACAAGCTTATAAAGAAGATCGCAGATAAGATTTGCAACTACCATAAGCGATGCAAGAAAGACGGTAGTAGCCATTATCATAGTGTAGTCACGGTTACCGATCGCCTCGACAAATTTACTTCCGATTCCGCCGACCGAAAATATGGTCTCGACAACCATTGATCCGGTAATAATATACGCGATCTCGGGTCCCGCATATGTTATGACCGGAATAAGGGAATTACGAAGCGCATGTTTGAAAATGATTTTCCATTTGGACACGCCCTTTGCTTTTGCAGTACGTATGTAGTCCTGTCCGAGTGCATCGAGCATGCTCGTTTTGGCAAGTCTTGTTGTATATGCCATAGGATATGCCGCAAGTGCTATAATAGGAAGAACATAGTTTGGAGATGTCGCACTCCATACCGGAACCCATTTAAGGGTTATGCAGAAAACGAGCAGAAGCAGTGTGGCAAACACGAAGCTCGGAACTGCGGTAAACAGTGTTGAGAAAAATATGATTATACGGTCAGGAAGTTTATTCCTCATAAGCGCCGCGATCGAACCGAAAACTGTGCCGAGAAACAACGCTATAGTAACCGCTGTAAGACCGAGAGTAGCTGATATAGGAAAAGACTCTCCGATTATATCCGAAATATTCCGTCCGTTTTTCAGCGAGACTCCGAAATCTCCGGTAACAAGACCTTTCATGTACATACCGAACTGTACCGGAAGAGGCTTATCCAGATTATACCTTTCATTCAAAGCATCAATCGTTGCCTGGCTCAGTGCTTTTTCCTTATTAAACGGTCCGCCGGGAACCGCATGCATTGTGAAAAACGTGATGGCGCATATGACCAAAATCGTAAGAACTGCAAGGAAAATGCGCTTTACTACATATCTTCCCACATTTATGCCTTCCTTTCTCGTTCATTTTTGTTGTTTACGGTAAACAATAAATTTACAAACTATTCGTTTACCTTGGCTTTATGTTATATATTATACCAACACGAGTATGCTTTGTCAACTATTTTTGGCTATTTTTTGTTCTTTTTACGTCACAAAATGTCTTTTTTGTTAATAATTCTTGTTTTTTCATACTTTTCAAACTCAAAAACATTTTTTCGAGTTTGAATTTATACCAAACTTAAAGATCACTAAAATATTTTTTCGTTAAAAAAAGCAAAAGGACGCCGCAAATAAAATTTGTGACATCCTTTTAAATCTGCGTATCCGGAGCGGTTAATTTAATTAAATCAAAAAACTATTTTATCTTTTATTATTTCATCGGAAGATCCGGGATCAGATACGTTTTTTCTTCTGCTCCGCAATAAATTCTCTGTACCATTCAAAGCTGCGTTTCGGTGTGCATTCAAGCGTCTCAAAATCAGTACGCATTATACCGAATTTGAAATGCATTCCGGAACTCCATTCGAAGTTATCCATAAGACTCCAGAGATAATATCCCCGTATATCAAATCCTTCATCCACTGCCTTTTCAAGCCATTCGAGAAAACCTTTTACATATTTAACACGGTCGAGATCTTCTACCATGCCGGTTTTCGGATCGACCGGTTCATCGCCTTCAAAATATGTGCCGTTCTCCGTAACATAGATCGGTATTTTAAGGTCATAAAGATCATGCATAAGGTGAACCGCGTCATATACCGCTTTCGGATAATATTCCGCACGGTTATTGAGAAAGTTTCCGCCCTGCGTGAAGTCAGCAACCGCTTTTTGATCCCTGCTGACCACGACGCGGTTATAAACATTAAGTCCGTAATAATCGAGCGGCTGGCCCATAAGAGAATAGTCTTCAGGTCCTATCTCCATGAGAGTTCCCTCCTCTGCCAGATGCTCGAGTATATAGTCGCTGTAGTGTCCTGCGAAAATCGGATCTGTATAGAATTTCCAGTTACGTTCATCTTCATCTATACCAAGTGCCGCATCCTCGGTAGAATCCGTCAGCGCATGGCGCTTCCATATGTCTATTACAACACCGACCGACGAATCCTTTCTGTTTTCCGCACGGAAAGCCTTTACTGCATTTCCGTGGGCTACAAGAATATTATGGCGCGCCTGATTTCCCCACTTCTCGTTTGTATGGCCGGGAGCAAATCCTCCGAGAGCGTAGCCGACATATGTCGCGATAGGCTCATTTACGGTACTCCACATCGGGATTATATCTCCGAAATTGTGGAACATCTTTTCCGCATATTCCCCGAACCATCCTATAGAATCTCTGTTGCGCCAGCCGCCGATATCTTCGAGCGCTTGCGGCAGATCCCAGTGATAAAGAGTTACATTTGGCATAATCCCGTTTTCGAGCAAAGCGTTAAAAACCCTCTTATAATAATCAAGTCCGGCGTCGTTCAGTTTTCCCTTTCCGTCAGGAAGCACTCTCGACCACGATATGGACATACGGTAACTGTCAACACCGAGCTTTTTCAGATTATCTATATCACGCATATACCTGTGATAACTGTCGCAGGCGATATCGGGAGTCTGTCCTCCGAATACCTTTCCGGGCGTTCGGCTGAAGGTATCCCATATACTCGGTTTTCTACCGTCCAGTTCCGCCGCGCCCTCTATCTGTCCGGCGCTTGTCGCAACACCCCATATAAAATCTTTGGAAAATGGCATTTTTTCGTCCTTTCATATTACACATTTTATTTTATGTTTTAATCAGTATACTTTAAAAAGCTCAAAATTTCAAGTATAATCGTGAAAATATGCGCTGAATACGCAGTATATTTTCCTGATGCTGATTCTTTATTGCATAATACTCAAATATATTCATACCGTATACCAGGTATGAACAAAAACTACGGACAATCTGAAATACCGATAGCGAAACAGTTAAAAGGCATTGTAGATAATTCATACAAAATAATCATTACCGCACTGCCATAATAAGTTAAGAATATAAACTGTTATTCGTAAGTAAATTTAAAACAGTAAAAAATAAAACTTATTTTTCACAAAATGTTGACAAGTCAACATTAGTGTTGTATAATATTAAAAATCGAAAAGTGAGGTATTATAAATGACTCATGAAAGGTTTTTATTATTTACCCATACAATAGAATCGTTTCATAAAACAATTCAACGCATTAAAAACGGTTATGCGTCGTTTTTTTCTGTTAAAAGCATTCACCTGTTCTGGCTGTGCGAGCTTCTTAAAAGTCCAGAAGGTCTGACACCGTCAATGCTTGCAAAAGAAGTCAGCATTGACCGCTCGCTTGTTTCCCGCGAAATATCATATCTAAAAAAATGCGGTTATGTCGAATTTGAGCCTACTCTCAAGAGAAATTACAATACTCCGATAAAGCTTACGGAAAAAGGCAGGCTTGCCGCACAGCAGATCAACGAAGAAGCGCTCGGAATACAGGATCGGGCAGACAGCGGTATAAGCGACGATGAACTCAAAACCTTTTATACAGTTTCTCAAAAAATTCTGAAAAATCTCTCAAATATTAATCCTTCCAAAGAAAAAAGCAAAGGTATTTCTACATTTTTTAAACGGTCAAAGGAGCAAACAAAATGAAGAAACAAAATTATCCTTATTATACATATATGCCCGAATATATTAATTTCAGAGATATGGTCAAACAAACGACCGAAAAATTCTCCGACGATATTGTATTCTCATACCGCAACCGCCACAGCGATCCCGCTCCGACATGCGTTACTTATTCTGAGTTTGAATCAGATATCAAAGCCATCGGAACTCAGGCACTGGCAGAAGGATTCGGAAAAACGCATATTGCCGTTATCGGAAAATTGTCTTACAATTGGATATCCGTATATTTTTCCGTTCTCTCTATAGGTGCCGTTCTCGTTCCGCTTGACCGCGACTGGACCGAAGATGATCTCGGTTCAACACTTGCAAAGGCGGAATGCACCGTGATTTTCTGCGACGATGACATACGCGAAAAAGGGGAAAAAGCAGCCGCAAGCGCCGGAATCACCAATATAATCTTCCTCGGAGGGAAAGAAGGACAGACACTCGAATCTTTCCGTAAAAAAGGAGAAGCTCTCATTGCAGGCGGGGATAATTCTTTCGATACTGCCGAAATCGATCCTCATGCACTTGCAGAACTTGTATTCACATCGGGAACTACAGGAAAAGGCAAAGGTGTAATGCTCTCTCAAAAAGCTATTTTGAGCAATCTTCACGGAGCTTTCTCTATCTTAAAGATAAGTAAAAAAACAATAAGTGTTCTTCCTCCTCACCATACATACGGATCTACCATTAGCCTTTTATCGGGATACTGCAACGGAACAAATGCATATATATCAAGCGGTCTCCGGTTCTTTTTGAACGAGATGGCGGAACAAAAACCCGAACATATGATCCTCGTTCCTCTTTATATGGAGACCTTCTACCGCAGAATATGGGCAACCGCTAAAAAAAGCGGAAAGGAAAATCTTCTGAAAAAGATGATAAAGGTAAGCAATGCGCTACGTAAAACAGGTATTGACATGCGCAAAGCATTTTTCGGAAAAACCGTATTATCGGTATTCGGCGGCGAGCTGAAAATGATCGTTTGCGGAGGAGCGCCGCTGAGCCAGGAAATAATCGATGCATTTGACGATTTCGGAATTCAGGTTCTGAACGGATACGGTATCACCGAGTGTTCGCCCCTGATCTCTGCAAACCGACTCCTATATACAGTTCCGAATTCTGTAGGTATGCCGATTCCCGAAGAAGAAATCTTTATTGATAATCCTAACGAAGACGGAGAGGGTGAAATATGTGTCAGAGGACCTCACGTCATGCTGGGATACTTTAAAGACGAGGAAGCGACGAAACAGGCTATTGACAAAAACGGATTTTTTCATACCGGTGATATCGGAAAACTGGAGAAAGACGCGATATGTATTACGGGACGCGTAAAGAATCTTATTATTCTTTCAAACGGTAAAAATGTATATCCCGAAGAGATAGAATCCGCGCTTTCAACAATCCCCGGCATTACCGATGTTGTAGTATACGAAGGTATAAGCAAGCGAGGTCCTGCAAACAATGCGATTGTTGCCGAGATATATCCTGACAAAGAATACCTCGAGCAAAATTCTGTAACAAACTTTTCGGAATATTTTTCAGAACATGTCAACAACTATAATCGTCATGCTGTACCGTATAAAAAGATCGGAATTGTACGCATAAGAGAAGATGAATTCCCCAAAAATACTCTCCGCAAAATTATGCGTTTCAAGATTGACAAAACAATAGACTGAGTTTTTGCTATCAGTTAAAAACGTGATTCTGAAATGAATCACGTTTTTTATGTTCGTTTCTATTTATCCGGTATCAGCCGAGCTTTCTTTCCTGCCGTACTGACAAATCCGATAATCTGTCCGGACAAAACAACCGTAAGTAATGAATAAGCTATTCGCTTTATATCGATATATGTCAAAGACAAAATAAGCACTATAAGATCGCTGAGAAAATATACGATCCGTATATCCACACCCGATACTTTTCCTATACTCATAGCCAGGGCGTCGTCTCCGCTCGGCGCACCGCCTGCTCTCACGCACAATCCGACTCCTGTACCTACAAACAAAGCGCCCAGAACTGCAGCTGCAAGAGGCATTTCGGCAATTTTGGGATATATCTGTGGAAACAGTTCAAACAAAGCGTAAAACGAAGAAAAGCTAAAACCGGAAACCGCTGAATACAAAATAAATTTTCTGCCAAGCACACGAAACCCGAAAATATAACATAAGGAATTCAAAATAAAGCCGGAAACGGCAGGGGATATACCGAGCCAATACTGCAAAAGCAATGTCATACCGAGAATTCCTCCCTCGGTCACTCCGGACAGAGAATGTATATTATAAAGACCGAACGCGAGTACCGCACTCCCTGTAATATTTAAAACAATGTTTTTTATCCTTATATCTTTTTTTAAGCTTATTTTTCTCTCCTTCTTTCCTATTTAAAACATTTTTATCCTATCACAATATCTTTGATCTGATTTGCATTGTCTATTATATAATCCGCACCTTCGGCAATAAGTCTTTCGCTTCCCTGATATCCCCATGAAACGCCGGCAACACGCAAATCGGCGTTATGAGCAGTATGCACATCAACAACAGAATCTCCCACAAACAGTACATCATCTGCGCAGGCGCCTAACTGTCCGAGCAGCCAAAGCGTACCAACAGGTTCCGGTTTAAGCGGAAAGTGTCCGGAACCGAGAACTATATCAAAAACTCCGGGAATCAGATTCTCAATTATATCGGCCGCCTGAGGAGTCTCTTTATTTGTATAAACAGCAAGCTTAATACCCTGCCGATTCAGTTCTGTAAGCACCTCGTATAACCCGTCATATAGTTTCGTCATATCGCAATAATGAGACGAATAATATCTGTCATACACTTCCACACACCGCTCAAGTTCGGCATTATCATCCTTAACGCCGTCCGGAAGTGCGCCTCTTATTAATTCATATACCCCGCCGTTTATATTTCTCAGTATCTCCCCATCGGTACGGCATGCGTAACCTTTTTCAGAAAGCATGGCGTTTACCGAAGCCGAAATATCAGGAAATGTATTTGCAATTGTTCCGTCAAGATCAAATATTGCAGCTTTATAACCTATTTTTTTGTTTATCTGCATTCTTATATCCTTTCTTTCTGTCAGTATATTATATATAATAAAGTAATGTAACAAAAAAATCAATAGTTTTTTAATTTTATTCATATATTATGTTGACAAAAATCCAAAAAAATGATATCATAAAAAATATAATAACCGAAAACCTAAACAGGGGGGCTGCTGTAGC
>CABUHS010000022.1 GCA_902491535.1 uncultured Eubacteriales bacterium
TTCGATCATTGCGCCCCTGCGCACACTTCGTTCATGCGCAGAGCGGCTACAGGCAAGCAGTGGTAAAGCCGTACTGTCAAAACGGCTGTCGGTCATTGTGACTGCCGTTTTGACTATAGGCGCGACGTAAGCCGTCATAAAAGGCATAGTATTGACTATGGTTTGACGTAAGCCGTCACAAAAGACGAATTTTGACTACAGCGGCGGCGTAAGCCGCCATGAAATAATTCCCGTATTCGGGAAAAGTGAAAATAGAAGAATAAACCGTACAATAAAACACCGTAAACCCCTTGCAAAATTCGACACTATATTGTATAATAATTGTAGCTTAAATAAGAAACTTTCGCCTGTGACGGCGGAGGATATTACCTGATTTTCGGTGAAGGCGTGTTCTTTCGCTGAAAATACCGGATGACGGGCTTTAAGCTCTTACCAAAAAAGAAATGCACGGCGGCGGACAAGTCCGTCTGCGGCACAGAAAGGCAAGGAAAAAAGATATGGGAAAACTTCACGTAGTCGACCACCCTCTTATTCAGCATAAGCTCACGATAATGCGCATGAAGGAAACGGGAAGTAAGGATTTCCGTCAGATGCTCAGTGAGATAACCGAGCTGATGGGATATGAGCTTACGCGCGATCTGCCGCTCGACGATATCGAGATCGAGACGCCTGTAACAAAAATGACAGGAAAGGCGATCACCGGAAAGAAGCTTGCAATCGTTCCGATACTGCGCGCAGGACTCGGCATGGTTGACGGTCTTCTCGATCTTATCCCCGTTGCAAAGGTCGGACATATAGGAATGTACCGTGATCCTGATACGCATGAGCCTGTCGAATATTACTGTAAGCTGCCGGCTGACATAAACGAGCGTCTTGTTATAGTCGTCGATCCGATGCTTGCGACCGGAGGAAGCGCAGCCGACGCTATCACACAGATAAAGAAGCGCGGAGCGGCTAATATCCGGCTGCTTAATCTTGTTGCGGCGCCCGAGGGCGTATCTAAGGTGCAGAAAGAGCATCCTGATGTAGATATCTACTGCGCGGCGCTTGACGATCATCTGAACGATCATGCATATATCGTACCGGGACTCGGCGATGCAGGCGACCGCCTGTTCGGAACGAAATAATCGGTATACGGTTTAAAATTGTAAAAAAATAATGAATGATGTACCGCACCGGTTGACAGGCATGTCTCCGGTGTGGTATAATATTACAGTTGAAAACTATGTTTTCTCCTTGCCGCACGGAACACGGTAGAAGAATTAAAAACCGAAAGAAACCGTAAAAACAATTCCATGCGGTCTTACGTCCATAGGGAGGTGTAAAAATATGGAAAGACAGTTTTCGTCTTACGAAGCACTTTTCGTTGTTGACCTTGATCTCGGCGACGAAGGTGTAAAAGCCATTATTGAAAAGTTCAAGGGAATGATCGAAGCCGCAGGTAAGATCACCGACGTTGCCGATTGGGGCAAGCGCAGACTCGCGTACCCGATCAACGACAAAAACGAAGGTTACTACACACTCGTAACATTCGAAGCACCCGGAGATTTTCCGGCAGAGCTTAACCGTGTATGCAACATCACGGACGGAATGATGCGTGTAATGGTAACAAAGGCTATCCCCGCTACCGCAAAGGCTGCAGAGGCAGCACCGGCAGCTGAGGAAGCACCCGCAGCAGACGCTGAATAATCAGGAGGTCTTTTGACATGGCAAGCTTGAATAAGATCCTGCTCATAGGCAGACTTACGGCAGATCCCGAACTGAAACAGACACAGTCGGGAGTTCCGGTGGTAACATTCTCCATAGCTGTAAACCGCAGATTCACAAAGCAGGGCGAACAGCCGCAGGCGGATTTCATCCGTGTCACGGCATGGAGACAGCAGGCAGAGTTCGTGTCGAGATATTTCAGCAAGGGAAAAGCGATATTCGTTCTCGGAGCGCTTCAGAACCGTAACTGGACAGATCAGAACGGACAGAAACGCTATGATTATGAGGTTGTCGCAGACGAAGTCTCGTTCGTTGAGACTAAAGCGGCAGAGGAGAGCTACGGCGGAAACCGTAATTTCTCGGTACCCGATATGCCCCCGGTAGATTCCGGAGCGCGTGCATTTTCGGGCGGAGCGCAGAGCGCTCCCGCAGCTCAGAACGATGTGTTTGAGGACCTTGCAAGCGATGACGATCTGCCGTTCTGACCGTACATAAATACGGCGTAGACCGCAGTCACCGCACCGGACTTTCCGGATAATCTGCAAAAAGCGTCGCAGCATTGCGTACGCTATTCCCTCTATTCTATGAAAGGAACTTGTTAATTATGGAAAACGAAAGAGAAAATGTACAGCCGAAACCGGCTCGTCCCGTAGCACGCAGACACAGAAAGGTTTGCGCGTTCTGCGTAGATAAGATCGATCAGATCGATTATAAGGATACCGCAAGACTCCGTAAGTGCATCAGCGAGCGTGCGAAGATCCTTCCGCGCCGTATCACAGGCACATGTGCAAAGCATCAGCGTCAGCTTACTGTCGCTGTTAAGCGTGCCCGTCACGTAGCGCTTCTTCCTTACGTAAGCGACTGATTACGTAAGTGTAAGCGACTGAAAAAGTTCGCTGAATCGCGTCGGCGTTTCTGACTGCATCTGAAGTTTTAGGCTGCACGTATACTGCCGTAAGCGAAAGGGAAGTTAAGAATAACAGTATACGGAGAATGCTCCGTGATCGGTACCTGCCGCTAAGCTATGCTTTCCGGCAGGTATTTCTTATAGGTGCTGTCATGTCATTTAACTTAAATCAGTATTTAAGGAGGACTTTGGAGTGAAATATAATTTTCGTCCTGCAGAAGCGGAGGATATAGACGCGGTTTTTGAGCTTTATGAAAAGCGTATCGCGTGGATGAATGAAAATGGGATCCGCCAATGGAATGTCACCGACTACTTAAGTGTATATCCGAAGCCGTATTACAGAATGCAGCAGCGTCTCGGGAATTTGTATGTATTGTGCCGTGAAGCTGTTGTCGGCGCGGTAGTATTGTTTCGAAGTGATGATCAGTGGAATAATGTATCGGATACTGATGCCTTGTATGTTCATAATCTTGTGACCGATCCGAAAGAGAAAGGGGCAGGAAAGATTATGCTTTCGGAGGCTGAGAAAATGTGTGCCGCGCAGGGAAGACGGTTTATACGTTTGGATTGCGCCGCTGATAATACATTTTTGAATAATTATTACGCGTCTCTCGGATATGAGCTTGTCGGCACATGCCGTGACGGATTTTATATCGGCAATATGCGTGAAAAAAAGCTGTGAAAATGTTGTCCGATACTGCGTGTAATATTCTGAGGAAGTATTAAAAGGATACGGTAAAACCGTTTTTGCATATTACGATTACGGTTTACTGTATCTTTTTTTGATGCGGTAAGTGTCGCTTGACGCCTGTAGGCGCACTGCAATTTCCGAAAGTTTAAGCTGCCGTAAAAAAGTGTTGACAATATTACCAAAATATATTATAATCCAATTAACACATTGTATAAATATAACCTAAGCACAGATGTCTCCCGTCTCTATAGGCGACGGGTTCCATTTCGGAATTTCAGCGGGAGTTATGATCTCCCGCTGAAACCCCGAGGAGCTGACGCTCCCTGTGCTGGCTGCAATCTGTCGCAGGCTCTGCTCTTTGCGAGCAAAGCAGAGCGTTGCTCCGATTTAAACCTAAGCACAGATGTCTCCCGTCTTTATAGGTGACGGGTTCCATTTCGGAATTTCAGCGGGAGTTATGATCTCCCGCTGAAACCCCGAGGAGCTGACGCTCCCTGTGCTGGCTGCAATCTGTCGCAGGCTCTGCTCTTTGCGGGCAAAGCAGAGCGTTGCTCCGATTTGAATAAACCTGAGTTTAATAGCTAAGCTGAAGTTGATCTTGATAAGCTTGAATACATGACTGACCGTCAGACGGTCCAGCCGGCCGCGCAGGCGGTCTGCAATTCAGAAAAAATACCGAAACCGTATTATCCCTTTAATATTTTGTACCCGAATGCATATACAATAAATACTGCGTTTATTTTGAAAGGATACCCGATATTATGAAAGTAAAGCTTATATCATCACTTGAAAAATGCTTTTTAGATGAAAGCATATCGGACAAAAAAGAGTACAAAAAAGGTTCATGCTTCAAAAATGAGCTGTTTCATTTTTGCGTATGTTATCAGGCGGAGGACGAAAGAAGCTATCCGGTATTGACAGTAGAATCGGAGATCTCCGATTATGTGCGCGTTTCGCGCATCGAGGTCGTTCCGGTGCAGCATGCGTTCGACAGATATTCGGACGATTATTTTCTGAGAAAAACGCCTGGACTCTATCCCGACGTTATGCAGCCGATAGGAGCTGACGGACGGCTCATTGCGCCGACAAATCTTAAAGCATTGATGGTCGAGGTCGATACCGAGGGCAAGGTCCCGGCGGGAATTTACCCGATAACCTTCTGTTTTAATGAGTACGGGCAGGAGTACAGACAGACCTTTGAACTTGAAATAATAGACGCATTTCTTCCGAAGCAGGAAACTGTGTACACACAGTGGTTTTACTGCGACTGCCTGATGAACTACTACGAAACCGAAGCATTTGACGACAGGCATTTTGAGATAATAGAGAATTTTGCTAAAACTGCTGTCCGCTACGGCGTCAATATGCTGCTCACGCCTGTGTTTACCCCTGCGCTTGATACATACATCGGCGGCGAACGTCCGACGACGCAGCTTGTCGGAGTGACAAAAAACGGCGGTGAATATTCTTTTGATTTTTCGTTACTCGGACGTTTTATAGATATGTGCGACCGTGTCGGAGTAGAGTATTTTGAGATATCGCATTTCTTTACCCAGTGGGGTGCGAGCGCAGCGCCGAAGGTCATGGCGACGGTCGACGGTGAGTATAAAAAGATATTCGGCTGGGAGACTGATGCGTCGGGAGCAGAGTACAGCGGATTTCTCAGAGAATTTATCCCTGCGTTTCTCGGTTATATGAAAGAGCGCGGCGATGATAAAAGATGTTATTTCCATATTTCCGACGAACCGCACGGAGCAGATCAGATGGAGAACTATCTGAAAGCAAAGGGGGTAGTTGCTCCGCTTCTTGAGGGATATGTTATTATGGACGCGCTGTCGGATTATGAGTTTTATTCGAGAGGTATAGTTGAACATCCTGTCGTCGCCGTATCTGATATAGAGACGTTTATAGAAAACGGTGTAAGTGACCTGTGGGGGTATTACTGTGTAGGGCAGAACTATGAGGTCTCGAATCGGTTTATCGCAATGCCGTCGCACAGAAACAGAATAATAGGAACTCAGATCTACAAATACGGTTTGAAAGGATTTTTGCAATGGGGATATAATTTTTATAATAATCAGCTCTCCTATGCCGCGGTCAATCCTTTTATGAGTACGGACGCTGAGTATTTCGGGGCAGCCGGAGATGCCTTTTCGGTCTATCCCGGTCCGGGCGGCAAGCCATGGGAATCCATAAGACTGCTTGTATTTTACGATGCATTGCAGGATGTGCGCGCGTTTAAGCTATGTGAGCAGCTTTACGGCAGGGATTATGTCATGAATATTCTCGAAGAGAATACAGAGCCTATCACGTTCAGAAAGTATCCTCGGAACGATGATTATTTGCTTAATGTGAGGGAAAAAATAAATCAGGCAGTAAAAGCTGCGCTTAAATGATGGAATAATGAAAGAGTTAAGGTGGAGTCTCCCCTGGGAGACTCCACCTTAAAAAGTCGATTTTGAAATTTAAAGCCGTATCAGGCTTTAAGTTTTGTTTTAATAAGCATTTCTTTATGAAACAAAAGGGATAGATTCACTTCGTGAAAAGAAAGCTTTGTGAAAGTGAATTTCACAAGTTAAAGACGTATCAGACTTTCAGGCTTGATTTATTTCAAACATTTCTTTGCCATACAGCAAAGAAACGCTTACCAAAGAAAATGTACCAAAGGGAACGAACCGTGCGGCGGTTCTCTCCCTTTGGAATCCCACTTTCCGCTTTACGCGCTTCGTAGAAGCGCGAAGGCAGACAGTGGGATGTTTTATACAGTCAAAAATCCGCTCGGGCATTATGAGCGGATTTTTGACTATGGGTGCGACGTGAGCCGTCTTAAACGTGAGCCTTCCCCTCTGAGGGGAAGGGGGACCGCGTTAGCGGTGGATGAGGTGTAGGACACGCAGTGTCCGTTATTCAAACATCTACTTTAGCATGGATAATGCTTGTTAACGCAAGCTACACCTCATCACCCCTTCGGGGAGCTTCCCCTCAAAGGGGAAGCCTAACGGGTTCAGCAATATAACATAACATAAACTACTTAATACGGCGCAAAGCGCCGAATTTTGCTGAACTTGATTCGAAGAAAAAAGCAAAGCTTTTTCCTGAGTTCGCTTATAGCGAACTCAGCAGTTCCATTTGCCAGGCTTTCTTTTAAGAAAGCCGCGTATCCTTTATGTATCCTTCTCAAATATCTAACATGTATCCCTTGCCGCGGACGGTTGAGATCATGCGTACTCCGAATGCAGAAAGTAGCTTGGCTCGCAGATGATGCACGTAAACGTCCACCTCATTTCCGCACTGTCCCGGTTCGGAGCCGATCGCGCGCGCTGCGTCGGCTCGGCTGAGCGGCTTTCCACGGCACTCAGCAAGAGATGAAAACAGCATAAGTTCCTTGTCGGTAAGTTCTGCGCTGGTTCCCCTGAAATATACCGAGGAGCGTTCACGGTCAACGGTTATTTCATTGTCTGATTTTGCATTCTTTTCCGCCAATGCCGCTGCATCGCGAAGCTGTGCGATGTCAAACGGGCGTAAAAGAAAGATTATTTTTTTTGTGTCGTCTGCTGAAGCGTCCGCGCTCAGAGTTTCAAGTACAGACGCATTCTTTGAAAATACCGCCGCGAAGATTGCTCCCTGAGCATCGTGCAAAGGCTCTGCGCCGGGCATGTCTGCGTCTATAACCGCAAATGCTATCTGCTGTCCGGTGCGGCGGCATATGCATGCCGAATAGCCTGCCGCTTCAAGTTCGAGCGCAAGCATTCGCGCATATATTCTGTCATCTGATATTATTTCTGCTTTCATCTGCATACGCTCCTTTGCGAATTATTCGAATAGGTTTACAAAAAACGCATAAGAGTTTACGGTATGTTTCTGCCATAAATACTTAAACTCTTTGGGTTATTCCTCTCTGCCTTGTGGCTTCATACATAAGTACCGAAGCGGCGCAGCTTACATTAAACGATGTGGCGTAAGACTTTTCAGACGTTGGATCATATAGAGAAGATCATATCAGATGTCTCCGATCTCCATGCGCGCTTCAACTCCGACTGCCGCGTCGGACGCATCGCCGTGCTTCGTTCTGAAATAATATACACCGCTCTGATCTCTGCCGCAAAGCACGGTTATCTTCTCACCGATCCGCGCCTCGCTGAGAAATGACAGCGAAAGCGAGGTTATCCGCTTTCCCGTGAGCAGCGGCCTGTGATCGCCGCGGACGCCGAGCGCACTTTCTTCACAGTCATGCATGCTTACTGACGGAAGAAAATCGCACAGCATGTCCGGATATGCTGTGTTCGTCATATGTCCGTTGCTGTCGGCGTCGCTGTATGTAATCAGCCTGTTGCCGCGCGGTTGAAGCTCGATATCCTTCGGAATGGAAAATCTTATCGGTATGCCGTGCGATACAGGTTCATCGGTTCCGAAGCCGAGCTTTACCGAATCGGCGCGGCAGAGCTTTCCGCTCTCTATATCCACAAGCGCCCATGATGTAATAGCCTCTGCGACTGTGCAGTCTCCGCGCATTATGCGCGCGCTGCGCATGAAAGATGCTCCGCTGATCTTGCAAGGCCAGGATTCTGCTGTAAGTTTGTCGCAGACATACATCGGCTCATATATTCTGAGTGCCGCGCGGCTGAGAATAAACGCCATTCCGTTTTTTCTTATATCTTCAAGAGACGGTCCGACATAAAAATGCTGATAGTATCCGGCGTTTTGGACATAGCTCAGTACCGCACTTGCGGACGCAATACCGTTTATATCGGTATCGCTCGGACGGACCGTTATTTCTTCACTCCATTTCATTTTATAACCATCTTTCTTTTGAACATTTAATTTAACCGCACCGTTTGAAAATAAGCGTCATCCGGCGGTTCGGATTTCGAACGATTTATCAGAAAAATAAAAGCAGTCAAGTCTGTTTCAGATTATGTACACAGCTGCAAATATCCGGGTATATCAAAGTCGGCGGCGCGTGCATTTTGGGAACTCGTAGCCGACTGTTCGAGTTCCTTTTGAAAGTGGCTTAAACATTGGCTTTTTCAGACTTTGTTGCTTGTCTGAAAAGTAATTTGGCCACAATTTTGACCATGACTGTGAAAGCAACTTAAAATTTAATATTTCAGGGTGTGGCTAAGCTAACAGAGCATGTGTTTTGGGAACTCGCTGCCGGATGTTCGAATCGCTTTCGGTGACAGCTTAAACACCGGATTTTCAGCTTTCGGTGCTTATCATGGTATAGTTAACCGCTGAATGCCATGTGTCAGTGCTTTGTACTTTAACCCGTAAATAATGAAAAGCGGATCCCGCCGCATAGCGGGCAGGATCCGTGATCTTTCTGTATTTTAAAGGGGTACAGATATTGCTTACGCCTTGCCGTTTGAGCCGAGAACATTGATGATCTTGTGAGAAACCATCTTTTTGACCTCTTCGCGTGCAACACTGAGATAGCCGCGGGGATCGAATACCGAAGGCTCAGCAGTCATTACACGGCGGATACCTGCAGTGAAAGCAAGACGGATATCCGAGTCGATATTGATCTTGCAGACTGCCATAGAAGCCGCACGGCGGAGAAGCTCTTCCGGAACTCCCTTTGCGCCGTCAAGCTTACCGCCGCAAGCGTTGATCTCATCAACAAGCTCCGGAATAACCGAAGATGCACCGTGAAGAACGATCGGGAATCCGGGGAGACGGTTGCCGATCTCCTCGAGAATATCAAAGCGGAGCTTAGCTTCGCCTTTGAACTTGTATGCGCCGTGGCTTGTTCCGATAGCGATAGCGAGCGAGTCAACGCCTGTCTTGGAAACGAATTCCTCAACCTCGGAGGGATTTGTGTACATAGCGTCGTCAGCGGATACGTTTACGTCATCCTCGATGCCAGCAAGCTTACCAAGCTCACCCTCGACAACAACTCCGCGTGCGTGCGCGTACTCTACAACTTTACGTGTAAGCTCTATGTTCTCTTCGAAAGAATACTTTGAACCGTCGATCATGACAGAGGTAAATCCGCCGTCGATGCAGGACTTGCAGATCTCAAAATCTGCGCCGTGGTCGAGGTGAAGTGCAACTTCAATATCGGAATCCTTTACAGCTGCCTGAGCGAGCGCCATGAGGTACTCATGCTTTGCGTACTTACGTGCGCCTGCGGATACCTGCATGATGACCGGAGACTTGTTTTCTGCAGCACTTTCTGCGATCGCCTGAATGATCTCCATATTGTTGATGTTGAACGCTCCGACGGCGTATCCGCCTTCGTAAGCTTTCTTGAACATTTCTGTAGTTGTTACAAGGGCCATTTTATTACTCTCCTGTTTCTTAGTCAGTCTCTGCGCATATCCGCAGGACTTTTCTGATTTAGTTAAATTTTCATACATATCTATTTTAACTCATAGATGTAAAAAAATCAAGGACTTTTTTTGGATTTTGTAATAAAAGGCAAAAGAATTTCGTATTTAAAACAGAATGAGCATAGAAAATCATTTTGAAAAAGCTGTCGGGATTTGTTTCCCGGCTGTATAATTCATTACCGGTTTGCAAAACGGATCCGGGGGAGCAGGTTTTATATTCTGTTTTGCGTATATAGGTTGTATCCGGCTGCACAGCCTGCGGCTGTCACAGAACCGTCCGATGAGGTTCGAAATATGCTTTGAGCAATATATGCTGTCTGAGTACCTATATCTGACTTGTATTATATTTCTGCGACACTGCCGCCGTCGGCGTCACCGATCAGTGCGGCAGGCATGCTTTGCCGATCGCTGTATTCCGGCTCGGATTCGTTTCTGAATTCATGTGTGTTTCGTATTCCGGCTTCTGTATGCCTATCAAGACCGAAGCTTATTGTTATTGCGTCATCGACTCGATCCATTACCGAGTCGTCAAGATGTCCCATCTTTTCACCGAGTCTCTTTTTGTCGAGCGTTCTTATCTGTTCAAGAAGCACTACCGAATCCTTGGACAATCCCGCCGTGCCCTGAAGCGCGCCGCGGCATACCTCTATATGTGTCGGAAGCTTTGCCTTTCCGAGTCTGCTTGTTATTGCCGCGGCTATCACCGTCGGACTGTATTTGTTGCCGACGTCGTTCTGTATTATGAGGACAGGACGAAGTCCGCCCTGCTCCGATCCGATAACCGGAGAAAGATCGGCGTAAAAAATATCTCCGCGTTTTACCGTCATTTGATTCACTCTCCATTATTTTATACGTTGCGCACGCCTGCGCGTCTTTCTGTATGCTTATTTTTACCTGCGAAGGCGCGCTTTAAACATCGGCGGCAAAAAATATCTCCGCCGCCCTTAATATTTTATGCGCCTCATACGAAAGCGGTGAGTTGCTCCGGACGTGTTACAAAAAACTGCGCGGTAATGATTTTTTTACAAGTCAGGGCAATTTTGTTTTATGTGCGGTATTTACATTTTTTGCATATTGTGGTATACTATAGTATATTATTTGAAAGAAAACGCATGTCCGGACGTTACGTCCGCGGCATTTGTAAACTTGAAAAGCAAGATATCTCCCGCCTCTCAGGCGTCGGGATCCATTTATTTTTCAGCGTCGGTACATTCCGCTGCTGAAACGTTGAATGACGGGGGTTGCCCCTGCCAAAGAAGGTGCGGTTCTAATGATGAAATGTCCTGTTTGCGGATTTGAAGACAGTAAGGTTATCGACACAAGACCCACAGATGACGGCAGTATACGCCGCCGCAGAGAATGTCTGCGCTGTCAGCGGAGATTTACTACGTTTGAAATGATAGATACGGTTCCGGCGCTTGTCGTTAAGAAGGACGGCAGCCGTGAGGTTTTCGACCGCAGTAAGATTCTCAGCGGTATTATCAAAGCGTGCTATAAACGCCCTGTTACGACCGAACAGATGAACGGTATAGTGGAGAATATCGTCGCCGCAGTTTCCGAATCGCTCAGCAAGGAGATTCCTGCGTCGGAGATAGGCAATATGGTTATGGAAGGTCTGCGCGAGGTCGATAAGGTGTCGTATGTCCGCTTTGCATCGGTGTACCGTGAATTTCAGGATGTCGATACGTTTATGAGAGAGATCTCGGAACTTAAAAAGAACGACTGATCCGGGTAATATTTATCTTAATGTCCCCTGCAGTACGCAGGGGGCATTAAGGCTTGCCTTGCAGATGATGTGCGCTGCATTTTTTCTGCGCACGGTATTGTATATGCCACGGAACTGTTAACAATAAATACATAAAATGCGCTGTATTTATTAATATTATAATGATATAATATTATCCGTTCATAGAACAGACCGTATTTGATACGATGTATTTAATACGGGCCATTAGCTCAGTTGGTTAGAGCTACCGGCTCATAACCGGTCGGTCCGGGGTTCGAGTCCCTGATGGCCCACCATAGCAAAAATCCCCCGTTTACCACAGGCAAACGGGGGATTTTTTGAAGTAAATTATTTTACTTGGCAGAGATAAAAATGCAAGGAGATAAGACTGTATGAAATCGGTTTCTATCGAAGATGCACGTAAATTATTTTTTGCATCAGATGCTAAATATGTATCGCAGGAACAAACCTCTGTTTATTATGACAATTTTTCGGGACAAATTGAAATATTTCCTTATGTTTCACACGGCTGTCTTGTTATAAAAACCGGACCTAATTGGCATATACATGCATTGTCCGCAGAAGCAGATCTTATTACAGCAATAGATGATGTAAAGGAAAATTACGATAAAAATTCTGAAAAGATTATGGTTTGCACCTGGAATAATATCCCGGAAGAATTGAAGGATAATGCTGGCGCATATAAGTTTGTGAGAGCTTATAGACCGTATAATGACGGAGCAATTCGTACATTAACTATTGCGGATGAAAAAAATATTGAAAATTGCTGCACTTACGATCCGGAGGATAATCGATTCGGAAAAGATATTTCCGAAAGCTTCATTGCTCACTTTAAGGACTATTTTGATGATCCCGATGTAGTAAACCTCGGATTATTTGAAAACAATGCTCTTGTTGGATTTGTCCAATCTTTTTCCGATAATTATCTTGGACTGTCAACGATCAATATTTTTGTAAAGCGCGGCTATCGAAAAAACGGATATGCAGGGCGGTTAGTTGCGGCAATATGTGCTGTATCGAAAAATACAATGTACTGTTATAGTTGTGTAAAAACAAATATCGCATCTGTCAACACTGCTAAATCATGCGGATTCGAATTTAGAGGCGCGTATTTGCTTGTCTGATTAAAGTGAGGTTGTGCTATACTTTTTTAAAAGGATCTCGATTGTTTTGCTCAGCGCGATAAAGGAGAATAAAAGTGAAAATTCTTGTATCAGGGTTTAAAGGAGACAATAATTCATCGAAAATTTTGCTTGATAACTTGCCGAACATAGAGTGTAAAAAACGGTTGACTTGACAGAAAAGCATATTGCTGATGTTTGAATGTGACAGTACTTTTTTTCATATTGTTTTTTGTGAACCTGATACAAGCGGCGATATTTACTGAAGATTTTCTTTCGGTTCAAAATTGCCGCCTGTTTTCCGAAAAAGTGCTTGACTTTGCGGTGCAGATATATTATAATAAATACATAATTATATCTGTGGAGGTTTCGAAATGCAACACATTAAGACAATTAAGACAAAGAATCTGTGTGAGAGCGCTAAGAAGGGCGGATGCGGCGAGTGCCAGACGTCCTGCCAGTCAGCATGCAAGACAAGCTGCGGTATCGCAAATCAGCAGTGCGAGAATAAAAAGGAAAGCAAGTAATCATGCATTTCAGAAACGCCGCCGCGATGGCGGCGTTTTTTGCAGATGTACGAAGTAGTTCGGTTCATTGGGCAAGTATTTGCTTTACATATTAAAATAAATTATATCGCCGCAGAGCGGTAAAACGGAGACATATATGATACATCAGTATAAACTCGGAGGCTATAATATCGTACTCGACGTATGCTCGGGCGCAGTCCACGCGGTGGACGATATCGCCTTTGACATCATCTCGGAATTTGAGGATCAGCCGCGCGAGGCGGTAATAAAAAAGGCGACGGAGAAATACTGCACAGAGGACGTAACAGAGCAGGATATCGAGGAATGCTACGATCAGATCGCGCAGCTTAAAGAGGACGGTCAGCTTTTCACGCCCGATACCTTTGAACCTATGGCAGGCGCGCTTAAAGAAAAGACCGCCGGTGTTGTCAAGGCGCTCTGCCTTCATATTGCGCATACCTGCAATCTCAGCTGCGCCTACTGCTTTGCAAGTCAGGGAAAATACAGCGGCGACCGCGCGCTGATGAGCTTTGAGACAGGAAAGCGCGCGCTCGATTTTCTTATCGAAAATTCGGGAAGCAGACGCAATCTTGAGGTCGATTTCTTCGGCGGCGAGCCGCTCATGAACTTCGACGTTGTAAAAAGTCTTGTGCAGTACGCGCGCAGTATCGAAAAAGAACACGGAAAGAATTTCCGTTTTACTCTGACCACAAACGGCGTTCTTATCGACGATGACGTTATCGAATTTGCAAACCGTGAGATGAGCAATGTCGTTCTCAGCCTTGACGGACGAAAAGAGGTACACGACCGCTACCGCGTCGATTACGCAGGAAACGGAAGCTGGGAGAAGATCGTTCCGAAGTTCCAGAAGCTTGTGCAGGCGCGCGGCGGAAAGAACTATTACATGCGCGGGACGTTCACGCACGCCAATCCCGACTTTTTAGAGGATATAAAGCAGATGCTCGATCTCGGATTTACCGAGCTTAGCATGGAGCCTGTTGTCACAAAAAAAGGAGATCCGTCAGAGCTGACAGAGGAGGATCTGCCGATAGTGCTTGAGCAGTACGAAAAGCTCGCTGAGCTTATGCTGGAGCGCGAGAAGGAGGGCAGACCGTTCACGTTCTATCACTATATGATAGATCTAAGCGGAGGACCGTGTATCTACAAGCGCATATCGGGCTGCGGATCGGGAACGGAATATATGGCGGTGACGCCGTGGGGCGATCTTTATCCCTGCCATCAGTTTGTGGGAGATGAAAAATTCAAGCTTGGAAATATATTCGACGGAGTGTCGAATACCGCTGTGCAGAAAGAATTTGCCGACTGTAATGTATATGCGCGCGAGCAGTGCCGTGACTGTTGGGCAAGACTTTACTGTTCGGGCGGATGCGCCGCAAACGCATATCATTCGACAGGCTCGGTAAAGGGCGTTTATGAATACGGATGTAAGCTGTTCAGAAAGAGAATGGAATGTGCGATCGCAGTGGCGGTCGCAAAAAGCGTGGACGGTGACTGATGAAAGCAGACCGTAATGTGACGGAAACGCCGATATGCGATTTTGTGCGGTCATACCGCGAATCGTCGCCGCTGAGACTGCATATGCCGGGGCATAAGGGAAAGTCATTTGTGGGCTGTGAGGGAGACGATATAACCGAGATCGGCGGCGCGGACAGCCTTTACAGCGCGTGCGGAATAATAAAGCAGAGCGAGGAGACTGCATCGCAGCTGTTCGGCTGCGAGACGCTCTATTCATCCGAAGGCTCGTCGCTGTGCATACGTGCAATGCTTTATCTTACGCTTCTGTATGCGCGTGAGCGCGGGATAAAGCCGATCATCGCCGCAGGGCGAAACGCGCATAAGACCTTTATTTCTGCCGCCGCGCTTATGGATATAGACGTTATGTGGCTCTGCGGAGAAGAGCAGGACTCGTATCTTTCCTGTACTGTCACGGCGGAGCAGCTCGAAGCTGTACTTTCGGATATGCCGGAGCAGCCTGCGGCTGTATACCTGACTACGCCGGACTATCTCGGAGGTATTACGCCGCTTGCCGATATTGCGCAGGTGTGCCGCCGCCGGGGTATTCTGCTGCTTGCCGATAACGCTCACGGAGCGTATCTTAAATTTCTGCCGGAGTCCCGGCATCCGGTAGATCTCGGTGCAGATATGTGCTGCGATTCGGCGCATAAAACGCTTCCGGTGCTGACCGGTGGAGCATATCTCCATATCTCGGAGAACGCGCCGAAGCTGTTTTCGGAGAGGGCAAAGGACGCGCTGTCGCTGTTCGGCTCAACGAGTCCGTCGTATCTGATCCTTCAGTCGCTCGACCGTGCGAACGCGTATCTTGCGGACTATCCGCGCAGACTTGCGGAGTTTCTTCCGGTAATATCGTCGCTGAAAAGCGAGCTTGCATTGGCGGGATTCGGCATCTGCGGAGACGAGCCGCTGAAGCTGTCGCTTATGATAAAGCAGTACGGCTATACCGGAACAGAGCTTGCCGCTCTGCTTTCACGGCAGAATATCCACTGCGAATTTGCAGATCCGGATTTTCTTGTAATGATGTTTACACCTGAAACAGGGTGTGACGGCGCGGACAGACTTCTTGCAGCATTGAAAAAGGTTCCGAGGCGCAGCGCGCCTTTCGATGCTCCGCCGCGGAGAAGCCTGCCTGAGCAAGTCATGCCGCCGCATGACGCGCTTATGTCGCCATGCGAGGAGATCGGCGCTGAGCAAAGTCTTGGACGCATAGCAGGAGCAGTGACAGTGAGCTGCCCGCCTGCCGTACCTGTTGTCATGTGCGGAGAACGTATAGATGAAAGCGCAGTGCGCGCTATGCGATATTACGGAATCGAAAAGATCACGGTAGTGAAAAAATAAGCGTTCCCCCTGATGCTATATGCATTTTGAAGATAAGATTCTTACGATGTGCATATAGCAGAGGCAGGAGGGCGCTTTTTACTTTTTATTTGCATACTTGACAAAAACCTATTATATGATTATTATATAACTATACAGGATCATAGTGTCCTGAATAAAATTGAATAGGTAAAGGTGAACAGTATGGCTTACGAAATTGGATTGTCTTCCGCCGGTAAGGTTATGGATGAGCAGCTTTTTGCGGCATACCGGGACGCCGGACTCAGCTGTATGGAGATTTCACGGGATCTGTACGGATTTGAAAAGGTTGATTTCGCTGAGGTAAAGCGGCTTGCCGATAGGTACGGTATCCGGCTGTGGTCGATGCACCTTCCGTTCGATCCTTTTCATATTCTCGATCCGTCCTCTGCCGACGGAGAGAAGCGCAGGGAAACGGTAAAGCATTTTACGGAGCTTATCTGCAAGGGCGCGGAAATAGGCGTCGGCAAATTTGTCGTTCACGCGAGTATCGAACCGATCACTGATGAAGAGCGCGGCGAGCGCATGAAATACGCAAAGCAGACTCTTGCTCAGCTCGCTGAGATCGCCGGGCGCGAAGGCGCGGTCATATGCGTCGAGGATCTTCCGCGAAGCTGTATCGGAAACTGCTCGGCTGATATAGCGGAGCTGATAAGCGCCGATGACCGCCTAAGAGTGTGCTTTGACACGAATCACCTTATGATAGAGGATAATATCGATTTTGTGAGAGCTGTCGGTGATAAGATAGTGACGCTGCATGTTTCGGATTATGATTTTCCGAACGAACGCCACTGGCTGCCGGGAGAGGGAACGACCGACTGGCAGGCGCTTTACGGCACGCTGAATGATGTCGGTTACAGCGGACCGTGGCTGTATGAGATCGGCTTCCGCGCTCCGTCGCACCGTCCGAGAAGCCGCGATCTTACATGCGCCGATTTCGCTCGCAATGCCCGCGAGATATTTGAGGGAGCGCCGCTTACGGTAATTAACTGATAAATATTTATAAAAAGAACGAACCGCCGCGGCATAGCCGCGGCGGTTCATTTATAGGTAGCAGTAAATAAAGAATAATTCGGACAGTGCAGATATGCAATAAGTGTGAAAGTTTATGTCATCGAGCGGAAACGCAGTGAATGTAAATGATCCCGTCAGCAGACGAAACACCTGTACATACTCCCGTACATATTGCGGAGCGCCGGCAGACGCTTATATACAAAGATTTACTTTGAGAATTTCTGCGGCTTCCTGTTTCATCGACGCTTTAAAGCCGTTTTCAAGCTCCTTTGCTTTTTTCATTCCGTCGAAGTATTCCCCGGCTTTTTCTGCGGAAGTACCGTTTTGTATCTTAAAATCGGGAAGCGCCCGCGCAACCTCCTCGTAATATTTAAGCGCATACGCCCTCATGAAATCGAAGATATCCATGTCGGCGGTTATCTCTTTGATATCGTTTTCTTTGCGGTATTCATCGGCGCGCCGCTGCGCAAGTTCTCTCGGAGTCGATTCCTCCGGAATTTCGGTGCTATTGCCGCCACGGGCTCCGTCCGCCCAAAGTACAAACGGATAGTTTTCCTCATTTCCGGCGGCAGCCCCGTTTACAAGCGGTATGCAGACAAGCTCATCTCCGCGCGTATTTACCGTAAATCCGAGCGAACCTGTTTTTGTGTCCGAAAAGCTTGTCAGCATCGCGATCATGACGTCGCCGTCCTTTAGCTTGCCCTCGCATGTTTTCGGAATATAGAGCTTTGATACATCGGAGATATTGTGACTTTTGCGCGTTGCATAATGCTCCTTTACGTCAAAGTTGTATTCGATATAGTTTCCGACGGTAGTACCGTTTCCGTCTATCTCTATCATGGCAAAATTTTCATTGCAGGGATTTATGTCGGGCGTGTACGCGCCTGAGATATCTGAAAACGTAACAATGCCATAGGTTTCGGCGGAATTATTTTGCACTTTGTCCGTCACGGAATTTGCGGCTGTTTCGGCAGGTGTTTTATCTCCGCCGCTTTGCACGGCACAGCCGGAGGCTGAGACGCATACCGCGGTCAGCAGCAGAAGCGCAGGAAAAAATCTTTTGATATTCATTCTCGTATCCTCCCTGAAATTATACTCGGACGGTATTTTACGGCTTGCAGCCGCGCGCTGTCCCGCGTTTTTTGCGGACTGCTTATGTATTTTCATTATATAAAGCAGAACGCCTGCGGTCAAGACTATAATACGCTGATATGTTATAATTTACATTTATTTACGAGAAAATACACATAAAATGCAAAATATTCATAAAAATGTCAGATGTTTTGTCCCGTAATGAATGACGGTAATGCTTTTCCGCGAGTCAGACTTCCGCACAAAAGAGCAGCTATAGGTACATGAATCGTAAGTCCGAAATTCATATTATCAATATTTGTTTTTGTATTGATTTTTTTCCGTTTTATGGTACAATAAAGTCACACATATACAGTATAAAATGCGATATATTCCCTGTATTATGGAACAGACCTACAAAAATAAAGTGAGGTAACATCATGAATATTCCGAGACCTGAATATCCGCGTCCGCAGCTCGTGCGTGAAAAATGGATAAATCTCAACGGTGAGTGGGATTTTGAGATCGACAATGCCGAGGTCGGCAGAGCAAAGAAATTTGAAGACCGCAGCTGTCTTGACGGAAAAATAACCGTTCCGTTCTGCCCTGAAAGCCGCCTCTCCGGAGTCGGAAACACCGATTACATGAACTGCGTGTGGTACAGAAAGGACCTTGATATTCCGTCCGATTGGTCGGGAAGCAGGATACTTCTGAACTTCGGCGCGGTCGATTATGAGGCGCTCGTTTTTGTAAACGGAGAGCTTTGCGCGTCGCATAAGGGCGGTTACACTTCGTTTTCGGTTGATATTACAGATAAATTGCGAGGGAGCGGAAATTACGTGACCGTATGCGCGGTCGACCACGTGCGCAGCTACACCCAGCCTGTCGGCAAACAGTCTCAGGCGCTTTATTCCGCGGTATGCTCATATACACGTACGACAGGAATCTGGCAGACGGTATTTGCTGAGCCTGTCGGAAAATTCTATATTAAGAACATAAAGACCGTTACCGATATAGATAACTGCTGCGCCGAGCTTACCGTGTCGCTGAATTCCTACGCGGTCGGCTGTCGCGTGAGCGCAGAGGCTTCGTTTGAGGGCAGATCCGTCGGAAGCGCTTCCGTCACGGTAAATTCAATGTCGGCTTCGCTTCATATTCCGCTTTCCGAAAAGCATCTTTGGGACGTAGGGCAGGGCAACCTGTACGATCTGCGCCTTACCGTGGAATACGGCGGAGAAGTGACAGACTCGGTAAACTCGTATTTCGGACTTCGCTCGGTGGCGCTGACCGATAAGAAATTCATGCTCAACGGAAGATCTGTTTTCGGGCGCTGGGTACTCGATCAGGGTTTCTATCCCGACGGAATATATACTGCGCCGACCGATGAGGCGCTGAAAAAGGATATTGAATATTCGATGCAGCTCGGCTTTAACGGCGCGCGCCTGCATCAGAAGATCTTCGAGCCCCGCTATCTTTACTGGGCGGACCGTCTCGGATATCTCGTATGGGGAGAGCATGCGAACTGGGGACTTGATTTTACCGATCTTTTAAATATCAAAAACTGGCTGCCGGAATGGATGGAATCGGTAGAGCGCGATTTCAGCCACCCGTCTGTTATCGGCTGGTGTCCGTTCAATGAAACATGGGATATGTTCGGGCGCAGACCGTCGGACGATATTGTATCGCTGACGTATTCGGTCACAAAGGCAATGGATCCGACACGTCCGGTTATTGATACATCAGGCCATATGCACGTCGGCGATATAACGGATATATATGATATACACGATTATGAGCAGGACGTAACGGCATTTGAAGAGCATTATAAGCCGGAAAACGGTTCATATGATCCGCATCCGGACCGTCAGTGCCGCGCAGGACAGCCGTTTTTCGTGTCGGAGTACGGCGGGATACAGTGGGCAATGGATGACAGCGGCTGGGGATACGGCAACGCGCCGAAGTCTGAGGAAGAATTTATCGCGCGTTATAAGGGACTGACCGAGGCGCTTCTCCGCGATCCTGATTGCTGCGCATTCTGCTATACTCAGCTTTACGACGTGGAACAGGAGCAGAACGGTCTTATGACATACGACCGCCGCTTTAAATTCGATCCCGAAATATTCGCTGCAATCAACACTCAAAAAGCCGCAGTCGAGGAGTAAGGGGACGAGGAGCCTCCGACGGCTTAAACCTTTTTTTCAAAAAAGGTTTAAGAATCCAAAAAAATTTAAGAGGGGCTGAGTTCGTTGTAGACGAACTCAGCCCCAGCCAGTTAAAAGTTTTGCCGAACTTAAATCGAAGAAAAAAGCGAAAGATAAAAGCGAAGCTTTTTTCTTTGATGCTTCTTTTTGAATAATAAAGCTCTGCTTTATCATTTTAGTTCTTTGCCGAGCTTTCTTTCAAACACACGACTTGCAAAGCAAGTGTGCGTTGCAGCTCGCCGCCGGAGGCTCTCCGTTTCCTTTAACCTCCGAGATAAGCCTTGCGGACGCTGTCGCTTTCGGCAAGCTCGCGGCCTGTGCCTGTGAGCGTGATTCGTCCCGATTCCATGACATACGCGCGGTCGGCTATCTCGAGCGCCTTGTTCGCGTTCTGTTCAACAAGCAGAATAGTCGTTCCCGCCTTATGCAGCTCGGCGATTATCTCAAATATCTGATCGACAAGTATCGGAGCAAGTCCCATCGACGGCTCGTCGAGCATGAGCAGCTTCGGGCGGCTCATCATAGCGCGTCCGATCGCGAGCATCTGCTGTTCGCCGCCGGAGAGCGTTCCGGCTATCTGATTTTTTCTTTCCTGAAGTCTCGGAAAATGAGTAAACACATTTTCGATGTCCGCAGGATCGGCTTTTCCGCGCGTGAACGCGCCAAGCTCAAGATTCGACATTACCGTGAGCTGCTGGAAGATATGACGTCCCTCCGGAACGTGCGCAAGTCCGCTCTTTACAAGCTTATGCGCCGGAGTTTTTGATATATCGCCGCCGTCAAAGCTTATGCTGCCGGTAGTCGTGCGGAGCAGTCCGGACACCGTTTTAAGCGTCGTTGACTTTCCCGCGCCGTTCGCGCCGATAAGCGCGACGATCTCCCCCTCGTTTACCTCAAGGGAAACGTCCTTAAGCGCATGTATTTTTCCGTAAAAAACATTGATATTATCAACCTTAAGTATCATTACTGCGCGCCCTTCTTTCTTCCGATGTACGCCTCGATGACCGCGTCGTTATGCTTTATATCGTCAGGGGTTCCCTTAGCGATTATCTTTCCGAAATTCAGCACGGCGATTCCTTCGCAGACGTTCATAACAAGGCTCATGTCATGCTCGATGAGCATTATCGCAATGCCGAATGTATCGCGGATATATCTTATCGTCTCCATAAGCTCAGCCGTCTCAGACGGGTTCATTCCCGCCGCAGGCTCGTCGAGCAGAAGTATCTTCGGAGAGGTTGCGAGCGCGCGGAGTATCTCAAGGCGGCGCTGCATTCCGTAGGGCAGACTTCCCGCCTCATGCTTTGCCAGATCCTGCATGCCGAAGATCCCGAGCAGCTCCATCGTGCGTTCATTTATCGCCTTTTCGCTCTTGTGATACCGCGGCAGGCGCAGAAGCGAGGACGCGAGCGAGCATTTCATTCCCTCCTGATTGCTGAGCGCGACCTTGATATTGTCTGCAACGCTCATCTTTCCAAAAAGTCGGATATTCTGGAATGTACGGGCGATTCCCATACGGTTGACCTCACTTACGCTCTTTCCTTTCGTATCTATACCGTCAAGAAGTATCGCGCCGTGCGTCGGCTGATAAACGTTTGTTATCAGATTAAAAACGGTGGTTTTTCCTGCGCCGTTCGGTCCTATAAGTCCCGATATCTCGGTTCTTCCGACCGTTATCGTAAAGTCGTCGACCGCTTTCAGTCCTCCGAATTCGATTCCGAGATTTCGCGTATCAAGCACAGGAAGCTTTCCCACGTCGCTTTCCGGAACAATGCTGTTACTCGGAAGCGGAACCATTTTTCTCTCAGCCATTTGCGTTCTCCTTTCCGGCAGCCGCCTTTTTCTTTCTTCCGAAAAGTCCCTTAAAGAAGCCTGACACAGGCGCAGTCACGCGGTCAAGCGCCGCGCGCAGTTCGGGACTCGAACGGAAGAGCATGATAACGATAAGTACGATCGAATAGATCAGCATGCGGTAGGTGGACAGGAAGCGCAGCCATCCCGGAAGGACGGTAAGCACGGTCGCCGCGATTATCGCGCCGAGCGTCGAATTCATACCGCCGAGTACGACAAAAACAAGGATATTTATACTCATTGTATAGCCGTAGTCGCTCGCGCCCGCGACCGCCTGACCGTTATAAAACGCGAAGAGTACTCCGCCGATTCCGGCAAAGAATGCGGATATCGTCAGCGCGGTGAGCTTATATTTTTTCAGATTAAGACCGATGCTCTCTGCCGCGATCTTATTGTCGCGGATCGCCTTTATAGCGCGTCCGCGCTGAGAATGGATGAGGTTCAGTATGATCCATACCGTGATAAACGCCATTATGAACGCGACCGTAAACAGCTCGCGTTTGCCGAGCTTTCCGATATCGTAGATTCCCTGCGCGCCGTTGCAGATAACGGTGCCGCCCTCCTGTGCGCCGAAGCCGACCGTTCCGAGCTTGAATTTAAGTCCGTTGTTTTCGGTCAGCAGAACATTTACAGACTGGCAGAGCTTCCAGATTATCTCTCCGAAAGCAAGCGTAACGATAGCGAGATAGTCTCCGCTCAGGCGCAGAACGACAGCTCCGATAAGGAGGCCGAACACGCCTGCCATAATTCCCCCTGCGGCAAGCGCAATGACAATACGCAGAATCTCGTTCATTTCTGGATTCATGACGTATATCAGTTTTGAGAGGAACGCGCCGACGAATGCGCCGACACACATAAAGCCTGCGTGTCCGAGCGAAAGATCGCCGAGTATCCCGACCGTGAGGTTAAGCGATACTGCAAGTATCACGTTGAAACAGATTGAGATAAGCCAGCCCTGCATCGCATTTTTCAGCGAGCCGAAGCTTATGATCATTACAACATAGAACAGAAGCATTCCGGCGAGCGTCAGATATTTCTTTTTGGTCGATGACCGCATTTCAAGCTTTTTCACTGCCATGCCTCCTTACACCTTTTCCTGTATCTTCTTACCCATAATGCCGGTAGGCTTGATAAGAAGAATTATTATGAGAATCACAAATGCGAACGCGTCGGTCAGATTTCCGACTCCGACTCCGTTAAGATAATAGCGGCTGGTCTGCTCAATGATTCCGAGCAGGATTCCGCCGATCATAGCGCCGGGAACCGAACCTATACCGCCGAATACCGCAGCGGTAAACGCCTTTATACCGGGCATCGAGCCTGAATATGCGCCGATCTGTCCGTAGGTACCGAGGTACAGAAAGCCTGCGACTCCGGCGAGCGCCGAGCCGATAGCAAAGGTAAGCGAGATCGTCGAGTTAACGTTTATACCCATGAGCTGCGCCGCGTCCTTATCCTCGGATACCGCGAGCATCGCCTTGCCCTGCTTTGAATATTTCATGAACAGGGAAAGAGCTATCATTATTATAAGCGCCGCAGTGATGTTTACGATTGCCGAACCCTTTACAATACCGACACTGAAATCGAGCGCCTTGACGGTATAGCTCTTATTTGCCGTACCGAAGGTTAGCAGCGCGATATTCTGGAGAAGATAGCTTACTCCGATCGCCGTTATAAGAACTGCAAGCGAGCTTGCGCGGCGGAGCGGCTTGTACGCGACCTTTTCGATCGTGATTCCGAGTACCGTACAAACTACGACCGATACAACGACTGCGACCGCAGGATTTGCCGTCACGTTTGACATGATCTCGTATGTAGCTATGCCGCCGATCATGATAACGTCGCCGTGCGCAAAATTAAGCATCTTTGCAATTCCGTACACCATCGTGTACCCGAGCGCTATCAGAGCGTACATGCTTCCGAGGCTTATTCCGTTGATAAGCAAGGATAGAAATTCCATACTGTACCTCTTTCTTGTTGATCCATAAGTTTTGTTATATCCGAAAGCTTTCGGACATATGGCGGAGCAGATATCTTTTCGCGTGATCTGCACTCCCATATATCCGGAAGCGCATACGGAGCGCCGCAGCGCGGCGTTTCCTTCGTATGTGATCCGAAAAACCGGAATAAAATCTTATACCGGACCGTTAAGCTCATATTCCAAAGCAACTTCGGGATATGCTCCGCCGCAAGCGGCGGTTGCCTTACCGGATAAAATCAGTTGAGCGCCTTATAGCTGCCGCCCTCGATGTACATAGCCTTTGCGTCCTTGGTAGGCTCGCCTGCGGCATTCCATGTCATCTTGCCTGTTACACCGTCAACGGTGATCTGGGGCATAGCTTCAACGAGCTTGTCGCAAAGCTCAGACGCGCTGATGGAAGCGTCTTTAACTCCTGCCTTTTCGAGAGCCGCCTTAACAGTGTATACTGCGTCGTAAGCGTCTGCTGCGAACTGGTTCGGGATCTCGTCATTATATGCAGCCTTGTAAGCAGCAGTGAATTTCTGAGACTTTTCATCTGCGGAGTCAGCTGCGAAAGGTGTGAGGAGCATTACGCCCTCTGCCATATTGCTGTCCTTTCCGAGCTGACCGATAACGCCGTCAAGACCGTCGCATCCGAAGAACTTAACGTCAAGACCCTGTGCATTTGCTTCCTTAAGGATCATAGAAGCAGCTTCATAGTAGATCGGAAGGAATACGAGATCTGCGCCGGAAGCCTTTACAGCCTGAACCTGCGTTGAAAAATCGGTATCTCCGTCTGTAAATGTCTGCTCGGAAACGATCTCAAAGTTTACATCGGTAATGCTCTTAAAGCTGGAGAGCAGTCCTGTGGAATAAACTGTTGTCGAATCGTAGATAACAGCAACCTTTTTTGCAAGATTCTTTTCGCTGATGTACTTTGCGGAAGCCGCTCCCTGGTCGGGATCGGAGAAGCAGATGCGGAATGCATTCTTCGGCTTGATGCACTCTACTGCGGAGCCTGAGGGTGTGAGCAGGAACATGTTGTCCTTTTCAGCCTCTACCGCAACCGCCTGGCAGGGTGTGCTTGTTACCGTTCCGATAAGAAGCTTTGCGCCGTTGTCCTTGATCGTGTTATACGCTTCAAGAGCAAGGTTTGTGGTATTTGCGTCGTCCTGATAGTCAAGCTCAAGCTTCATACCGTTTACGCCGCCTGCCTCATTGATCTCTTTGATCGCAAGCTCAGCGCCGTTTTTGACCGCCGTTCCGTAGGTAGCGGCAGTTCCGGTGATCGGTCCGATAGCGCCGATCTTCAAAGCGCCTTCGCTGTCCTTTTCAGAACATGAACCGAGTACCGATGCACTTGCAAGCACAGTTGCAGAAGCAAGTGCGCAGGCAAATACTCTTTTGAATTTGCTATTCATTTTTTCCTCTTTCCGGCCGGCTGTTTGATCCGACCTGTTATTTTATATTAAATAAAAAGCATTTTCGTTCTCAGTGCCGAAAATGCTCAATATTTACGATGAATCGCATCTGCTTTTACAGACATTTTTCACATTTTAAAATATTCGGGCATTTACGGCGGTCTTTGCGTATTCCGACCGCTCCGGATATAAGACGTATAATACCGGTTATCCCGGCAGAAATCTTTTTCACGGCTGCGGTAATAAGAATAAAGATTCCGCGGACGAAAACAAAAAACGGCACTGCCAATGCGAAAACAGTACCGGAAACAGATATATTCTTATCCTTTGAGCCGAAGCGATGAAAGCCACTTCCGCACTGACGCGCGCCTGTGCGCGCAAAAGAAGCAGGCATGCGGCACATGTCTTTATTCATACACATATTGCTGTCTGATGCTGCTCTGCGCTTCATTATGCGGTGCTTCCTTTCGCCCGGAATTTCTATGCTGCGGTATTAAATGCAACTTTACGCTCAGTATACCATATTTTAATTGTTATGTCAATGTTTTTTCGCATTTATTTTACATTTTTTGTTTGGGCGAAAGTCCGGAACTTTTTATGGTCAGTCTCCAAACCAATTATCGGAACTGTCGGCGGAATATCCGTCCGCGATCATGCGAAGCGATTCTTCACGGTCTTCTGCGAACATATCGCGGTAAATTTCCGATCGGTGAGCCTGAGTATTTTCTGCCGCGCGCACGATCTCATCGCTCAAAACGGCTTTTCTCACCGAATTATCTACACTAAAATACTGAACCGTAAATTCTTCTTCGTCAGATCCTCTGCACGAAATTACATAATACTGAGCATTAAAGCTTCGGTTCAGAGTCTTTAACAGCTCCGTCGGGATCCTCTCACGGTATATGAATGATTTCATTATAACGTCGGCGCTGTCGTAAAAAGTCATCTTCCACTCGGACGGAGATCTTACGAATTTGATATCCGCATCACGGTTTCCGTCTGCTCCGCATATTAACCATTCGGCGGAAAACAGAGAGTTTGTGCGGATGACATAGCGGCTGATATTATTGCTTATATCGCCGATGCGTTTTTCGCCGTATGCTTTTGCCGGTTCAAACTCCGTGAAATTCTTTTTTTCGACAAGTACATCGCTGAAGCTGTAAAGCCTTAGCTGAAAGCGGTGAAATTCGGTCAGGCTGGTGGCATAACAAGAGTACAGATTATCTGTCATATCTTTTATGCGCTTTTCAAAGCCGCCGTTCATCACGGGGACGCGGTTTATAAGAAGCTTATAAAATTCGCGGCGGTGCATATCAATAATGAAGTCGATAAGCTCGGCGGCTGTCGGATACTCGCCTTTATGCGGCGTATGGCTGAGAATAAATTTATCCGACGCGAGCGTTTCCGCCGAATATTTTTCAAGCTCGCGGATAAATTCTTTGTTTGTACAGCCGCATACCGCTCCGATATTTTCGAGTATGAATGCCGAATCAAGACGTTCATACGAGTATTCCGCCGCCCTCACAAGAACGGTTGCACCGCGCTTGTAATATGTTCTCAGCGTCGGAATCGGATATTCCGCGCCTTTTCGGGCATATGACGGACGGCCGTGATATACCGTTGCACCTATCATTACGTGCAGATATTTACCTACAACTGTTTTTACGCTGTAGTCGATCATAATGTGTTCTCCTTTTTTATTTGTTTGTGTGCAGTCCTGCACCTGCTGACGTACAAAAAAAGGCGGCAGACAAAAGTCTGCCGCTTTATACTTAGTTTACTCTGCGATCTGCAAAGTAAACTAATAAGCTAAACCCCCGGATAAATACGAAGCGGGAGCGGGAACACAGGATCGTGAACTTATCGCGCCGATACGGTGCAAAAACTGAGGCAACAGATTTTGCCCGGACATATCAGACGCGGCGTGCCGAAGTGTTTTGCTTTGACGGACACTACGTTGTCCTACACCTTGCGATAACGAAGTTTTCGCATACCGAGCGGCTGCGCCGCCCACCTTCCCCTCGCGGGGAAGGATTTGAAGTTGTGCTTGAAAGGGCATGCTTCCCACACGGGGAAGCTGTCGCTGAATAGCGACTTAACACGATAACAACGCTATCGTGAGGTGTAGCCTGCGTTTGCAAGCGTTAAACAAAAGACTTCCGGCCTTGCACATTTGTTCACAACACTTTATCTTTGATTTCAAGACTGTAAAGCTTACAGCGCACTCTGAGTAAATCCGAAAGCCGATACACGCAAATATATAACGAAAAAGGTATTATTATATCCTAAAAAACACGTGTTGACTTTTCGGAGAAAATATGATTTCATAGTCCCGCCGCGGAAGTAACTAATATATTGTTCCTGACTTATCTGTGCTTGAGAAAGGAATTAACTATGCGTAATGTTCCGCCGCTGTGTTTTTTCTCTGAGTCAGACGGAACCCCGCTTGACTTTTCGGAGAAAATATGTTATCATATTCTTTACCGCAGAAGTGACTTAGGTGTTGTGTCGAGCAACCCTGAGTTCGGACATAAGGGATTGGCCTCCCTTATGCTCCGCTGCGGCTCTTACTTTATCCGTGAGATCGCTCCGTAAATTAAAGAGATCCCGCGGTAAAAGCGAATACAGTCTTTTAATAATATTCTATTGTCATTTTTTCAGTACAACGCCTGCCGTATGTACTGCCGCTTGGATCTGACATTAAAGGTTCACATCCTTTAATTTGAATTAAAAAATACCGGACAGATGTGCGCACAAAAAAACACATCTGTCCGGTTCTCAACAAGAATCAAACGGAAGTTCACCCGAAATCCAATAACTTTCACATACTTATTTAAAAAAGTTTATTCGGCAAAATATTGTAAACCTCTTGAAAATATCAGAAAAATATGATATAATCTCAGTTACAATGTCGACGCCGGAATTCCGGTGGGTGTTTATGTGTGTCGAGCACATAGATATCAGGAAATGTTGAATTGGCCTTTCAGCATTTCTGCCGACATTGTTTTTCGTCTCGCCGGAAAGACTCGGTATTCAATTGACTATATTTTACCACACTTGTCGGAACGTGTCAAGAGATTTTGAAAAAAAGTTTTTGTATTTTAAGAATAACGGACGCTGTGCGTCCTACACCTCGCGATAACGAAGTTTTCGCATATCGAGCGGCTACGCCGCCCACTTTTTCCCCAAAGGTGCGACTGAATTTTTCCTTTAATAAATTCGTACACGCACCTTTCGAAATCATATTTGCTTTGCAAATATGATTTCCAGATTCGGGAAAAATGAAAGGGGGAAAGCTCACTTCTTGCGACTTACGTCGCGCCGATAGTAAAAGCTCATCTTTTATGACGGCTTACGTCAAACTCATAGTCAAAACGGAGGTCATAATGACCGACCGCCGTGATATACCGTTGCGCCTATCATTACATGCAGATATTTACCTACAACTGTTTTTACGCTGTAGTCGATCATAATGTGTTCTCCTTTTTTATTTGTTTGTGTGCAGTCCTGCACCTGCTAACGTACAAAAAAGGCGGCAGACATTTGATATGCACCCCAAAAGTTAGACACTTTTAGAATTACATTCTCTTGACAGCGGAAAAATTATATGATATAATACATTTAACAATTAAGTTAATTGTTAAATGTGAGCATATGAAAGGAGTTTGGAAAATGGGTATGCAGCAAACGCTTCGCGCTTTGGCCGATCCGATACGGAGAGACATATTAAATATGCTGAAAAACGGAAGGATGTCAGCCGGAGAGATTACAGAACGTTTTAATGTGACTGCCGCTGCAATCTCAAGGCATTTGTCAGTTTTAAAGGAGGCTGATCTCATATCAGACAGCAGAGAAGGAAAATTTATTTTTTACGAACTGAATACATCGGTTCTTGAAGAAATTATGTTATGGATTTCGGAACTAAAAGGAGGAAATACCGATGATGAAACAAAATAAAGTTAAATTTATAGTTACAACTTTTGTTAATCTGCTTCCGATGCTTATAGGCATTATACTTTGGCAAAAGCTTCCCGATACTTTGGCAATACATTTCGGAGCCGATAATTCTGCAAACGGATGGGGCAGTAAAATGTTTACTGTTTTTGGGATGCCGCTTATAATTACGGCGCTCCATATACTTTGTATTACTGTCACGGCGCTTGATCCGAGAAAAAATAATATCGGAAAAAGGCTTATCGGAATGTCGTACTGGATTATTCCGATAATATCGCTTTTGCTTTATACTGTTGTTTATTCTGTAGCTTTAGGTTATAAAATTAATGTAGTAATGGTATGCCATATATTTTTAGGAATATTGTTTATTGTACTCGGAAATCTTTTGCCTAAGGTAAAACAGAACAGTACACTCGGAATCAGGATTCCGTGGACTCTTAAAGATTCCGAGAACTGGAACCGTACACACCGTATTGCAGGGTGGAGTATGGCCATAGGAGGAGTGGCTGCAATTGCGACCGCGTTTATAAGTAATTTGTATGTAATGCTGATTATCCTCATTATATCTCTTGTAATTCCTATGGTATACTCGTATTGCTTTTATAAACGGAATTCTTCCGGTAAATAAGAATTATAAAGACTTTTCAGCTGTACCTGAAAAGCGAGAGGAATCCTTCTTTTACAAGCTGGATCCCTCTCTTTTGTATTGTTTGGTTTAATTGCTCAGATGTCTGAATACGGTATCTCAAATATATCCCATGGGAAAATTTTCGGGGGAATGGATTTTACATCAATAGATTTTTGGGTGAACGGATGTGTAAAATTGATACGGAAGCTCCACAGCGCTGTTTTGCATTTCTTTTCGGAACTGCCGTAACGGCTGTCGCCTATCAGCGGCATTTTGCGTGAGGCAAACTGTACGCGTATCTGATGTGTTCTTCCGGTATGAAGCCTGATCTGAGCCAGTGAAACGGCAGAATACTCTCCGGGTTTATTTTCATATTCTTCGGAACAAAGTAATCTATATTCGAGAGAAGCTTCTTTAACGCCCTTTCTCGGCTTGTTTACAACGAAGCTTTTGTTTTTTCTCTTGTCACGGAAAAGCAGATCATTAAATGTTCCGGACGGTTCTTCAGGGATTCCTGTTACTGTTGCAAGATATTCTTTCGAGAATTCATGATTTTGAATCATTGTAGATATGCGCGAAGCCGCCGCAGAAGTTTTGGCAATTACCATTACTCCGCCCGTATCGCGGTCTAACCTGTGTACAAGTAAGTATTGATTTCCTGTTTGCGCATAGATCATAGACAGTATATCGTTACCGCTGCCGTCGGCTTCGGAAAGAACTCCCGGAGGTTTTTCACATATAATAAAAAACTTATCTTCGAAAAGGATATTTATATTCATATTTGCTCCGATGCGATCACATTTTTTCAAATTGAACAAGCAGGTCGAATTTAAATTCACCTTTCAGACGAAGTGCTTCGGGTAATTCAGGTCCGCAGCTGTTGCTTCCGATTCCGCTTTGTGCGTAATCTACGCATAAAACTGTATTGCCGCATTTTTCAAGCTCAAAATTATGGCGTTTTGTACTTAGTTCGGATACAGTATATTCGCTTGCATTGAAGGAAAAATCTTTTCCTTTTGCTGTAATACGCAGATTTCCGTTGTCAACGGAAATCTCACTCAGTCCGCATCTGCTTCCGCTTTCCTGCGGCTTTATTCTGCTTTCATAAAGTCCCGCAACGTCTGAGGAGAATCTTCCTATATATACACTGTCAAGTCTGTCGGAGTAACATTCTCCGGGACCGAACCCGTACCATTCTATGTTATCGAAATTTCGCGGAAGTTGTGCTGTGAAGCCGAATCTCGGCAAAAACGGCATGGATTCTCTTTTTTTGCATACAGCCGAAACTGAAATTGCGCCGTCTCCGTATACACTGATTTTGATTTGCAGCTCGCCTATGCGTTGTAGAGACGGGGTTACGATCGCGGCGTCTGTTTTTATGACGATTTTGTCGCTGAATTTTTCCGCAGTCGAATCATATGCTCTCACATATGCCCGGTCATATCCGGCACGGTACCACTGCGGAGATACATACATATCATTATCGGTCGGCGCACGCCAGATGTTCCATTTTATCGGTTTATCTGTAACTGATTCTCCTCCGAAACTGATCTTATCAAACTCTCCGCTTCGTTTATCATACAAATATTCAAAAGACTTTCCGGATATTCTGATATATCTTTCTGTTTCCGAAAAGTCTGGCACAGTGTCGCATGTATGTGAAATATCTTTTACCGTATCATAGAGCTTTATAAAATCAAAACCGAGAATATGACCTGCCTCAGATGCCCATGAATCTCTTTTTTGTGTGTAAACAATGCGCAGTGCCGTATCATAAAGTGAGTTCTCACAGACAGGAATGTCAACGGATACGTGTTCTCTGGGCGGAAGCGGCGGCAGGTCTATAGGAAGCGACCGCACAGCCTTACCGTTTTCGAGATATTCTGCCGTAACATTCAGGATATCCGAAGCGTCAGTAAAATCAAGCCTGTTTTCGAGTGTAAGTTTTCCGTTTTCAAAACTTGCGCGGACAGGTCTTATTGCATTTTTGTATGCATAGAGCGCAGAATGCGGTATTCTGTCGGGAGATACCATTCCGTCTACACAGAAATTGCCGTCGTTAGGATATTCTCCGAAATCTCCGCCGTACAGAAATTTTTTCATTCCGTTTTGCTCTCCGGCATATATCGCATGGTCACACCATTCCCATACAAAAGCTCCGAAAAAACCGGGACGGCGATCCATCACTTCTATATAATCCTCTATGCCTCCGGGACCGTTTCCCATGGAATGGATAAACTCGCACAGCGTATGCGGCTTTACATTATCCGGATTGTTAAAATATTCGTCGACCTCCTTTGGAGAGGCGTACATTTTGCTGTAGATGTCAATAAGCTCGGTGTTGTTTTTGTGTCCTGCGGTCTCATAGAGACTGCTCTCGTAATGTGTCAGACGGGTACTGTCACAGCTACGAAGCTGACGGAGCGCTTCCTCAAAGGCTTCGCTGTAGCCTGCTTCATTTCCGAGTGACCATATAACTACGGACGGGCGGTTGCGGTCTCTTATGATATTTCGCATAATGCGGTCTATGATCGCTTCGCGGAAGATAGGATTCTGCACGGTTTTTCCGTAGTTTTCCATGCCTCCTTCTCCGCCGACAAGATTTACGCATCCGTGCGCTTCAAGATCGCTTTCGGCAACAAGATAAAAACCAAGCTCATCGCATAATTCGGGAAACCACGGGGAGTTCGGATAATGGCTTGTTCGTATGGCATTGATGTTGCTTTGCTTCATCATTCGGAGGTCTGCCATTGCCTGATCCTGTGATATGGTATATCCGGTGAATGGATCGCTGTCGTGACGGTTTACGCCGTTCATACGAACTTTTTTACCGTTTAAATATACAATTCCGTCGCGGACACATATCTCACGGAATCCCACACGCTGTTTTATATATTCATCTCCGCAGTGAATGAGAAGGGTATATAGATACGGATTTTCTGCATTCCACAGCTTCGGATTATCAATACAGAGCTTCAGCATGCCGCAATTGCCCTCTGCTTTTGCGACGGCGCAGTCGCCGTCATATAGGATAGCTTCGGAAGCTATGCTGTCTGCATTACTGTCGAAGCTGACAGTAAGCTCTCCGCTTGTATCTGCAGTTATGTAAAAGTCACGGACGTGGTTTTCCGGGCGTGAGAGTATGTATACATCCCTGAATATTCCCGACATGCGGAATTTGTCCTGATCCTCGAGATAGCTTCCGTCGCACCATTTAAGTACAAGTACGCACAGTCGGTTCATGCCGTCTTTCAGAGTATCGGTAATATCGAATTCGCTTATTGAATGTGAAACCTGGCTGTATCCAATAAAACTTCCGTTGAGCCACACATAAAAACACGAGTCAACGCCCTCAAAATTAAGATAACAGCGCATACCGTTTTTTGAATAAGAAAAGTCCTTTATATAAGCTCCGCATGGATTGTCATAAGGAACGTACGGCGGATCGTAAGGAAATGGGTAATTTATATTTGTATATTGATGACGGTCGTATCCTTTCATCTGCCAGCATGACGGAACCGATATTTCATTCAGTGTGTTTGCGTCAAAGCTGATGTCGGTGAATTCAGGACATTCGTCAGGACATGAATAAAATCCGAATTTCCAGCTTCCGCAGAGATCAAAATATCTGTCCGAAGCCTCACGCGGAAGAGTGAGCGCGTCGTCCGCGTGTCCGAAAGGTATATAGTATGCCCGGGGTTTTTCACAGCCGAGATGAAGAACAGAGGGATTTTCATAATAATTTTTTATTTTCATTAATACTCTCCATTTATTTAGCGATTCAGTATATAATGTATGATATCACATGATGTTTAATATGTCAATGTGCTGTATAAAGTTATATATGTTTTTTATTTTTAAAAATAAAAAAGTTCTTGACAACAGATGTGTAAACAGTTATACTGAACACGTCGGATCTGTATTATCCGTTTTAGTTTAGTTATCTTTTGTTATATTTTGAAAGGTCTGAAGCAATATGAAATTTGAGACTGTAAAACCCGATTGCCGAGGAATAAATTCTGCTGCGGTCGAAAGAATGTTTGATTATTGGGATGGATATGATACTCATGTTCATTCATGTGCAATAATATATAGAGGAAAGCTTGTTACCGAGAGGGCATGGAAACCGTACAGTACCAGAGAGCCTCACATGCTGAATTCCATGAGTAAAACATTTACATCTATCGGTATAATGTTTGCAATGCAGGACGGGCTTCTCAAGGCTTCAGACCGTATAGTCGATATTTTTTCGGACGTTGCAGCTCAGGGAAATGTATGCGAAAACATGAAAAAGATGAGGGTAGAACATCTTTTGACTATGAGTACCGGACATTATCCCGATAACTCGGATTGGATCTTAACCGAAAAAGATCCTGTTTCGGCATTCATTCATTCCGATGTTGCGCTTGAACCGGGAACGCGGTATGTGTACAATACCGGAGCTACATTTATGCTCTCGCTGATAATACGTAAGCTTACGGGAAAGTCTCTTTTCGATTATCTTAAACCGAGATTTTTCGATCCTCTTGAAATAGATGCAATATGGGAGAAAAATGAAAACGGAGATTCCTACGGCGGCGTCGGCCTCAATGTGAGTGTCGTAGATGCGGCAAAAATGGGGTTGTTTTTACTGAAAAAGGGAGAATGGAACGGGAAAAAGCTTCTTGATTCAAAACTGATTGAGATCGCGACGTCCCCTCTTATCGACACAGTCGACATGGAAGGGCAGGAATGGCTCGACGAGCTTAAAAAACAGAAGGAATGGCGGCGCAATGACTGGGAGTGCGGTTACGGATGGCAGATATGGCGTTGTCAGTATGAAGGATCTTTCCGCGGAGACGGTGCATTCGGTCAGTATTGTGTCGTTGTACCTGATCTTGATCTTGTCGTAGCGGTATTTTCCGGTTCACACTGCTCACAGTATCTTTTAAAGGGAATATGGGACGTTCTTATACCTGCGCTCAATGAAAACGAGACATTTACCGGAGAGAAGGAAAGAAGCACCAAACCGGCGTCCGGTATTTCGGAGCCTGTAACTGCCGAAGCATGCAGCCTTATCGGAAAGCAGTTTACAGTTTCGGCTAATAAGCTTGGTATTACGGAGGTGTCTGTTATATCTCCTGATACATTCAAAGTATCAGGTATACACGGTGAACATATTATAAAGGCGCAGAGCGGCGGTTGGATCAGGAATGATCTCGGATTCGGCAGACCTGTATTTACATTTCCGTTTATAATGAGACCTTTCAGCGACATATATGTTTCATGCGGTTGGAATGACAGCGGGGTTGATATAAAGGCTATATGCAACGGATATGCTTTTATTCAGGATTTCTCGCTTCGCTGCGAAGGCGATTCGGTAAAGCTTGTTATATCGCAGTTCCCCGGTAATGAGACATATGAGCTTACGTGTGAACAAATGTAAATTTTTTGTTGTTATAAGCGGAGAACCTTTGCGGTGAAGCTCTGATGCATTGACAAAAGCCAATATATAGTGTATAATATTACCACTTGTATTATTAAAATTAAAAGCGGAGGTATAATTGTGATACTGAATTTTTTGGAAGGTGAAGCAACCGGCGCTGAAGCAGGCGGTATCGGATCGTGGATGACGATCATAATGCTTGTGGTTATGCTTGTTGTATTTTATTTCTTTATGATTCGTCCTCAGAAGAAGCAGGAGAAGGAAACAACAGCAATGCGAAGCGGACTTCAGGTCGGAGATGAGATCACCACGATCGGCGGTATTATCGGAAAGATCGTTAGTATAAAGGATGAGACTGTAGTTATCGAGACAACTCATAATTGCACAAAGATTCGTATTCTTCGTTCGGCTGTACGTTGTGTTGACGTTCACGCTGAGGATGCTGAATAAAAGTCGTAATAATAAAGCTGCCGGCAGTCTGTGTTGAGATACAAAGCTGTCGGCATTTTTAGAATCATTTGCTGTTATGTAACGGTTGATTATGATGCCTGATAAAAAGGATATTTCGGATATGAAGATAAAAAGTTTTTTTGTGGCGGCGTGCTGTGTATCGGCTATTTTTCTGTCAGCGCTTAGCGCGTCGGGAACTGAATATGCAGATGAAATATCTGCGCCCGGCGGTACTGTAGGAAGCACCGCTGAACTCTATGAGGCGCTCGGAGGAGATGAATCTGCAAATATTGATGAAAGCGGAATAATCACGCTTATCAGAGATATTCATCTTGCGGAGTCGGTCACGTTTAAAGAGGGAAGTTATGAACTTCGGGGCGCGGGCTGCATGATCACAAGTGACAGCTCGGCATTCGTATTGGAAAGCGGAACGGAACTGACCGTAGGGATTGAGGATGATGCGGGATCGGAGCCGTCACTTTCTGTAATCGGTTCGGATAAATGCGGTGAGAGCCTTGTTATGATCGAAAGCGGAGCTAAAGTTACTGTCAATAGCGGAGTGTTATTTTCAGGTGGAAAAGCGGAGTACGGCGGCTCTGTTTTTATAAACGGCGGAGAATTTGTTTTGAGCGGCGGAAGCATATCGGATTCTGAGGCAAGCAGAGGCGGAGGAGTCTATATGTCGGGCGGTACATTTACATTTCTTGGAGGAACGGTTTACGGATGCAGAGCTTCGTGCGGTGCAGGCGTATACGCCGAAGCAGGTAGTTTTATTTTTCACGGAGGCTGTATAGGAAAGCACAACAGCATAGAGCCGAACGGATCAAAGCTTGAATACGGTGAAAAAAACACTGCTGAAAGCGGAGGCGGAATATATATATCGCAGGAAGCCAGAGCTTTACTGCTTGGCGGTGAAATATCTGAGAATGACGGTTCGGGAATTTTTGTCTCAGAAGGCGGAACCGTTGAGCTTTCAGGTACTGTGATAACAGGAAACACAGCGGAACGTGGCGGCGGAATATATAATTGCGGAACCGTAAGAGCTGAAAAATCAAATGTCAGTAATAATAAATCTGATATCGGCGGCGGAGTGTGGAACTCCGGAGAATATACTGTTTCGGGCGGACAGTATTCCGATAATACGGCGGAATTGCGCGGCGGCGGAATATATAACGAAGGTACGCTTGTACTTTCTCAGGGCTCGGTAGTGAGAAATACTGCGGCGGCAGGAGGCGGAATATATAATACCGGAAGCTTTGATTTTAAGGGCGGAACGGTTGGTCACTGTAAGCTGAGTGCAGACGGCGTAGGCGATGCTGTTATGAATTCGGGCGATATGAGTATGTCGGGCACAGCATATGTCTATGATGATAATACAGTCGCGCTTGAGATTGTTTCCGGTGATGTTTCCGCAATAAATGTTGCGGATGAATTTAACGGTGCGGATATAATGATGACATTGGAGACTGTTTCGCAGACGGCCGGAATAGACGGTATTGAAAGCTACAGGAGAGCTTCCTGTGTCGGACTTAAGGTATTGAGCGGAGATCCGGCTCTTGTTGCATCGGCTTCCGGACATGTGAATGTGCTTATAAACGGAAGAAGCTACGAAATAGATGAGTCGGGAACTGTAAAGGGTGAATTATCGCTGCTTTTAGTCGTAAGTATTTCGCTCGCTTTTGTTATCATTGTTTCCGCCGCGATAGCCTTTGTGATCTTTGTAAAGAAGAAACGCAGTGTAAACAGCAAACCGTTGCCGGAGACTGATATTACAGATATCACAGAGAAAGAAAAAGAGGACAGTCAAAAAAATGAAAGATAATATACAGGAGATTTCCGGCGAGACAGAAAATTCATCGGACGGAGACAGCAATAGAACTGTTGTTTCCGATAAAGGATATATTTCTGATTTTAAAAAAATAAGGCGGCTCCTGAGCTGTACAAGACGTGCGGTTGATGAATATAAAATGATTGAGGACGGAGACAAAATCGCAGTCGGTCTGTCGGGAGGGAAAGATTCAATTGCATTGCTCTGCGCACTTATAAATCTTTCGGTGTTTTATCCTGCAAAATTTGAGATCGTCGGTATCACAGCCGATATGGGATTTGAAGATATAGGCAGACCTCCTATGGATTTCTCAGGTATAGCGGAGTTTTGTAAAGTACACGGAGTTCCGTTCAGACTTGTCAGAACATCTCTTGCGAAGATTATTTTCGAAACGCGGGCGGAAAGCAATCCGTGTTCACTTTGTGCAAAAATGCGGCGGGGTATACTGCATGATGCGGCAAAGGAAGAGGGATGCAATAAGATCGCGCTCGGACATCATTATGATGATGCAATAGAAACTTTTATGCTGAACCTTTTCCATGAAGGACGGCTCGGATCCTTTTCACCGAAGACATACCTTGACCGAAAAGATATAACTCTTATCCGACCGCTTATATATGCGCCGGAAAAGGATGTGAGATATTTTATCTCGGGTAATGATCTGCCTGTCGTAGAGACGAGCTGTCCGGAGGACGGACACACAGAGAGGGAAGAGATGAAGCTGCTTGTTCAGTCGCTTGACCGTAGATATAAGGGACTGAAGCACCGCATTTTCGGCGCGCTCCAAAAATCGGGAATTGACGGATATACACCGGAAAAAGATCGGAAATAAGTAATAGGTCGCGCTGTGCCGATCGTTTAAATTAAGAACCCGACCCGCCGGGCGCAATCATAGCTTGCTGAGGCGCCCCGGAATCTTGTTGCTTCACAATAACATAAAAACAGGAATACGGTAAAGTATCCGTATTCCTGTTTTTTAATATAAGTCGGTCATCGTCAAATTCTGCACATTTTTACAGTTGCGGCGGACATTATGTCTTTTTATTCCTGAATGCCTGCACAGAATCTTATAAGGTGGACAAGATCTTTTGAATTTACGGTTCCGTCTCCGTTGAGATCGGGATTGAAAATCTCAAGCTTTTCGCCTGCTATAAACTTCATAAGTCTTGTGAGATCTTTTGAGTTTACCACTCCGTCTCCGTTGACGTCACCGTTTTTAAGTGTACGGCCGAGCGTAAAACTGAAATTTCCGGGGAAACCGGCTTCTGTAAAACCGTCTGAGAGTACTACGAGATCTTCAAATCCGACCATTAAGAAGTCTTCATTTAACGTATATTCCCAATAATACTGAGAATCTGTCGGTGCGTCATAAACTGCTATCCGGTAATAGACGGCTCCGTTTTTATTTGCAAAGACAGACTTAAAATCATTACTCAGCGGAATTCGCATTTCGACTGTATATCCTGTGTCTGTTTCGGATACCGCACAATGACCTAAATCGGTATTCCTCGGCTCTGTTCCGTTAATATAATAATATAAATCTGTAAGTTCAGATTTTTCCCAGAGTAACATAGATTTACCTTGTCTGTCCACATTTATAGATGCAGTCATACCTTCATAGTCAAGATTGATCTGTATACCGTCCTGCATCCAGATTTTTGATCCGTATATGTCAACATTTTGTTCTCCACCCAATGGAGAAAGTACGGTCTTGTCTTTTACACAGCCGTAATCATTATCGGTAACATCAACAGCTATATAGAGCGCGTAATCATCATACAGAAAATAGCTGTCGGCGCTGCAATCCCAGGTATATTCTTCCTGTTCTCCCTCCTCAAACTGATCGGAATATTTCCCGATTTTCCAAATTTTATCGTTGTCTTTTTCTTTTGACCAACGGTGTTCGATGCGAACCGAATCTTTGTATTCGCTGTCAATAATACCGTCAATAGTCGGTGTGGCATATTTGACGACTGGCGTTTTATCATCAGTGGCTGCAAAAGGTACCGTTAAAGCTGAAAATATCAGAGCAGATGTAATTATAGAAGTCAAAACTTTTTTCATGATTTTACTCCTTTTAATTTGCTGCAAGGAATTTCATAAGACATACAATGTCTTTTGAGTTTATTTTTCTGTCACCGTTCAGATCGGCACTGTAAGCATCAAGCATTTCACCTGACAGCACTTTCATAAGTCTTGCAAGATCTTTTGAATTTACTTCCTCATCCCAGTTTATATCTCCGTAAAGTAAAGTGCCTTCAAGAGTAACAGGCAGATTACATTCTATTTTTTTACTTGAAGAATTGTAGTATATTCCATCCAAAAGAGCAACAGTGTCTATGAGATACGGTCTTAATACTAAATCGTCATGCAGGTAGCCGGACGAATCGATCATGTATTCGGAATCTGCATCAGAGTCTATAAGCGATATAGCATAACAAAATGTATTTCCCGGACATAAAAGTTTTGAACGGTAAGCGTCGCTTATCGGAATTTTCATTTCGGCGATATATCCGGTTGCTGTTTCTGTTACTGCATAGTAACCGTTTTTCATGTTTTGGGCATGGTCTTCCTCCCAAGTAAGGATTTCGGTTATATCGGGATTATGTGCGACGAATGAATCATTGTAATTTTTACCGGAATTTGCGGAGATGAATCTGCCTGCGCGGTCGGCTCGGATGTTTAATATCTCACCGTCAAGAAGAATTAAAACCTGTACCGAATCCTGATATAACTGTGGCTCAAAGTCAAAAATACCAGTGCATGAGTCTTCTTCCGCATATTTAAAAGCTTCGTCGTCAAGGCAACCGTAATCGTCGTCGGTGACTTCGATTGCGATATAGAGATTATCACGATCCCAAAGAAAATAACTGTTTGCACTGCAATCCCAGTCATATTCATAGCCGCTGTCATAAGCATATTTTCCGTAAGCGCCAGGTGCATAACGTTCATAATATCCGCTATCGCTATTGTCTTTTTCGGACCAACGGTGTTCGATATGAAGCGAATCTTTGTATTCGCTGTCGATAATACCGTCGATAGTCGGTGTGGCATATTTGACGATTGGCGTTTTATCATCAGTAGCTGCAAAAGATACCGTTAAAGCTGAAAATATCAGAGCCGATGTAATTAAAGAAGTCAAAATTTTTTTCATGATTTTACTCCTTTGAATTCTTTGCAAGGAATTTCAAAAGACATACAATGTCTTTTGAATTGATTTTTCTGTCACCGTTCAGATCGGCACTGTAAGCATCAAGCATTTCACCTGACAGCACTTTCATAAGTCTTGCAAGATCTTTTGAATTTACTTCCTCATCCCAGTTTATATCTCCGTAAAGTAAAGTGCCTTCAAGAGTAACAGGCAGATTACATTCTATTTTTTTACTTGAAGAATTGTAGTATATTCCATCCAAAAGAGCAACAGTGTCTATGAGATACGGTCTTAATACTAAATCGTCATGCAGGTAGCCGGACGAATCGATCATGTATTCGGAATCTGCATCAGAGTCTATAAGCGATATAGCATAACAAAATGTATTTCCCGGACATAAAAGTTTTGAACGGTAAGCGTCGCTTATCGGAATTTTCATTTCGGCGATATATCCGGTTGCTGTTTCTGTTACTGCATAATAACCGTTTTTCATATTTTGGGAATGATCTTCTTCCCATGTATAAATATCAGTTATATCGGGATTATGTACGACGTTTACATCCATATATCCTTTACCGGAATTTGAAGCAATAAACCTGCCTGCACGGTCTGCGCGGACATTTAATATTTCATTATCAATCTGAATCATAATATTTACCGAATCCTGATATATTGGAGCATCATAATCAAAATAATCACCGTTATCGGTTTCTTGGGAATATTTAAAATGCTCATCGTCTATACAACCGTAATCGTCATCAGTGACTTCGATTGCGATATAGAGATTATCACGATCCCAGAGAAAATAGCTGTTTGCACTGCAATCCCAGTTATATTCAACTCGATCAGATCTGTATGGCGAATATTTTCCGTGAAAGTATGGAGCATATCGCATATCATTTTCATTGTCTTGTTCAGACCAACGGTGTTCTATACGGACAGAATCTCTGTATTCGTTGTCGATAATACCGTCAATAGTAGGTGTGGCGTATTTGACGGTTTGAGTAATATCATCGGCGGCTGCAAAAGATAACGATATAACAGAACATAATAAGACCATGGAAATTAAAGAAGTTAGAAATTTTTTCATAGTTCTCTCCCTTCTATATATTTTCGGCTAAAATTATATAATTTAAAGTAGATAATTTATACATAGATTTTAAAACAACGGTATCACCTGTTTCTTGAAATTTAATTTATCTGATTTAATTATATTATATTAAAATATATTTGTCAACAATTGACTTTAAATAGTTGTATATGTATATTAAAAACGTCATTATGAACAGAAATGCGATATTTAAATAAATTTAAATATTTTAGATATAAGCAAAATGCACAATATAAATTTTTGTTTTAAATTTAGTTATGGATTTTAGTTTTGTTTTATGATAAAATATAACATAAATAAAGATGATTGTTTATCGGAGGTATCTTAATGCTTACGGGAAAAACGGTAGTACTCGGAGTCAGCGGAAGTATTGCGGCATATAAGGCGGTAAATATTGCGCGCGGACTTAAAAAGCTCGGATGTGATGTAAACGTAATAATGACTCAAAATGCTGTGAATTTTATAGGACCGATAACTTTTGAGTCACTTACGGGAAATAAATGTTTGATAGATACGTTCGACCGTAATTTTAAATACAGCGTGGAGCATGTTGCTCTTGCCAAGAGAGCAGATGCTGTTCTCATCGCACCTGCTTCCGCCGATGTTATCGGTAAGATCGCGTGCGGAATTGCCGATGATATGCTTACCACAACGGTCATGGCATGCACATGCAGAAAGCTTATTGCTCCTGCGATGAATCATAATATGTATCATAATCCGATCGTTCAGGATAATATGAAACGGCTTGAAAGCTACGGCTATTCGATTATAGCGCCCGACAGAGGAATGCTTGCGAACGGTGATGTAGGCGACGGCCGCATGCCGGACGAGCAGCTTCTTATAGATCATATTGTACATGCGATCGCTTATGAAAAGGATCTTACAGGAAAGCACATTCTTGTGACTGCCGGCGCAACCCGTGAGTCTATAGATCCTGTCAGATTTATAACCAATCATTCAAGCGGAAAAATGGGTATAGCTCTTGCTAACGCTGCCGCACGGCGCGGAGCAGAGGTTACACTTGTTGCGGCGCATTGTGATGTGCCTTTTCCTAATTTTGTAAGTGTTGTTAATGTTGTTACCGCGGATGACATGATGCGGGAGGTTGCGGCGCGGGCAGAAGAGCAGGATATTATAATAAAAGCTGCCGCTGTTGCCGATTACGCACCTTTATACATTTCGGACAGCAAAATAAAAAAGTCTGACGGAGATATGAGTATACCGCTCAGACGCACGGAGGATATACTGAAATATCTTGGACAGCATAGGCGTAAGGGACAGCTTATCTGCGGATTCTCCATGGAGACAGATAATGTTATCGAAAACTCGAAAAAGAAGCTTACGGCAAAGAATTGCGATATGATATGCGCAAACTCTCTTAGAACTGATGGGGCAGGGTTCGGAGCGGATACTAATGTTATAACACTTATTACACAGAAAGAAGAAAAAAAGCTGCCTGTAATGACAAAGGATGAGGTCGCCCATCGGATACTTAACGAGCTTATAAGTATGATTTAATATATTTTTTAACCGTTTGGTGTGTGAAAAAACATGATTTGGCGGATTTTCGAAAATGGATAATACTGATATAAAAACACAGGCTGACCGCATATTATATGAATTTGGTTTATTAAAGAAGATAGAGGAAATTGGAAATGCTCATATAATCGGTAGTTATCGAATGGATATGATGGTATGGAACGACTTGGATATTGACGTTGAAAATGATGCTATGTCTTTGGACCGGCTGTATGAATTATCTGCATTTATTACGAATACATTTCATCCGCTGTGGTATGAAGCTAAAGAGGAAGTAAACGCAAGCGGAAAAAGGGTATGGTTTCACGGATTTGAAACTAAAATAACAGGGGAATTGTGGAATGTAGATTTGTGGTTCTTTGATAAGGAGACCATTTCTAGCGCAGAATTTTATTGTGATAGCATTATTAAAAATACAAATCAGGCACAAAGGACAGTTATCAAGGATATAAAAAGAGAATTAATTAAAAGAGGTATATATTCTTTTGACCAATATAAAAGCGTTGATGTATATAAAGCGGTTATGGAGAATGACATAAAGGATATAAGCGAATTTTTAGCATTATTTAATTAGTCAATTTTCGATTTGCTGTGAAGCATACATATTTTAAGTTAAAAATAATAGAAAAAGAAGCAGTTTTCTTTGGAAAACTGCTTCTTTTATGTAAACAGGTTACAAAAGAGATGCCAACAGAAATTTTTGATAGGGACTCGAACCGACGTTATTAGAATCCTGTTTTGATTATATTAACAGGGATACTTAGTCAACAATGTGATATCACAGCATTTGTCAGGACTTATTCTGAGATTTTTCAGCTATTGTAATTATCCAAACATAATGTGGTTGGTTACATAAATACAATACTTTCTGATACAGTGCAACACATCGATTTATTTTATTGCTGTATAAAATTCTTTTTTGCCCATACAATTATCAATAGAACGCCAGCGAAGTTTTAGCGCACAAATTATAGTTCCTTTATAATTATCCAAATCCATTTCCGATATGCCTCCACAATCACACCAGTATATATAGTTATCTTTTAATAACATTGTTGAATCAAGTATTTCACAAGTATATTTATCGTCACAAGGTAGTAATTGTAATTGCTTTAATCCTTCAAACTCCATTTCAATCATGGAGTTGTCTTGAAATTTACGTTGTATAATAACCTTTAATACTCTAATATCATTTACAGGATACATAGATAACTCTTCATCCACATATGCTCCACTAAGGTATTTTATTTCTTTTATGCAACTATCGTGAAAAGAACAAATTGTATCCATAAATTTTATAATATCACTATTATCATTAATTTCATTCCACATAACAAATCCTCCAATAACTTAGGTTATCCGAATATCATTGTTAAGCCTTTACCTATACCACCTCCAAATGGGCCATAAAGAAAGTCATCCGCAACACCTACTCCTACTAAATCATCAGCTGCAACAATTACTATTCCTATAGTACACATTGCAACCATTTTAAATATCTTTGCGCACATTTCAGAGCTATGTCAATTGTAATAGAGGAAGATGTATAGTCAAATATTGATTCTATTCAATGATTTTATGCTCTGTTTTAGTTGTTCGATAATATCACGCATTAGTTGATTTACTTCGTTATAAGATGAAATATTATGAGTTGATGATAAGGCGTAATTATTTTCTTGCCATTTACTCAATAATAATTTGTTGAAACCAAATATTTCTTTGTTTTCAATACATTTAATAACTATCTCATAGTCATGAGACGTTATATTTTCATCAGATAATGATTGAACCAATTCTTCCATAAAATTTATTGAGTTAACAAGTTGTGTTACATATTTTTTAGACCACAATATTTTGCTTGTTGTGCATCTTCCTTTTTCATAGACGGATAATCTATACAAGGCTTCTCCAAAGAAAAAGTGTTTATTTACCTGCATATTACTTAATCACCTTAATCGCTGTTTTCCCAAATTCACACCAATGTTTTGACCAATAAATATTTGTGGCAGATGGTAATGTATTTGTTGGCATTGTATAAAAATTACCATTGCCCAAAATTGTTTGTGCTACCATTCTATGGTGTCCATCAACTAAAAATCGCTGAGATCCATTTCTAAAGACTTTGCCGGCTTCTTGCAGTAATTTTGGATTATTAACATAATTCATAACACCACTTGCAGATATTTGTGATTGTCCTGGTCTTAATCCGGAATTATTAAGTTGTTTTAATGCTTCATTAATAGTTGGTAGAGTCTTTTCTGTTGCTAAACTTCCTTCAACTATACCAACAGTAGAAATACCTGCCGATGATATAGATAATCCAGTTACTCCTGTTGCACTTGCAATCGCGGGCGCCGCGAAATAGCTTGCTGTACCTCCGGTAAGTCCACCAATATCAATACCGGTTAATATGCATTTTGTTTTCTCCCAACCAGTATATCCCTGGTCGTTTGCATATACATTTCCGAGGATTCCTCCAACCGTTCCATCTATAACTGCACCAACAACTGTGCAAACAATCATCGTTGATATAAAGAATTTACCGTTAGGATCAATTCTGTTAATTGGATCATTGCCACAGTAGGCAAATAAATTAAGGTTTGTTGTTTCGTGATCTGTAGATACAATATCGTCTGCACTTATAAATCTGCAGTTAGCAGGATCGTAATATCTGCTTTGCAGATAATAGAATCCGGTCTCACTATCGTAGTAGTATCCGCGGTATCTGATAGGATTGATAACAGCAAAGTTTGTTTTACTTGTGATCTCGTTACCGTTTGCATCGGTTACAGAAACAAGATTACCCCATGCATCGTAGGCGTAGTATGCGACAATATTATTATTAACATTAAGTATCTGCACCACGTCTCCCTGCAGATTCTTCTGCAGATAATAC
>CABUHS010000023.1 GCA_902491535.1 uncultured Eubacteriales bacterium
ACGAATTTATATATAGAAAAGCGCAAAGCTGCATTATAATGCAGCTTTGCGCTTTAATTTAAAATAAATTTATTAAAATAACAGTAAGCAAATGTACTTTTACTTCGACAGTCAGCGCCGATAATTCAAAAGCAGTTAAGCTTCGTCAGATGACGGCTGCTGAGATGCCTTGTACTTTTCGTGAGCGGCATTCTGAAGTCTGTATTCAAGCTGGGAAACGCGATCCTTAAGCTTTGCCTTTACAGGGAAAGCGACAAATCCCTTGAGTGCGATTTCTCCGACGCTGACAGCAGGAAGTATAGGATATTTAAGAAAAGCTTCCACAGTAAGGGAACCGTTTGCAGCACTTACTTTTATATACTGAGGATATGTAAAGAAGCCCTCTCCCTTTTTCCAGACATTTTCGCCTTTATAATTAACATACTCAAACTTTTCAGACTCAAGATAAGCGCGCACTACGCTATCTATCTCACCCGGAAGAAGATTTGTTTCAAAGGTATTTGAATAACGTGACATAATAAATATTCTCCTTTTATATCTATAAGTTTTAGACAGGTCTTAGACAGTTAAAAACATCTATCGGAATATTACGAAGTACCCCGAATATTATCAGAATAATAAATATTCCGATAAGCAGCTTGTCCGGTATATATTTGTCAATACGGTTTCTGCCGGAAATAACATAATCAATCAGCCTCACGGTAAAATACAGCACCGCAGCAGGAGCAAGAATCATGAACGCCGGATTCTGGCGGAATGCAGCAGCAATATGTCCGCGGAAAAACTCATGAAACGCTCTCCCCGAACCGCACCCCGGACAGTAAAGTCCCGTAAAACGGTATATCGGACACGGTATACTTATTCCGCACCTTGATTCTGCATATATATACAAAACAATAAACAAAATGACCGCCGCAAAAATCAAGACTGCGGCGGTCAAACGTCGGATAAATCCCTTTCCGATGCCGTACATCAATAGTAGCTGTAGTATGAGCCGTAATCTGACATACCGATACCTATGCCGATGCAAAATGCTGCGACATATACAATGATAATGAGAACAGCACCGATACATGCACCAAGTATTGAGAAGAGCTTTGACTTCTTTGCCGAGTCAACTGCAAGCTGGTAATTTCCTGCGGAAAGCGCCGAGCTTATCTTTGCCGCATATACGATAGCCGGAATTCCGAGCGGCAGGAAGCAAAATAATGTAACAAGAATCGACCAGATCAGATACGGAGTCTGATTGACCGGCGGCGGGGGAGGCGGTGCGGAATACGCAGGCTGGCCGTATATATTCTGCCCGTTCTGGGGCTGATTATATACAGTGTTCTGCTGCGGGACATTCTGAGTCTGAGTCTCAATGGGGGCACCGCAATCGGGACAGAATCTCGAATTGTCATCAATCTGATGACGGCAATTATTACAGATCATTTTTATACCTCCATAATCTGTCAAAGCGCTCCGCCGATAAGCCACAGCGGAAGCAGATTATTAATCGACAAAATATATCCTAATTTAATAAGTATGCTTACCGCGGAAATAATGATTCCCGCTGCCGCAAGCTTTTGCATTCTTTTACGGTAAAAACCGTAAATAGAAGCTGCAAGTCCGACAGGACACAGAATTAACCAAAACCAAAAGAATCCGACAAGCGAACAGACAAAACCGAACACTGCGGAAACGTCTCCCCACAAAAAAGATTTGTCACTGCGCTGTGCAGGCGCAAAAGTTCCGTACGTTCTCTGTTCGTAATTATTACTGTTCGTATTATGTACAGGAGCAGTATTTCCGACGCTCGTAAGCGAAGCGCCGCATTTACTGCAAAACCTGTATCTGTCACCGTTTTCGGCACCGCATGCTTTACAAATCATATGCGTATCTATTAATTACTTAAAATCTTTGGTTAAAAGCTCACTGCCGTCAGCATTGAGATATCTTACAGATATAGACGGATCGCTGATCTTCATTTCGTCTTTAAGTGTCTTTAAAATACCGTCAAAAACAGAGGTCTGAACTTCAAGGCTGGATTCAAGACTTTCCTTTACAGCAGACATGTTTTCTTCATCGATCTGCTCGGAAAACTTGTAAGAATAGATCATCTTATTGCCTTCACCCTTTACATCCATTTCGATGCCGGCATTTTTCATAGTCTCTTTAAGGGTGTCCATCTGAGCCTGAACTTCTTTGTCGTTAAGGTAATCCTCTACGGTCTTAGCCTTTCCGCCGCAGGCAAACAGTGAAAGTGCCATAATGAAGCACAGTAAAATCGCAGAAAATCTTTTCATTTTTATTCTCCTTAATAATTATAAAATATTTTTATATCGTAAACAGCATCTTCGTGCTGATCAACGATTCGTATATAGATATATTTAACATAGAAATCTAAAATAAAAGCGGTAAATCTTATATATTCATTATAAAAAAAACGTCTAAAAAAATCAATTATTATAATTTACATTTTTTTAATCGATTTTTCTTGCTAATACAGTAATTTGCACATAATTTATTGATATTTGCAGATTTTGCATCCATTTTTTACATAATATATTCATTAATGTATTTAAATATTAACATTAATGGATAAAATAAAAATCCGGAAAATATGACCGGAAAAATAAAAGTAGGTAAAATGTCAAATTTTATTGACAAAAATATGATTATATGGTACAATTTAATCAGAAATAAATATTGTGAAAGTGGTGATACCCTTGTTCCGTCCAGTATTTACCCCTTGCCGCAAATCAAAATAAAGGTGCGTTAAATACGCAGCCCCTATTTGACGCACAAATCCAGAGGGATTTATGCGTTTTTATTTTTTTATTTTTATAATAAACAAAAGATAAGGAAGCAAAAATGAAAAAAAGAATCAAACCTTTTATTATTCTTCTGACTCTGCTCATTCCTTATTTCACAATCGGAAGCACAGCTGCCGAAAATACATATAAAAAGATTCCGGAAGAAGCTGTTGCGGCCGCAGAAGAACGTTTACATGAATTAAAATATGCCTTTTTAACCGCACCCGAAAACTGGGGAGCCGACAAAAATGCCAAAGAAGAAGACATTACGCTCGGAAAGGCATACCATGTAAGTTATCTGGCGCTTAGCATAACAGAGAGCAACTCAATATATGAAATGATAGATAAAACCGAATCCGAAAACTGGTTTTTCACCGTAGACGTAAACAATATTGCTCAGAGGTGCATAATTGTCGGACACCGTGATAACGGCAGCTATTACCCTTACGACGGGTTATACAACGATACAGTCGGTTTCGAAAACGCAAAACAGGTTGCCGAAGAAATTGCCAAGCAAAAAGATCTGACACTTTTTGACGACATAATAATTATGGACGGAAAGTATTATTTCCTCCTGACCGGAGATACAGAATTTCTTGTTCCGGCATATCATCTTCAGCCGTATGAACTTCCCGATAAAGAAAAACAGGATATCACACCGTCCGATAATTCTCAGAAAATACAAAGCAAGGAAATAAAGCATTACGTTATTACCTCCGAAGCATTTTTTAAAGCAATCCGGGAATTATACCCTTATACAACCGGAGATGAAATATATTATGGGCATCCCGATTTTCAAATGACTGAAATAAGTATCCGTAAGACAGACGATTCAGTAAGTTCACCTATATACCTTATTCCGCCCGTAATAATGCTTCTTTCAGGAATCGTGCTTTACTGCTTAAATGGCAAAAAGGGCACTGTGATTACCGTCCACGGACAAACTTCAGACTAATACTTTTTCATAAGATAAATATAGGAGCCGCTATAAAAGCGGCTCCTATATTTATCTGCAAAGACTGCTACAATAAAAATTCCGATTTTTAACATTTAAATATTTAATTTTAAAATGTACCGATATATTGTTCAAAAAGGAACTGAGTCAATACGAAAACTGCACGTTTTATATCTTTATTTTATTGACAAAGAAGCCCTTTTGATATACAATATATAATAAGTAAGTATTATGCAAATTTACCGGAGACGCACAAAATACTCTGTTTCAGTAAAACAAAACGAAAAGAAATATTCTGTACGAATTTCAAAGCATATAAAACTGCACATGACCGTGTGTCTGACCGCAAACACGAATAAATAACCGATATTAATACCGATACAAAAATCATAGGACAACAAAATGAAAAAAATAAAAACTATTCTCCGCTCAGCTGCTGCGTTCGCCGTAACGATATGCATGCTTGCACCGCTTAGTGCATGTTCCGAAAAAAAGGATACGGTAATGTCCCTCGGCAGTTTCGACGTTTCACTAAAGCACTACAGATATCTGTATCTGAACATACGGAGAGAACTTGAAGAACCCGGGATAAATGAAAATAAACTCGACTCCGATGTACGCGATATCGTGATGCAGTCTCTCCGTCACACCGCAGCGGTAAAAAACATGGCTGACGAGCGTAAAATCTCTCTTTCAAAAGATCAGAAAAAAGAAATATACAATTACATAAAAGGGCTTGAAGAGATATACAGCGGAAAAGACGAACTTGAAAAAGAACTTGCTGCAGAATATCTTGATGAAGATTTCTTAAAATATGCGACCGAGCTTCAGCAGCTTGAAGTCATGCTCCGAGAAAAAATGACTTCAGAATACGGAGGCGAAGTTGCCGCCGATGACAAGACTGTCGAAGCTGATATAAAACAAAATTTTTATTTTGCATCACAAATACTGCTTATACCAGAAAATGAAAACTCAGAGGAAAAATCCGAGCTTGCATCGCAGCTTCTCGACCGAGCAAAAAACGGTGAAGATTTTTCAGCGCTTGTCGAACAGTACAGCGAGGATACAAGTCAAGATCCGCGATGCTTTACAAGCGGTCAGCTTATCGAAGAATTTGAAAACGCCGTAAAAAATATAAAGCCCGGTGAAATATATCCGGATATAGTCGAAAGTGAAGCAGGTCTTCATATAATAAAACGCCTTGAACTCACCGATGAATACATAGATGAACATTTTTCGGAACTGCGCGAAGCATATACGGCACGGCGCTTTAACGAAGAGATCGAAAAATACGCAAATTCTCTTGAAATAGAAGAAAAAGAGTGCTACGGAGATATATCAACCGAAAATCTCCTCTCATATATTACACAAACAACAGATACTTCGGATACATTACCGGAGAAAGCTTAATAAACCACATTTTAAAAATAAGGAGAAAAAACAATGAAAAAAATAACAAAGGCAGTAATTCCCGCAGCAGGTCTCGGAACACGCATGCTTCCCATAGCACGCACAGTCCCCAAGGAAATTCTTCCTATCGTTGACAAACCGGCAATTTCTTATCTCGTTGAAGAAGCGATTGCAAGCGGTGTAACAGATATACTTATAATAACAAACCGCGGAAAATATGCTATAGAGGATTACTTTGACTATTCCCCCGAGTACGAATCCGCACTTCTTAAAAAGGGAAAAAGCGACGTGGTTGATTCACTCCGCAGCGCAGCTAACCGTGCGAACATATACTTTATACGTCAGAAAGAGGCAAGAGGTCTCGGTGACGCAGTCATGCGCGCACGCAGCTTTATAGGTGACGAACCGTTCTACGTGCTTTACGGAGACGATATAATCATGTCCGAAAAGCCTGTATGCTTACAGCTTGCAGACGCATATGAAAAAACCGGTCTCGCCGTAGCAGGTGTAAAAGAGGTCACCGCAGAGCAAATTCTTAAATATTCATCACTCGACGCAAAACCAATCGACGGAAGCGATAATATGTATCATGTCACAGATATGATCGAAAAACCGACGCCCGAACAGGTGATCACCAGACTTTCGATACTCGGACGCGTACTTCTCACACCCGATATCTTTGATATACTTGAATCGACCAAACCTGGTGCAGGAAATGAAATTCAGCTTACAGATGCTATGCGTGATCTTGCAAGAAGCAAAGGAATGACCGCTGTCGACTTTGAAGGTAAACGCTACGATATGGGATCAAAACTCGGATTCCTGTTTGCAAACGTCGAAACCGCACTCCGCGATCCCGAACTCGGATCAGAGTTTAAAGAATACCTGAAGGAACTGGTAAAAACACTATGAGAGTAAGCAAGGTAAATTACTATCTCGACATAGCTCAGACTGTATCCGAACGCTGTACATGTATGCGCCGGCGCTACGGTGCAATAATAGTTAAAAATGATTCCATTGTATCGACAGGCTATAACGGCGCTCCGCGAGGAAGAAAAAACTGCTGCGATATAGGCTTCTGTACACGCGAAAAGCTTAACATTCCTCACGGGGAGCGTTATGAACTCTGCCGGGCAATACACGCCGAAGCAAACGCCATTATATCAGCTTCACGCGAAGAAATGGACGGAGCTACTCTGTATATGGCAAGCACAGATCCGTCAGACGGAAGTATCATTCCGGGGACAAGCAACTGCATGATGTGCCGCCGGATGATACTGAACTCCGGTATAAAAACCGTTGTGATCCGTGACACTAAGGAAGAATACAGAATCATTGACGTAAGTAAATGGATAAGCAATGACGACAGTCTTCCTGAAAATACAGACTGAATAAAAAGCAGATATAATTAAAATGATAAAATTACCTGAAAAGCGTATTGCCGCGGCTCTGATAGCCGCGGCAACGGTCGCGTCAACTTTATTCGGCTGCGGAGCAGCCTACAAACTCGAATATTCCTCTGTATCAGAGGAAAACGGCGCTGCCATTTTTACCGAATCCGGCGGACAGAATTACTACCGGATAGACCATCGCGGATATGCTCCGGCTGCGGTAGGTAAACCGTATGCCAAGGGAAGAGATGAAAACGGAAGCAGTCTCACCTTTTATGAAATAGAAAACGCAGATCCGCATGAACTTTTGGCTGCATATTCAAACGGTATATACACAGTCTACAGCTCATCGGTTCCTGAATTTACGGCAGAATCCTGCGTCAGCTTTGACGTATGCTTCTCCGATGAAACAGAGAAAGTCTTTGAAGGCGGATGTACCGACCGTGCAGTTATTGAATCGGTCTCCGCAGCGCTTTCCGGAGAAACAGCTGATCAGCTTCCCGCCCACGACTGCGAGACCTATTACCTTAAATTCGCACTGTCGGGTAAATACAGCGGTCTCTTATATATCGTAGGATGTGTATTTGATAAGGACATGCATGTTTCATATGTATACGACCGTAAAGAGAAAAAAACCGTATGTGTCGGAGAACTTTTGAACGGTTATCTTCCGTATTCCTCCGAAGCGTCAAAAATACCTGCTGATACCGTGCAAAAAACATCTCAGGGAGATGATACAAATTGAGTGAAGCATTAAAAGAAAAAATAACCGATACCGAAAACGATCTGAACTTTGAAGCGCAGAAGCTTGCAGATCTTGCGCTCGGAAATGAAAAGCACGAATATACCGTTTGCTTTGTCTGTACGGGAAATACCTGCCGGAGTCCCATGGCAGCCGCAGTTACAAATTATATCAGCCAGAATTCGGAAAAATCCATCGGGACACGCTTTGCGTCAGATTTTGAACAGAATATAGTATGGAAAGCAATCTCCGCGGGAATATCCCCGAATCCGGGAGAACCGATCAGCGAGGGAGCAAAGCTCGCTCTCCGCGAAGCCGGTATCCCTTCAACAGAAGAAAATCCGTGGGAGATGCACCGTGCAGAGAGAATATCCGATACAATAATGAAAAAAAGCGATATAGTCGTAGCAATATCAGGTCAGCATGCACTACTTCTCATGGCATGCTATCCAGAATACGCAGGAAAGATATACGCAATGCCGCATGATATTCCGGATCCGTTCGGCGGAGATACAGAACAATACCGCGAATGTCTGAATGAGATCCAAAAGGGAATTGAGGAACTTTTCGGTGTCTGACACAATTGTTATAACAAAAGCCGAAAAAAACAGTCATGAAAATCTCATTCGGGAACTCGAAGCAATAGAATCCAAATGTTTTTCCGATCCCTGGAGTACGCAGGCATTTAAAGACACAATTGAAAATCCGGCATCTGATATTTATATTGCAAAGAACGCAAGCTTGCAAAATACTGTCGGATTCTGCGCCGTGATGCATGCTACCGACGAAGCTGAGATACTCGATATCGCGGTAGATCCGGAAATGCGGCGACATGGAATCGGCAAAAAGCTTTTAGCTTATTCAATAACCGAACTTAAAAAAGCAGGAATCATAACAGTATTTCTTGAAGTCAGAGCCTCAAACTGTCCGGCTATAAATCTGTACGAAAAGTTCGGCTTCAATAAAATCGGAATAAGACGCAGATACTACAGATCTCCGGCCGAAGATGCCATACTCATGAAATACAGCATAAAAATATAATTATAAGAAAGCAGCACAACAAATTATGCTTATACTGTCAATAGAATCATCCTGTGACGAAACGTCAGCCGCCGTCGTAGAGATGACCGAAAGCTCCCGAAAAATACTCGCTAACTGCACAGCATCTCAAATCGAAACACACAAGCTCTACGGCGGAGTTGTTCCCGAAATAGCAAGCCGCGCACATATAGAAGCAATATCGGGCCTTACCTACAGCGCTCTCAGTGAATCCGGCGCAGCGCTCAGCGATATAGAACTTGTCGGAGTAACCGCCTTCCCGGGACTTATCGGAGCATTACTTGTCGGAGTTAATTTTGCCAAGAGCCTTGCATATGCAAACAAAATACCGCTGACAGCAGTAAATCATACACATGCGCATGCGGCAGCAGCATATTTTACCCATCCGGAGCTTAAACCGCCGTATATCGCACTGACAGTATCAGGAGGTCATACCTCAATTTCGGATGTTTCATCATACACCGATTTTAAGGTGATCGGACGCACACGTGATGACGCAGCAGGTGAAGCATTTGACAAAGCGGCGCGCGTTATGGGAATTCCGTATCCCGGAGGAGCCGTTTTGGACAGGCTTGCAGCAAAAGGTGATAAAAACCGCATAAAGTTTCCGTCTGCGGCTATCGCAGGCGATACACTTGATCTATCGTTCAGCGGACTGAAAACAGCCGTTATAAATTATATAAACAATGCAAAGCAACGAGGGGATATCGTCTCAGACGAAGATATCGCGGCATCCCTCACAAAATCGGTCACTGACTCTCTTATGATACGGCTCGAAGAAGCCGCTCTGCGCACTCACCGTGATACGGTCGTGCTGGCGGGTGGCGTCGCCGCCAACTCGCATCTGCGTGCAGCTGCTGAAAAGCTGTGCGAAAAACACCGTTGGAAACTTTGTATGCCCGAACGCTCGCTTTGCGGCGACAATGCAGCCATGGTCGGCGCACAGGCATATTATGATTATCTCGCGGGAAGTACTGCGGACACAACGCTGAATGCACGTGCAACAGTTTAATATAAGTATAGATTATAAAAAACTTATCAGCATATATAATATATTTGAAATAAAGAAATGAACCTTTTCGATCTTACTTAATTTGCCGGATTAGCAAAACTATAAGCTATTAAACCGAACGATCCGGCCTAAACACATGATTTGAAATCAGTTGTTGATTATTGTGTCATAGTTTTCCACAGGTTGTGCATTTATCTGTAGGTAACTTTCAAAACATGCTCAAATCAAGGCATATTAAAACGAATTTCATCATTTTGGGTGTGGAAAATCTCCGATATCCTGTGGAAAAGCCTGTCTAAAATGTTGATAACTCTCCGATTTACGGAGAAATAAAAAAGCTTATACCGGGTATCAATACCCGATATTTAAAGAAAGGAACAGTCAAAATGGAAAAAAATTATGAAAGCGAAATAAAGTCGGCAGTTGCCAAATATGAGGATCTTCTCCGCGGTCAGCTTGAAAGAGTAGAACGCATAAACGCGTCAAGCGGAGAGACCGATTACAGTTCTCTCGACAAGCTCATCATCGGAGTATGCGGAGGCGACGGGATCGGCCCGATCATCTGTAAGGCGGCACGCGATATTCTCGCCGACCTTCTCGCTGATGAGATAAAGAGCGGAAAGATCGAACTTCGCGATATAAACGGTCTCACGATCGAAAACCGTATCGCATGCGGCAAGGCTATTCCCGACGATACGCTCGCTGAGCTTAAGGAATGCCACGTCATTCTCAAAGGCCCGACAACCACGCCTAATGCAGGAGACGGTATGCCAAATATCGAAAGCGCAAATGTTGCTATGAGAAAGGCGCTCGATCTTTACGCAAACGTCCGCCCTGTACGTGTTCCCGAAAAGGGCATCGACTGGACCTTCTTCCGTGAAAATACCGAGGGCAGCTATGCAGTAGGATCACTCGGCGTAAATGTCACCGACGATCTCGCTCTCGACTTCTGTGTTACAACGACCGAAGGTACGCGCCGTATCGCCCGCAGAGCATTTGATTACGCACGTGCAAACGGCAAAAAGAATGTTTCGATCGTAACTAAAGCAAACGTCATCAAGACGACTGACGGAAAATTTCTTAAAATCTGCCGTGAAATCGCAAAAGATTACCCTGAGATTTCGGTAGACGAGTGGTACATAGATATTATGACGGCAAAGCTTATTGACGAAAAGCGCCGTACATCGTTCAATGTATTTATTCTTCCCAATCTTTACGGAGACATTATCACCGATGAAGCGGCTGAATTCCAGGGAGGCGTCGGAACAGCAGGCTCGGCAAATATCGGCGGACGCTACGCTATGTTTGAAGCAATCCACGGTTCAGCTCCCCGTATGATAACCGAAGGACGCGGACAGTATGCAGATCCCTGCTCGATGCTCCGCGCAACAGTTATGCTTCTCTCTCATATCGGCAGACAGGAAGCGGCTGATCGCCTTGAAGCGGCGCTTGACAAGTGCATGATCACCGAACGCAAGCTTGTAATTACCGGACGCGATACCGGCGCTACATGCGACGAATTCGCAGCATACGTAAGAGAATCTCTTTAATTTTATGTAATACCGGAGCCTTGCGGCTCCGGTAAAATTGGCAGGTGTACAGGGTTTATGGCAAAATCATCATCCTCAGAAAAACAGAATTTGAATAAACCGATACCTACGGCAGTGAAAACAAGATTACCGAGGTATTACCGTATGCTTCGCGAACTTATAGGCGCAGATATTCTGCGTATAAGCTCATCTGAGCTTGCCGGAAGAATGAAGCTCACACCGTCACAAATACGTCAGGATTTCTCATATCTCGGCGGCGTAGGACAGCAGGGTTACGGATACAATGTAAAGGACCTTTACAGCGCTGTCGGTATTGTTCTCGGTATACAAAACAACTACAGCGCCGTTATAATCTGCAAAGCAACTGAGTTTGCCGCAGCAATTGCCGACGATCCGTGCTTTACCGCGCGCGGCGTAAATCTGAAACGTATATTTACAGAATGCTGCGGCGATTATTCTCCCGAAGAAGTGAGATACGAATCGGCAGTTACACGAGGGACTACGCAGCAATCTGAGCCGGTTCATATCAGAGCCGCGCGATATTGCTTGGAAAACAAAACAGATATTGCGGTGCTGGCGTGCAGCCGCCAGCTTGCGGAAGATGCCGCAAAAGATCTCGTCGGCGCGGGAATACGCGGTATATGGAACTTCACAGGTACAGAACTTGATGCAGATTCGTACAGAGTACCTATTTTGAATATCAACCTGTCTGATACGCTGCTCGGCTTATGCTGTGAAATAACCAATCCAAGCAAAGCAAAAAACGTATATAAAATAAAAAGCAAGGATGAATTATAACCGACTATGAAAATTCAGATACAGTACGGAAACGGAGTATGCACAATACCGCTCCGCGCCTTAACGGAAGAAAACGCAGAACGCGTAGATCTGCTTGTTCTTATGCATCTTTCCGCTGAGCCGTCACTCGCCGACAATCCGGAACTACTTGCAAGTAAAGTCGGTTGTTCACGTAAGAACGCCGAATCTGCAATCGATTTCTGGCTTGAACGCGGTATTCTTGCCAAAACCGACGAATCTCAGCCGGAGCAGTCCTTCGCGGAAAAATCAAATGTCCCTCAGACATATAAGGTTTCGTCCGAAAAAATGATCGGATCAGATTTTGTGCGCCCGCCTTACAGCAGTGATGAACTCGCTGAAATGGTCGGACGGGATGACGGAATGATACGTGCGCTTATTGATGAATGCCAGCGGATTACCGGAAAAGTTTTTTCGCCTACCGAATCATGGAGAGTAGCTTCGCTTGTAGAGCATCTCGGTCTTGAGGTAGAACATGTCCTGCTGCTGTTTACATACTGCGCAAGGCATGATAAAAAATCTGTAGCATACATAGAAAAACTTGCATATCAACTCTATAACGACGGAATAGATACCGCGGATAAGTTCGATGAATACACAAGACGAAAAGACGAATACGATCAGGATGAGGAGCTTATAAAACGCACTCTTGATATAAAAGGCCGTTCTCCGATAAAAAGAGAAGTAGAAGCGTTCGAAAAGTGGACTCGTGAATGGAAGCTTGAGATCGGACTCGTTCGCCGTGCATATGAAGATACCGTTCTTAAAACAGGCAAATATACTCTTGCATACATGTCAAAAATACTTGAGACCATGCATGAAAACGGTATAGACACTGTTGAGAAAGCGCAGGCTCAGGAACAGCAGTTCCGAGAGGATAAGGAAAATAAAATAAAGGCAGCAGAAACTGCCTTGAAAGAAAAAAAGTCCGAAACAAAAAATCCGGTGAAAACCAAGCCGCAAAGTGAAAAAAATAAGGGCAGCTTTGACACCGATGAATTTGTTGAGCTTGCACTCAGACGAAGCTACGGCAGCGCATACAAGGCTGCAGACGAAAACAAACCGCAATAAATATAATCTTAAAAATCTTAAAATAAATTTCGGAAAACCATTGTTCCGGGTAAAGAAAGGATTTACAAAGGAATGAATTACGGATATTTTGACGACAAAAACAGAGAGTACGTTATAACACGTCCCGATACTCCTTCTCCGTGGATGAACTATCTCGGAAACGGAAAATTCAGCGGGATGATCTCAAACAACGCAGGCGGTCTGATATTTGACAGCGATCCCGGAAACCACAGAATAACAAAATATAACCACAACAATCTCCCGATGGACCGTCCCGGTCATTATCTCTATATAAAGGATATGAAAACAGGCGAATACTGGTCCCCCACATGGCAGCCTGTAATGAAAGATCCTCAGTTTTACGAATGCCGTCACGGAATGGGCTATACATCCATCAGCTTTAAATATGACGACGTAAGCTCATGCATTACATATTTCATTCCCGAAGGAAAAAACTACGAGGTATGGAAGGTAACTCTTAAAAATGACTCTGACGAGACAAAAGAGCTGAAACTGTTCAGCTACATGGAGTTCAGCTTTTACCATGCAGAAACCGATATGCTTCAGGAATGGTCGCGCTATTTCTGTGACTGTTATATGAAGCACGACTCGGTAGTATTCGATCCTTCAAACGAGTTAAGCGACTATGACAGACGTTTCGCTTTCATGTCGACAAGCCTTCCGATAGAAAGCTATGAGTGTCAGCGCCGCGCATTTATCGGAGATTACAGAGACGAGACAAACCCGATCGCTGTCGAAAGAGGTTACTGCACAAGCACAGATGTAAACGCAGATTACACCTGCGCGAGCCTCTGTTCAAGCATAACTCTTAAACCCGGAGAAGAAAAACAGTTCCTCTACACAGTCGGCGACGCAGAAAAGGTTGACGATATACCTACCCTCAGAAAAGAAGCCACCGACATTTCGGTTGCCGAGAAAGATCTCGCCGACATTAAGGCAAAATGGAACGGAATTCTCATGCGTCAGCAGGTAAATACCCCCTGCCCTGAGATGAATACAATGCTTAACGTATGGCACCCCTATGAATGCCAGATGACCTTCAACTGGTCGAGATTTATCTCATATTATGAGAGAGGCGTAACAAGAGGTTTCGGATTCCGGGACAGCATGCAAGATGTTCTCGGAGCCATGTACGCTTCTGCCAAGCAGTGCAAAGAGCGCATAAAAATGCTGCTTGCAATACAGCTCTCCGACGGAAGCGCAAAGAGCGTTTATTTCCCGACAACTAAAAAAGCAGACGGAGGCGGACGTTCAGACGACCATCTGTGGTCGATATTCTCTGTCTGCACATATATCCGTGAGACAGGAGATACCGCTTTCCTCGAGGAGATAATTCCGTATTATGACGGAGGAGAGGGAACAGTTGCCGAACATCTTATAAGAGGTCTTGAATATACAAGAAAGATGGTCGGAAAACACGGTATACCGAAATTCCTCGCTTGTGACTGGAACGACAGCCTTAGCTGGATCGCAAGACAGACAAGAGAAGCTGAGACGACCTTCGTATTCTTCCAGGCTGCACACGGTGCTTACGAGCTTATCCAGCTTTTCGAAGCACTCGGTGACAAGCGTCTTGATTGGGCTAAGGAATACTATGAATGGTGCAGATCACAGTACAGTCAGCTTTGGGACGGCAAGTGGTTTATCCGCGCATATGACGATTTTGGATTCAAAGTCGGAACAGACGCCGACGAAGAAAACAAGATATTCCTTAATCCGCAATCATGGGCTGTTCTCTCAAGGCTTCCCTCGCCTGAAGAAGGAAATTCTGCATTTGACAATGTTATGAAATATCTTATGTGTGAGTTCGGTCTTGTTTCTCACGGCCCCGCAACGTCATACAGAGATTTCTCAAAGAGAGCATATTTCGGTCTTAAATCCGGCGTAAAGGAAAACGGAGGCGTTTTCTATCACGCAAATACATGGGCAGTAATAGCCGAAACACTTCTGCGCAGAAATAATGAAGCATTTGAGCTTTACCATGCTTCTCTTCCGGCAGTAAGAAATGATCAGGCTGACAGATGCCTCATCGAGCCGTATGTTTATGCGTCGGCAATGCTCGGAAAAACACATGAGCGCTTCGGAGCAGGCTCAAACTCATGGCTTACAGGTACAGCTTCATGGATGTACCTTGCAGCAACACAGTACATTCTCGGATTCAGGCCTGACTATAAAGGTATCGTAATAGATCCCTGCGTCCCAACTGCATGGGAAGGCTTCTCTGTATCAAGAGTATGCAGAGATACACTTGTAGAGCTTAAAGTCGGCAAGATGCCGTGTGACACAAGCCGCGTATGCGCGCTTATTGCAGACGGTGTTAAACTCGATTCAAATGTTATTCCGTACAGCCTTATCGCAGGAAAAGAAAAGGTGTCGGTTGAGGCTATCTGGTCTGAAAACTGATAATACCTTACCTGAAAACGGCAAAACGGTTTAACCGTAATTCAAAAATCTTTCAGTAACAGCTGTATCCGGGTGTTCTGTAAAACAGGGCACCCGGAACAAATAAGTAAATGCTTTATTCACATCTGGCTTTAGCCGGATATCACACGTTAGAAAAACATATACTCCGAATATTTTTTCATATAAAGGAGATAATTAAATGGCATATAACAAAGATAATTATTTCAGAATAAAGGATGAGTTTTCGCATAAGCACCGCGACAGAATCGAAGAAGCGGAGCAGAGAAAAACGCTTCTTGAGAACAAATATCCGGAGCTTGCTAAAATTGACACAACGCTTCGCCTGACAGGAATGGAGATATACAGCTCAATGTTCGGTACAGGCTCAGCAGAAGAGATCGAAAAAATAAAAAAGAAAAACGAAGAATGCCAACAGGCACAGGCGGATTTCCTTAAAAAGCTCGGTCTGCCGTCAGACTATCTGCTGCCGAAATTCGACTGTGATATATGTCAGGACAGAGGAACAGTAGGTCTGCGTATGTGCGACTGCATGAAAAAACAGCTCATCATGGCAGGATACGAAAGCTCCGGAATGGGAAATCTTATACGAAGCTGTTCATTTGACAATTTCGATCTGAATGCCTTTGCCGGTAATCCCGACATACAAGCCAATATGCAAATGGTCTACAACATATGCCGCGATTATGCACATAACTTCACAACAGACGCAGAACAAATATGCGGCGGTCAGATCAATCTGATAATGACAGGCGCGACCGGTCTCGGTAAAACACATCTTTCGGCTGCAATAACCAAAACTCTGATCGACCGAGGTTACGACGTAGTTTATGACACTGCACTGAATATATTTTCAGCATTTGAAGATGAACGCTTCGGTGTAGATCGATATACTGAAGAGAAAAAAACGCCCAAATATTTTGAATGTGACGTACTTATTATGGATGATCTCGGAACAGAGATAACAAATCAGTTCACGGCAATGGTTCTGTTCAATCTTATCAATACCCGCCTGAACCGTAAAAAAGCAATGATAATAAATACGAATCTCTCACTCAAGGAATTGCGCGACCGCTATTCGGACAGAATAACTTCACGTATACTCGGAGAGTTCCGGCCGCTTCAATTTGCCGGCAAAGATTACCGTTCTTTACGCCTAAGAGGATAATTACATAATCTGTATGAAAAACTTATATCTTATCGGCGGAACAATGGGAGTCGGAAAAACATCGGTCTGCACTTTGTTAAATGAAAAACTTGAAAGAAGCGTTTTTCTCGACGGTGACTGGTGTTGGTATTCAAATCCGTTCGCAGTTACGGAAGAAACCAAAGAGATGGTTATAGACAACATATGTCACATACTAAACAACTACATCAGATGTTCAGCTTTTAAGAATATCGTATTCTGTTGGGTCATGCACGAGCAAAGCATTATCGATAAAATAACATCAAAACTGAGTACCGTAAACTGCCGCATTATAAATATCTCTCTTATCTGTAATGAGCAGTCCCTTACAGAACGTTTGAAAAAAGATGTAGAAAGCGGCAAACGTTCATCTGACATCATAGAGCGCAGTATAGCACGCATACCTCTATACCTCAATCTGGATACTGTCAAAATAGAAACGTCGTACAAAACCGTCCGCGAAATTGCAGACGATATTCTGCATATATAAAAAGCATACAAATCGGGTTACCTGTACAAAATTATCTGACAGGCCGTGACCGATCTGTATGCTTTTTTTACATTTTTTATTCTGAAAATTATTCAATACCGCGAAGCTTGAGAAGTCCGAACATACTGTAATTTATAATATCTGAGATCTGAGCGTCTATGCCCTCGGAAATAAGCAATTTACCGCCTCCGGCAAGAATATTTTTTATACGGAATATCTTTACGATGATCTGATCAGTAATTGAATGAATATGCATTTCTGTCCATGCCGCTCCGTAATCATGATTTTTACGCTCCATGAGTGCTTTGACCTCAGCAAAAGCAGATTTATATGCCGCAGTCATCCCCTTTGTATCAACAGAACGGTAAAGCTCGGTATTTTCGACTATCTCATCAGATGACGGAAATATCTCGGGATTGCGAAGCTTCATCAGAAGAATAACTCCGTAATTCATAATTCCTATATATTCAGAATCGCGTCCCTCATGAACGAGCGTATTATCTCCGTTTTCTTCAAGAGTGCGTATACGTCTTGCCTTTATCCACAATTGATCAATAAAAGATTCCATTCTGAAAAGCAGCCATGTAGGACCGTAATCTTTTGTTTTATCTTCAAATATCTTAACACATTCCGAGACTACCTCTTCATAGCGCTCAGACAAAACAGCCTGTTCCATTTTTATTTATTCCTTTCAGTTTCGGTTATTACTTTATATCCGAAACACATAGCATAAACTCGTATAACTAATAATTCCGTAAAACGTAATAAGATCGCGCCATAAATTGCGATTTTCCTAAAAAAAGTTTGAAAACAGGGAACTATTTTCAAACTTTTTCTATATTCAAAGTCTTCTACTTTACAGTAAAACGAACCGGAGCTTAATAGAAGAGAAGATATCCGAGTAAAACTTAAAGTTTAACTTTAATACCCACCGGTCCGCAAACCGTTAATCTTGTGTATCTGATCCGTTTCCGCCGTCGGAGTCGTCAGAACCGTCATTTGAGTCTCCGTTTGACTCACTGCCGGAATCGTTTTCAACGTTATCAGAAGAATTATTTTGATTCCGAGTATCGGTACCAAAGCCTCCTGAATTCTGTCCGAATCCGCCCATGCCGGACGTAAAGCCCATTGCACGTTTCTGAAGCTCGCTGCGCATAGCTTCGTCGGCAACGCGTCTGCGTTCCTCTTCCTCGCGGCGAAGACGCTCTTCCTCATCGCGCTTTTCTTTTTCCTTGTTTTCAAGCTCGCTTCTGCGTCTGCGCTCGGAGATCATAGCTTCAAGCTCTTCAACGGTAGGATCACCCTCCATTGCTGCTTTAAACTGGCCTTCATCCATAACCTCATTTTTCATAAGGAACTGGGCAACAAAGTGAAGGCGGTCAAGCTTTTCTGTAAGAACCTCTTCTGCACGCTTATAAGCATTGCCGACTATACGTTTGATCTCTGCATCTATCTTAGACGCCGTTTCTTCCGAATAGTTTCTTCCTGACGAGAAGTCGCGTCCGAGGAATACTTCATCTCCCGAATGCTCGCTTCCGTATACAATCGGTCCGAGATCATCGCTCATTCCGTATTTGGTTACCATATTACGCGCTATATTTGTAGCACGCTGAATATCATTCGACGCTCCGGTAGATATATCTCCGATGATCATCTTCTCTGCCATGCGTCCGCCGAGCAGCGAAACGATCTCATTTTCCATATCGGATCTTGATGAGTACGAACGGTCTTCCTTAGGAATCGACATCGTATATCCGCCTGTTCCGCGTCCTCCGGGAATTATAGAGATCTGGTGAACAGGTATATCAGGCTGAAGAACGAATCCGATAACAGCATGACCTGCTTCATGATAAGCTGTAAGCCTGCGATCGCGTTCATTTACGGTCTTAGACTTTTTAGGAGTACCTACAACAACCTTTATCATCGCGTCTTCAATATCATTCATTCCGATAAGAGATTTACCGCGGCGCGCCGCAAGCAGTGCAGCTTCATTAAGCAAGTTAGCAAGATCCGCACCGGTAAATCCTGTCGTACTTCTTGCAATCGTTTCAAGATCAACATCCTGTTCAAACGGCTTGCCTTTGGCATGTACATCAAGTATTTCTTTACGTCCCTTAATATCGGGATAATTAACCGTAATCTGACGGTCAAAACGTCCGGGACGAAGCAATGCAGGGTCGAGTATATCGGGACGGTTGGTAGCGGCAATAACAATAACACCGTCATTTGAACCGAATCCGTCCATCTCAACAAGCAGTTGATTAAGCGTCTGCTCACGTTCATCATGTCCGCCGCCGAGGCCTGCACCTCTGTGACGTCCGACAGCATCTATCTCATCTATGAAAATGATAGCCGCAGGATGCTTCTTGGCGGTATCAAACAAGTCGCGAACACGCGAAGCACCGACGCCGACATACATCTCAACAAAATCAGAACCGGAAATAGAGAAAAACGGAACTCCCGCCTCTCCTGCCACAGCTTTTGCAAGCAGCGTTTTACCTGTTCCGGGAGGGCCTACAAGAAGAACACCGTGAGGAATTCTCGCGCCGAGTTTGCTGAAATGTGAAGGATTTTTAAGAAATTCAACAATCTCGACAAGCTCAGCCTTTTCCTCGTCAGCGCCTGCCACATCTCTGAAATATACCTTTTTCTTATCGTCACTTGCGACCTTGGCTCTCGCCTTTCCGAAGTTGTTAAACTTTCCGCCTCTGCCTGACGCCTGGTTCATAACAAAGATCCACAGCGCAATAAACAGAACTATCATCACAACATACGGCAGAAAGCTTACCCACCACGGTATATCCATAGGTGCAGGGAGATCGTATCTCGTTATAACTCCCCTCTCAGACTGATCCGATACCATCTCATTTAAATCAAGATAGTAAAGCTCAAGACTGCGAAGCTTGTAGCTGACTATAGTATTATCCTGCTTGAGGATAGTCATATTATTTTTTTCATCTATCTCAAATTCTTTAACCTGTTCAGTTTTAAACAGTCCTACTACGTCACTGTATGAAAGCGACTGATTATCCACACCTCTGAGCAACATAGAGGACGTAACAAGTATCACTACTGTAAGCAGCAACCAAAAAATCAGCGCGCCGTAATTTCTTTTCTTTTTCATGTGACCTCCACAAAATAATTCTGCAGTACCGCGAAAATACGCGAAACACTATACAGCCATATCACATTTACTACAAATATTCAAAACCGTATTTTACAAACTACAGTCAAAAGCGCCGCGATGCGCTTATGGGTAAAATTTATTTTTCGTATACCGATCTTTTAAGTATTCCGACAAACGGCAACGCGCGATATTTTTCGTCATAATCCAACCCATAACCGATAACAAACTCGTCAGGTATCTTTATGCCGACGTAATCCGGCTCAAAGTCAACCTCCCGCCGGTCGGGTTTATCAAGCAAAGTACAGGTTTTTACGCTCTTTGCTCCCTTCAGTTTCAGATATTCGGTAAGGTAAGACAGCGTTCGGCCGCTGTCAACGATATCTTCGACTATCAGAATATTGCTGTCGGAAAGATCTGCTCTTTGAATATCAAGTATTATATTCACACGCCCCGATGTTTTTGTTCCTCCGGCATAAGAAGAAACCTTCATAAAATCAATTTCGACCGGTACGGTCAGACGTTTCATGAGTTCGCCCATAAATACCACCGAACCCTTGAGTATCCCGAGAAGAACAAGCTTTCCGTCCATAGCGGAATAATCCCTGTCAATCATACCAGCTATTTCCCGAACGGTTTTGTCTATGCTCTTTTCATCAACAAGAATTCTGTCAATGTCATTACTTAAATCCGTCATTCTCAAGCAATCCCCTTTATTATTCGGATATTAAAAATCCTGAACATCAGATCAAACAGCTCTATATATCACCGAAAAGGCGCTTACACTCACTGCAGGTGAAATAAAACAACTCTGTTATATTCTCCTCAGAAGACTCCGCCTTTATACCGTCGCGAACCGCAATTCCCGGAATCCATAGAATTCCGTCACTGTCACATATCACCGGAATAGCATCTCTCTCTGATAGAGAGATTTTCTTTTGCTGATAAAGCTTTTTTACCCGTCTTGTCATTCCGCGGCAAACGATCCTGTCGCCGTCAGCCCGCTTACGAACAAATACTTTATTTTTTAGTTTATCAGAATTTACCGAAATGTGTATTGATAATTTGTAAATATTTATGCTTTCATTTTTAATTTTTAACGACAGGTTTTGACAGCCGTTTTCAAAGGTTTCACCGACGGCCGTTTTAATATAAACCGCCCCGCATCCGAACGGATCCCCGACGCTGTCGGGAAGCGGATTAAGTCCTGCCGAAAGAAATATTTTTTCTTCGGATCGCATCGTATTATGCGACGCTGTATGAGCCGAAACCAATTCAAAGTGTATTCCGCTTCTGTCCCTGATCGCGGAAACACCGCCCGGAAGAGATATCATGCTCCACAGTCCTCCGTTTCGCGAAAGCTTTGAAAGCGCTTCGATATGAACTGTCTCAAGCATTCCGTCAAGACCGTTTTCATGAGTAAAGCGGCCATATCCGGAAATAAGTCTGCGACGCAAAAGTGACTCCGGAAGTGATTCCTCATCAGGAAAGCGCTCCGTATCAGCGGAAAGCTCTCCGAGCGCCTGATCATCGCACGAAAGCTGTGCTGTCATGCGCGAAACCGCCGACGTGACAGAAGGATTTATTTTTTTCATTTCCGGTATAATAAATTGTCTTATACGGTTTCTTGAATACTCTCCGTCACTGTTTGTACTGTCAGTAACATATGAAAGTCCTTCAGAAGCAATATAACTTTCAATATGGTCGCGGCTGCATTCAAGCAGCGGACGCACTATCTTTATTCCTCTCTCATACCGAACAGCCGGTATCCCGCATAATCCGTGAAGTCCTGTTCCGCGAGTCATACGAAATATGACCGTTTCAAGATTATCATCGGCATGATGAGCAGTCGCTATACAATCGTATCCATTGTCAGTACAACATACCGTAAGACGGTCATAACGAATCTTTCTCGCCGCTTCTTCAATTCCCACGCCGGAGCTGTTTGCATATGCAGGAACATCAAAGCTTTCCGTGATGATCGGTATTCCGAGTTTTTCACAAAAGCTTTTACAGTGACGTTCATCGCGCAATGCCTCTGCTCCGCGTATACAGTGATTAAGATGAAAAGCACCGAGAACGATTCCGAGTTCATCGGCAACGGAATGAAGTCCGTGCAAAAGCGCTGTAGAATCCGCTCCTCCGCTGAACGCAACAAGAACTCTTGAACCTTTGTTCAGCATAAGTCCGCCCGACGCCGCACGTCGAATCGCACAAATAACCGCACTGTTGCCCCGTGAAAAATGATTACCCAAATTGTCACGGTCCGCCGGAGCCGAAATGATTCCGCCGATTTCTTTTTCGGAAAACTCCTCCGCCCCCGGCAGAGGGGAAGTCTGAGCGCCGCTCATCCCGCAGAAGTCTGATCATTCAGATCAGACAGAGACGTAAATTTAGTATACTGACCAAACCAACCCATATCTACTTTTCCGGTTGCTCCGTGACGGTTCTTTGCAACTATCACCTGAGCAATATTCTGCTGAATCTCAACAGTACCGCCTTTCGCCTCTTTTGAGTCGTTATAATACTCCGGTCTGTACAAAAACATTACAATATCAGCGTCCTGCTCGATTGCTCCCGAATCACGAAGATCTGAAAGCATCGGTATCTTTTCGGTTCTCGATTCAGTGGAACGGTTAAGCTGCGCACAGCATATGACAGGAACATGAAGCTCCTTTGCAAGCAGCTTAAGATTTCGGGAAATATCCGATACCTCCTGAGCGCGGTTATCGCTCTGTTTGTCCGCGGTCATAAGCTGTAAGTAATCGATAACGACAAGTCCGAGATTTTTGAGTCTGCGGAGCTTTGCTTTCATTCCGGTAACAGATATTCCGGTAGTATCATCGATCCAGATATCACACTCTGAAAGCGCAGACGCAGCATGCGCAAGATTTTTCCAGTCGTCTCCCGACAGATTTCCGTTACGCATAACATATGAATCTATAAGAGCCTCGCTTGATATCATTCGCTGAACAAGCTGTTCGCACGACATCTCAAGGGAAAATACCGCCACAGCTTTTTTTGTATTTCTCGCGGCAGAAGAAGCAATATTAAGCGCAAAAGAAGTCTTTCCCATACCGGGTCTTGCACCTACAAGTACAAGGTCACTCTCTCCAAGTCCGACAAGTACCCTGTCAAGATCTCCAAAACCTGTCGGAATTCCTTTCATGGAATCAGGATCAACATTCAGCTTACGCAGATGATCGTATACTCCTACCAGTACATCTTTGATATGTGTAAAATTTCTGTTGTTATTCCCCTGTACGATAGAAAATATCTTCTGCTCTGCGCGTTCAAGAATAGTCTCCACTTCATCGTGCGCCGAAAATGCCGTCTCGGTTATTTCCGAACAAGCTTCAATAAGCTGTCTGAGCAAGCTTTTATCACGGACGATAGTTGCATAATCCTTGATATTAGCAGCTACCGGAACAAGCTCCGCAAGTATAGTTATATATGAGCGACCTTCTTCATCGTTTTTATAAACGCCGCGCTTAACAAGAATATCTATAAGAGTAACTACATCGATATTCCGGTCATGAAGATAAAGCTCCTTCATCGCAAGCCATATCTCACGGTGATAATCGGTCGAAAATGAATCGGCTGTCAGAAAATCCGCCACCTGATTTAGACTGTCCGGATCTACAAGTACCGATCCGAGTACAGCCTGCTCCGCCTCCATAGAAACAGGAAGCTGTCTTTGAACATCCTGAAATTCCATAATCTATTTCCGTTCTTTTATATTATTCCGACGCGCACACATATATCACAAGCATACCGCCGGATTTTATATTATAAATAAATTACTTTTCAGCTACAACGAGATTGATCTTTCCGACCACACCGCTGTACAGCTTAACATCAAAAGTAAAACTGCCGTAAGATCTGATCGATTCCATATCTATCTTCCGACGGTCGATTGATATTCCGAACTGCTGTTCAAGTGCCTCTGCAACATCTTTTGAAGTTACCGAACCGTAAAGACGTCCATCTGTACCGCCGGCAGCACTGATCTTAACGCAGCATCCCTCGAGTTTTTCCTTTATCTCATTCGCTTCTCCTCGTTCTACCTCAATTTTATGCGCCTTAGCCATTTCTTTGTTCTTCATATCATTGAGCGACTGATTATTAGCCTCAACTGCAAGTCCTTTCGGAAAAAGATAGTTTCTCGCATATCCGTCAGATACGTTTATGAGTTGTCCTTTTTTTCCCTGTGCTTTTACATCCTGTGTAAGAATTACCTTCATTTATGTCAACCCTTTCTTTTTCTTTTATTTTTTATCGCTTCCGCATTAATATGCACGAGCTTCGGATAATAAGCTAAGATATCATATCTCATCGAGATATGAATCTATAGCACCAAGAAGCATCGCCCTTGCATCGTCCGGTGTTACATCGCAAAGCTGCGTTGCGGCAACATCAAACCGTCCTCCGCCTCCGATCTTCTCAACTATAAGCTGCACATTGATCGCTCCCGCGGATCTTGCACTTATATGAATACAATTATCCACACAGCATATAGCAAATGAAGCCTCCACACCCTCGACAGTGAGCAGCTTATCAGCTGCTTTGGCTGCCGCAATACGGTCGAACGGAGCTGCGCTGCCGCTTGTACTCATTGAGATCGCAATAACAGAACGGTATATTTCAACTCCTGATTCAAATTTCGCTTCACTTATAAATTCATTCAGATCCGCCTTGAAGAGTTCTGCGGTATCGGCCGGATCCGCACCCTCGCCGCGAAGATAAAGAGCAGCGCTGAATGTACGGGTATGTGTATTACGCGAAAACTGCTTTGTATCAAGAAGAATACCGGCAAACATAATATCCGCTTCGTCCTTCGGCAAAGTGCCCGCCGGAATCGATTGCTCAAGAATCTCTACAACAAGTTCGCAGGCAGACGATGCTGACGGTTCTATATAGGTTATCACAGGATTTATCGGATACTCCGCTGTCTTTCTGTGATGATCGATTATCACCGTATTAAATACGTTATCAGCGATCTCCGGAGCTTCAAATTTGTCCCTGTTGTTAACGTCGCAGATAATAAGCAGCGTTTCGGAGGTTATCATCTCCTGTGCCTCGGCTGCTCCAACGAATATGCTGAGATATTCCGGTATCTTTTTAAGCTTTTCAAGTGCTTTTTTCAGATTCGGATCGCGGTCATTTACAATTATATTAACCTTAACTCCGCAGAACATAGCAAGTCTTGCTATACCTACGCACGATCCGAGCGAATCAAAATCGGCGTTACGGTGTCCCATAATAATTACATTAGAGCTTTGAGATATTGCAACTGCAAGAGCGTTTGCAATAACGCGTGCGCGAACCTTTGTCCGCTTTGATACGCCCTTACTGCGTCCACCGTAAAATTCAAGTCCCGATTCAGATCTTACAACAACCTGGTCTCCTCCGCGCTGAAGCGCCATATCAAGCGCACTCCGTGCAGCGCGGTCCTTGTCTGCAAGACTTCCGGCACTGCCGGATATTCCGACAGATATCGTTACAGGCATATTTCCGTTTCCTATACGAATTTCACGCACTCTGTCAAGTATATCAAACCTATGTTCGATAAAGCCTTGAAGATGAACCGCTTCAAAGATAAACAAATACCGTTCACGTTCATATTCTCTGAATATACCGCCGACCGATTCCGCCCATTCTTTAAGAACAGATTCCACCTGTCCCGCTACCGTGCGGTATTGCTCCTGAACGTACTGCATCAGTTCCTCGAGATTGTCGATCATAATATATGCAACGACCGAAGATTCGCGGTTTATACGGTCATAAAGAGCTGCCGTCTCACTGCGGTCATGCCATATACTCATTATATACGGTTTTCCCCGAAGCGTCATACGGTATCCTTTTATACCCCATGTTTTTCCGAAAAGTACATATTCATGTCCGATATCCGATTCCGATGTAAGTAACTCTTCAGCAGATATTCCGCATAATTTGGTTACATTTTCGCCGTATATGGAATCGGAAAAACCGCCGCAAACCGTAAAGCTTCTGTTAAACCATACGATTACCCCGTTATCATCAAAAATCAGCACAGGAGTTTTTACCGACGAAAGCACCCCCAATACAGAGGTATCAACCTCCGATCCGCCCATACCGTCCAATATATTTATACGGGGAAACAACGTTTTCGTCAGAACATACACAAGCAAAACCGCAGGTATGTAAAGCAGAATTGCCGCTAACGCAACAGACGAAAGATTTTTGTCTCCGCCTACAAATATAGCAACAGACGGGAAAAGCACAAATATATAGGATACTACAATATAAGGCAGTATGCGCCTGAAACGATATTTTTTTATTATTTCAGTAACTTTTTTCCACACAGAAAAAGTCCTCCGTTTAATTATACCGTAATATTCGGTTCTTCAGGAATTTTTTCTTTTTTCACGGAAACCGGAATAAAATGTATAAACAACTCCGGCAAAAATATATACCACAGTAACCGTACCGAGACTGGACATAATAAGAAGTACCGACAGTACGATATAAGCCGCATACAGAAATCCGCCGCGCGTTTTACGCTTTACTCTGCGTAAAAATCCCGTAAATCCGACCGCAGTGAAGCCGGGAACCAGTACCGACACGATATTACTAGCGGCTGTCGAGACCGCTCCTCCGCCGTCAATGCCGGAAATGATCGCCACAAAATATGCCGCAGTAAAAACATAAGCGGAAATCATACTCATGCTGAATCCGCGTCCGTGAACAGGCATATCCGCAGTAAAAAATCTCGAAAGTACTGTCATACCCAAATATGAAAGCCATGTAACGATAAGAACAGCGTCTATCGCAAGAGCCGGAGAAGACCTTATAAACTCATTTTTAAGTGTACTAAGCGCCGATTCATCAATCACCATACCATACTCGGCAATATATGATGAATACTCAGCATATACTGCTTTAAATTCGGTATACGGTCTTACTATCTCAGTTGTAATACCGCTGACAGACAGATCTCCTCCGATTGCTGCAAGCGCTGTAAAATGCAGCAGTGCCGCTGCAAGCGCAAATGCCGACGAACAGATAAACGCAGTGTTTTTCCGCATTTTTCCGAGTGATGACACAGCCATAAAATAACCTGTCGAAATAGCAGCAAGCGGCCATACAGGCGGCTGTCTGAATATAACAGCTCCGCATACTGCGCCGACAAGCGGCAGAAGCAAAGTAAGCCGGGAATTTGTTATCCTCACAAGAAACGCCGTAAAAGATGCAGCAAGAATAAGCCCAAAAGTACCGTAATAAGGCCCTGAAACAGCATAGCCTGCTGTAATCACCGACAGTGCTGCAATAAGTATCACAGTAAATACCGGAACACCGCCAAACCGTTTCAGGACAGCTTTATCTTCATATTTGATTTCATCCATTTCTGTATATCCCTCCCCGGGTTCTCGGCAACCTATTCAAGAAAGCCTCATTTTCGTATAATAATACATAGTATATTATACCATATTATTTATAATTTGTAAATACAGATTTTATACTGCGTGTAAATTTGTCAGTCCGCAAACAAATATTTATCATTTTAAAAGAAATACCGATCGGCAGACAAAAAGCGCTGATCGGATTATGGTATTTAATTAAAACGTTATGTACTTTCTTCAATAATAAATACAAAACCTTAACCTATTTTTGCGCGACAAAAATGTCGGCAAATTCAGTCTCATAATGCTCCGTAAGTATCATTCCTGACGCTGCAATATAGGACTCCGTCTTTGCAGGATCATCACGAAAAACACCGATTCTTCCAAAACCGGCATCAATAAATTCACCTGATGTCTTATCTGTAGACAAAACAAATTTGCCGCCGCTATTCAACAAATTTGCCGACTTCAGAATAGCTTCCGATTTCTGTTTAATATGCATAAACGTTAACGAAGAATAAATAATATCAAATCTACGGAAAAATTCATATGTCAGAAAATCTCCGCAAACTAATGTTACATTATCCCGAACAGAAAGATTCTTTTCTGCTCTTTTTACCGTTTCAGGCGATATATCAATCCCCACAAAAGTCCTGCAAAGCGGAGCAGTACGCACTGCAAGTCTTCCGGTTCCGACTCCGATCTCAAGAACAGACTTCGTTTTATCGAGTTCCATTCTTGAGATAAAATCCTGTCCGTCCCATTTATCCATATACTCACGTAACTGCTCTGTGTCATAAACCGGATCGTTATTTTCTTTTATAAGCACATCATAATACTGTATCAGTTTATCCATAATGCCCACCTGCATTCAAAACTCTATCGATCACTTTCAAAACAAAACCGTATTAAAATATATTAACATAAAGTTTTATTTAAATCAAGTTTCGCATCAAGAAAGAGTCAGATCATAATTTTTCTTTATATAGATCTCATACAGAATCGAACAGCATTATAAACCCAATATACCGTACAGTAAATTACCGGCATTAGAAAAAAGATATGGAAAATAGCCTTATTTGATTAAAAGTTTGTTATTTTGTCCGATTGTGCATTACAGGTTTTTGTGATACAATGAGCAAACAGAACAGCATAGATTTAAAATATGCTCCGATCCGGCAAAAAACCGGAATTTTTTATGCATTTCAAGCAGGAGGACAACCTTTTGAAAAACTTTTATCTGAAACCGAAATTCTTTTCGGTTATCAAGAATTACACAGCACCGCAATTTGTAAAAGATCTGACGGCAGGAATAATTGTCGCTATTATTGCACTGCCGCTCTCAATAGCGCTTGCACTTGCGTCCGGTGTTGAACCGGCATGCGGCGTATATACCGCTATAGCAGCAGGATTTATCGTATCTCTCCTCGGAGGAAGCCGCGTTCAGATCGCCGGTCCGACCGCAGCTTTCGCAACAATTGTAGCAGGAATCGTTGCGTCGCAGGGAATGGACGGACTTATTCTGGCAACGATTATTGCCGGAATCCTTCTCATACTGATGGGTATACTCAAATTCGGCACGCTTATAAAGTATATCCCTGTAACAATAACAACAGGTTTTACCTCTGGCATCGCCGTTACGATCTTTATAGGGCAGGTAAAGGATTTCCTTGGTCTCAGATATGCCGACGGCGCAAAGCCTATCGAAGCACTGGATAAGCTCAAAGCAAACTGGGATGCAATATCAACCTTCAGTTGGCAAGCGCTGCTTGTCGGAGCAGTCTGCCTTGCTGTCCTTATCATTTATCCCAAATTCGAAAAGCGTGTTCCGCCGTCGCTGGTCGCAGTAATAGTCGGAGCGCTTATGGTAGCTTTCATTCCGGGACTTGACGACGGAGTATATACGATCGGCGAACTTTACTCGATTCCCTCAGGTCTTCCGCATCCGGCAATAGGCGGAATTGATTTCAGCTTTTCAAAGATAGCCGCAGTATTTCCCGATGCCGTAACAATTGCGGTACTCGCAGCGATCGAATCGCTCCTGTCATGTGTTGTTGCCGACAAAATGATCGGATCGCGTCACAATTCGAATGCAGAGCTTGTAGCACAGGGCGTCGGTAACATCGCATCGGTATGCTTCGGAGGAATCCCCGCGACCGGCGCTATCGCAAGGACTGCCGCCAACGTCAAAAACGGAGGCAGAACCCCTGTTGCAGGAATGGTACACGCGGTAATCCTTCTGCTCGTTCTCCTGTTCCTTATGCCGCTCGCAGGACTTATTCCAATGCCGACTATCGCGGCGATACTCTTCATGGTAGCATATAATATGAGCGAATGGAGAGAATTCAGGCATCTCGTAAAAACAGCGCCTAAAAGCGATATAACCGTGCTTATAACTACTTTCGTTCTCACTGTAGTATTTGATCTTGTCGTAGCTATAGCAGCAGGCATGATACTTACCTTTGTACTTTTCGTAAAACGCTCTGCAAATGAGACATGCGTAAATATACACGCCGATGACAGCACAAAAACCGACGGACTGTACATACTTGATATTACAGGTCCGCTGTTCTTCGGAGCTTCCGATAAGCTGCAGGGCATAAAACCGGAAACCGACGCAAAATGCATCATAATAAATATGGCGGGAGTACCATCGCTTGACATCACAGCGATGAATGCACTTTCATCCTTCTGCAATACCTGCTCAAACGAAAATATCAGCATTGTTATCGCTGATATCCGTCCGCAGCCGCTCTCTGCAATGAAAAAATTCGGCTTTACCGATACGCTCGGCTCTGAACATTTCTGCGGGAATATCTCCGGCGCGCTTGCGCTCGCTGAAACACTTATCTGACAGTCCGGATTCAATATTATAATAAAATAAGATCCGGCGCAGCCCTTAACGGTTATATCTCAAAAAGTATCTTACTTTTAAGTTATAACTAAGCGGCTGCGCCGGATATATTTTATTTTACAACATGTGTATACAGGCTCTCAAACGCCTCGTCTTCAAGCACGGCAAAATCAAGCTTGTTTTCCTGAGCAATAACCTTATCAAGCTCGGGTTTAGTTTTAGGATGCTTAGGAGTAAATACCGTACAGCAATCCTCATACGGCAGAATGGAAGTTTCAAACGTTCCGATTTTACGTGCGACCGATACGATCTCCTCTTTATCCATACCGATACACGGACGGAATACCACACGGTCGCAGACGCTGTTCGTTACCCCGAATGCCCCCATAGTCTGACTTGCAACCTGACCGAGACTCTCTCCGGTGATCAGTGAATCGCACCCGAACCTTTCCGCCGTGCGGCACGCAAGACGCATCATATAACGACGGAGAAGCAGGGTAAAGTAATCGTCGACATGCGCCTTTCTGAGTTCTTCCTGTATCTTTGTAAGCGATATTACATGCACATTTATACTTCCGCACCATTCCGACATAAGACGGGCAAGCTCAAACACCTTTTCCCTCGCACGCTCGCTCGTATAAGGAAAACTCTCAAAGTGAACAGCGTCAAGCGCCACTCCGCGCTTTGCCATCATCCATCCTGCAACCGGGCTGTCGATTCCACCTGAAAGAAGCAGCATGCCGCGTCCGCCTGAGCCTACAGGAAGTCCGCCTGCACCTTTAAGCGATCCCGCATGAACGTAAGCCGCCTTAGCTCTTATCTCAACCTTAACTATTACATCGGGAGCAGTCACATTTACACGCAGCCACGGAGCGCTTTTAAGAATCGCCGCCCCGACCTCAGCTGAAAGCTCGGGGGAAGTAAGCGGGAACGTCTTATCGCCGCGCTTTCCCTCAACTTTAAATGTCTTACAACCCTTGCTTTTAAGTGCAGGAATAATATAATCCTTAGCGGTGGCAATAATAGCATCGACATTTTTTTCGGTTACCGCCGCGCGTGAAACCGAAACGATTCCGAAAATTTTACGTACCGCTTCTACCGCTCCGTCGATATCGGGTTCTTCATCAAACTCGTCATCCGACGGGAGAGGTTCGATATATGCCACGCTCTGAGCGCTTGTAATATTGAAGTGACCGAACGCAGCTACCCTGCGCGCGATCTGCTTAAGCATAATAACCTCGAATTGCTTTTTATTGAGACCTTTCAAAACGATCTCTCCGTATTTGCAAAGTATAATTTCTTTCATTTACATACATCCTTTTATAACATAGCGCGGAATTACGGGAAGTCCGCTCATATTCAGAAGATAATCGCCCGACCGCAGAATCGCCGCAAGCTCAGCGCTGTTACGCGGAAGGATCTTTGTATAGATACCGCCGTTACCGTGCGTTCCTGCAAAATGCAGATCGCTGCCGGCAGTAAGAACTTTATTCACCTTGCGTCCGAACGCGGCCGCAATACTGTTGCGGGTCTTCTGCTCACTCAGAAGATTTATAACCTCTATACCGTCTATAAGCGAAGGATCGGCATTGATCATTCCGTCACGTCCGGGATGCGCCTGAATGATCAGCATATCATCATTATGATATGAAGCACGAAGCTCGGAAAGTCCGCGTGACAGATATGTAAGAATATCGGCCGCTGTTTTTTCGTCGGCCCCATATATAAGATAATCGTTAGCGCAGTCGTCAAAACGTATCTCAAGACCGAAATATACCTGAATCCCGATATGTTCCCCCTCTGCGCAGGCACGTCTGTAATCGTCTGCGTATCTTTCGACAGTCTTTTCCGCGCACTCGCCCTTCTGCTGCATAAATGAATACAGATGATTTGTAATCGTTACCGCATCATAGCCTGCTTCGGCACATAAACGCACTAATTCTTCAGGCGATATTCTGCTGCATCGGCTTGCGGGAAACGAATGGCTGTGAAGCTCTATTTTATATTTATATATATCAAGTAAACGGTCTATATTCAATTCTTCCATTATATATCACCGCCGCATAAAATCGGGAATTGCCGGGATTCCGCCTATATCAAGAAGATAGTCGCCGCTTCGCAGTATCTCCGTAAGTTCATGAGTATCTGAAGGAAGTGTTTTTGTATATATACCTCCGAGACCGGCAGTTCCCGGATGGTGGAAATCGCTTCCTGATGTAATTATACCTTTTGTTTCGTGCGCAAACTTTGCGGCAAATCCGATCGCACTGTTATGAAAAGGATGAAGATTAAAAACCTCCACACCGTCAAGAAGCTCCGGCTCGGCACGTACACATCCGTGCCGGCACGGATGTGCCTGAATAAGTATCATTCCGTCGTTCTTGTAATCTCTGCGGAATTCTGCAAGGTTTCCCGAAAGATGCGAAAACAGATCTGCCGCACCCATCTCATCAACACCGTATACAAGATAATCATTGCTGTTATCCGTAAAACGGATCTCCATTCCGAATATAACATTAATTCCGAGACGTTCACCCTCTGCACATGCGCGAAAATAGTCATCGGTGTATCTCCGGATATATTCTGCGTTGCTCTCACCGTTTGAGAGTTGTCCCCAATGAAAATGGTTTGTAAGCACGATAGCATCGTATCCGAGACCGGAATACATTTTCACCGTCTCTTCGGGGGAAAAATCTCCACATCCGCTTGCAGGGAATGAATGACAGTGAAGCTCTATTTTAAAACGGTATTCGCTAAGCGCATCCATGATAACCTTATTTCCGAACATATGAGCATCCCCTTTTCCTACAAATATTAAACAAATTATTAAATAAACATTTTATGTTTCAGTATACCGCATATTGTTGATAAAAGTTTGAACAAAAAATTAACGAACGAATAATTTAACATTCTATTAATAAATCAATCTCAAATGAATGATAAAATAAAAATATATCATATATAAATCATGCTCATTTCAGTAACTTTTTTTCTTTTCATCATATATTCATCACATAAGCTGTTTATAATAAAATCACAAAGAAAAATAAATCCGGTATTCCCGGAAAGCATGAAAAATATGAAAGGATGATCGCAATGCTTAATGATAAAAATACGCCTTATAACGGCTTTAATGAAAATGCAGATTCTGCTGCAAACGAAAACACAGTATATAACACGGAAAGCAACGAAAATATGTCTGAACAGACCGGTACTTATGTAAATACAGAGAACGGTCAGAGTACCGGATTCAGCGGAAGCATGAATCCGCCTCCCGGATATGCCGGAGGAACACCGTGGCAGCAGCCCTATAATGCGCCTGCGCAGAACGGTCCCGTATGGAATCAAAATGAATATTCATATAAACCCGCCGAGCAATATAACGTATATTCCGGACAGCAAAGCACTGCAAGAGAAAATATATATTCGCAGAATAAGGACAAAAAAGAAAAGAAGAAAAAATCAGGCGGAATATCACGTTCAGGTGCAGCGCTTCTTATAGCAGCATGTATTGTAATCTCCGGTGCCGCAGGCTTCGGAGGAGCAGTGCTTGCCGGCCGTTCCGGAGTAAGCTCTTCCGATCCTTCTCTTGTTTATAAAGGTATCCCCTCCTCTCAGAATCTCGGAGATACAAATTATGCAGTATCAAATGTAGTTTCTGCTGTAGCAAACAGTGTTACCGAAATCGTAACCGAAAAGGTAACAACAAATTCCTTCTTCGGTCAGTACGTTCAGCAGGGAGCAGGAAGCGGCGTTATAATTTCCGCCGACGGATATATCGTAACCTGCGCACATGTAATCGACGGCGCAACAACTATAACGGTAAAGCTTGCAGACGGAAAAACATATAATGCACAAAAGATCGGCTCCGATGCTCAGACGGATATCGCTTTAATTAAGATCGAACCTGAAGATGAGCTTACCGTTGCAACGGTCGGAGATTCCGATAAACTTATCGTCGGAGAACCGGCAATAGCGATCGGAAATCCTCTCGGAGAACTCGGCGGAACAACGACGAGCGGAATCATCAGCGCACTCGAACGCGAGGTTACGATCGACGGTACAACATACACACTTCTCCAGACCAATGCGGCGATCAACCCAGGAAACTCAGGCGGCGCACTGTTTAACATAAACGGTGAGCTTATAGGTATCGTAAATGCAAAGGAATCGGGAACCGCTATCGAGGGACTCGGCTTTGCAATACCGATCAACGATGCAATAAACGTAGTAGAACAGCTCCGCGAAAACGGATATGTAAAAGGCCGTCCTCAATTCGGCATCAATCTTTATGAGGTATCCGACGAAAACTCACTTCTGGCGCTCAGAAATTCTGAATACAGCTCACTTTTGAACTATGTAAACAGATATGGAGTATACTTCCTTAATTATGCAGAATCGCAGAGCGGCGATCTTCAGTTCGGCGACTGTATAATGGTTGTAGACGATGTTGATATAACCAGCACTGCTGATCTCAAATCGGTACTTGCCGAACATAAGATCGGAGATACCCTGACCATGACTGTTTCACGCATAAGCGATTTCAAAACCGGACGCAGAAATATGATCAATGTAGAAATCACTTTGGTAGAGTCTACCACAGCTAACTGATAACAAAACCAAGGAACGGAGAAATCCGTTCCTTAATCTGCTGTACCCCTATAAATATTTTTATAACAAAAAGGAGTCAGTTATGTACAGTCTTCTGATCGTCGATGACGAAGAAATGATAAGAAAACTTATACGTAAATATGCTGAATTTGAAGGCTACAGTGTAACTGAAGCAGCTGACGGAATGGAGGCTGTTATACTGTGCAGGGAAAAAAGTTTTGACCTGATCATCATGGATATTATGATGCCGGAGCTTGACGGATTCTCGGCGTGCCGGGAAATACGAAAGAACTCGCAAATTCCGATAATCATGCTTTCCGCAAGAGGTGAAGAATACGATAAGATAAACGGGTTCGGACTCGGTATAGACGATTATGTTGTTAAACCCTTTTCTCCCAAGGAACTTATGATGCGGGTAAGTGCCGTCCTGCGCAGGATATCGCGCACAGAAGAACAAAAACAGGCTGAAAACAGCAATGAAATATTTGTATTTGAGGATCTGACCGTTAATTTTACGGCAAGAACAGTACATATAGATAAAACACGTATAGATATGTCTCCCAAGGAATACGATCTTCTTTTTTACATGATCAGAAATAAAAATATAGCGCTCACAAGAGAAAAGCTGATAACAAATGTATGGGGATATGATTTTTACGGAGACGACCGCACGCTTGACACGCATATTAAGCTGCTGCGCAAATCACTCGGAAGATACGCAAATCTCATCGTGACACTGCGGGGGGTCGGATATCGCTTTGAAACGGTTAAATAAGCCTTATAAAATGTCCTCCGACGCCTCCGGGGCTGATACGGATTCAAAACTGAATACAGATCTGGTAACAAACAGCGAAGAAAAAGTACGGCACGGAAAAATTCGCAAATCAAACGGTAAAAAAGCTTTTGGTATCCGTTCAAAGCTCTTTATTTGGCTGTCGATATTCACTTTGATAATAATTTTTGTACTCTGGCTTTGCCAGGTCGTATTCCTCGACACCATATATAAGGGAATAAAGGTAAACGAGATACGTCACGCTGCAAAAGCGATCGAATCTGCACTCGGAAATGAAAATTTTGAAAGTACCGCCGAGAATATCGCAACAAAAAACGACATATGCATGATCGTGCTTCAGATGGTAAGCGATGACCGTGCGCTTCAGCTTTGTTCAGTCGAATCACAGTCAAGCTGTCTTATACACAATGCTGAAAAAAGCAGCATTTTCGTATTTTACAACACAGCTGTGCAAAACGGCGGTTCTTCTGTCCAAAGGTTCAGATACAGCACCGAGCGGCGCGTTTATGTAAGCAGCGAAAGCGAATATTACGATTCGCTCTCTGCGGAAAATGAAAGTATAATATATTCTGTCGTAGTTACAGACAGTTCAGATCTGCCTGTGCTTATCCTTTTGAACGCGGTCATTTCGCCCGTTACAGCTACAGTCAATACTTTGAATAAAATGCTTATAGCTATATCTGCCGCACTGCTGTTTTTCGCTCTGATAATGGCAGTTATAATCTCAAGAAGAATTTCAAAACCTATTGTTTCTCTTACCGACGACGCAAAAAAGCTTGCCGGAGGCGATTATAACGTAAAATTTTCAGCATCTGATTTCAGAGAGATCGGTGAACTCGCAAGTGCGCTTGACTATGCTAAGCATGAGCTTTCAAAAGTCGACGCGCTCCGCCGCGATCTGATCGCTAATATCTCTCACGATCTCCGAACACCGCTCACTATGATATCCGGATACGCAGAAGTAATGCGCGATCTTCCTGGGGAGAACACCGCCGAAAACCTTCAGGTCATAATTGATGAATCAAACCGCCTGACTACGCTTGTAAACGATGTACTTGATATATCCAAACTCGAATCCGGAGTCCGGACCGTTTCGCCGTCCGAATTCTCTCTCACCGATGCAATATGCTCTGCTATCAAAAGCTATAATAAGCTTACAGAGCGCGGTAACTATAAGATAATATTCCGCCCTGAATATAATATAACCGTTAACACCGACAAAACAATACTTATGCAGGTATTCTATAACCTACTCGGAAACGCAGTGACATATACAGGAGATGACAAAACGGTTTACGTATCGCAAAGCATAGATTCCGAAACCCGAAATGTAAGGATCACCGTAACAGACACAGGCGACGGAATCGCTCCCGAAAAGCTTCCTCTTATATGGGACCGCTACTATAAGGTAGATAAGATTCACAGGCGTGCGTCTGTGGGTACCGGACTCGGACTTTCTATCGTAAGAGGTTCAATGGAGCTTCTCGGCGGAGGCTACGGTGTCAAGTCAACACCGGGAGCAGGAAGTGATTTCTGGTTCGAGCTGCCATATACCAAGCTCTCAGAATACGAATACCTGCAAAAAACAGATGAATATACAGATAACTGATAATATGTTATTCAAAACATAATCTGAAACAGAATAATACACTTTTCTAAAGCAAAAGAGGCTTTCCGTTTAACAATCGGAAAACCTCTTTTATATTTATATATTAATCCTTATCTTATCTGACCGTCTCCGTCAATAAGATATTTGACTGTAGTAAGCTCAGTAAGTCCCATAGGTCCGCGTGCATGAAGCTTCTGTGTTGAAATACCTATCTCCGCTCCGAAGCCGAATTCGCCGCCGTCGGTAAAACGAGTCGAAGCATTTACATACACCGCAGCCGAATTAACACGGCGTTTAAATAATTCAGCATCGGTAAGAGAGCGGGTGATTATCGCTTCGCTATGTCCTGTGCTGTATTTTGCAATATGCTCGATTGCCTCCTGCGTACTTCCTACAACATGAATTGCAAGAATATAATCGTCATACTCGGTCTCATAATCCTCTTCTGTTGCATCGCGGTCGCACTTTATAATGCTGCGGCATTCCGCGTCTCCGCGAAGCTCAACATGAAACGGTGCTGCTGCTTCCGCAAAACGGGGAAGAAATTCCTTGGCAGCATCACGGTGAACAAGAAGCGTCTCGATAGCATTGCATACAGAAGGACGTGAGGTCTTGGCGTTAACGGCAATGTTGACAGCCATGTCGATATCTGCGCTCGCATCAACATAAAGGTGGCAGTTTCCTGCGCCTGTTTCAATAACAGGAATGCGCGCATTTTCCACAACGCTGCGGATAAGTCCTTTTCCTCCGCGCGGAATAAGTGCATCTATATATCCGCGCATGCACAAAAGCTCATTTGTTCCTTCTCTTGAGGTATCGTCAACAAGCTGAACGGCATCACCGCAAATTCCTGCGCTTTCAATAGCTTCGCGCATAAGCTTTACAAGTATACGGTTAGTATTTATCGCCTCTTTACCGCCGCGAAGAACTACTGCATTTCCGGTTTTAAGACAGAGCGCCGCTGCATCTACCGTTACATTCGGACGGGCCTCATATATAATCGCTATAACACCGAGCGGAACACGGACACGCGATATCTCAAGTCCGTTAGGTCTGTTCCAGCGATCTCCCGTTCCTATCGGGTCGGCAAGTCCGCACAGTTCATCCAAAGCTGACGCGATACCGTTGATGCGGTCTCCGTCAAGCATAAGTCGGTCAACCATAGCCGGTCTTACGCCGTTCTGTTCAGCGCTTCCGATATCAAGCTTATTTGCACTTATAATTTCCTCTTTATTTTTTATGAGAATATCGGCTATTGCACGAAGCGCATTGTTCTTTTTCATTCCGGACGCATCCGCAATAGAATATGAAGCCGCTCTGGCAGCTTTGCAAAGACCGAGAATATATTCATGCATATCTTTCATTTTAAATTTCCTCCCGTATAATTTATTAAACCGTGAATATATGTATAACCTAAACCGATCTATGAAAAAGCAGCCGAAAAATCCCGTATGTAAACTTTACGTACAACATATATCGGATCCTTCAGCCGCTTTCATATATCAAATATTTTATTTTACACCGAGTTTTTCAAGCGCGGCAAGCCTTACACAGAGACAGAGTACAGTTGATGCTGTTTTCATTTCGTCAGCTGTGGGATAAGTAGGAGCTATACGCAGATTGCGTTCGCGCGGATCGCGTCCGTAAGGGAATGTAGCTCCGGCATTTGTAAGCGTAACACCTGCTTCTGCAGCAAGCTCATAGACGCGCTTTGCACATCCGTCGAGAACATTAAGACTCAGGAAATATCCGCCGATAGGCTTTGTCCACTCGGCAACATCGTAAGGAGAAAGCATCTTATCAAAGGTGCTGAGTACTGCATCAAACTTGGGCTTTATAATAGCTGCATGCTTTTTCATATGCGCCATAAGTCCGTCAACAGAACCGAAGAATTTAACGTGTCTCATCATATTGAGCTTATCGTAACCGATCGTCTGAATAGCCATCTTGCTCTTTGTATGTGCAATATTCGCATCCGACGCGGCCATTACAGCAACGCCCGAACCGGGGAAGCTGATCTTTGAGGTAGACATAAATGTCAGTACGATATCTTCATTACCGCATTTCTTTGCTTCATCAAAGATATTAAGTACCTTTTCGTCATCATCGCTGAAGGAATGGATGATGTATGCATTATCCCAGAAAATACGGAAGTCCGGAGCCGCAGGCTTAAGCGCTGCAAAGCGGCGAACAGTTTCATCAGAATATGTGATGCCTTCAGGATTTGAATATTTCGGAACGCACCAGATACCCTTTACAGAGCTATCCTTTACAAGCTCCTCTACCTGATCCATATCAGGACCGGTCGGAGTCATATCAACATTGATCATCTCAATGCCGAAGCCTTCGCATATGCTGAAGTGACGGTCATATCCCGGTACAGGACACAGGAATTTGACATGCTCCTCATGGCTCCACGGTTTTTCAACACCTGCCGCTCCGAACAGCATAAGGCGCGCCATTTCATCGTACATAATATTAAGTGATGAGTTTCCGGCTACTATGATATTTTTTGAGGGAATACCGAGTATTTCAGAAAAGATCTGCTTAGCCTCCGGAATACCGTCAAGTACGCCATAGTTACGGCAATCAAATCCGTTTTCTGTAAAGCAATCGGACGGTTCACTTATAACTCCGAGCATGCCCTGTGAAAGTTCGAGCTGCTGCGCACTCGGTTTTCCTCTCGACATGTCAAGCTTAAGTCCTTTTGCCTTGTATTCCTCAAATTCTTTAAGCAGAGAGGCATATTCCTCAGCTCTCTGCGCTCCGGTCATCTCACTGTATGTCATCTTTATGACAGTCCTTTCTTTACTTGCTTTCCAGTCTCACTGCGGATAATTTTTTCCGCAGACTGTTTCAAAATATACGCCGCAGCAATGCTGCGGCGGTCGTTTTTAATTCAGATCCGATCAGAATTCCGCATTTCCTGTTGTACGCGGGTATGCTTCAACATCGCGTATATTTCCTATTCCCGTTACATACATTATCAGGCGCTCAAAGCCGAGTCCGAATCCTGCGTGTTTTGTTCCTCCGTACTTACGGAGTTCAAGATACCACCAGTAATCCTCTTTTTTAAGCCCGAACTTTTCAAGAGCAGCTTCAAGATAATCAAGACGTTCCTCGCGCTGCGATCCTCCGATAAGCTCTCCGACTCCGGGAACAAGAAGATCCATCGCGGCAACCGTTTTGCCGTCATCATTCAGGCGCATATAGAACGCTTTGATATCACGCGGCCAGTCTGTAACAAAAACAGGCTTTCCGAACACCTTCTCTGTAAGATAACGCTCATGCTCTGTCTGAAGATCCATGCCGTAGTCAACGGGATATTCAAATTTTTCTCCGCATTTCTTCAGAAGTTCAACCGCTTCTGTGTAAGTAATACGTCCGAAATCATTGTTTACTATATTTTCAAGGCGTCCGAGCAGAGTCGTATCAATACGCTGATTAAAAAATTCAAGCTCAGACCGGCAATGCTCAAGCAGATATTTGATAATATACTTAAGCATATCCTCTGCAAGCGACATATCGTCAGCAAGATCTGCAAACGCGATCTCAGGCTCCATCATCCAGAATTCAGCCGCATGACGTGGTGTATTTGAATTTTCGGCACGGAAGGTCGGTCCGAATGTATAGACATTCGAATATGCCATAGCATATGTCTCTGCGCTGAGCTGTCCGGAAACGGTGAGATTTGCCGAACGTCCGAAAAAGTCCTTGCTGTAATCTACAGAGCCGTCCTCAAGACGCGGCGGATTTTCCATATCAAGCGTTGTGATACGGAACATCTCTCCGGCGCCCTCGCAGTCGCTTGTCGTTATTATAGGAGTATGCACATACACGAATCCGCGTTCATGGAAAAAGCTATGAATTGCAAATGCTGCCTCTGAACGAACACGGAACACAGCGTTGAATGTATTCGAGCGGGGACGAAGATGCGCTATAGTACGCAGAAATTCCATAGAATGACGCTTATTCTGCAGAGGATAATCAGGAGTTGAAGTACCCTCTACCCTCATTTCGGTTGCTTTCAGCTCAAACGGCTGCTTTGCATCCGGAGTAAGCGTAAATATTCCTTCCGCAACGAACGAAGCACCTATATTCTGCCCGGCGATCTCCGTATAATTTGCCATTTTATCAGCTTCTATAACGACCTGAAGACATTCAAAACAGCTTCCGTCATTAAGTGAAACAAATCCGAAGGCATTACTTGCGCGAAGCGAGCGACACCAACCCGCAACGGTTATCTTGCTGCCGTCATATTTTTCCGGCGATACGCAAAGCTCTTTAATAGTGATTCTTTCCATTTCAGCTATGATCCTTTCTTATATTTTACGACTGTATATTTAATCGGTATATATCACATTAACCCGTAAATACACAATATGCAATTAGTATATCATAAATTATTCGGATATGCAATAAAAAACGCAAAAAAACTATGAATAATCCGAGAATTTCGCAGCTTTTTTTACGCCTGCCTTCATTTTTCCTGATTTTTCTTTTTATTATATTACCGTTTTATCTATTTATACTGTTTTGATTTATGATACAAAATAAAAAACCTAAAAGGCTTTACAAAATTTTCATGTTATGATATACTTTGAATAAAAATAAACCAGTTTATACAGTATATGAAAGGAAAAGATCATGGAATATAAGCTTTGGGAAAATAATGTTCCGGAATTTGATGCAAGCATAGATCAGCCTGAGCCCTCTCTCACACCTTTTCTCGTATCAAAAGACAAAAATGAAAAAAGAGGATGCATAATTGTCGCTCCCGGAGGAGCATACTCGTGCCGTGCCGAACATGAGGGCAAGCCGATAGCCGAGATGATAAATGAAGCAGGAATAAATGCTTTTGTTCTTAACTACCGCGTTGTTCCCTACAGATATCCTGTTCAGCTTTATGATATAAACAGAGCTGTCCGCTATGTACGTTATCATGCAGATAAGTTCGGAATAGACGGAAACAAAATAGGAATTATGGGATTTTCCGCAGGAGGACACCTCTGCACAATGGGTATCGAGCATTTTGACTACGGCAGAGACGACGGAGACGAGATCGACCGTGTCAGCTCACGCCCCGATGTCGGTGTTCTCTGCTATCCTGTTGTTTCATTCCTCTCATATATGAACGAAGGATCACGCACAAATCTTTTCGGAACCGATTTTAATCCTGAACTTGCTCATAAACTCTCCGGAGAGATCAATGTCCGCGACGATACACCTCCGGTCTTCATGTGGCATACTTCATACGATACATATGTCCCTGTTGAAAACAGCCTTAACCTCGCGCTTGCACTTCGCAGAAAGAAGATACCGTTTGAGCTTCACAGTTTTGCACAGGGAGAACACGGACTCGGACTTTCTGAATCCATCCCGTCAACGGCTCAGTGGTGTACACTGCTCAAAAAATGGCTGCTTGATCAGGGCTTCTGATTAAAAAACGATCTATATTCATATAATAAAGCGGCTGACGAAAGTCAGCCGCCTATAAATACACTTGCAAAAAGCAAATGTATAAGCTAAACTCCCGGATAAAAACGAAGCGGGAGCGGGGAACACAGGATCGTGAACTATCGCGCTGTTATTAAAACGCGATGTGCTATAGTTTCAAAAAACTACATGCCTATGCACATTCGTTCACAACACTTTATCTTTATAGGTTCAAAGACTGTAAGCTTACAGCGCGCTGCTGCGTAAAGGATATGTAATTTAACACGGTACGGAATTTTTATTGCAGTAAATCTCAGGTGTTGTTTGCCCAACCCCAAGCACGGACGCGAGAGTTAGCCGCTTCTCGCGTTTCGCTGCGTTTATCTTCTATGAAATCGGCAACTTGTGCCTGTTTTTGAGAAGATAATACCGTATTTTTCGCAGTAAACCTCAGGTGTTGTTAGGGCAACCCTGAGAACGGACACGGAATCCGTCAACTTCCGTGTTTCGCTGCGTTTATTGCAGTAAATCTCGGGTATTGGTCGCGTCAACCCCAAGAACGGACACAAAGTCTGTCAACCTTCGTGCTTCGCTGCATTTATCTTCTCTGAAATCCTACATTGTTGTCTTGACTTTTAGGAAAAAATATGTTACCATATTCGCTGTCGCAGAAGTGACTTAGGTGTTGTCCTACCAACCCTGAGTTCGGATACGCAGGACGCCAATCTCGCGTATCCCGCTGCGGCTCTTTTCTTCATAATCAAATAACGCTGCTTGACTTTTCGGAGAAAATGTGTTATCATATCCTTTACCGCAGAAGTGACTTAGGTGTTGT
>CABUHS010000024.1 GCA_902491535.1 uncultured Eubacteriales bacterium
TGGGATTATTGCTTTCGGTGTAATTGTTATAATCATATGTTGCGTATTTTCCGTCCGGAAAAGTTATCCTTGTCATCCGACTGTTTGAGTATGTAAGAGTTGTGGTTCTGCTGTACTGATCCTTGATACCTGTCAGATATCCGTTTGAATCATATGTGAATGACGCAACGGTTACTGCGGCTCCTCCGTCGTTTTGGACAGTGATGCTGTTCAGTCTGCGGGGTTTTCCCGCAGTATCGTAATTGTATATTATTCTGTTGCCGTTGGAATCGGTTGACGATACAACATAACCGTTTTGGGAAAACATAGTGACATTGTTTTTATCATCTGTCATCTTATACTTTCCGTACGCAGTATCGGTGAGAACCTCAATCTGAAGTCCGAGTCCGTCCTCATCCTTGTATATACTGCTTCCTGATGATGACGCGGCAAAGTAATGCTCGGTACCGTCCGAGTCACAGTAAATCAGGTATTTTGCATCGTCTCCGTTTACGTATGACGGTATCGTTATTTCGGTAACACTTATCTGCGAATTCAGCTTCCATCCATATCCCAGCTTCATTTTTGTAAAGTCGGCTGTGTGGATGTCGGCATTTACATTGTTTGTGAACATCTGCTGGCTGTATACAGAATTGTATACGAGACTTACAGTATACGGGCAGGCAAGATTATTCGTAGTGAAAAGATCGTTCACAAGAACAGTCTGTCCGGTATTTGCATTGAGATAAAGAGTACCCGCCCTGTCAAGGTTAATGTTCTCGTATGCATAATAGCTTTCAAGACCTACAGTGTGTCTGTAGGTAACTATGAAACGCGGCTGTGCTGTTGACAAGACACTGGTCGGAGAATAGCATCCCACCAGCGTTACATTTGCGTATGCTGATGAAGTATTATTAAGCGCTTTAAGCACTACGCCGTTATTATCCGCACTGTTTGCATACCATTTACGCGCTAAGGCTGTAACTCCGTACTGGGAGAAGGATCTATTGGAGCTTGACGAATATACAGCATAATCCTGCAAAACAGAACCGCGGCTATACCTGTCTGTCGCTGACGTTCCCTCATACATTCCGACATACAGATTGCTCAGTCCTACCGTGCTGTATGAAAGCTGATACAGAAGAAAATTTGCATCGCAGATTATGCAGTTATCGGGTATAGCCGGAAGGCTTGTAACCTTCATATGGATATACAAATCAGCGCCGGTGTCTGACGTATAACCGGCATACACATAATCGCTACCCGAAATAACTCCGCTTACCGTGTTTTTGTATTCCGTATATATATTTCCGCTGTACTTGTTTGAATACTTATTAAGAACTACAGAAGGATCGATATAGACAGGAAAAACACGATCTTCGGCTCCTGCCCATTCCGGATCGACCGATATGGTAAGAGTATACTTTTTGTTTTTAGTATGCTCGATGGAATATGTTACTTTGTCAGACATATTGCTGTCCGAATACTCCGTATTCGAGTCGTACATATATCCCTTTGGTATAGTGTATACGACTGTTCCGTCATCCTTTGTAAAAACGACGTTTCCTTCATCATCCAAAGAAGGAACTACATTTTTTACCTTGATATCGAACTTGTATTCAAAGGTCTGTGCTTCTTCTGAAAGGACAAAATATTCCTTGATATTATTGCCGTCAAGAATGTAAACAAGATCAACGCCCTTGAATACACCGGGATATTTCACCTCGGATTTTACGTTCGGCACTGCATACGGATCATCAGCATCAGCTTCATCTGTAGTCATCACGGGTTTAACGTTATTGGCATTCTGAATACCAAAGGCTATCTGATAATCCTCGTATTTTATCTTGAGAAGATTGGAGGATTTTGTATTCTTAGCAAATTTGATCTTTGCATCATTATTTTTAGGCTCATACCCTGCAAAATCATCGGAATCCGATTTTTCAACTGTCTCGTTCAGTGTCAGCGTATTATCGAAATCAGTCCACTCATCGCTTTCATCCTTAAAGTGAACCGGTGTTCCGTAATCCACGGCGACAAAACGACCGTCGGAAAGCCGGTAATGCTTTACGCTTTCATCACGGAGATCATCAACCTCTCCGATAACTTCTGCCGGCTCTACTGTTCCCTCAGAGTTATATTCGATCTCATAATCTGATTCGTCCTGCGGAATATTTTCTTCAGCCGGATCGGGATATTCAAGTTCGGATTCAACGTCATACGTCCATGCTTCTGTCTCATCTTCTGCGTGACTGAGAAACGGATAGACGTAAAACGCCATTATAAGTGAAAGTACAAATGATATTACACGTGTTGGCTTTTTTACACTCATTTTCTTGCTCCTCTTTCTTAAAATTATTCTGTTTTTAACGTAAACTGAGACTTTTAAAGTGGTCGCATGGGAAAAGGGTTTTATGTAACCTGACAAATCCTCCTTTTTATACATATTTTCCCATTGCCAATGGCAATATTAACACATACTACATTTTTTGTCAATATGTTTACAAAAAATATATCTTTATTTTTATAAACCGGGTAAATAAAAAGATATTTTAATCTATTCTTACGAAATCGAATCATTTTGACTCTTTAATATACGAACGTTCAAAAAACAAAATTTATATTAAAAAAGAGAAGGACAGTTTCAGACGATATTCGCCTCAATTTTTGTTCCGTCTTTGAAGTATATGTATATGAGTTCTTCCGACACCACCTTTACATATTCAATAAGCTGCCGTATAGCAAAGTCATTGTATTCCACCGGATGATTTTTAAGCCCATTTATAACAATTGTCATTTCTTCAACGTAATTGGGGCGTTCTGTTTTGGACTTTGTTTTCTCCATTTCCGCAAGCTCATCTATGATCTCATACATTTCGGCATGCAGACTTTCGAATTGTTCGTCGAAATCACCGTTCTGAGCAGCTTTACCGTCTATCTGCATAAGTTCATCGATATGTTTTTTTATCGTTCTCAAACGTTCCTGTTTTGCGAGAATGCTGCCTGTATCCTGCCTGCTCTGATAAAGCTCTATGTGCTGACGAATTCGGTCTGTGTCGCTGTTTTCCATCTGTGCTTTTTTAGTTATAGCTTCAGATATCGCGTTATGGAGTACGCTTTCCTCAATCGTCGGTGAATCTTTGCAGTATTTCGTTCCGTAATCGAGACGGCTGATGCACCGCCATACTACTTTCTTCTTTCCGTTTTTTACCCATGTGCATCTTCTGTACGGTGTTCCGCAGTTTCCACAGAAGAGGATTTCTGACAGTGCGTATTTACTTGAATATTTTCCAAGCTCCGTTTTTGTTCCTGTCTGTTTAACTTTTCGCTTGCTTTTTCGACGTGATATTTCCTCCTGTACGCGGTCGAACATCGCTCTCTCGATGATTGCGGGATGATTGTTTTCTATGTAATACATGGGAAGTTCACCGATGTTCTTTTTTGCTTTTTTGCTGATACAGTCTGATATGTATGTCTTTTGCAGCAGAGCGTCACCTTTGTATTTTTCATTGGTCAGTATCGAGAGAACTCTCACGGATGACCATTCTGTCTTTTTTCCTGCGGTGGGTATTCCGTCTGCTGTTAGTCCTTTGGCAATATTGAGCAGACTTTTTCCCGCAAGGTATTCTGAGAATATTCTGCGAATTATAACTGCTTCTCTTTCGTCAATTTCGGGGTTACCGTCTGCGCCTTTTCGATATCCGAGGAAGGATTTGTAGCTGAACGGTACATTTCCTCCTTTTAAGCTTTGTCGCTTGCCGATTTTTACATTCATACTGATCGACTCACTCTCAGCCTGTGACAGTCCGCTGAATAGGGTAATCAGTAATTCGCTCGATACCTGAAGTGTGTTAATACCTTCTTTTTCGAAGATTATCGGAATCCCCATTTCTTTAAGCTCTCTCATATATAGTAAGCAATCGAGGTTATTCCGTGAGAATCTTGATACCGATTTTGTTATGATGAGGTCTATTTTTCCTTTTCTGCAATCCTCAATCATACGCATGAATTCGGGACGTTTCTTTGCAATCGTACCTGTTACACCTTCGTCGGCGTATATACCTGCCATCTGCCAGTTCGGTTTCATCATGATCATATCGGTATACATTTCTTTTTGAGTTTCAAAGCTGTGTTCCTGCTGTTCTTTGTTGGTGGATACCCGACAGTATGCGGCTACACGCTTCGGGCGTATGTCTATCCGATTTTCACTGGAAAACTCCGGCTTCGGCGGTATCACTCTGACTACCTTCTGCATAACCTGTTCACTCATTACTTACTTATTCCTTTCTTATGATTTTTCCGTTTTTCAGTTTTATCTGTACATTTTTACTGTCTTCTATGATCACAGCGGATACTGTCCGACAGAATAATTCTATAGAAAAATCTGAAAGCGAACTTGATTTCTCAAAGTCCGCTTTCAGTCTGTCTGTAATGTGTCGGGCGCTCTTATCATCATTATATTTTTCCGCCGCACATTGCAGGATCATACTTTGTAAGTTATCTTTATCGAAGTCGAGAGAATCGAGCTGCCTTGCTATTTCGTTTTCTATTCTCTTAATCTCAAGAGACGGCTCGGTATTTATCTCAGATTCTGTGTTTTCCGCACGTTCGGGATTATCTATCAGTATGTTAAGTATTGATGTGATCTTTTTCTCAAGTACAGATATTGTCATAGGTATTCCTGACCTGCACATATCGGTTTTGCAGTACCATACTTCTTTGTTTTTTTTCGTGTTGTCGGTTTTATGATAAATCTTTTTTCCGCATTTCGAGCATACTGCTTTATCGATAATCGGTTTGTTGTTTCCGTTCACCGTAGGCTCGGTGTAATTTCTGCGGTTTTCTTTTTCTGCATTTACAGCATAATAAATACTTTCATTTATAATAGCGGGATATGCTTCATCGCCTGTGTATCGCTTATCCTCTATCATTCTCTTGATACGGCTTTTGTTCCATCCGTATTCGCCGGGAAGGAATTCAATCTGACGTTTTGCAAGTGACTCAGCAATAATATTCAGATTCGATCCGGCAAGGTAACTGTCGAATATGTATTTTACTATCTTAGCTTCGAAATCATTGATTACAATCTGTCCGTTCTGCATTTCATATCCGTATGGAATTTTTCTGTTTTTCATTGTCCGCATCTCCTTCTTTCGGGTATTTTTTCTGTAATTTTCAATCCGCTGATCAGTTCAAAGCATATGCTTGTATTTGACGGTACTGTTATTTCATTTATCGTGTTTTCGAATAGCTCAGGATTAAATTCTGTTATCGGGTACTTCATATTAGTCAGAAGTTCATCCAATTTGCGGAGTCCCGACAGGACATTATCTTCATCTTGCTCCTGCAGAAGTTTCCGTCTTTCACTACGCAGCTTATTTACACAACTGTTAACTGTGCGGCTTTCTTCCGTATATTCTGCAGATCGCAGTATTCCTTTAGAGTGAAGTCTTACAAGCACGAGATTTTTGTTTGTAAGTTCGGCAATCTCTTTGTCGATTTCTTTGATCCTTGACGAAGCACCTCCGGATTTCATTTGCAGGCGCTCGATTTGTGAGATAGTGCAGGGAAGTAGATCTGTACGAATATTTCGGAGTTTATTCATCATTGTTATATATGCGTTGTAGATATCCTTTTCGGGTATTCTTTGTGAATCGCATTTTTTTGTATCAAGATCATGCGTTTTGCATCCCCAATATTGCTCGTCTTTTACAGTAATAGGAGTGTAATATGCTCCACATTTGCATTTTATTTTTTGTATCAGAGTACGCTTGTTATTCGGCGGTTGAGTTTTGTAACGTTTTTTCTCTGTAATTTTCTGTGCGGCTTCAAAATCTTCTTTTGATATGATCTGAGGATTTGCTCCTACAACATAATACTGAGGTCTTTCTCCATGATTCAGTTTTGTGGTGAAGGGAAGCGTGCTTGAGGAATATCTTTTTTGAAGTAGTGCATCTCCTATGTAGCGCTCATTTCCAAGAATGTATCCAACCGTCTCAGTTCTCCATGTCTTGAAATTTTCTCTTTTCGGTGCATCGATCTCATTCAACATATCCGCGATTGCTTTTTTACCCATACCGGAGAGATAGCTTTTAAATATCAGTCTGACAATTTCGGCTTCATTTTCCACTATGCAAAACTCTCCGTTTTTTAGTTCAAATCCATATGGGGTTGAACTGGGCATGAATGTTCCGTTTCTCATTCTTTGCTCTACACTCAACCTTATATTTTTTGATATGGATATCGATTCTTCCTGTGCCTGCGCACCTGAGATGGCGAGGAGTAGTTCGCTTGACATATATGCGGTGTCTATGTTTTCTTTCTCGAACAAAATGCTGACTTCGTATTCTTTCAAAAGCCTTGCATACATAATCGCGTCCGCCGTATTTCTTGCAAAGCGGCTTACAGATTTGGTCAGCACTCGGTCGATCTTTCCTTTTTTGCAGTCTGCTATAAGACGGTTGAATTCATTGCGCTTGTCTGTTTTAGTTCCTGTTAGTCCTTTGTCCGCATATATATCGACAAGTTCCATCATTTCATTTTCATTTATATACGTTGTGTAATATTGTACCTGTGCAGCGAAGGAATGAATCTGATCGCTCGAATCGCTTGATACGCGGCAGTATGCCGCGACTCTTATAGTTTTCTTTTGCTGTAAACTTGGTGGTATTGTTATGATTTTAGATTCCATACTTTTCTCCCTTTTTGTTTATTACGCTTTCATTCGGCGCAGTACCATAATACCTCGTCGGTTTGAATATATCCAGTCAGAATCCGCAGAGTTATCAGTTCAGACATAATAAAGTTTTATCGAGTACCAGTGACGCTCCGTAATCTTCTTTGGCGATTTTTATTATGCCGGGAAGATCCGATTCACTGATGAACCCCATATGTGCAAGGAGTTTAAGCATGCAGACTTCTCTATAGAAAGAGTTGTTTTTCGTTTCTTTTTCTGTGATAATCATTTTTTTATCTTCCTTATATTAAATATATTTGTCATGCCGTATATATGGGAACTTAAGATGCACTCTCGAAAGAACTTAAGTAGATTCGCTTCGCGAACTGACTGCCGCTCAGGAATCACCTCGAAACTTTTAAGCTGTTGTGTTTGAAAGTTTTTGGGTTCTTAGTCCTTTTTTCAAAAAGAGTTAAGTCCCCGGAGGCTTTTTCTTAAGTTTCCATATATGGGGCAAGCCCCATAATTAAAGGCGGTCGCTTATCTGTAATAAGGTAAACGACCGCCTTTGTATCAATCGTTTTGTTTTCTGCCGATATTTGAGCCACGCCATCCCTCGGCTGGGAACGCACTTTCCGGTCTATGCAGATGAAAGGCTTTACCTTTCAGACCTCATGGGAATTTCACCCCTCCCGGGATCTCCGCGAGGCATCCGAAACGGACGCAAGTATCTTTAATGCTCCTGCCTGTCATGGCCGTCGGTACGGATGCGCCGTACCGTTTGAGTAAATCTCATGTGGCTTGTCAGTCTCCCGACAGCAGAAGGAAGGTAGAAAATGCGCTGTACTATCCGATTGTCAATGAACGCTGAGAAATATTTTTTCTCATATGTATAGGGTAAGAAATACGGGATTTGCACACCTTTTTTCTGAATTTATATTAATTTTTTCAGCTTTGCGAGAATTTTTTGTTTTCGCTTATGTACAGCATTACGATAAATCCCCAACTTTTTAGCTAATTCACGTTCGCTCATTCCATCAAAATAAATTGAATTTATTAATTCTTGTTCAGATTTATTTAATTTAGAAAGCACTTTTATCAAATCTTCATTTTGCATCGCTTCAAGTACAACATTTTCAGGTGTATTCTCTGTATCAATAAATTCTCTGAAATTTTCATATGCTCCGTTATCCCCTCCTATAAGGCTACTCATCTGAATCTCGTGATCAAAATATCGTTTGTCATTGTTTTCGATATTCCATCCAGTGCGGCGATAAACATTATACAGTTCTTCGGATACTTCGACTTCATCGTATTTTTTTGTAATTGTGTTATATACATTCAGTTTATACTTATTATTTTTATTGTCGGCCATTTTGCCGTTCCTCCGTTAATTTTAAGATTTTCTTTTTGAAGTAAAATCTTAAAATTACGGGTACTTGGCCGCTTGGGGATTCCATGAAGACAAAAACATAAAAGTCCCTTCTGAGCATAAGCTTCAGAAAGGACTTTTTAATGTACGATAAAAATACCGCACAATAAAAATTACGCCGTATAAAACCAATAATTAAAATATGATAATCTTAAAAATACATCTTCATTGGTTTTATACGACGTAATAAGATCTCGGCTACTTGCCTACTTCAGCTTGCACGATCAAAAAGTCGTAGTTTTATTATAATAAGTTTTAATATATAAAATTAAGCCTATCCGAAGTATTCAAAACATCGGATAGGCTTTTTGAGAAATTTTCTCACAATTATTTAGCCGCTATTAAGATACTTAAGAAATATTAAATTGCGGTAAATCGATTAGATCTTTAGATCCCTTGTTCCGTTTATATTTTCCGTAACACCATTTCTTACAGCATCAATTGAGTATGTCACTCTGTATGTACCGGATTGTGCAGGAACTGATTCGTCAATGAATGAGAATATGTTTTTTGATGACGAAAGTTTTGTCCATGTTTTCTTTACACCGGTATCGTTTCCTGCAATTTTTTCTAATTTAATCACTCCATTTTTAAAAGTTGTTCCAGCCAGTCCTGTAATTTTTAGGCTGATATAGATATTTGAATTTTCGCAATCAAAAGCTAATGACACAGTACGTACATTATTCCAAAATGGCTGTATACTTGACTGCATAGTTACTTCTGAACTTTCAAATGTGTCATGCGTTGTTGCATGAAGTGGACAGACCGCTATAGATGAAAATAATGTTAATGTAAGTACGGTCGCAATAGTTTTGTTTTTTAATTTGGACATAATAAAAGCCCCTCCTAATTTGTGATGCCAATAAACGAATCAGGAGAGGCTTTTACTACAAAATATTTTATTTTTTTATATTTTCTGCAATTTTTATTGTTTCTTCGCGATTAAATGATGTATCAACAACGATAGTTAAATAGCTGTTACCTATAACTATTGTTGTATACTCACCTTCATCATCATTTTTTGATAAGATATATGAATTCATACCGTTGATTAAGTATTCTTCATACTGATTATGCTCTATATCAACTTTATATTCCGAAAATTTCGATTGATGAAATTCTATCATAATATAATTGTCATCGTTCATATATGTATATGATCTGTTTTTTTCTCTTTCCGAAGAATCAACAAGTTCAAAGCCGTCAGGTATATAATTTATCTGCAGCTCGGTTATACTATCAAAATTTTCTGTGTCTTCTGTAGTTCCTACAAATTCAATTTTAATATGTGTTTCATACCATTCTATAATAACATCTGCAATTACCGCCCTAACTTTACTATTTGTTGTTAAAACGGTAAAGAGTGCTGTAATTATTGCAAAAATTACGATAGCACTGCGCTGTAGATATATCTTATATAATGGTTTGCGACATTCTTTTTCCTTGACTTTTCTCTTTATTTTCCGTGTTTCTTTTGAAATTAAAGGATACATTTCAGATAATTCTTCTTTGGAAGGTTCATCCTTAAATTCTTCAGAGGCAATATCATAAAATGCAGATTTCAGAACACTGTCAAAGATTTCATTTTTTATATTATCATACATGAAGATTTTCCCTTCTTAATGCATCTCGCAAAAGTTGCTTTCCTCTAAAAATTCTCAAACTTACATTCTTGGGAGATAAATCAAGAATCAGCGCAATTTCACGTTCTTTTAAACCATTCACATATTTTAACATGCAAACGTCCCTGTATACATCACTCATGGACTTAATCGTTTCGAGTATGATATTGTAGCTTTCACGCGTGATAAATAAATCTTCCGGATTATCGTCAGTATAATCTTCAGTAATTAGTTCATTTAAAGATAAATTTTGATTATCCTTAGCTTTTATAAAATCTATTGCCTTATTTTTTGCTATAACGCCACAAAAGCATTTTGATTTGACTTCATCCTCAGTATCGATTAAATCTAAGTTATCAATAATTTTTATCATTGAATTATGTACAATATCTTCAATATCCTGCTTGTTTTTCAGATATTGACCTGCTTTATAGGCCATATAAGAATAGTAATTTTCGTATATATAGATTATCTTTTCTTTTTCAGTATCACTATTTACAATTGAAAGATAAAATAATAACATTAATTTTCCCCCATACCTTGATTTGCAGGACTGTTTCTTAAAAGTTGTTTCATAATAGACATTACATTTAACATAGCCCCGATTTCATATGGAGAACAGTCTTTGATAATATCTTCAAGTTCCTTTTTTAATTCTACGGTCGATGCATTTACATTGTCACTTAAGAAATGATCTACAGTCGTATTTAATGCGTTTGCAATTTTTATAAGAGTAGGAAGACTGACTTTTGTTGTGCCTGTTTCAATATGGCTCATATGTGCTTTGGATATTTTGGCTGCATATCTTAAATCGTCTTGCGTTAATCCTTTAGCAGTTCTTGTATTCCGTATTCGTCTACCAATCGCTATATAATCAATTGCCATAAATATACCGCTCATCTTCCATAAAGCATTATTTAGTTATATTTTAAAGGCAAAATGCTTTTTGGTAAATAGTGTACATAGATACTTTGTCTACATAGTATAACTTAATTCGGTATTTTACATTTAGTTCATATAATTTTTGTTCAATCATACGATTCATCATTTGTGTTGGTTAGAGTTTCTTTGCTATTTTGACTATATATTATACTTTGAATGTTGATTGCACAAGTATATCCGTTATCAATAATACTTAGCGCTTCATTAATAATGAAATATATAATTAAAGTTTCTCCGAAATAAATCCTGTCTTTAAAAATAAAATTATCTATCAAATTGCCAAGCATAATTAAAGTTAGAATTAAGGTCTTTTTTATACCGCCTCTAAACATGATATCTGATCTTAATCCCCCGAACTTGCTTTTATTTGATTTGGATAGGACGGATCTGATAAATCCTAATATTGTATCTATGAACATCATAATAAGTAAAAATATAAAGTATTTCTTCCAAACATCAACTACGCCAATTGATATTCCTGCCACTATACAGAAAATTATTTTAAATATGTTATTTTTCATTTTTCTTATCCTTTCATAAGTAGACAATATTAATAGAGTAAATAACCGGGGAAAACGTAAGTATGACTTTTAAACTTTAGATAAATATTTTTTCAGTTTACTTAATCCTCGTATTTTTGATTCATTTGCAGATTGCTTTGTTATGCCGAGCTTTTTCGCAGCTTCAGAAGATGAAAGTCCGTTAATAACAATCAATTTTACACATTGGTATTCTCTTTCTGTAAGAACCTTTTTCATTAGTGTGTCTATTTCGATATTAATAAACTTGTCCTCACATTCATGATCAATACATAACCATTCCTCGAGATCATCTGACGTATATAACCCTTCCTTTGATAGCTTTAATCTTCGCTTTTTAGATATTAGGATATACCTCCGATATAGGGATTGTTTAATATAGCTAAACAATGTAGAATTACATAATTGCTGCATATTTGATAATTTAATAGTATGTATTAATTCAATCAAATACATTGTAATTTCCGATTTGAAATCCTCATCATAATGCATATATCTTGTTAATTTGTTTAAAAGAGGCTGAAACATTTCAATTATTTCCATCATTGCATTTTTATCATTATTCTGAGCGTTACAAATGATATCTTTTAATTCCTTCATACATCATCACTCCTTTGAGAACAAAGGAGTGATTTTTGTCATTTTTCGTAAGGATGGAATTAAAAAATTTTTTTATTTTTTATGCTTACGTATCATATATAAATTTACTCATTAATAGGTAAAGATATTTTTTGAAAGGACTGTTAAAAGAAAAAATGATAAAAGATTTTTTTATAAGTATTTTCGACTCAATAATAAAATTTTCAATTAATATTTTAGGCGGATGGGACATATGGCTTACCTCCCTTGTATTTCTGATAGTTATTAATATTATTGTCGAAATAGTTCGATATTCACTTTTCAAAACAGACAAAGGTAATGATAAAGACATAACTTTTGACTTATTCAAGTTGTTTCGCTGTGGAGTAAGGAAAATACTTATATTAATCGTGGTAGCCATTGGTACAAGATTAGATCAGATTGTAACACCAAATAATGAGTTTATAAGATATACCGTGATTGGTTACTATATTGCAAGTGAAACAATTAGTATTTTAGAAAATGCCGGCGCGTGCGGAATACCTTTGCCTAAAATTCTCTACAATGTGCTTGACAATTTGAAAAATGAGAATATGAAAAGAAAATAAAACTACCAAAATACGACAGAAAAAAGGGAATTTCTACATGTGTTTTTTTTACTACATACTGTTTCAGTCTCATTGTAACTTTTTTGTAAAACACACAATTATATTTAATTCCAAAAGCATCATGCCTTTAAAAATTATCGATAAAATTGAATATTAACTATAAAATGTACTTATTATTTAAATAAGATATAATAATAGGGAGTTGTGAATAATGGACTATAAAGCTATTGGCATTCGAATAAGGAAATTAAGAAAAGCAAAAGGAATTTCACAAGATGATTTACGTTATATGACTAAAATATCTAAAACGCATATGAGCCATATAGAAACCGGTACAACTAAGGCAAGTCTTCCCACGATAATTAGTTTAGCTAATGCTTTAGAAACATCTGTAGATTATCTTTTAAGCGATAATGTTAATGCGTCTACACCGATATTCCGACAAGAGATAGAAGAAATATTATATGACTGCTCTTTATACGAATATAAATCAATAATTGAAGCTATGAAATTTACTAAAAAAACTATCAGGAATTGTCCAGTCAAAGAAAGTCATGATTAATGATGTCTATCTTTCTGTTGTAGTTATTCTTATAGTGGGTAAGTTCACTTCACCTGCCATCATGACAGGTACCACCTGCCGCCGAATGGGTATAGTTACCCCTTGGCGGCAGGTGTATTTTTTTGCCCTATCACTGCCTTTGTATTTTATAAAGCAAGCTGCTCTTACCGCCTTTTGTTCTGTATCTCTGCTCGGTATCAATCAGTCCTGCTTTTCGCAGATCCCGCAAAGCTCGGCGGACGGTAGACTGGGACAGTTTAAGTTCCGATGCAATTGTCGGTATGGCAGGCCAACATTCGCCGTTCTTGTTAGCTCGGTCAAGGAGATAAATATAAACAGACACTGCACGGTGCGGAAGCTCCATGCGGTATAAAAAATCAAGTCTGCCCATCGGATTTCACCTCTTGCGGCTTAGGCTTGCTCTGCGACCGTCTGCGGCTCGGAGGGACAGACTGCAACGCTGTACCTCCGCTGTTATTTTTGTCATTTGGCTTGTTCGGCGGAGTATGCTGTGGTTGATGGCTCTGACTCTCGGCTTGATTTTCACCACCTGTAGTTTCAGTGTTTGCAGGCGGTTCTTCTTTGATCAGCCATTCGGGATGATATTTTTGAATGATTCCGTCCATGATCTCTTTCCTATCGGCATACACAACCTCACGACCACCGTTGTCCTCTACGGTATATGGGTTATCCTTATCAAATTCGATTCCCCACCTGAAGAACAGTTTCAGCTTGACTTTCATCGGATGGAATCCTGTTTTCATAACAACAAATTGCCCTTTTGGCATAGACTTCAGTTCATCGGGAGTCATGAGCGGTCGTTCGATCATCTGTAAGGACTGTGAGGGATCGTTCTTGGAACGGCTGACAGATCCGCTCATAACCGTTCGGCTGCCGAGCGCTTTGGAGAGTACCTCTGCCGAGCTGCTGTTTGGAGCGAAGCCGCCGAATAAGGTTATCTGCGTATTGTCTACGATAATCTCTGCACCTTCTTTTCCATAGTTCTTATCGAGCTGTGAGAAGGACTGAATAATCGGCACGATCTGCAAGCGGCGGGAACGTGAGGCTGAGAACATCATCTCGGCGGATTCTATCTTCGGTAAGGTGCCGAACTCGTCACAGAAGAAGACACAGCGATTTTTCAGCTTGCCGCCGTTCTCGTCTGCAACAGCGAGGATTTCTCGGTATAACTGCTGAATGATCAGGCTGATCATGAAGAATGTCGCGGGATTTTCCTCCGGCATGATAATAAACAGCGCTGATTTCTCCTTGCAGAACTTTTCCGCGTCAATTTCCGTATCAAAGCACAGGATCTGTTCCAGTTCTGAATCGAGGAACGCGTTCAGCCGGGACAGCGCCGTACTCATAACGCTTGACATACTCTGCTCGGCAGTATTCAGTGCAGCTCCGGCAAACCATTTCGCCTTGTGGTCGTTCGGAAGCATCTCCATGAGCTGCTGAAACTGATTTTTTCCTTTCTTATTGGACGGCGCGAGAAGCTCTTGAATGATCTTAAACACCGACACGATATGCCGCTTCTGAGGTTCGCAGAACTCTGCTACAAGCAGGATCGTTGCCGTGAGCAGTCCTTCGGCGGCGTCATAGAAATATGCATTCTGACCGAAGCTCGCCGCGTCCATACCGGACAGGATGATGGTCTTTGCAATGATCTTCGCATATTTTTCTGCTTTCGCTTTGTAGAGGAGCTTTTTCTCCGATTGATACAAGTCCATATACTTGTTCACGAGGTGGAGCAGATTGTTTCCGTTGCTTCGGGTTGGGTTTCTCAAATCAATGACTGATACTTGGTAGCCGTACTGCTTTGCGATGTTGCCGTAGTTTCGACAAACGTCTCCCTTCGTATCGGTACACATCCAGCTCATCCCGCTTGCGCAGGCGTATTCAATGCAGGGATAGAGCCAATATGCTGTTTTTCCAACGCCTGCCGCGCCGATCATTAAAACATGGACATCTCCCGTATCCACAATCGCTGTCGTGCCGAGCTTTCCGCCGCTGCATCCTACCACAATGCCTTGCGGCAGAGCTTCTTCGGTCGGCTCATCCTTTATCTTTCGGAACAGCTTCTTTTTTATGATACGGGTTGCTGTCGGGGTCTGTCCGCTTTCTGCTTGCTTTCGCCATTTCTCCGGGGTGAACGGGATATGCCGATAGGTCTTGTGTATCTCCGATTTAGTTGCCCAACGAGCCGTACCGTGCTGACCGTCACCGACCGTTTTGGATTTGATGCTGTTTAAGTTATAGATATGCGCCACTACCGTGATGCCGCCGAGGATGCAGGTCATGACTGCGCCAACGAATATCAGAGTACCAATGCCTGACACGCTTCTTCACCTTCTTTCTCATCTTCATTGGAAAAAGAAAAATCCGCACGAAAGTGCGGATCATTGCCACCGGCGGCTCGCCGGTCATCGTTCCAATCCTTATGGATCGGTACGAGGATTTCGAATTGTATGCCTTTTTCGGAGAGCTTGCTGCCGATTCGATGTGCCGCCGCCTGACCGGGTTCATCATTGTCGAGACACAAATATACATGTCCTATATTCGGATTATCCTTTATCATCTGCCACAGTACATAATCTGACACACCACAGCAGGCGGCATAGCTATGGTTTTTCCAATTCTCTTTGTGCATGGATATAAACGAAAGCATATCTATCGGCGCTTCGAACAAACAGATGTATCTGCTTGTTCCTGTCCAGTGGAAACTGTATCTCGGATCGCAGCTATCCACATTACCTTTGAATGTGCTTGCCTGTCCCGTTCCGCGCTGATGGGCATGACGCGGCATGCCTGACTGATCCCTTCCGACAAATACAGCATTGTGATACGGAGCTGATTCATAGAGAATTCCTTTCTGCACAAAAGAATTCAGCACATCGCTGTCAATACCTCTGTGCTTTACGAGATACGCATACACCCTGTGCATCGTATCATTTTTCGGCGGCAGTTCAAAAGGTTTTGATTCTTTGATAATTGGCGGCGATGTAATCAGTGTACCACCGCTTCCTCCGAGCAGATATTCAACAGCTTCGGGGTATGACTTGCCCATAAACCTGCGAACAAAACTGATAGCATCACCGCCTTGTCGGTCATATTGATGAAACCACAGGTTTCCGCGGATCGTGACCTTTGCCGATCCGTCCTTCCACTCGTATTCCTTGCCGGAGCGTTTCAGCGTTTCGCCCTGCGATTGTAACAGAGACACAAGGTCTGTTTGACGAGCCTGTTCTTTCTGCTCGTCTGTAAAATGAATGTAAGTTGACATGGAGATTCCTCCCTTTGTAAATCGTATAAACTATATCTTATAATGATGTATCCTTGTATTATAATATTTCTGATTAAACTCAGCTATCTTACAACTTGACATTTAAAATAATGTATGTTATTATCAAAAACGAGGAGGGACGTTCTTATGGATAAAGCATTTGACAAACTTGGACTGTATGATTTTATGGGCATCTGGGGACCGGGTGTAATATTTTGTGTTTACTTTTCTTTTACGTTTAATAATATCACTGCATCCATCTTTGAACGGCTATCCATAAATGAAACTGTAGAATGTATTCTGATATACGTAGGAGTTGCCTATTTTATCGGTGTGGTTTTGCATGAGGTTGGAAAGAAATTTGCTGATACTTTCCCATATTTTTTTGATTTCAGAAGATACAGTCGTTTGGAAACATTAAAGTTAAAGAAGAAAAATAAATGCTTTTTTACACCAAGATCGCTGCAATATAGATATGTTCAAATACTTACAGAATGCAAAGCTTTGCCGACAGTAAGTTTTGATGAAGCATATTCTTTAATTAAGTTTACAAAAGATATTGACTGTCGAAGAGTTAATGTCTATCACTCTGTATATGGTTTATCGAGAGGTATTACAGTTGGATTGTTTTTTCACCTTATCTTAACAGTTATAGATTGTATCTATTTGAGAAAACTAAATTATTTAGTTTTTGTTGATAGTGTTTTAATTTATATTTTCTTTTGCAGAACTGTGCGATACTTTATTAATTGGATCATGAATGTTTATCTTCAGTATCACATAATCAAAGAAGAAAAATTGAAACTCAAATAACTGTCTGATTTATAAGTCTGCAAAAACGCCTACAGATTTTTTATCTGTAGGTGTTTTAACTTTTTGTTTTTAATTTGCAGTGTTTTGTGCTGTCCGACTTAATTCCGGCATATCGCTATGAAGATAATCAATCGACGCATCGGTATTTGTCATCCACATCTGCAGTTTATCTCTCGGCAATATCACAGGCATTCGATGATGCACATCCTTCATGGAGTCATTGGCGGCGGTTGTGAGGATTACATATCTCTGTATTCCGTCATACTCCTTACTGATTCCTGCCATATACAGCGTCTGTTCGTCGGGCAGGCGGAACAGGTATTTTCGCTTTTGTTCATCCCATTCGTAAAATCCCGTACTCGGCACAATGCATCGGCTTGTAAAGAGACTCTGACGGAATGTTTTCTTTTCCTCTGCTGTTTCCGCACGGGCGTTGATGATTACGCCGCTGCCTGTGTATTTTGGGAATCCCCATACAAGCGGCTTTGGCGTCAAGTCTGATCCGTCCGCTGTCAGTATCGGAACTGTGTTGGTCGGGAAAATCTCGCCTGTTCTTATCGGCTGATCGGGATATTGATGATTAACTTCCGCAATGATCTGCCGTATCTCCATATTGTCTTGATCGTCAAATAAAGAATACCTTCCGCACATTATTCCTTTGCCTCCACAAACCATCTCGGTTCTTCATAAAATAGATAGCTTTGTTTGCCGTTTATTTTCACCGTATACCGTATTCCCATACCGCCTGCTTTCAAAGAAGCCGCGCGCCGTACATCCAATACACGATCTATTTCATACATTGTTCCGTCCTCCCACAAAAGGGACAGCGGTGTTATCTTTCCCTCTGTATCGAACCTTGCCGTTACTTCCACAAATACTTTTCTTGCCATACGCACACCTCAATATAAATAGTATTCCGTTTTTCGGGTACACTATTCTGTATAAAGAAACGAGGTATTTATATGGCTGTATCACACAGAGGCGCGATTTCTTTCGGCATGGTGTATATTCCGGTGGGGCTGTATGCGGCTACACAGGACAACGATATTCATTTTAATCAGCTTTGCAAAGAGGACGGATCGAGAGTAAAATACAAAAAGGTATGTGCAAGCTGCGGGAAAGAAGTCGGTGCAGGGGACATTGTAAAAGGCTTTGAATATGAGCAGGGAAAGTTTGTTACAATGACCGATGATGATTTTGAAAAAGCGAAATCCGAAAAGGATAAAACGATACACATACTGCATTTTACCGATCTTCCAAATATACGTCCAATCTACTTTGACAAAACCTATCATGCGATTCCCGAACAGGGCGGGGACAAGGCTTTTGAGTTATTAAGGCGGGCGATGAAAGACGAAAATAAAATTGCTGTAGCAAAAACGGTAATGGGTACAAAAGAGAAATTACTTGCGTTGATTCCCACGGATGACGGTATTCTCATTGAAACGCTGCTCTTTGCCGATGAGATCAAGGATGCTCCGAAGGAAGTCTCTCATCCCGAAGTAAACGATGCAGAGCTGCAGATGGCAAAGACACTTATTGGCGCTATGGTTAAAAATTTTGAGCCGGAGCAGTATAAAGACGAGTATAGGGAAAAACTGTGGGAAATTATCAACGCGAAAATTCAAGGCAAAGAAGTTGTTGCGCCGCAGGAATCGATTGTCAGTGTGATTGATCTGATGGAAGCGCTTAAACAAAGTCTTTCACAGGCTGGTGTATCACAGTGAGCGATTTGTTTGAACAGAAAAGCATTAAACCCATGCTAATCGGTTCTGAGGGAGAGGCATTCGATTCGCCGGATTATCTATACGAGTTAAAGTTGGACGGGGAACGCTGCATCGCCTATCTCGATCCGCAATCAGGAACAGAAATGCGGAACAAGCGAAATATTAAGATGCTGCCGAAGGTTCCGGAATTGTCCGACATTCATAAACAGGTTAACTGCCGATGTATTCTCGATGGAGAGCTTGCGGTTATTAAAAACGGCAAGCCCGATTTTTATGAGATACAGCGTCGTTCTCTTATGAGCAGTCCATTGAAAATCGAGCTTGCCTCCCGTCAGACTCCCGCTTGCTTTACCGCCTTTGATATTCTGTATTATGAGGATCATTCCGTCTGTGATCTTCCTTTGACAGAACGAAAAGAGCTGCTCCTGAAAGCTGTTCGTGAAGAAACAGCTCGTTTGGCGGTATCAAGAGTCATTGAGAATAACGGGATCGCCTTTTATGAGCTTGCAAAGTCACAGGAACTTGAAGGGATTGTCGCAAAGCAAAAGGACAGCCGGTATTACTTTGATAAGAGAACAAAGGATTGGATCAAGTGCAAAAATCTGAAAGATGATGATTATGTTGTCTGTGGATATCTTCCCAAGGATAACGGCATGACGAGCATTGTAATCGGACAGTATGTGGACGGAACACTGAAATACAAAGGTCATGTCACGCTCGGCGTCGGCGGCGAAGGATTCCGGAAAATACGGGAACTGCCGCGGATTTACGCGCCTTTGTTTGAGATACCTTCCGGCAATGAGGATGCTGTATGGGTACAACCTTCTCTGTGCTGTACAGTTAAATATATGGAAAAAACAGAATCCGGCAGTCTTCGCCAGCCAGTTTTCAAGGGATTGCGGGATGACAAAGCGCCGGAGGAATGTGTGGAAAAATAACCGCTCTTTTTTAAGAACGGCTATTTAAAAAAGGATTCGGGATGAATCACATGATCCTCTTTGGGATTAAGTGATGAGAGCTGTTTGTCGGAGAGCAGCAGTCCGTTCTGAATCGAAAAGTGACCGAATCGGTTTCGGATGGTGTCTACTGTACTTTCCAATGTTTCCCGCTTCTGAATGTCTGAAATCTCCGGAAGCAGTGAGAGCTGCTCGTTCTCGTTCAGCGAGAGATTGCAGGCGCGGACACTGAGTGAGCGCACAGGCTTTCCCGATGTGTGATTGCGCTTATACAGTTCAAACGATTTTTCAAGCAGCGCTTTTGCAGTGCGATTGGGATAGCACAGCTTGCCCTGTCTTTCATAGCTGTGAAGCTCATTATCACGCACACCGATCTGTACGGTATTACAAATAAAGCCGTACTCTCGCATCCGTGCGGATACGCTTTCGCACAGTACCATTAAAGTGATACGGATATCTTCATCGGTAACAAGATCGCGGGGAGCGGTCGTGCTGTTGCCGATGGACTTGATTAAGGATTTCGCACCTATATTTGATACGGGAGAAGTATCAAGACCATTTGCGAACATCCATAGCATTACACCGTTCTGCCCGAGCAGCATTTTCAGAAAATTCTGATCTGTCTGCGCGAGATCGCCGATGGTTTGAATTCCGTATCGCTTCAGCTTGTTATGCGTTGACCGTCCTACATAGAGAAGATCGTTCACCGACAGAGGCCATACAATTTCACGGAATCGGTCGCTTGTAATAACAGTAGTCGCATCCGGCTTTTTCATGTCGCTGCCGAGCTTGGCAAAAATTTTATTGTAACTGACTCCCACCGAAGCGGTGACGCCAAGCTCGAATTTGATTCTCTCCCGCAGTTTATCCGCAATCGCCTTTCCGTCACCGAAAAGATGCGTACTGCCGGTTACATCCAGCCAGCATTCGTCGAGACCGTAAGGTTCTACCTGATCAGTGTACTCGCTGTAAATCTCTCGCGCAATCTGCGAGTATTTCATATACAAATCATAGTGAGGAGGGACGAATACAATGTCCGGACACTTCTCTTTTGCCATCCACAAAGGATTGCCTGTCGCAACACCGCAGGCTTTGGCGGCGTAGTTTTTAGCAAGTACGATTCCATGACGGGCTTCGGGATTGCCGGAAACCGCAACCGGCTTTCCGCGAAGCGACGGATTATATAAACACTCCACCGAAGCATAAAAGTTATTCAAATCCGAATGCAGTATGACTCTTTCCATAAACCTCTCCGAAGCGTAGCAGAACAAATGTTTTCTATCTCTATTATACAACATTTTACAGATGTATTCTATCGGTATATTATGGAAATATTTCATGTGCCGTTTTAAAGAATGAGCATCCAAACTGATAAAAAATCGCAGTGCTGTTATATACTGCGATTTTTATTGCTGTTATTTCTTAATTCGTTTCTGAATATCCTCTATCGAGGGGAGCTGTTTTCCCAAGTCCTCCGGTAAACTGCTTGTGATTTTGTACTCGCTGACTCCGATGGGTTTGCTCATATCTTTCAGTGCATATTTGGCAACGAGATCGTTCTTACTTTTGCATAACAGCAGACCGATTGAAGGATTGTCCGACTCTTTTTTCAGTATTCCGTCAACTGCGGAGAGATAAAAATTAAGCTGTCCTGCATATTCCGGCTTGAACTCACCCGTTTTCAGTTCAATCACAACATAACAGCGAAGATTGAGATTGTAAAACAACAGATCGATATAGAAGTCGTCGCCGCCGACATTTATGTGATACTGATTTCCGAGAAAAGCAAAACCCGTACCGAGTTCCAAGAGCAGCCTTGTAATATCCTGCACGAGAGCCTGCTCGATATCCCGTTCCACCATATCTTCTTTGAATGGGATGAAGTCGAATACATACGGATCTTTCATAGTCTGCACCGCAAGTTCGCTTTGAGGCGATGCAAGGCGGTTTTCAAAGTTGGATATTTTGTCTGCGATAGCCTGTCGTTCATACAGACAGCTTTCAATTTGATGCACGAGAACATTTCTTGACCAGCCGTGTTCTATTGACTGCTTAATATACCATTTTCGCACAGTATCGTCCGATATTTTATCCATCAACACTACGTTATGTCCCCACGGAATTTGTGCAACAACCTGTTGCACAAATTCAAAATCGGAATAGACAGCTGCAAACTTTGCCATATATTTCAGATTCCTCACGGAATATCCTGTGGCATTCGGGAAGGAGATCTTAATATCAGCCGCAAGGTTATCTATAAATTTGTTTCCCCATGACTTATGCTCATTGATCACACGGCCGATATTGTAATAAAGCATAATAAGCTCACGGTTTACACTGACCGCCGCTTTATACTGCGCTCCTTTTATCTCGTCACGAATGCTTTCCACAATTTCCAAGTATTCATTGTTATTCATTAGCATGATTTGATCCCTCCGACCGACAGTTTAGTGTAAATTTGTAATAATTGTTTTTATCAGTATAGCATATGTTGCTTAAATAATCAAGCTGTGGCAATCGATGAAAATTATCGGCTTACATTTTTTGTCCGTGCAGTTCCATTTTTTCTTGAATCTTTCTACGCAGCTTGCGGTCGATTGCTCCAGCCTTGCTCTTGTGTTCATCTTCCAAACGATTCTGAATCGCACGGCTGATCTGTCCGAGCAGTCGGAGCGATCCCATTGCCGCTGACCAGTTTCTGTTGAATTTTATACTGTGGAGAAGCTGTGCGGCGTACTGATTTCCGTGTTCGGCAGCCGATGTGAGGTATGCTATTGCTTTGTCATAGTCGCGCTCGACGTCCTTGCCGTAGAGATAAATTCTGCCGAGCTGATACTCCGCATAGTCATTTCCGCTCTCGGCGGCAATCTCAAAATTGCGAATCGCTTTCCCTATATCCTTGACTGCATCCTCGGTGAGCCGTATCTTTCCCGCAAGGTATGCGGCATATGGATTCTTTTGATCGGCCGCTCTTTCGAGGTAGTCGATAGCTTTCTCTAAGTCCTGCGGCATGACTTCGCCTTTGTATAACAGCTTGCCGAGAAGATACTGTGCAGGAGCAAAGCCGTTGTCTGCTGACTCGGTAATTAGTGTTATGGCTTCGGGAATGTTTTGCAGAAACAGTTCGCCGTCAAGCAGTTCCTTTCCGAGTGTAAATTTGGCGAATTCGTTTCCTTGCTCCGATGATCTGCGAAGCAGTTCCTCCGCTCTAATTAAATCCTGTTCCACATCTTCGCCTTTGAGGTAGGTTTTGCCGAGCAGATATTCAGCATACTGGTTTTTCTTTTCAACGGCTTCTTCTAACCATCTCAGAGCATAGTCTACATTTTTAGGTATATCCTCACCTTTCAGAAACAGCTTTCCGAGAGTATATTGTGCGTACTCATGATCTTTTTTTGCCGCTTCTAATAAATACTCTACGGCTTTCTGCGGATTATAGTCTGCCGAGTCCTTTTTTAAATACAGTTTTCCAAGTCCGTATGAAGCATCGGGATTATCGAGATTTGCTGCTTTTTCAAAGTATATCTTTGCTTGCTCTACATTAACCTCTGTTCCTGTTCCCGTGAGATTCATCTGTCCCAATCTATAATACAGCTTATCGTCAGCCATATTTTGTTCGATTATGAGGAATCCCTCATACGCCTGTTTATACCATGCGTCGGATTTATCTTTGTTTTTCTCTGTGCCAATCCCGTCTCTATACATCCGTCCAAGTTCATAGGCGGCGTAAGAGTTCGGCTTTTTCTCATCCTCTGCCGCCACCATATAATACTCAAAGGCTTTAGTATCGTTTTGTTCTACGCCTTGTCCTCTCCTATACAAACTTCCGAGGGCATAGGCAGCAAAGGGATTATTTTTCTCCACAGCCTTTTCATACCACTCAGCAGATTTTAAATAATCCTGCTCCACACCGTATCCAAAGGAGAACAGCTTGCCGATCCGGTATTGCAGATAGTCCTTATTATCTGATTTAGCTTCTTCCGAAACAAACGCTTGATACGCTTTCGCAAACCACTCCTGCGCCTGTTCCTCATCCTTGTCGCAGGCGAGTCCCGACAGATACATTTTCGCAAGGTCATGCATAGCGAAACCGTTACCTTTTTCTGCTTCAGATTGCATAAGATTAAAAGCAGTTTCAAAGTCGGGAGGTACTTCCTTTGTACCGTAAAGAAACTTACGGGCAGCTTTGTACTCTGCAGTCCACCATGTTTTCTTTTTTCCTTTACTGCCGTAAGAATGAAATGTAAATTCATTATCATATTCTGTCGGTTCGTTTTCCCTTCGGTCAGCGTCAACTCTCATTTCCATGTCTTCTGCATCGGGAGATATTTCTTCTGCTTCTTCTATAGGAGTACGATCAGCGATAATGTTCATCGCTTCCCCAATAACTGCATTTTTGATCGACTTGAATTCCTTATTCTGTGACAGAGGAACACGATTCGGCAGTTCGTCTGTGTAGGTACGGATGACTTCTTCACGCTGTTCGTACCACAGGTCATAGAGCGCGGCGATCCGTTCATCGGCGGCAATTTCATCCACAATGGAATTGATAATGGCTTTTACATCTGCTTTCAGATAGCCGTACACCTTTTTGCCGGAGGTCTTGGATAGTCGGTCTGCAAGATTTAAAAGCATATCTTCGAGCTTCGGATTATTATAGACACCGCTGTTGATCTTTGAAATGATTTCCGCAATTACCTCACGGCTTTGCAATTTTAACTCATCCCGATGCTCGGTCTGCTTCTCATATATGCTGATGAGATCCTGTGCAAAGATATCCTTTGCGAAGGAGGAACGGAGTGCATTCACACCTTTTGGGGACAGATATCCCTGACCTTGTGCTGTGGAGTAAGCGATCAGATGCACATGGGGATGATGGCTTTCATTGTGAAACGCTGCAAACCATTTCAGATTTTGGATAGGGATATTCAGATGTGTGGACAGTGCTTCGGTCTGTGAGCGGAGCATATCCCTCCATCGCTCTCCTGTGTTGAAGCCCAACCGTTCGGCATCCTCACGGCGCAGGGAGATGATCGCCGTCCACACATTGCCCTCATGCAGATTCAGTTCTTGGGAGACAGCAGATAAATTCACAGACACTCCGTCATCGGTAAACAGACCGTGCAAGCCAAATCGTTCTGCTCTCGGTCGGGTAGCAATGTAGTCGGCGTAGGTTTTTGAATTCATCATCTGCGATGCGTTTTCTTCCATCGTCCGTGTAATGAATTCAGAAGCTGTGCCAACCGTTTTGTTTTGCCGGTAGTCCTCGTACTCCAAGCTGCTCTTGCTGTCGGGAAAGTCACGGAGTATTTTTGCAATAAGCTGCTTCTGATTTACCGTAGCAGGCTTCAGCTTAAAGGACTCGTCGATCTTATCCACACCTTCACGGGTAGCAATATATTTTGCATAGCCGCCGGGCGACAGCTTATCGTCCGGTTTCAGATATTTGAATTTAGTTACAAGTCGAGCCATTATTCGCCCTTCTGCCAGTCGAGCGCATCTTCAAACGAGAAGGAACCGTTGAGGCGTTTGACCTCTTTCACGCACTCGCCGCGCAGCCGTTCCAGCGATACTGGATCAATGTCGTTGGTCGCGGCAAAAAGATTTTGCAGGATCGCAATTTCTACCGCCAGCTTGAAAAGCAGACGGCTCTGTTTGTTATCGCTCTCGGCTGCAATGCTTTTCATGTTGGAGAGGAAGGCGTTGGGCAGGTAGGAGGTGTCTTCCTCCGCTGTAACATGACCGACATAATATCGTATGGCACGGTCGATGAATTCCGATTGGCTTTTGCTTTTGTCTTTCCGATAGTTATTCTTTACAAGCTCCAATGTGCTTGGATATGCCCATAATAAGAACTTTTTCTTTCCTTTCGGCGCGGGCATGGCGTCACCTCCGTTCATATTCTGCAACCGCTGTTCAAACCGCCGTATATTAGACGTTTATCCATATAGCAACCCATCTGTTTGTGCTGTACTGCTTTCAGCAACCCACCCTGAAAAATCGAGTGCGAAACTGCCGAAAATGCCCACACGGTCGGCATTGCCGTCCGATGTGAACCTTGAGGTGGGGCAACAGCAACCCACCTCATTTTCTCCTGCTTCGCTTTCGACCTTGTCGAAAGCGGTTAATCTCACCTGTAACATCTACGAGAACCCACACTTTCCGTGCAGCTGCAACATTCGCCTGAAACCGCCCGAATTTCGCCGATTCGCTCTCGGACGGCTACTTCCTCGACCTCGCTGTGAAAGTGCCACACAGGGCGACACGACGGCTCACATCTGCAAAATTGCGTCGTTATCTGTCTCATTTACTTCCTGCTCAAATTTTATTTCTTTTAATGAGGCAAAAAACAATTTCGGGCGCAGCTCATACAGTTGTGAATCGTTGGCACTAAATACTGCACTGAGCATTTCATTTAGTGTATAAGTCTGCCATGACTTATGATCGTCATCCAATATCTGAACTGTTTCGTTATCTAAATCAAAACAAATACAGTTGGTCATTGCTTTTGGTTTTTCTTTCTCAAGATTTTCAAAGGCAGATGCTGAAAGCGGTTTTTGACAATACAGTGCTTCTGCAAACAAATCAAAATTACAATCGGAGTGTTTTCGAATATATTGCAGATAGCGGTTTGCTACTGTATAGAAATTTTTGTAAAAGTCGTTTGCAAAGTAAATGTCATTTCCGTTTTCTCTCACATGAAATAAAATATATGATTCCATTTCAATTTCAGCAGTATTGGAAGAGTAAAGTTTCTCACTGATCTCTGCCTGTTTCTCTTTTGGTACAATCTTTTGGTATAATTCATTGAGTGAGTAAAACAATTCGTTTTCCACAGAACTGCTTATCAGATACAGTTGTTCCTGCAGTGCCATGAAGCGATCCTCGTTATAATAAAACTGGATTAGTTTTCCGCATGGCAGATTCTGTTTGTCCTGTTCATTTTCTTTTAAATGTTTTATCATTTCCATTCCTCCGTTACCTAACTTAGATATTCAAAATCCAACATTTACATCTGCATAGTGGGAGCTTCTGTTTCATTTTCGATATCAATTTCCTTGCCGGCTATACTGCAATCAAAATATTTCATCCAACCGAAGAAACGCCCTCCTGCATTCTCAACTGCATTGGTATATGCTGTATAAATATCATCAAGATCATATACACGAACATTATCTCCGTGATTTTCTATAATTTCTATGGTGTTATCTTCAAAGTTGAAATCAAAAACGGCTGCTATTCGATGATCATGAGGCATGGCACTGCAGAGGACAGAAAAAGTGAAGCCATCGATTTTCTGCCTGTCGTTAAAATATTCCGCAAGACTGTCAATCGTACAATGTCCTACATCATCACGCATTCCGTCACAGTAAGCCTGAACAACCGAATGAAAGTTTATCGGTGCTTCGGGTATGAAGCAATATTCTTCATCGTAAGAGGAAAATCGAAAGACAGAGCGTTTTGATTCTTCCTCCATATCGTTTTTGATCATTGCATCAACTTTTTCCTTTACCCCCGGCGGAACAAACCTTTCGTATAAATTATCAAGTACAGGAATCAATTCATCTGAAATATCCTTATTTCTCAGTCCCAATTCATGAAGCAGCGCTTCTGCTTTGCGTTCGTTATATGGAACCGATAAATGTCTGTCTGCCATTATGTTTTCCTTTCTTACATTTGCATCGTGGGTTGTTCGGTTTCTGCAAGCAGTTTATCTTCGATATCGATTTCCTTACCCGCCAAGGCATCGTCGAATACGCGTTCTCTGTATTCTGTCGGATACCATTCTCCACGGTATGCTTTGAACGCTGCAACAGACAGATCGTGCAGTCTGTAGTGCCGCCATGCATTATCACTGCTGTCGCATACGCCGACCGTCTCATTATCCAAATCAAAATCTACAAGCATTGTGATCCGAAAGTCATTCGGCATCCTGTCGCAGAGAGCTTCATAGTCGGCGACTGTGATCGCATCACTTCCGATGAACGCATCGGCAAGACTCTGCGGTTCAGCACTCAGTTCACCTCGGTCATACAGCCTGTACCGGTATGCCGCAGAACGAAAACTGATAAAATGTCCGCTTGTAAAATATCTGTCCTCATTATTTTCACTTAAATGGAAAACTGCAAAGCGTTTTTTTGCTTCACGCTCAGCTTGTTCTGCGGCTTCTGTTTTTTCAATCTGCGCTTCGATTGCAGTTTGTTGTTCATACGGTACGAGCTGCTCGTACAGAAATTTGAACGCTTCTTTCATCTTATCTTCGATTGTGAATCCATCATGAGCAAGCGCATCCTTTACAGCCTTCAGCCGAAGCTCGTTAAAACACAGAGATACTTTAGCGTGTTTCATTGTTATATATCCTTTTCCTTTACATTTTTCAAGACTATTTTCCCATCCAGCCTTTCAAAACAGCACTCGGTGTATGAGAGACTGTTTTGTTCCACCACCTGATCGAGTATTGCAAACATATCTGTTTCTTTTGTGCTGACAGGAACATTCAGACAGTCATAGAAGATCCAATCGTCTGAATCCGGATTATCTTTGACAAACACATCATAGCCAAGCTGCAGACCGGTATTTGCCTTATATATACAGCATTCGATTTTGACACAGCCTGCCGTAAGTGAAGAGACAGTCTGCGATTCAAACTCTGCCGGATTTGTTTTTTGCATAAGTCGTATTTCTTTGTCCGAAAGGGAACGAAGATATAGATATTTTTCACCGAGTTCCTTTTTCAGTTCTCTGATCCGTTTCATATTATCGACATCCCTTTACATGGAATAGTAAAACGGATCGGACTCATCCATCTCATCGTCTTCGTTATCTTCGAGTTCTTCTTCCTCGTCCTCACAATCTTCTTCACTGTAATCATTGAACGAACTTTGCTGATGATAAGGACGCACGGCAGAAGAATAGTAATGCTTCGCACTCTCTCCGACCGCTTTATCAAGAACATCGGTATCCAGTCCGCAATCGTTGTATCCCTCATAAACCGTATGGTAATAAGAGGGGGAGGGCAAACCGAAATCCATTTTTAAATTCATGATATACACCATCGCGCTCACTTCTTCGCCGTCAAGCTGCACGGGGACATTTTGCTTGAAGTAGTGGGATGGATATCCCTCGTATCGGTCGAGAGACAATTCATCTCTCGGCTGTATTTTCCAAACCGCAACAGGAACAGAGGAGCCTTCCTTCGGTGCGATGGTTGCAAAGGCGCTGCTTGAATTTCCTTTGAACTGCAGCTCGTAGTCTTTGATTTCACCTGTGCCGTATAGCTTAGCTGTGGGACATCTGTATTTCATCTGTTCTTTGTTCAAATTGCTGCCGTAGGCAACATAGAGTCGTTTATTCATTTTCATTCAATCCTTTCACTGTGACGACGTCACATAGACATAATAAAAGCAGGAGCTTCTTCCTGCTCGGATTCTTCTGCGGATGCTTCATCTGTAATTGCTTCTTCCGACGGAATCTCATATATAACTTCCTGCGGGGTAGTCCTTGCTGTTTCTTCAGCCAGGTGTTTTGCCGCCAAGCGTTCCTTCTGCGCTTCAGCCTGCGCAGGATCACGCCACGCAATATTGCCGTCGAGATTTTTCAACAGGTGCAGTCTTGCGGTTTTGAATTCGTCGCCTATCAGACCGAGACGAAGAAGCCAGGTTCGGAAGGTGTATTTCTCATTGGAGCTTTGCGTTTTGTTTCTCGACGCTCCTTTTTGAACAAGCGCCTGATGGCTGATGGCGAGGCAGAGCTGTATATATGACTTTACTTCTCCGGCGTGGAGGGTAGAGTTGAACAGTCGGAATTCGATCGTGCCTTTGGAAAACACACTATGCAGATTAAGCGCATGATACCGGGAGTCATCATAGTGGTCATTTCGGCCGCTCCTGCCGTTGTACCAAATGCGTTCCAGTTCATCCATTGTTTTCGGTCGTATTCTATTCGTGGAATCAAGAAATCGAGTATCGGCTTTCTGGCAGTAACGCTCCCGTGCGACATTTACCTGTAGAGCTTTATATAACAAATCCTCTTTCGCCGCCATGATGTTGACGATATTGCGAAGCGTTTTTACACTGTGAGTTGATGCGTCCACATGAACATGAATCCCGCAGGAACTGTTGACCTTTGCGCCTGCTGCACGGAGTTTGCGGATGATCTCCTGCAAAGGTTCGATATCCTCATACCGACAGATCGGTGAAACAAATTCTACTTTGTAAGCACGGTTGCTTGTACGGCCGCTCCTTGTTTCCGCACGGATAGAAGCATCACCCATCACTTTCCACCGCCGTCCCTGATTGTCACGCACAGTGTATGCATCGTAACCGCCTCCCACATGAGTTGCGGTCGTATCAAAATGACCGGCAATCACTTTGGCGGCTGCCGCCCTTGTGATGCCGGTCATCTCAATTTCGATACCGAATCGCTGTGATCTCAAATGTTCTCACTCCGATCACGCACAGGTTCTACAATGGCAGGAGAGGTTGTTTTCTTTTTCTTTTCTGTCGGCTTTCCCAATCCCGATCGCAGCTCAATAAATTCCCGCACATTTGCAGGCACATTTTTTGAGTAGAGAGTATCGAGTTCTTTTATAAGCTCATCTTCTACTTGTGAACCTTTCTGTTCGAGATATATTTTCAACGCATTGAGTTTTTCTTCATCGTAGGAAATATTGATCGTTGTTTTCTTCATAGCAATTCACCTCACATTTTCATAGCGCAGTCAAATTCTTCGTCTTGGGTTTCTCCTCTTGCAACAGAGATCAGCTTTTCAACTTCTTCGGGAACATCGTCAAAGTCAACATGGATGTCCCCTTCGACATAGGCTGTGTACCAATAATCGTATGGACTGAAATTGTCACGGATATATTCCCGCAAATTTATATCGGCATTGGTATCACCTTGAGATACTACGCCGTATGGCGTTAAGAAATCCGTTCCCCAATGCTCACCGGATGACTGCATATCCAACGTCACAATTCCGAGGCATAGCTTTCCGTTTTCTCTTGAACGAATGACCGCAGGAATATTTACAAATTCATATTTTCCTTCTTCCAAAAAGTCCGTACCGTAGGTTTTGACAAATGCATCGTGCATTTCTTTCAGCACTTCTCCTGCGTAGCTTTTGTCCGTACTTTGCAGTGAGGATTCCAAATGTTCAAAGGATACCTTCTGTAGAACAGCGTTAATGTTATTTACAAAAGTTTCAGCCAGCTTTTCTTGTCGGAGCAGATTTTCAGCGCTTTCCCGTGTGAGATAACCTCCGTTGTAATCGGCAAGCATTTTGTCCGCTTCGGTTATTGTCTGTGCATCATCGTACCAGGTGCTTTCCATCACGGACAGCGTTGCTTCAACGGTGTTTTGCACATGGTCGGAATAAATCTTCGCTGCGGCGAGAAAGGCATCACGCCCCAACGCTTTATACAGTCCGTGCAGTGATTTCATTTTTCCTTTCATCATCATTCTCCTTACATTGTAATTGCAAAGCTGTCCTGTTTTGCAGACCAAGTCTGCTCGTCATAACAGCACCCGCTTGTTTTGGTTACTTCGAGATACATATCTCCGAACTCCGTTCCGTCAAGACAGCAGTTTTGCAGACTGCCGTTATTCATAGAGCAATCTCTGAATTTTGCATTTGTAAAATTGCTGTGTGTAAAAATACCGTTGTCAAAATCACACCCTATACATTCTGCATTCTTGAATTCTGCTTCTTCGGCTATAACATCTGTCAGATCGCAGTTGTATATCTTCGCATTGTTAAACTCTGAGGCGCATAGTTCCGCATTTCTGAGATTAACATTGGACAGTTTTGCTCCGTTGAATATAGCACTTATCAGATTTTTTCGTGACAGATCCATATCGGTAAGCAAACAGCCGGAAAAATCCGCCTGTTCGTCTCCTGCATCATGCAGCCACAGAATATGCTTTGCACACATGATCTCCACTTCCTCCGGTGTCAGCTCACGTAGATTTTGTTTATCAGCCTGACGCAGATACGGTTCTGCCACCGTAGCAATACAGTAACCGTCTACAGCTTTGGCGCTTTCAATTTCGGGACGGTCTGTAAGCATATCCATAAACAGTTCTTTACTGAATCCGCTGTGTCGGAAATTCCGTCGTACCTCGTTGAGATCAATGCTGTACTGACAGTCTATTTGACCGTCTACAGCTTTCTGCGTATATTGGTCAACCGTCCATCGCATTTCGTCTGTAAATGCATTTAAAGACGGGTACTGTTCATGTTCTACAAGATTCCGTGCATTCGGTATATATGCGGAGTACCTTGCGTAGCTGTATCCCTGCGGATCAATGAGTACGCCATCCTGTTCGTTTTCGCCGAGTACAAGAATAAATGAATAGGTATTATCCGTTCGCTCATGCTGTTCTTTATTGAATTCCCGAATAAAATCATAGTCTGAGAGCGGAGAATTCAAGAATTCCTTAAACTTTTCCTGAGATAGTTCTACTACCTTGTCAATGCTGCAGGCTTCCGTTCTAAAATCCGATTTTTTTCGTTCAAGTTCTGCGTGTATGATCATCTTCCGCCTCCATCACATAGAAAAGGTCTGCGGATTTTCCTCATCGGGATGCTCCGCAGACTCATGTTCGTGTTCATCATAAATATTGCAGCCCACAACAGAAAGAAGATTTATCGGATCGTTACCGCACTGCTCACAGTATTCGAGGTGACAGGTCATCTCAATACAGTCCTCGGTCATGATCAACTCAGATATTTCTTTTCTCTGCCGTAATTCTTCTTCGAGCATTCGGCTGTTTCGGTTGCCCGGAAATATTCTCGCGCGGAAGCGGTCGCGCAGTTCTTCATAAGAGATCGACCACTTTCCGTCCTTCGAGTGTTTTGTGCATTCCGATATAGCGTAGTCGGCAAGCTGCCTTATTTTTTCTTTTTCCATTGTCTATTCCTTTCTACATTTGCGGAATGAATCCCAGAAGTTCGGTTTCTTCGTCCATATTCTCCATGCTTTTGTCTTCCTCTGCTTTGCGCTCGGCATCTATGAGTGTAGGGTGTTTGTCTACCGTTACAATTCCGAGCGTTGGCAGGCATGAGACACGACAACCGAATGCAGAGCATTTTTCATCCAGATTGTAAATGTTCATCATAAAAGTGCCGATCACATCCCGTCCGTATCCTCTGATCCGATGATCTGTTCGGGCATAGGTTTCGAATTCTTTTCTAACGGTTGAACCGTTTTCCCGTGCATTATGCATCGCCTGTTCTGCCATACACTGCAGCTCGTCCAAAGTAATATCATGACAGATAAAAACAGAGTCATCTGAATCGGCACAGTAAACGATGGATAAACTTCCTCTCTCGTCATAGGTGTCGGGAAGATATCCGCATTCGATGATGCCGTTTTTTGCATACTCATCTACCACCTCGATTGGTCTGTCCGTATGAAAAAGCACCGCACAGCTAATAACCTCATCGGCAAGAGTCGGATAGGTGAGCGTTTTCTGTAAAGTTGTTTCATTAAAATTGTTTTTAACATAATACAAAGCCCGCGCAATATCGTCTAAGTCTTTTTCGAGTTCACTCTCACTGGCTTCGGCTAAGTTAGCACCCAGTTCGAGCCATCGTAAAATGAGAGCGTCATCGTCACAACGGAATTTGTTTCGTAAGGTTGATATAAATTCATTTACCTTCATTGTTATTTTTCTCCGTTTATTCAAGATATTTGATATACGGCACTTTTAGCCAGTGCGTCCATGCGGTATCACCAAGTCTTGTCAGTATGACTCCGGCTTTGGTGTTCGCCGCCTGTACCACCTTGCCGTTCCCAATATAGATCCCGATATGTCCCTCATGCCACACAGCCAAGCCGGGGATTTCGGGAATGGCATCTATCGTGCCTTTCTCCGTGGCTGTGTTGTACATGGTATCCGCACCTATATCCGGCATACCGTTTGTGCAGTATTCGACCTCCTGTGTTTCCGCATTCAGCCATCCGTAACCCTTGATGAGACCGACACAGTCGGATGTTCTTCTGCCGAGCCAGTTTTGACGGATAAATTCTTCATTGCCGCCGACCTCATCGGGATACTGTGAAACTTTACTGTTCAGCAGTGATTCATCAAGCACAGTGCCATAAGTTCCGTACACATAACCCCATCCGTTCTTTTGCGCTTCAAGCGCCCATTTTGCAAGATCGAGATTGTTCTTCGTCTGCGGATCGGTATAACCGGAGGTGTCAATATACACAGCACGGATGTTTCCCATAATCTTTCCGAAGTCCTCAATTTTAAGATTTGTTCCGAAAGCGGAGTTTACAGATTCGATGAGCTGCCCGTCGTTCTGTTCGGCAGAAAAACAGCCCACGAGCTTTAACACGAAGTCTGACTCGTGAGCTTTATCGGAGAGGGCCGTTGTATAAAGCACCTGAGCTTCTTTTACTCTGCTTGTAAATCCGGCATCTTTCATGGCAGTTTCAATGCCGATCATGGTATCCTCAATAAACTGTAACTTTTCCTGTTCCTCGGCGGAAAGATTCTGTACCACCATTTCCTGCAGACGGTCAGTATTGATATTGATATCCCCGTTAAAAATGCTGACAACCGCTACAATCGGCATAATGATAATAATCACAATACCAAGTACAATGCCGCCGACCACCTTCGGCGCTTTTTTATCAGTGAGAACATAGACCGCTATCTTTTTGAGAGCCGCCGCTACGGTCGCACTCATCGCCCTCCTGCCTTTCCGAACAATGCCGCCTTGTGATCAGGTGCGATAACCTGCAGGAGATACCGCTCATTTCCGCATCGGTATAGACAGGTTCCTCTTTCGGGATACTTGATCAGCTCATATTCGCTTGGCTCAAGTTGCAAAGTGTCGATGAATGCGCTCGTTTCAATCGAGCCGGGATTGAAGAAGAACTGATGGGTAGGGATAGCGAACAGCGGCTTTGTCAGCTCGCTGATTTCCGGCATGAGGAAGTCGTTGATGTTTTGACTGGCGATGAGGATTGCCGAGTCTTTCTTTCTAACTCGCTTCATTGCATTACGGATATACTCGATTGCCGTATTGTTCGCCACGCCGTTAGCGTTCTTCGTAGTGGTCAGATACATATACAGCTCATCGATTGCCGCTGCTGTGTTGCCTTTGCCGAGAAGCTGATTTGACATAAAAGAAAGCAGATTGAAAAGCATCGCATCTTTGAGTCTCCGGTTGGTATCCATTAAGCCTTTGACTCCGAAGCAAAGGAAGCTGTCATCGGTGATATTTGTACTGCCGTTGAAATACTTGCTTTCACTGCCCACGCACATGGAATGGATTCCAAGGCATACCTTTTGGAGCGTTTCCTCGGTATAGAGGTATCGCTTGTTCGGATCGTAGTTCTTGTATTCTTCCTCGCACAACTCATACAGATCGCTCATGATCGGATAGTCGCCGGGTTTCATTTTGCTGTAGTCGGTGGTATCGGTAATTCCAAACCTCGCGTACAACTTTGCAATGAGAATTTCGAGAGTGTCGATCTGCTCATCTGTGAAATCCTTGTATGCTCTGAAAAAGTCCTTTAGGAATGCGATGTGCTGTGAAAGTCTTGTAACCTTTCTAAAAGCATCAGGTACAAATCCCTCTTGGTCGCGAGAGCTGTCGTCCGACTCTGTGTCAATTTGAGTACGCGAATTGGGTGCAGGCACTGCCTGCTCAGACCATGCCTTTGGTTCAAGAGGATTAACGATGTATTCGCCCGACATAAAGTCCACATAACAGCCGCCGAGCGCTTCGGTCAAGTCCTCGTATTCGGCTTCCACATCGAGAACGATCACACTCTTTCCCGATTCACGCAGATTGGTAAGGAGCAGCTTCATGAGATAGCTCTTGCCCTGACCGCTGTTGCCTAAAATGAGGATATTGCTTGTTGTTTTGTCCTCTGATCGTCGGTCAAAGTCTACAAGAACATTGCTGCCGTATTTATCGCGACCGATATATAAACCTTGCGGATCGGTCTTACCGCTGAAATTAAAGGGATAGAGATTTGCCACCGAGCTGACGGGCAGGACGCGCTCATACTGCGCTCCGAACTGATTTGCTCCCACAGGCAGAACAGACAAAAATCCTTCTTTCTGCCGGAGCGTGAGTCTGTCAACCGACAATTTGGAGCGAGTCAGCTCCATTGCAATGTCTGACTGCAGTTCCTTCAGTGCGTCCATGCTTTTGGCTTTCAGTTCGATGAACACCGAGCAGTGGAGCAGTACCTCACGGTTTTTTCGGAGATTGGCGAGAAGTTCAATCACATCCTGTAAGTTTCCTTCGGCTTCGATGTTTTCGTTCATGTCGTTACTGCCTGATTTCATTTTGTTTCGGCGGGTGGCGTTCTGTATAATCTTCTTCTGCTCCATGCTGTCAACAAGACGGTGATAAATACGGAGTGTCACACCTGTGCGGTCGGCAAGCTGTGAGAGGATCGCCTGTTCCTCGGTTGACGGCGGATACTCACGGATCGCCCAAACGCATCGGTAGCTGTCACCGACGATATAATGGTCAGTGAAGAACTTGACCGTGCCGGGCAGGATCATGTCAAAGAAGTCCTTTGTGTCGACCGCTTCTTTTTCTTCTGCCGTAATTGGGATAGTTGGTTTTTTCTTTTGCATATTTCCTCCTTCTGCCATTTTGCAGAAAGGAGCGTAAAAAAATCAGCCGCTTCGCTTTCTGCAAAACGACTGATTTAATTATTATTCTGTATTCCGATACCGAATGACCGGAGCTTGCTTTGTCCTTTTACCGACGGTACGCCGTTCAAGAGCAAACACCATATCGGGCGTTCTCATGAAATACCCGTTGGTGCTAATCCAGCTCATACCGCAGCTGCAGTGCCACAGTCCGATAAACTGCTGTTTCATCTTTTTACCACAGTTAGGGCATATTTTATTACTTGCCACAGCGGATCACATCCTCGGCTGAAAGCCATGATCCTCATCCTCGGATACGGTTTCTTCAAGACCGCTTTCGAGAGTGATATCAGGCAGCTTTTTCAGAAATTCCTCCACGTTACGATAGGCAATACCGTCTTTGGTATCAAGACTTTCTCCGTTGTACAGCACGTATCTTCCGACAATTCTGCCGAATTTATGTCCTGCAATATTCAGCTTTTCCTCGTCACGAAGATGCCGAGCCTGTGGATCGGCATATGTCGTGCTGTGTTTGATCTCATACAGAGTACAACGGTTTTGCTTACTGTCCCAGATTACCATATCGTATTCGCCGCTTGTAAATCGCAATTTAAAAACCTCGTACTGTTTTTTGGGCAACGCTCTTGCCGTTTCAAACAGCACAATATCTTCAAGCATACGGCCTCGTACTTCTTCGAGGATTCGGTCGGCAACATACCGTTTCTCACTCTGCGATAGTTCTCCGAAGACGCTGTCCTTCATCAATTCATGCACAAGTGCCTGCGCCTGAACGTAGCGCATACCGGATTGGGTAAAAATGACACGTTCCTCTCTGTCTATTCCGCTTGTCGCAGGCTCAATTTCATAGAACGAGATTAAATCAAGCGCTTTCAAATATATCTTGATTTGTGCTATATGCGACTGCGTGATGCCGACTGACTGTTCTTCCTTGTTCCGAATTTCCAAAAGCCGCATCAGTCCCGCTACAATCTGCTCCTTGTCAACACGGTCGAGGATATCCGTTCGCTTTTTCGGATCTTTTTCTTTTCTCAAATTTCTTGCAGATATACCGAGATCGTGTGATTCAAAGGGATCGGTAAGCACCTGAACTACAAAGCTGTGGTTCATATCCTCAACGATACGGTTGATTGCTCCGGTCAACTCGTTTGCACTATACAACTCCTGTAGATGACCGAAGTATTTGCCGTATTCAAAGCAGGCAAGAGAGTGCTGGATGTTTTTTGCAATTGCCGTATCCACATATCTGCGTGTTGATTCATCGTCACGGAAGGATGCATCCTCAACATTCAGTTCATCATTGTCGAAGTCTATCTCACCGGCACGAAGTGTGCCACCATAACGAATATATTCGTCAATGCTGTTAATTCCGAGCAGTCTGTTGTATTCTCGGTAAGGAATAACGGTTGTGTGGATCATCCGGACTCTGTCATACAATTCGTTATCTTGTGCAAACCAAAATCCGAGCGAATCCGTGCCGGACAGTACAAAGTGCATCCCCATAGCAGTGAACACATCGGAGAACAGCGAGGCGCCGTCAATAAAGTCCTTCGCCAATGTGACCTCATCAATAAAGATATATTGATATCCTGCTTCTTTTAAACGATACATATCCCGATTAAGCTGCGCCATGTCGTTTTCCGGTTTCAGCTTGATATACACCGTTTTTTTCTGTATCTCCTTTGGCATCTCTGCCATTGCCTGATACAACATAGTTGTCTTTCCGGTTCTGCGTAATCCGTAAACAACGGTTACTCTTGTCATATCCTTGGAATACAAACTTTTAAGAAGCTGTGCAAAGCAATCTCTGCGGTTCAGCTTCGCCGCAATATCCAATCTGTCCGAAATGCTCTCACATGTCATTATATTGGTTTCAAACTCCATTCCGCTCTCCTTTGCATATTTTTTCTGCATATCCTTGAGGTTTGCCTGAAGCTTTTTCCGTTCTTCTATCTGTGCCTGTACCTGTTCCAATTCACCTATGCGGATATACTTGCTTTTCAGCTTACCGTTTTCTTTCCATTGACGGTAATACTGTTCTTTTCCTTTGATTGTCTTTTTTGAAATATATCCTTCCGGCAGTTCTGCGATCCGTTCTTCCATGCGGTGCATCAGCTCATACATATCGACCATGCGAGTCACCGTCCTCTCCTGTTTTCATTATACGCACAGATAACCTACTTGTCAATAGGTTATCCGCAAAAGCCGAAAATATTTCACATAAGATACTTTTTTATTCCTCATCTCTCACATAACCGCCGAAGCCGACCGTCCCTGTTTCAATATACTGCTCACCATCCTGATCGGGGAGCTGCTCTCCGTTTAGTGATGCGTCAAAGTACAGTGCAAGGAATCTCTTGATATCCTCTTTCTTCATTCGGCGCACCTCGAAACCCTGACCGGATATGCTTTTCTGTATCTCATTCGCCGTATGAAATACCTGCTCCGGCTTCATATTCTTGCATCTTGCCATCATGAGAAATTGCCTTGCCGTTGCCATTTCGGTTTGTATGCGGTCGAGAAAATCAATGTCTTTTGCAATGATACTGCGCACCTTCTTGTTCGGTTCTTCCGCTTTACGGCTTTGCATATACCGTTTGTTATCGTCAAAGCATTCGGATGCATCGGTGCAGGTGATCTCAATGTCGGGAACGGATGACAGCACCATCATAAGGTGATATATCTTCGTTTCAATGCTTGCTTTGGAAAGCACCGATATATTGGTGGGCGCGATCATAAAAAACAAAAGCTCGCCGTTTTTAGTGGCGAGTCCGTAATCGGTAAAGGATTTGATTCCGATCATGTCCTGTACCGACTGTCCTTTTCGGGATATTTTCAAATTTCATCATCTCCATTCGAAGTATTGTTGGGTACTGATAAAATACCGCACAGCGTATTTGATATAGTCCATAACGGTTGTTTCATCCGCACGGATGGTCAGAAAACCGTATCCAAGCGTAACGGCAAGCGGAATCAGAAAGCCCGACACCGATGCGATCAATACCGATAGCAGAGCGGCAATACCGATGATCGCAAAGTCACGCAGACTCCACAGCCACAGATTGGCTGTGGCTTTAAGATTCTGCGGGTATAAATAGGTTGTCATATTGTTTCTCCTTTATAAAAAAGGACACCGATTCATTACGGCATCCTATTTTTAACAATAAATAATATTTTACACAATTATACAGTTGTATGACAAAAGCAACTTAAACCCAATCAATAATCATAACTACTTACGTTATCTAAATCTATATCACAAGCTTTAGCGTATTTAACTATCTCTGCTTCCAGTTCATAATCACATTCTGTATAACAAGCATTTTGTGCCATTTTTAATGTTTTAATCTTTGCTTTTTCATCATCAAAAACTTTTGCCTCTTCAAATAACTTCCTCGCATAAGACGCCATGTTGTTTTTCCCCCTTTTCATTTGTTATTTTGAATTATTGTTTCTGTTGAAATTTTATCAAAATATTCCTATAATGTCAAGATAGAAATTTCGCATTTTATTATTTCGCTGCTTTTGCGACCGAGCGTGTCAGATTGACCGCTGTGGTCGTTGCGTGAACGACGGACATCATGTTGACTCTCACCGAGCTGTCAAGCCCGAACTGCTGTGCAATTCTCGGCACCTCGTTCGCCGCAAGCATAATACCGAGTCCGAGGAGCATATTGCCAGGGAAGGTCAGCAGTCCGAGGAATAAAAGCGTTGTCTGCATGAATGCCGTCAGACAGATCGCCGCTACCTGTTTCATCCACTGATTAAATCCGTCCGAATATCCTCTTGGTACAGAGAACATATATAGACTTCCTACAGCCATCTGCACAAGCAGAATACCGCCTCGCTTGATATTCTGGAAAATATTTTTATCACGCAGTAAAGCAAAAGCGATCAGACACAGGATGTTCAATAGACCGAATGTCACCTGTGCGGACACAGCGAAGCTGCCCTGAAGCACCGATGTGCTTTCTCCCGCAAGATCAAGCGATTGTCCTCCTGCCATAAGCCGTGAGAGATCGTGAGAAAATGTATTTTGTAGGCTGATGCAGAATTTATACAGCTCCACAGGTACAATGCCGATCAAGCTGCAGGCAAAGAAGCCTTTCAGGATATTGATGGATGTGGTCTTGATGTTCGCTCTGCCGCATTGGTACTCTATCGCCACATCGAATATGGCGACAACCATTCCTGCTATAAACAGCGCCCACCCAAACAGAGTAAACAGACGGATTGTTGCCTGTACCCAATCAAGGTCGAAAATATCTGCGCCCATATTGCCCATTTTTGTGAAAAAGTCGGCAACTGCATCGTAGATCGTTTCGTAAAACCATTTCAGCATGGTATTCCAAATATTATTGGACACCTGCTCTCCGAGGTATTCGATTGTATCGCCAATTGCATCGCCTATGCCGGAGAATATATCTCCGAGCCAGTCAAACATAGATTATCACCCTCTTGAAATAAATTGTATAAAATATAAAGGCTTGGAACCCTTTTTGAGGCTCCGAGCCTTTATGATTTAAATTAGTATCCTATCAAGGAATTTTTTTAGACTGCAGTAAATCTCCATCTCTGATATTCAACGTTCGGCTGATTATCCAAATTCGCTGACCAATATACATTAGCACCGTCTTTGTTATTAGATATTTCTGCTGTAAGGTACAAATTATAGTTGTACAGCTTAATCTTATAGTATCCAGAATTTATGTTGAGAATTATGCTTATAACGGCATCAGTTTCATTCTGGAATACCCGGTGAATATTACAGTTATACGGAGTCTTGGAACGATCGATATTTAGACCGAAATGCCTGTTAACAGACGATTTAATAACTTGTCTTTCTTTGAGATTAGGAACAAGCCATATCTGTTCCTTTGATCCGGTATCACTCCAAAGGTTAACATTTCTTCCGTTATCAAGCGATGATAGATTACTGCCGCTGATATTAAGGCACTTTCCATTTGCGACATTTGTAATTTTATATTTTTTGCCCCACTGAGCATAAAGTTTATGCTCATAACCGACCGGAACAATTTTCATATTTGTATATTCTTCGGAGTTAATGTCTTTTTCCGGCCACCAGCCTATAAAGTTATATTTGCTGTTGCTGTGACGGGCAAGCGGGAGATTTCCATAAGCAGAACCTTTAATATATTCTTTACTTGTAAAACCGCTTATACCGCCGTTTGCATCAAATGTTGCGGTAACTTTTACTGTTGACGTCTTTGGTGCTTTTGCAATGTAATTGAGCTTTGGTCTTAAGGCTGAAATAGATTTATAAGTAGAATTACCATTAAAATTGCCCCAATTAATTGTACTTCCTTCACTACCCCAAGCTTCAGCTACCTCGATGGTATCTCCGTTTACTTTCCATATAATAGCTGAATGTTGATCGTCACTACGAATAACATCACCAGGTGCAAATTTTATATTTGTTAAATATTGTTTTGAATAAACCTTCCAGCCATTTGTAGTTCTACCATTCGAAGCTGATTCTTTATCCCCAACCTCTGGATATGAACCGAAAACCAAACTTGCCATATAAAGTGCAAAGCCGTGACACTGTAAACCACCGCCAAATTTATTACATCCACACGATCCTGAACCAGTATGACTATAATGTTTATCCTGTATATTTCTAACAGACATAACATCAACATCATATTGATTGTCGTGATTCCAATATTTCCCCTGTTTAAAATAACTTTGTAGTTCGGTTAATTTGTTTGTTGCTTCAAGATCTGTCATTTTTTATTCTCCTTAAAACTTTTATTTTTCTTTTGGATGCATCCATATATTAAAGAGTAAATAAAATAACAAATCGTAAGTATAGGAGTAAAATTTTTTATAAAAAACAGGTATCACATTTTGATACCTGTTTTCTCTTTATTTAATGCTGACTTTTATTTTGCTCTGGCATAAGTCTTACGGTTATATTCCATAAGATCATCTAATGTTGCAAAACTACAGTATGGACTAAGCCAACAAGCATCCTCACCATTCTCATGGTTACAACATCTTTTCAACTCTTGAAATTCACTATCCAAATCAAAATAATCTGATACAACAAAAGTTTGCTCCGGATAATATATTATCTCACCGTTTTTTATTTCGGCATATCCTACTTCTCTGCAAAAATCATCTCTTGCTACACAGTTAACTAAATGACATTCGATACTATTACATCCGAGGTATTTATTTGGTACTCGCACATACCCTATTTTACCATCCTCACGATATTCAAATGCAATACCGCTGACGGGTTCTAAAAGATTAGTCTTTGGATTAAGAATAAAACGCTTATCCTCTTCTCCATCTTCCCAATCCCAATCATTAAATTCAATTATTCCGTCTTCGGTAAAGATTATCTTATATCCCGAGCCGGGAAAATACGGCGCCGTATCCGAAAATCCGAATCCCATTATAAAAGTACCATCGAATTGGAGCAAATATACGTGAAAGTTACCATATAATTGTTTTGGATCATCAAACATTTTTTCATATCCGTATGCACTCAGTTTAGCCATATAGCAAGTTCTTGTTTTCGGTTCTTCATTTGGATTGTAGTCCGGATCATAATCTCTGATATCGTCCTTAAACATAAGATCAATTACAGCCTCGCCGACAGATATTCTTGTTACATCATTAAAATAATCGTTCTTTTTCTGCATTTCTTCTATCACCTTATTAAATGCATAACTATCGTCAATGCATTTATTAGGTTGATAATAAAGTGTATCGTCCTTTTTTTCGATAATTCCTGAATCCGAGAGATCATCGGGAATAGCATTATCATCGGTAACTGATTCATAAGAATCAATAGGATTCCTGTCAGTGTCCTGACGATCAGATACCGCTTCCACGGTTTGTTCAGCTGTTTGCTTTGAAGTATCTTCAGGAGGTTGCACAGTATTATCCGTACATGATGTTGCACCTGCAACGATTCCGATGCAGATAACTCCCCAAATTATTTTCTGTAATAAATTTCTGTTTTTCATCGGATGTCTCCTTTCCAAGTTATACATACCGTTTTTTGCATTAATCATTTTTTAGTCTCCTTCTTA
>CABUHS010000025.1 GCA_902491535.1 uncultured Eubacteriales bacterium
AAAGTTTTTAATTATTCCAAACTAAACCCAACATGAAAAACAAAGTTTTTTTAATTATTCCAAACTGAATCAGGCATGAAAAAACTTTGTTCTTTCGTGTTCGGACAACAAGTTCATTCTTCGTTATCCTGCAGAGCTAATCCGCGGCGTTTTGCACGGTTCTGCTTTGCAGTTTCGCGGCGGCGGCGCTCTGTTTCCTTAGCGGCTTTAATGCGGCGCTGTTCTTCGATCTCGCGGCGGCGGATATTGAAATCCGATTTGGGATTTACCAGCTCGCGCCAGTCGATATCGCCGCGCTCAACGGCGCGGATAAGAACCTCGGCGGATGCGATATTCGTTGCAACAGGTATATTGTGAATGTCGCACAGACGCAGCAGCTCGAGAGATACTTCATTCATGTTCGATTCCGGCGAGGAATCGCGGAATAAAATAACAACGTCAACTTCGTCATATGAAACCCTTGAAGTGATCTGCTGTACGCCGCCGTGAGATCCCGGGAGCAGACATTCGATTTCGAGACCTGTAGACTCGGCGACAGATTTACCGGTTCTTCCGGTTGCGCAGAGCTTCTGCTTGCTGAGAATACCGCAATATGCGATACAGAGCTGATTGAGAAGCTCTTTCTTTTTGTCGTCTGCGATCAATGCGATTTCCATAATAAATCAATATCCTTTCTTTATAGAATAGCCGATAAAACCGGACTTGAAGTGCGGGAGTGAAAGAGTAAAAGGTTTAGATGGCCTCCATGTAGCGTTTGCGTGTACTGCCGGGAAATCCGTTAAATAGACGGACGTCCTCGCCGCATATCCGGGCGGCGATGTTGTCAAAAGCGGCGCGGCACTCGTATAGGGAGGTCTGACCGACTAATATACCCTCTTCCTGGTAGCGCTGTATACTCTCGCTGTAAGGAATTATCCCGAGGAGAGGAACGCCTGAGCGATCGATGATAGAGAGGATACCGGGACGGTATCCGAGATGAGTCTCTCCGTAGGAAAAACCGTTTATAACGAGCGCGTATTCCTTGGCGCCGAAATCACGCAAAACGGATACTGTGCGTTCGGCGGCGCGAAGGGAAGCGGGGTTGTGCGTTGTAGTAATTACCGACAGGTCCGAAAGCGGGGCTGCGAGCCTGAGCGCGGGACCTGCGTCGCCGGGAGTGTCGATGATGATAAAATCGTAAAGTCCGGACTCTGAAAGTTCGCAGATAACCTTACGGAACGCTTCCTCCGTCAGATCGCCCGGATCTGAAAACGGAGCGGCGCAGAGGAAAAGCTCTGTACTGCGCGGATCGGGAACGACTGCCTTTTGCGGCGGAACATCGCCGCGCAGAGCATCTCCGAGATCGTAGACAACGCTGTCTTCAAGTCCCATAATAAGGTCAAGATTGCGTATGCTGAGATCGCAGTCGACGGCGAGCGTGCGCCTGCCGCGCGACGCGAGAGCGAAAGCGAGATTTGCGGTGACGGTAGATTTTCCGACGCCGCCCTTGAGAGACGTGACGGTTATGATTTTGCTGCGCTTTTTGCATGGGGTGTCCGCCATATCGTCCTCCTGCGTGAAACTTTCGGTTTTTTGCTTGTTTTAAATTCTGTAGAAATATATTCGAATTGCCTGTGTGAAGCCGTCCGGCGGCTTTGTCAGACGTAAAAAACGGAATTTATACCGCTGCTTTACGGCGGCAAAAAGTCCGAAATCCTAATCCGATAGTATTCTATCATATTTTGATACAATTTGTCAAGAAGCAGAATGAAATTTTGTATAAAATCTTAAAAAGTTTTTTTAAGTATCGTCAAAAAACAGCGTTTAGTACATTAAAAAGCCATTTTTTGTAAGTGCGAAGTTGAAGGCAACACGTCGTACTGCGATTATAAAGCGGAAAAGAGTGTCAACAGAAAAAAGAGTTTTAACGGAAATTTTCCCCGATATGATAATATTTTTTAAATTTTGGGCAAAAGCTGTTGATATTATTGAAAAACTAAAGTATAATATATTGTACTTTATTACCGGATGCGCGGAAAAATCCGCGGAAAACGGCTGAAAGGAACGGTTGTACGAATGAACGACGAAAATGCACATAAAAAACCGGAGTATGAGCTGCGTCTTGTACGGTCGGGAATACCGCTCTACGGTGCCGCTGCCGCGGTGCTTCTTTACGCGATATCTCCGCTGCCGCTGATAGGAATATCCGATTATCTGATATGCGCGGCGGTCGCCGCAGCGGTATATGTTCTGCTCGGAAGAGTATTTCCGCCGCGGCAGGTGCGCGTCGCACTTCCTCACAAGGTGCAGAGCAGCGGAGATGCGCAGACGGATAAAAAGATCGAGGCGGCATATGCGACGCTGCGTGATATAGAAGCATCGGGAATGAAAGCAGTATCATATTCGGAGACGTTCGCCGCAGATCTTGCGGCGCTTACAAAGACGTCGCGCGATATTCTGACATATATCGAAGAACATCCTGACAGGATATCGCTTGTACGGAGATTTATAGGCAGTGTCCTGCCGATGCTCGCGAAGCTTACGTCGGCTTATATCGAGTTTGCGCAGAGCGGTACGGGCGAGCAGACGCGTGAGGAGATCGAACGTGCGGTAGCCGGTCTGAAACCTGATTTTGAATCTCAGCTCGGACGGCTGTACGCCGATATGGAACTTGACATTTCGTCCGATATCGCCGTGCTTGAAAATCTTCTGTAAAGGGGAGACGCGGCTTTCTTAAAAGAAAGCCTGGCAAATGGAACTGCTGAGTTCGCTTATAGCGAACTCAGAAAAAAAGCAAAGCTTTTTCCTGAAACGGCGAAGCCTTTTACTGAAATGGCGAAGCCTTTTCAGTTACTCGGCGCGCTTCGCTTGCCGTAACGGTTAGTTTGCAGAACGCGTAAAAAATCTGTCCGAAAAACGAATGCGTGTTTATATAAGAAATAAATCTTGAATGAGAGGAAAATATCATGGAAAACGACATTATAAAAGTTGACGGTCAGACCGAGCTTCCTCAGGAGCGTGAGCTGACCGAACAGGAAGCCGCACTTGTAAAAATGATGGAGGATAAGATCGATCTTCACGATTCCGCGTCTGTTGCAAGCTACGGTTCGGAATCCCAGCAGAAGATCGCGGACTTTTCGGATTCGGCGCTTGAGCGCGTTCGCGCAAAGGATCTCGGTGAGATCGGAACGGTCGTTACGGATCTCATGGGTAAGCTCCGCAGCTTCGAGGACGACGGCGGAGGATTTAAGCTTTTCAGAAGCGCAAAAAATAAAGCAAAAAATATGAAGGCAAAGTACGGAAAGCTCGAAACGAGCGTCGATGATATATGCGGCGTACTCGAGGGACATCAGATGCAGCTCACAAAGGATATAGCGCTGCTCGATAAGCTTTATGACGTAAATCTTGCTAACTATAAGGAGCTTACTCTGTGCATAATTGCCGGAAAGCGCGCTCTTGAGCAGGCGCGCAGCACCGACCTTGCTCAGATGCTTGCAAAGGCAGAACAGACGGGACTTCCGGAGGATGCGCAGGCGGCGAATGATTTTGCTGCGCTCTGCGACCGCTTTGAGAAGCGTATACACGATCTTGAACTGACCCGCACGGTAGCGCTCCAGACCGCTCCGCAGATAAGAATGATACAGAGTGCCGATACGGTGATGAACGAAAAGCTTCAGTCGACGCTTGTCAATACGATACCGCTCTGGAAGAGCCAGATGGTAATTTCGCTCGGACTTGAACATTCGCGCAATGCACTCGAAGCACAGCGCGCGGTCACAGATGTTACAAATGAGCTGCTCCGTAAAAATGCAGAGGCGCTCAAGCTCGCGACAGTTGAGACGGCAAAGGAAGCCGAGCGCGGAATAGTTGATATTGAAACTCTTAAGCATACGAACGAAATGCTTATTTCAACGCTTGACGAGGTTCTTGCCGTTCGCAGAGAGGGCGCGCAGAAGCGCCGCGAGGCAGAGCAACAGCTCGGAGCGATGGAATCCGAGCTTCGCAGCAAGCTCCTTAACGTGAAATAAAGGGAGTAGTGAGTAGTGCCTCCGGCGGCTTAAACCTTTTCGGGGAAAGGTTTAAGAATCCAAAAGCTTTTAAGTTGGGGATTTTACTCGGAGCGTCTCGGCGGTATTTACTTGCCCAATGAGACGCGACCTTGAGATGCATTTACCCGCAAATGCTCTGCATAATAGACTTGCAAGCACGTATCTACCGCCGGAGCCCTCAGAATTTCGGCATCCGCCGAAACTCGCAAACTTGCTTTGCAAGTTTGACGTATCAATTAGTTTGTGTTTGATTAAACAAGCTGCATTATCTGAGTTAAACTACTTATTACGGCGCAAAGCGCCGAGTTTTGCTGAACTTAACTCGAAGAAAAAAGCGAAAGATAAAAGCGAAGCTTTTTTCTTTGCTGCTTCTTTTTGAATGATAAAGCTTTGCTTTATCATTGTTGAACGGAGAAAAGATAATGAAAGAAAAGATAACGGAATCGGTGATCATGAGCGAGAGTGAATACCGCAGGCTCGGAGCGCGGCCGCGCAGGCTGACTGCGGCGGCAGTGCTTGCCGCGACGGTGATAATATCGGTACCGCTCGGAACGAGAACGTCGCTTATGCGCAGCTATAACAAAGCGCAGGAGGCGTTTGTAAGCGGAAGTGAAGATGATGAATATTCATACGGAATCTGTGACGATCTGGGACGCATATCGCTTGCATGCACGCGTATGCTGACAGTTTCAGGGCAGTATCCGGACGCTGCGGACGGCAGTCTTGAGGATGAGTTGCGGGCGGCTGCATCGGAGCTTGATTCAGCGATATCAGAACAAAGTCCGGGCAGATGTAAGGCGGCAATGGACAGAGCGGCTTCTGCCGCAGATGCGCTCAGACTTTCGCTGAATGCGTCGGGTAAAATGACGCAGACGCATGAGCGGCTTGTCAGCGGATATTACTCCGATATAACTTCCGCACAGCTTACGATAGAAAAAAACGATTATAATAAACTTGCCGATGAATATATCAGCGACAGAAAGAGCTTTCCCGCGTCTCTGATAGCTCCGCTCGTCGGCGTTCCCGAAATAGAAAAGTTTGAGTGAAATTAGTTTGCGTTTGAAATATCTCCGATGGCTTAAACCTTTTTTGAAAAAAGGTTTAAGAATCCAAAAAACTTTTAATTGGGGATTTTACTCGGAGCATCTCGGCGGTATTTACTTGCCCAATGAGGCGCGACTGTGAGATGTATTTACCCGCAAATGCTATGCATAATAGACTTGAGCGGTAGATACGCGCCTGAAAATCAGATTTTGTTGATTATAGTCGCGTAAGAATTTTAGAATAAACTTCCGCACATCTGCCCGAGAGAAATTTTCAGCCGGTTAAAAGTTTTTGCGCAGCTTTTTTCAAAAAGCTGTCCGCCGGCGGCACGTCGCGCGTATCCCCGGCGGACATAAAACAATACCAAAGATAAGACGGTAATAAATATGAAAAATAAAATCAGCAGAAAAATAGCAGCGGCGGCAGCCGCACTTATAATCGCGGTCTCCGCGCTTGCGGGATGCGCACGGTCGCTGTCGTCAAACGTTCCCGATCCGGGCGAGCGGTTTTATGTGACCGACTGCGCGGGAGTGATCAGCGACGGTACGGAGCAGGAGATCTGTTCATATGCGGCTGCGCTTGATAAGCTTACAGGCGCGCAGATAGTAATAGTTACGGTAGATCAGCTTGACGGAATTGCGATAGACCGCTATGCGGAAGCGATCTTCAATAAATGGGGGATCGGCTCAGCCGAGAAGAATAACGGCGTGCTTCTGCTTATGGCGCTTGCTGAGGATAATTATTGGGCAGTTCAGGGCAAGGGACTCGAGCAGTCTCTCACAAGCGGAAAGATAAAGGGTTATCTCGATCAGTCGCTTGAACCGTATTTTGCGGTGCAGGATTATGACGGAGGCGCAAGGAGCATGTTCGACGCGCTTTACCTGCATCTGTGTGAGCTTTATAATGTAAATCCGTCACCGCTAAGCAGTTACGAAGCGCCGCGGCCGCAGGCGCGTGACGGCGGCGGAATAGCGGATGTATTTGTGACGCTTATCGTCGGGGTAATAATGATCGCCGTAGTGATTATAGCGTTTAAGATTATTATCAGACCGTTTGTACGAATGTTTTCCGGCGGATCGTATAACAGCTACGGCAGAGGGAATCGGAGCGGCTTCGGAACAGGATTTATATTGGGAAGTATGATGCGCCCGCGTCCTCCGAGACGGAGAATGCCGCCCCCTCCGAGAGGACCGCACGGCGGTCCCGGAAACTTCGGCGGTCCGGGAGGCTTCGGCGGTAGCAGCGGCTTTGGAGCAGGACGCAGCCGTCCGGGAGGATTCAGCGGCGGCAGCCGCCCCGGAGGATTCGGAGGAGGAAGCCGTCCGCGCGGAGGCGGAGGCAGTACCCGCGGAGGCGGAGCAGGCAGGAGATAAAAGAACGAAAGAGAACGAACCTCCGGCGGCGAGCTTTCTTGAAAGAAAGCTCGGCAAAGAACTTTTAACTGAGTTCGTCTTTGACGAACTCGGGGGGATATTTTTCTTGGGCAGAAATGCGGAAGTTTATACGCCCAATATGATGCGACCGTAGGGCGTGGAGTTGCGTTAAAAACAGTTTTACAAGTTTGGCAATACCGCTCAAGTCTTTAGAATTTTGCCATACAGCAAAACTTGGCGCTTTGCGCTGTGTTAAGTAGTTTGTGTTAGGCTATATTGCTAAATTTGTTAGGCTTCCCCTTGAGGGGAAGCTGTCGCTGAACAGCGACTGATGAGGTGTAGCTTGCGTTAGCAAGCGTTTTCATACGGCAGCAATTTGTTTAATTAACGGATACTGCGTGTCCTACACCTCATTCGACGTGCTTCGCACGCCACTTTCCCCTCAAAGGGGAAAGCTTGGAGTTGCAGACTCGTCAGTCCCCATTTTAAGGGGAAAGCTTACGGAGTATTGCTGAACCCGTCAGGCTTCTCCTTAAAGTAACGTTCTGATTTGAAAAATAATATTTGCCATGTAAATATTATTTGCAAAGGTGCGTTACAGTCTTATTATAAAAGAAAACTTTGATGCACCTTTGGGAGAATCGCTGTCACCGTAAGGTTGACCGGCCACGATAACGGTGTTATCGTGAGGTGTAGCTTGCGTCAGCAAGCGTTATCTATACCAAAGTAGATGCTTGAGTATAACAAACTTGTTTCTTAAATAAACATCAAGGAAGTAAAAATGCTGATAACCCGTGACAAAAAATTTTACCGCACGGTCATAGCGCTTGCGATACCTATGATCCTGCAAAATCTAATAACATATTCCGTCGGACTTGCCGATAATATCATGATAGGGTCGCTCGGCGACAGCGCCGTTTCGGGCGTGTATATGGCAGGACAGGTACAGACGGTGCTTCAGGTACTCAGCGCAGGAATCGAGGGAGGAATACTCGTACTTGCCGCACAGTATTGGGGCAAAAAAGACCGCGGGAGCATACAGCGTATAGTGTCCATCGGAATATGGCTCTCGCTTGCGCTCGGCGCGGTGTTTACAGCGGTGTGCGCGATCGCTCCGGCAGGAGCAGTCTCGGTGTTCACACCGGAGAGTACGGTAATCGCGAGCGGACGGCAGTATATGGAGATAATCTGCTGGTCGTACATATTTTTCTGCATAACGCAGTCTCTGATAATCTCGATGCGCAGCGTCGAGTCGGCGAGAATAGGACTGCTTGTCTCGATATGCTCACTCGTTATAGATGTGGCGCTTAACTATCTGCTGATTTTCGGAAAGCTCGGACTTCCCGCAATGGGAATACGCGGAGCGGCAATCGCGACGCTGATCGCAAGGGTCTGCGAGACGGTTATAATGGTGTTGTACGTCCGGTTTGCCGATAAAAAGCTCTGCTTCCGCTTCTCGATGCTGAAAAAACTCGACCGCACGCTCGTACGCGATTTCATGCACTACGGAATGCCGGTTATCGCGGGACAGCTCGTATGGGGCGCTAACCTTGCGGGAAGCAGTATAATAATAGGGCATTTCTTCGGCGAAAGCGTTATAACCGCGGTAAGTATAGCCGGAAATCTGTATAACTTTATGTATGTCGGAATGAACGGGATATCGGGTGCTGTCGGAATAGTGATCGGAAAGACGGTCGGCTCGGGAGACGTGTCGAAGATAAGGGAGTATTCGCGGACGGTTCAGCTTGCAAGCGTTCTGCTCGGAATATTCACCTGTGCGGTGTTCGCACTTGCGCGCGATCCGTTCATAGCGTGTTATGATATAACGGAATCGGCGGTCATGTATTCGCGCCAGTTTATCAACGTCTTGTGTGTCACGTGTCTCGGTACATGTTATCAGTATACATGCCTTTTCGGACTTGTCAAGTCGGGAGGAGACGTCGGATTCGTGTTTAAAAACGATACTGCATTCGTGTTCGGCGTTGTGCTTCCGTCGGCTCTCATAACCGCATTGCTCGGATGCCCGGCATGGGTGGTCTGGGCATGCCTTAAATGCGATCAGCTTCTGAAAGGAATAGTCGCTTTCTTTAAGATAAGAAAATATAACTGGATGAAGAATCTCACGCGTACGGATGCACCTGAAGCGATTCCGGAAGCGGTACAGACCTGATGTGCGCTATACCGCTTTGCAGCGCCGGTGAATACGTCGGTCACTCAGACCGTGCTGCACAGGTATATCTGAGGGCGCGGGCATGCGCTTTATATGTTGCGCAGTCCGGATATGTCCGGAAACCGCTTCATATTTTGTCCGTACTTTAAAATAAATGTCGACCACCGCCACGGCGGATAATGAAAAATAAAGGAAGAAATAACAATGAAAGCAGTAATCACAGTAACCGGAAAAGATACGAGCCGTATAATCGCACGCGTCAGTACAGAGTGCGCGGATAACGGCGTAAACATACTCGATATAACACAGAGCGTTCTCGGTGAATATTTCGCCATGATAATGCTTGTTGATCTGAGCGCGCTCAGCGTTCCGTTTGCGAAATTTGTCGATAAGATGACCGAACTCGGAAAGGCAAACGCTCTTGATATTCGCACGATGCATGAGGAGGTTTTCTCCGCAATGCATAGAATATAGGAGAACGATGTCTCCGACGGCTTAAACCTTTTCGTGAAAAGGTTTAAGAATCCAAAAGCTTTTAACTGATGAGGCTTTTTCTTGGGCAATCAGTGACGCTGAAATAGCAAAGCTATTTCAGAAAAAAGCCTCGCTTTTTCTTCGAATTTAGTTTAGCAAAACTTGGCGCTTTGCGCCGTGTTAGGTTTTATTGCTGAACCAGTTAGGCTTCCCCTTTGAGGGGAAGCTCCCCGAAGGGGTGATGAGGTGTAGCTTGCGTTAGCAATATGATAGCAGTTTTGTAAATAACGGACACTGCGTGTCCTACACCTCACTCGTCGTGCTTTGCACGCCACTTTCCCCTCAAGGGGAAAGCTTTCAAAGTATTGCTGAAAGTTAGGCTTCCCCAAAGGTGCGACCGAATTTTCACTTTAATAGATTCGTACACGCACCTTTCAAAATCATATTTGCTATGCAAATATGATTCCCGTATTCGGGGAAAGCGAAAGGGTGAAAGGCTCACGTTTAAGACGGCTCATGCCGCACCCACAATTAAAAACTATCCCTCACGACGGCTTACGTCAAGCTCCATATTCAAAAAGGCGTTCTATTTTGCCAAACTTCGAAAATTGCATTTGCGCAGCAATGCAATTTGGAAGGTCGCGGTATGTATCTTTCTTTTATAAAATAACATACCCTGAAAGCCTGCTATCACTCAGCCTTTCCCCACGCCATACCATGCAAAGTAAAGAATAATAAACAAAGGAACATAATAACAATGTCAATGCTCAACATAAACGACGTTCTCGAAACGATCAACATGATACGCGAAGAGAACCTCGATATCCGAACTGTAACAATGGGAATCTCGCTGCTTGACTGCGCGAGCGACGACGCGGACCGCTTCTGCGACCGCATATACGATAAGATCACGCACGGCGCGGAACAGCTTGTTCCTGTCGCACAGCAGATCGAAAAGGAGATCGGAATACCGATCATAAATAAGCGTATTTCGGTAACTCCGATAGCGATAGCAGGCGGCGCGCTCAGTCCGGACGGATTTGTAAAGGCTGCCAAAGCTCTTGACCGCGCGGCTGATACGCTCGGGATCAATTTTATCGGAGGTTTCGGCGCGCTCGTCCAGAAAGGAATGACGGCGGGCGACAGAAATCTTATCGACGCAATTCCGGAGGCGCTTGCCTGTACAGGTAAGGTCTGCTCGTCGGTAAATGTCGCTTCGACAAAAGCGGGCATAAACATGGACGCGATAATAAAAATGGGAGCGGCGATCAAAAGGACCGCCGAGCTTACCGCCGCGGACGCGTCGATAGGCTGTGCAAAGCTTGTCGTGTTCTCAAACGTTCCGGAGGATAACCCGTTTATGGCGGGCGCATTCCACGGCGTCAGCGAGCCTGACCGCGTTATAAACGTCGGCGTGTCAGGCCCCGGAGTTGTGGCAAGCGCGATAAAACGCGCAGGAGACTGCTCGCTCGACGAGCTTGCGGACGTTATCAAAAAGACGGCGTTCAAGATAACAAGAATGGGACAGCTCGCGGCGCATGAAGCATCGGAAAGACTCGGCGTGCCGTTCGGAATAGTCGATCTGTCGCTCGCGCCTACCCCCGCGATCGGCGACTCGGTAGCCGAGATACTCGAGCAGATGGGACTTCAGTCGACGGGCGCACACGGAACGACCGCAGCGCTTGCAATGCTCAACGATGCGGTAAAGAAGGGCGGAACAATGGCGTCATCGCACGTCGGCGGACTCTCAGGCGCATTTATTCCGGTGTCGGAGGACGCAGGAATGATCGACGCTGTAAACCGCGGCGCGCTGACGATAGAAAAGCTCGAGGCAATGACGGCGGTATGCTCAGTCGGTCTCGATATGATAGCTATACCCGGCGATACGCCGGAGGCGGTCATCTGCGGTATAATCGCGGATGAGATCGCAATAGGAATGATAAACGGTAAGACTACCGCAGTGCGCGTTATCCCTGCGATAGGCAAGACTGTAGGCGATGAGGTGTCCTTCGGCGGGCTTCTCGGCAGAGCGCCGATAATGCAGGTAAACGGATATTCGCCCGAGAAATTTATCTCACGCGGCGGACGCATCCCCGCTCCGATCCATAGTCTACGTAACTAAGGAGAGACGGTGCGAGGGACTTTCGAGAATATATGAAAAAAGCTTCGCTTTTTTCTTCGAATAAAGTTTAAAAAAATTGCATGTAATTCTCTGCGCTCCCCAAAGCTTTTAAGAGGGGCTGAGTTCGCCTACAACGAACTCAGGAAATGGCTAAGCCTTTTCAGTTTCTCAGGCAGGTGCGACGAAGCTTGTGCGTAAGATTCTGTGCGACAATATACGTACAGTCGCGCTGAATCATTTGTATAAACCGCCGCTGATCTGCCTAAGAAAAAGATCCATTCAGTTAAAAGTTTTTGGATTTTTAAACCTTTTTTCAAAAAGGTTTACTACGCACGAGCGATAGCGTGCGTAGCGCCGCACGGAGACATCATTCCCCCCCTGAAATCTAAGAAAGAAACGGTCATATTTATGAAGAATCTGAATTATGCAAGCATAAATCTTGATGTACTTGAGAAGAACTATGCGGCGATCAAGCGTCAGACAGGCGACTCGCGCGTTATATGTGTCGTCAAAGCGGACGCATACGGTCACGGACTTATCCAGTGTGTGCGCCGGCTGCGAAGCTGCGGCGCGTCGTATTTTGCAGTAGCGAATATGACAGAAGCACTGAAAGTACGTGAAGTCACTCATCATTCACAGATAATTATACTCGGATACACACCGCCGGAAGACGCGCCGATACTCGCGGAAAACGATCTGACTCAGGCTGTTTTTTCGTATCAGTATGCGTCGGCGCTCGGCTCAGCGGCAATGGCGACCGGACGGCAGAACACCGTCAAGGTACATATAGCGATCGACACTGGAATGAACCGTATCGGCTTCGGCTGTGACCGCGCAGGAATAAACTCGATTATCAAGACCTGTTCGCTGCCGGGACTTAACGTGCGCGGAGCGTACACACATTTTGCGTGCGCGGACGATCCTGACAGCGATATGACCGAAATGCAGATAGAGCGATTCGATAAGGCGGTCGATGAGATCGAGCAGAAATGCGGCAAGCTTGCGATGAAGCACGTATGCAACAGCGCCGGAATAATAAGATATCCCGATCAGAGCCGCGACGCAGTCAGGGCGGGTATTTCTCTGTACGGACTGAATCCGTCGGAAAAGGTCAGCTCGGACGGATTTACTTCTCCTGTAATGGAACTTTATACAACGGTAACTCATATTCATACGATGAAAGCAGGCGAATGTGCGGGTTACGGCGCGGATTTCAAGGCGGAGCGCGACACGAAGATAGCGACGCTTTCGATCGGCTATGCCGACGGATTTCTCCGTGCATATGCTCACGGCTCCGCAGAGCTTCTTACGGCTTCGGGATCTGTCGAAGTGCCGATCGTCGGACGGATCTGCATGGATCAGATGCTTGTAGATATAACGGACGCGCCGTCGGTAAAAGTCGGTGACAAGGTCAGACTTTTCGGAAGAGGTGCAGTGAGTGCGGACGATGTTGCATCAAGAGCCGGAACGATAGGATACGAGGTAGTCAGCGGAATAGGAAAGCGCGTGCCGAGAGTGTATCAGTAAGGGGAAAGCATTTCTTTATCATACTGCAAAGAAATGCTTATCAAAGAAAATCTGAGTTATTTCAGATTTCTATATGATAGTTATAATAAGCATTTCTTTCCTATGATGGAAAGAAACGCTTAACCAAAGAAAGATCACCAAAGGAAGAGGAACGTGCGACGTTTCTCTTCCTTTGGAATCCTTCACTTCACGCATACGCCGCGCAGCGGCTACGTGCAGACAGCGGGAAGGTCATACTGTCAAAAATCCGCTCGGGCATTATGAGCGGATTTTTGACCATAAGTGTGACGTGAGTTGATGCAAGTGATTTTTTACATACACTAACTGAAACGGCAAGCTTTGCTTGCCGAGTTCCGACGAATGTCGGAATTCTACAGACTCGAGCGGTATTGCCGAGCCTGCAAGTCTGTTAGCTTGTCGCCCTGCGGTAAAACTTTATCGGGCGTATAAGCTTCCGCACACCTGCCTAAGAAAAATATCCCCCCGAGTTCGTCAAAGACGAACTCAGTTAAAAGCTTTGCGGGGTGTGGGGAGCTTTCTCGAAAGCTCCCCACAACGTCTCCTTAAAAGAAAGGAAAAAACATGGATAAACAAAAACTGCCGGATACGGTCGCGCTGGATGACGGCCGCGGCGCACTTGTAATAATAGATCAGCGCGAGTTGCCGCGGCGAACGGTAATGCTGGAGCTGACCGAGCAAAAGGACATATTTGACGCGATAAAGACGCTTGCGGTGCGCGGCGCACCGGCGATCGGAGTATCGGCGGCTATAGGAATTTACCTTGCCGCAAAACAGATAGTAAAAGAGGATCCGCTGTGCGGATACGCGGAATTTGCGGAGCGCTTTTCGAGGGCGAAGGATTATCTTGCATCGTCGAGACCGACGGCGGTGAACCTGTTCTGGGCTCTCGACCGTATGCAGGCGGCCGTAAAAAGATCGGCGGATAAAACACCGTCAGATATTGTCCCGCTGCTGCGCGCGGAAGCACTCGCTATCCGCGATGAAGATATCGAATCCTGCCGGAGAATAGGAGAGAACGGACTTGCGCTGCTGCACGACGGCGACGGCATACTGACACACTGTAACGCGGGACAGCTCGCGGCGGTGAGATACGGAACGGCTCTTGCGCCGATACATCTCGGACATGAGCGCGGATATAAATTCAAAGTGTACTGCGACGAGACGCGTCCGCTGCTTCAGGGCATGCGGCTTTCGGCATACGAGCTTGCAGCGGCGGGAATAGATACTACTGTTATATGCGATAATATGGTTTCGTCGGTAATGAAGCAGGGACTTGTAAACGCGGTCATAGTCGGTGCGGACCGCATAGCGGCGAACGGGGATACCGCAAATAAGGTCGGAACGTCGGGAGTTGCGATACTTGCAAAGTATTACGGAATACCGTTTTACGTTGCTGCTCCGCAGTCGACCTTCGATCCGATGACGCCGGACGGCGATTCTATTGTTATAGAGCAGCGTGACGGAGACGAGATAGGCGGACTGTGGTTTAAGGAGCCGCTCGCTCCGGATAATGCGCATGCATATAATCCTGCATTCGACGTGACCGATCATACGCTTATAACCGGATATATTACCGATAGCGGAACTTATATGAATCCGATGCGGCAATAAAATTCCTCACACAGATAATTTTACCGCTTTGTGATACGGACAGCCGGAATCTGAGGTGTATTTCAGCATAACAGGAAAGGAATTATAAAAAATGACAGCAGAGAAGCTGCCTTATATGACGGCTGAAGAAGCCGCCGGGGCGATAATAGATATAGGAAGAAAATTGTATGAAAAGGGAATGGTAGCGTCGAACGACGGAAATATAAGCGTCCGCATCGGTGATGATGCAGTTATGATAACGCCGACAGGAGTATCCAAGGGCGCACTGACACGGGAGATGCTGCTGACGGTGACGCTTGACGGAGAACTGATCGCCGGAAGCGCGAAAAAATCTACGGAAACCGCGATGCATCTGCGTCTGTATAAGGAAAATCCGGAGATCCGCGTAGCAGTGCATGCACATCCGGCATTTGCAACATCGTTTGCAATCGCGGGAATAGCGCTTGACGCGCCGATATATCCCGAGGCTTATGCGATCGTCGGAGAAGTGCCGCTTGCGCCGTATGCTACGCCCGGCACGCAGGAGGTTCCGGATTCGATAGCGCCGTTTGCATGTACGCATAATGCGGTGCTGCTTTCGAATCACGGAGCGCTGACATGGGGGAAAACGCCTGAGCAGGCGTATTTCCGTATGGAATCGCTCGAGGGCTACGCGAGAGTAACGATGTATTCGAAATATATTCTCGGATCGGCAAGGGAGCTTACCCCTGATCAGCTTAGAAAGATACATATATTTAACTGATTCTGTAAAAATAAGTATATTTTACCATATAATAGAATCGGTCGCGTTAATACTTTGCAAAATTCACAAGAAACGGCATTTGTGCAAAACGCAGAAAAAACAGTCGGTAAATTGTTCAATGTGAACAATAAAAGTTTCGAAATATCGCTTTATAATGAATAAAGCAGGTGTGATAGATGAAGTAACTGCGATTTATCTTTGAGCGTTTTTAAAGACGCAAAAATAAGCCGTAAGACGCTGAAAAAACCAAAAAACAGCGAAAAAAAGGCGGTTTTCGTCTGTAAACGGGTTTGAAAATGAGCGTAAAAAAGCATGCTCCGCAAGGCGGTTATGCCGCGCAGACGAGGTCGGAAAAGCTCGGAAAAGGCTGTAAATCGCAGGACTTGTTAATAAAATACACAAAATTCCGTACTTGACTTTTAATTATATATATGATATTATTTAATGTATGAAAAAATCCCGAAAAAGCCGGTCAGGACCGCATGCGGAACACATCTTCGGCGGACTTAAAATACGGACGCGGAGCGCTTCGGCGTACCGCACGCAGACGTGCGACGGCGTAATGCCGCAACGGTGTTTCTGCATATTTTCGGGAGTGCAAATCAGAGATTTGCGAAAAGCGAAACGGGAGGAATCAAATTTCATGAAGAAATCGCTGAAAGCAAGAGTCCTGTCTGTGGTTCTTCTTGCCGCAACGCTTGCGGGCAGTACGTTGCCTGTCTTTGCAGCGGAGGATGATACCGTCGCTTCCGCACCGGGTACGGGCGGAACGCAGACCGGAACTGACGGGGAGGACGATTCAGGCAGAAAGTCCGCTGAGGAAATACTTGCCCTTATCGACACAGACTCGTATATGGCGTATTCGCAGAAATATGCGTCAAAACCGCGCGCTGAAAGTTCGATCGTGATCGAAGGAGCTTCCTACGATCCCGAGAATACAACTGCGGCGGTCGAGGTGCTGGGAGACTATGAAGGGAAGAGCGGAGTGCTTCAGACGCCCTCTACCGGAAAGGTAACGTGGAAATTCACTGTGCCGAAGTCTGCGAAATATGCGATAAGCGTTGAGTACTATAATACGAAGGATACAAATACCACGATAGAGAGAATGCTCTATCTCGACGGTAAGCCGCCGTTCTCGGAGACGCGGTATCTTTATCTGCCGAGAACGTGGGAATACGATTACTCGTATGACGAGGACGGAAACCGCACCTTCGATCACGACATGAACGGAAACGATATCCGTCCTGTACGTAACGAGGTTTATCAGTGGAGAGACTACTATCTGCGCGACTGGGTAGGCTATACGATGGATCCGTTCGAGTTCTACATCGAGGAAGGCGAGCATACGCTGACGCTCGAGGCGAACCGCGAGAAGATGGCAGTCTCGAAGATAACGCTTTATCCGTTCGAACCGGCAGAGTCATATGAGACAAAGCTTGCACAGTGGAGGGCTCAGGGACTTACCGAGCAGAAGCTCGACGAGGCGATACGCGTTCAGGGCGAGCAGCCGGATACGATATCGATGCAGAGCATGTTCCCTGCAAACGACCGTACATCTTCGCTGACCGAGCCGCAGGATCCGGCGAGAATCAGATATAACGTTCTCGACTTTGATAAGTGCAACATGTTTGCAAACTATACGGTGACCGTTCCGGAGGAAGGACTTTACCGGATATCGGTACGCTTCCGTCAGAACACACTTATCGGAATGTTCTCGTCGCGCCGTATATTAATTAATGATGAAATTCAGTTTGACGAGGCACAGCGCCTGCGCTTCGTATATAATACGCAGTTCCAGTCTCAGGTTCTCGGAAGGGACGGAACGGAATTTCTCTTCCATTTAAAGAAGGGCGAAAATAAGATTACCTTCGAGGCGGTACTCGGAGACATGATCGACTACGTTTATGAAATAAGAAACATGGTCGAGGAGCTGAACGAAGCATATCAGCTCATACTCATGATCACAGGACCTACACCTGATGCAAACCGTGACTACGGCTTCGGAAGAATCGCGGGCTCTGCAATTCTTTCTCTTGCAAAGGCTTCGGCAAGACTTTATGAGATGGTCGACGAGCTTGTAAAGATAACGGGAGAGAAAGGCGACCAGGTAAATACGCTTGAGACGATAGCACTGCTGTTCAGGCAGATGTCTCAGGATGAGTACATGATCGCGGCGAACTTCACTGCCTTTAAAAACTACATAATCATGCTTTCGAACTGGATGTATGCAGCGCTTTCGCAGCCGATCAAGATGGACAGCTTCGATATACTCGGAACAGAGAATGAAAAGGCTCAGGATGTTGCCACATTCAATCAGGCGGCATGGTTTGAGGTAAAGGCGTTCTTCATGAGCTTCTTCATGGACTATACGACCATCGGCTTCAAAGCTGAGGGCGAAGATGAAGAGTATGACGACTATATAACGATGTGGGCGACCAGCGACCGTGAGACAATGCTTATTACACGGCGTATCATTGACTCATCGTTTACGCCTCAGTATAATATCGGACTTACGATCAAGGTTATCACGGCGGGACTTGATCAGGCGATCCTTGCGGGTATAGGACCTGATATCGCCGATATGACGACGACCGATTCTATAACATGGGGACTCCGTACGGCAGTCGAGCCTCTGAATCAGTTCGAAGGTTTTGAGGAAGCTACAAAGGTTATCGCTCCGGCGGCACTCAAGACCTGTACGCTGTACGGAACGACATACGCGATGCCCAAGACGATGGACTTCCCGATGATGTTCTACCGCACCGACGTGCTTGCGGAACTCGGGCTTGAGATTCCGGAAACGTGGAACGAACTTTACGACATGATGAACGTGCTTCAGAATAAGAAGCTCGAGATCGGAATGCCGATAGGACTTAACGGACTGCAGCTCTTCCTCTTCCAGCAGGGCATAGACCTTTACGCGGACGACGGATGGAGGATCAATCTTGATTCGCATGAAGCACTCTCCGCTTTCGAAACGTATGCCGGATTCTTCAGAAAATATTCAAGCCCTGTTTCATGGGACACTTCGCGTTTCAGAACAGGCGAGCTTGCGATAATGATTTCAAGCAACGATCTTACAAACAGCAGCATAGCTTTCTATAATGAGCTTATGAACTATGTCGAGCTTCGCGGACTTTGGGAGATGGCTCCGATGCTCGCGACAGTTATAGAAAACGACGACGGAACACAGACGCTTAACTACTCAACGACGGTAACAGTATCGGGAATGGTAATACCCCGCGGCTCGAATAACCCCGAGTCAAGCTGGAAATATATAAGCTGGTATGTTTCGACCGATACGCAGGAAAGAATGCGTAACGAGACGATCGCGGTCAACCCGCTCCCGACGACAAAGTTCAACTCGGCAAATACCGAGGTATATCTGAGCCAGCCGTGGACTGAGAGCGAGTATAAGGCGGTATCGAAGCAGATGAAGATGCTTGCGGGTATCACCGAGTATCCCGGACACTATATCGTTCCTACCTACGTAAAGAATGCGTTCCTCGATGTATATAATAACGGAAAAGACGCGTCGAACGCGATGCTCGACCGTATCTACGATATCAACCGCGAGATCTCGCGTAAGCGCGAGGAGTTCGGTATGGACGCGTATAACGTGTCGTATTCCGGAATCGATTATACAAAGCCGGCGGAAAAATAGATCCGCTCCGGTACATATAAAGACGGTATCCGCCTGACGGAAATGCTGGCGGATACCCCGGAATGTTTCCGGAATTCAATGATTCTCTCTTTGGCTGAAGGCAGTGCTATAGTGCAGACTCAGAGAGAGCGTAACAGAAAGCAAACATAAGACAAATTTGAGAGGTTTTTTCGATGACAGAACAAGTTGCTGTTAAAAATCAGCCGCCTGTTAAGGAAGAAAAAAGAGAAAAAACGAAAAAGGATATGTCTAAGTTCGGATGGCTGTGGCATGAGATGAAACGGCAGAAGGTCGGTTACTATATGGTAATCCCCTTTCTTATCATGTTTCTCTGCTTTACGGTAGTACCGGTCCTTCTTTCGATATTTCTCAGCTTCACATCCTTTAACATGCTGCAGCTGCCGAAATTCGTTTTTATGGATAACTATATCCGTATGTTCCTTGACGACGATCTGTTTATAACAGCTCTGAAGAACACGCTGATCTTCGCGGTCGCTACGGGACCTACCTCGTACATACTTTCATTTCTCGTTGCATGGTTCATAAATGAGCTGTCCCCGAGAGTGAGAGCGCTTGTAACGATAGTATTCTACGCGCCGTCGATCTCAGGACAGGTATATCTCGTATGGCAGATCATCTTCCAGAAGGATATCTACGGATATGTAAACGGATGGCTGATGAAGATGGGCTTTAGCAGTACGCCGATAGCCTTCTTCGAGAATCCGGATTATATTTTCCCGCTTATTGTAATGATAGCTCTATGGTCCAGTCTCGGAACCTCGTTCCTTGCGTTTATCGCCGGACTTCAGGGTGTTGACAGACATCTTTTTGAAGCGGGCGCGGTCGACGGTATCAAGAACCGTTGGCAGGAGCTTTGGTATATCACGCTTCCGAGCATGAAGAGCATGCTGATGTTCGGTGCCGTTCAGGCGATTACATCGTCCTTCGGATTCGGAGCGATTATAGATGCTCTTTGCGGAAATCCGTCTACCGACTACTGTGCGTGGACGCTTACGCACCATCTTAACGAGTATATGGGAAAACGATTTGAATTCGGATATGCGTCGGCGCTGTCGCTGGTGTTGTTCTTTATAATGATCGGCTCGAATATGGCGGTGCAGAAATTCCTTTCGAAGGTAGGAGAATAGTATGAAAAAACTGAGAACAAGAAGGCATGCCGTTGTCCTCAACCGCTCAGCCGGCGGTGATACGGGCATAACGGTACTGCTTGTAATACTCGGCATATTCATGTTTCTTCCGATGTGGTATCAGATAATCACATCGCTCAAACCCCTCGGAGAGATGAGCATGACGCCGCCGAGATTCTATGTAATGAAGCCCACGCTTAAAAACTACATAGACCTGTTTACAAATATCAACGCAACATGGGTTCCGATCTCGCGTTACATATTTAATACCGCGTTTATATCGGTCGGAGCTACCGTCGGATGTCTGATCCTCGGTTCGATGAGCGCGTATTCGCTCTCAAAGATACGCTTCCCTGGCTCGAAGATCATAATGAATATCATCGTGTACTCGCTGATGATCTCCTCGACGGTAACTGCGCTGACAAACTTTATCGTTTATGTTGCGCTCGGATGGCTTAATACCTATACGATATCCATCGTGCCGGTATGGGCGTCGACGCTCGGACTTTATCTGATGAAGCAGTTCATCGACGGAAACGTTTCCGATGAAATGATCGAGGCTGCGAGAATCGACGGAGCAAACGAGCTTTACATCTACGGACGTATAGTAATGCCGCTTGTTAAGCCGGCGTGGCTGACGCTTATGATCACTACGTTCCAGAATGTATGGAATTCCGGTGCATCGGGATTTGTATGGAGCGAACAGCTGAAAACGTTTAACAGCGCAATTGCGGCGATCACCACCGTTTCGCAGGGAGCAAGCTCTGCAGCAACAGTTCTGATGATGTCTGTACCGGTCATTATGTTTATAGTATCGCAGGCCCAGATCGTTGAAACGATGGGATCCTCCGGTATGAAAGACTGACGGAAAGGAAGGTATAACAGTGAAAAACAAAAAGCTTTTAAGAATATCCTTCCTGCTTCTGGCGGTGCTTATGTTCGCCTCTGCGGTACTGCCGGTCTACGGAGCCGCATCTTATCAGACATACACCTACGCGATAGACGGATTTGCGGCGAGATCGCCTGATGCATATACGCCGTATAAGACATATCATGCAAAAGACATGGGACTTAACGCTTCCGATTTCGGAACTCTGAACGACATCGTTGTCGACGGTGATAACAATGTATATCTTGCAGATTCGGGAAATAACTGTATATGGGTATTTTCCGAGTATATGCAGTATAAGTTCAGGATTCAGTCCTTTATAAATGAAGAAGGTATCCGCGATTCGCTTCTGAATCCGGAGGGCGTGTTCGTAACCTCAGATAAAATATACGTTGCGGACACAAATAACGCGCGTATTGCCGTCTTCGATCGGAACGGAAGCTTCCTCTATCAGCTCCGCGAGCCGAAATCCACCGTATTTCCGGCAAACTCTGTATACAGACCTATAGCGCTTGCAGTTGATAATTCGGGACGTATATATGTTGTATCATCGACAACATATATGGGCGTTATCATTCTTGACGCCGACGGCGTATTCCAGAACTTTATCGGCGCACAGACCGTATCGGCGGGCGCGGCTCAGCTTTTCATCAATCAGTTCCTGTCCGGAAAACGCAGAGCTTCGGCAAAGAAAAGCGTTCCGACAGAGTATAATAATATAACTATAGACAGTGACGGATTTGTATATGTTACGTCATCATCTATAAAGGAAGAACAGCAGACAGCCGCTATATTCAGCAAGTCATCAACGTATTCTCCTGTCAAAAAGCTTAATTCATCCGGAAATGACGTAATGGCGAGAAACGGATTCTTCGGTCCGGGCGGTGAAGTAATTTCCCAGGGTTACGACTGGGGAACCGAAGGACTCGGAGCTTCGAAGATCGTCGACGCGGCCGTAGGTCCTGAGGGAACATGGTCCATTATCGACGAAAAGCGCTCGAGAGTGTATACCTACGACGATGAAGGCAACCTTCTGTTTGCTTTCGGAGACAAGGGACAGCAGCTCGGAAACCTTTCGACAGTTTCGGGAATCGTATATCAGGATTCCAAGATGCTTCTGCTTGATAAGAGCGACGCGGGTATAACAGTGTTCAACCGTACCGAGTACGGAGATGTGCTTATCTCGGCTCTGAAACATAATAACGACCGTGAATATGACCTTGCGGTCAGCGACTGGGAGACTATCCTCCAGTATAACAATAACTTCGATACGGCATACGTCGGAATCGGACGCAGCTATTTCCGTAACGCCGAATGGGAAAAGGCAATGGAGTATTATCAGACGGCTTACGATACCGCAAACTATTCCAATAGCTTCAAGATGTGGCGTCAGGAATGGGTATCAAAGTACGTCCTTATAGTTCCCGTTGTTGTTATCGCTTTCTGCGTTGCGATCGTTCAGTATTTCAAGTGGGCGAAGAAGATAAATAAGGCTGCAACGCTGAAAACAGGAAAGAGAAGCTACAAGGAAGAATTCCTTTATTCGGCTCACCTTATATTCCATCCGTTCGACGGATTTTGGGATCTCAAGCATGAGCATCGCGGCTCGGTAAGAGTTGCCGTCACGTTTATGACACTGACGGTAGCGGCGTTTGCATACCAGGCTGTCGGCGGTTCGTATCTGTACGGCGGCGGAGGTACAAACATCATAATGCAGCTTCTCAGCGTTATGATCCCGATCATTCTGTTTATCACGGCGAACTGGTGTCTTACCACGCTGTTTGAGGGCGAAGGAAGCTTTAAAGATATCTTTATTGCGACCGGATATTCTCTGGCACCCCTTCCGTTCTTTATCGTTTTGTCAACGCTTCTCACTCATATCATGACGCTTGAGGAGTCGGGTATCATCTCGATGCTTTCGACGCTTGGCTTTGTATGGGTAGGACTGCTTCTGTTCTTCGGAGTAATGATAACACATGACTACGGACTTTTAAAGAATATTCTTACTATTATAGGAACGATAGTCGGAATGGCATTCATTATGTTTATGGCGATCCTGTTCTCGACGCTTATCGGAAAGATCGTCGGCTTTGTTTCGAATATTGTAACAGAGCTTTCATTCCGTGCGTAGAGTACCGAAAAAGAGATTAAGGAGAGAAAGATATAATGAAAAAAAGAAGATTTATAAGTCTTGCTCTGGCTCTGCTGACGGTACTCGGAACAGTTTCTGTAGCGGCGGTCACGACCTCCGCTGCCGAAGGCGATGAGGAAAGAATCGACTATTTTGAGCATGAGTTCAAGACTCAGGAGGAAAAGCTCGCAACGATGGAGCTTATGCTCTCTCTTTACGGCTATGAGCTTTACTTTGAGAGAACTACCGGTGAGGTTGCATACCGCAATACCGAGACCGGTGCTATAACCTTTACAAACCCCTACGATGTATCAAAGAGCGGAGGCGGCGGCTCGGCAGACACAAAGAGCATGCTGCTCTCGCAGATACTTCTTACCTATACGGATAACGGTAAGACGGTAAAAATGTACAGCTATACCGAAGCGTCGCTCCGCGATCAGATCAACGTCAAGTACGTTAAGAACGGTATCCGCGTTGAGTACGCAATGGGACGTGTTGAGACGAGACGTCTGCTTCCGAAGATGATTGAGAAATCAAAATTCGAAGAGCTGATCATGGCTAATATCTCAAGTGCTGAGCATCATAAGTATGTCGGCGACTTCTATACGCTTGAAGATCCCTCCGGCAAATCACAGCAGGAGATAGACGAGATGAATGCCCGTGTTCCGATCACCAAGGAGATGGCGGTATACGTCCTCCAGTCGGATACGACCGAGCGTGAGATGAATGTTCTTGAAAGCTATATCAAGCTTTACTGTCCTGACTTCACATACGAACTGCTTGCTGAGATCCATAATGAGGTACAGTATGTCGGAACCGATAACGATCCGCCTCTGTTCCGTCTGTCTCTCGAGTATTATCTTGATGAATACGGACTTCAGGTAAGACTTCCCGCGAACGGTATCCGTTTCAACGAGTCGCGCTTTACGCTCGATTCGATCCAGATCCTGCCCTATCTCGGCGCAGCAGCTCAGGATTATGAAGGATATACACTGTTTCCGGACGGAAGCGGCTCTCTGATCCGCTTTGAGGATCTGACTTCTGCGCTTACTCTGAGCGGTAAGCTTTACGGACCTGATTTTTCATATCAGAATGTTCAGGTTCCCCACTCGCAAACGCTCCGTATGCCTGTGTTCGGCGTAGTAGAGAACTACTATTCAGAGCAGACACGCACAGAGATAGACGCTGACGGAAACGTCAACTTTATCACAGACCGTGACGAGACCGATCGCGGACATTTCGTTATAATTGAGGACGGAGAGTCGCTCGCGTCGATCACAAGCGAACACGGTGCAAATGCAACGCACAGATTCAACTCGGCATATACGACCTTTACACCCAGACCTAAGGATACATACAGCCTTTCGAACGCGATATCTGTAAACGAGAACGCGACATGGACGGTCGTATCAAAGCGTAAGTATACAGGCTCATATACACTCCGTGTAATTCAGCTTAACGACACAAAGAACAAAGATCTCTGCAAGGAGACCAAATACTACGAGTCGAGTTACGTCGGAATGGCTAACGCATACCGCGATTACCTTGAACGTACAGGTAAGATCACTCGCCTTGAGGCGGGCAGCGATATTCCGCTCTATATCGAGTCGTTCGGAGAGCTTGACAGCTCCGGAACATTCCTTACGTTCCCGATTACAGTGAAAAAAGCGCTTACTACTACCGATGACATTAAGTCGATGTATGACTGGTTCTCGGAGAAGGGTATAAACAACATACACTTCCGTTTACGCGGCTTCGGCGAAGGCGGAATGCTCGGAAGCTACGCTCCCTACCATGTGGATTTCCAGGATGTCGTCGGAGGTAACTCCGGCATGTCCGAGCTTGCGGATTACGCGGCGGAAAAGGGCTTTGCAATCTATCCTGATTTCGATTTCACATATGTAAGCAGAGATAAGATGTTCGACGAGTTTACCTATAAGAAGGATGCTGTAAAGTCAATCAACGGTCTTTATTCGACGAGACTTGAGTATTCGATGGTAGACCAGTCTACCGCGCTTACCGGACAGAACCTTATTACATCTGCTTCATTCAAGAAGATGTACACAAGCCTGAGCGCCGATCTCGACAAGCTGTTCGGCGATACGAAGGTCGGTATATCGGCGGCGACGCTCGGTTCGGATATTAACTCCGATTTCGATACCGCGGATCCTTACAACCGTGAGGATACAAAGCTGTATATCCAGAATGTTCTTTCGGCTATGGCAGAGAAGCATGACGTTATGATCGATGCCGGAAACTCGTTTGCAGTTCCTTACGCAACTCATATTCTGAACGCTCCGCTCGACAGCAGCCATTTCACAAGAGCAAACGAATCGGTACCGTTCTTCGGACTTGTATATCACGGCTATATAAACTATGCCGGAACACCTACCAATATGGCGGGTGACACAAATTATGAGAAGCTCAAGATGATAGAAAACGGTGCAAATCCGTACTTTACGCTTTCCTGCAATAATACGACAATGCTTAAGGATTATTTCAGACTTGCAAAGTATTATTCGGTAAGCTATGAGAACTGGCGCGACGACGTTGTAGATATCTACAACGAGATCAACGGAATTCTCGGACCGCTTCAGAATAAGATAATAGTAAATCATGAGTTTGTTGATTCGCGCCGTATTCCGGCTGAAAAGGATATGGCTGATTTCGATGCGTTCCTCGGCTCGGAGGACGATCCTTATATGATTACGGACGGATCGGTTGTCCGCGTAACATACGAGGGCGGAGTATCGTACCTGCTCAACTATAACTATTTTGATGTGACGGCAGACGGAGTAACCGTTCCCGCCATGAGCTACATTAAACAGTGAAAGGAAGGATAAAATAAATGGCTTCAAAAGCAGTAAAAAGATCGAAGTCACGCCGCATAGCGTCGCTCGATAAAAGAAAAGCCAAATCCGGTTGGATATTTGTCCTGCCGTTCGTAATCGGCTTTGTGGTTATATACCTTCCGATCATTATAAATTCGGTAATCTACAGCTTCAGCGAATTCGAGACAATAGCTGCGATCGACGGCGGAGGCTTTATCCTGCACAATGTCGGATTTGCCAACTATCAGACGGCGCTTGCTACGGGCGGAGAGTTCAGAGATATTCTTTCAAGCGGACTTACGCAGCTGGTCATAGACGTACCTGCGATAGTAATATTCAGTCTCTTCCTTGCAGTCATTCTTAATGAAAAGATGGTCGGAAGAGCTGCATTCCGTGCGATCCTGTTCGTGCCTGTTATTCTTCAGACCGGACTTATCGCAGAGATCGACGCTGCAAACGAGCTTCTTAAGCAGATGAACGATACAAGCAGTTCGATCGAGACCGGAGCAGCGAGCGGAACCAGTGTCGATCAGATAGTGTCTGCGACCGATATAAGTTGGCTGTTCTCGTCAATGAAGGTCGGAACCGAGCTTGTCGAGATCGTACTCGGACTTATCAACCGTATATACGAGATAATTAACCGCTGCGGTGTTCAGATGCTTATATTCCTTGCCGGACTTCAGTCGATATCGCCTGCAATTTATGAATCCTGCGATATAGACGGAGCGACGACATGGGAGACATTCTGGAAGATCACAGTTCCTATGATCTCGCCGATGATCCTTGTTAACACAGTCTATACGGTAATCGATGCATTTACGTCATCTTCAAACGTTGTTATGTCGTATATTTCCAAAATATACAGCGGCGCGGGCGGATATGTTCTGAGTGCGGCGATGTCGTGGATATACTTCCTGCTCGTTATCGGCTGTATAGCGCTGGTAGTTGCTGTGCTTTCGGCATTCATATTCTATCAGAGGCGTGATTAAGGAGGTACAGACAGTGAAATTGTTTAACAAGACAAGCGAGACTGCCGAAGTGCAGACCGATAAGGTAGTGGACGGCTCTGTAGCCGGCGCGAAGGTACTCAAAGAGAGCAAGAACAGTATCCGCGTTGACTTTGAGCGTACCAGCCGTTGGGAACGCTTTAAGATAAAGTATTTTTCGACGAACTTCGTCGTAAGTACAGTGTGGTTCCTCTTCCGTCTCGGATTGCTCATAGGTATCTCCTACGTTATCATTCAGCCTTTCTTCTCAAAGATCATGTCGTCCTTCATGAGTTCGAATGACTTTGTAGATGTAACGGTAAAACTTATTCCGCGTTATCCGACGCTGAATACATATAAAGCGATATTTACCGAAAACGGATATTTTGAAGCACTGCTTAATACCACGGTTCTGTCGCTTCTGTGCGCAGTAGTACAGACGCTTATGTGCTGTCTGATTGGATACGGCTTTGCAAAATTCAAGTTCAAGGGAAATAAATTCCTGTTTGCGTGCGTAATCTTCACGATGATCGTTCCGCATAACGCTGTAAAGTTTGCAATGCTTATGGAGTTTAAGTATTTTGATATCTTCGGAATATTCAAGCTGCTCGGCGGCGGAGTGTTCCCGCGGTTCAGTCCTCTGCCGTTCAGTTCGATAGATCTGACGAACACCTACTGGCCGCTTGCGCTCCTTTCGCTCGGCGGACTCGCGTTCAAGAACGGACTTTATATCTACATGATGCGTCAGTTCTTCCGCGGTGTACCGGATGAGCTTGAGGAATCTGCGTACATCGACGGATCGGGAGTTGTAAGTACATTTGTACGCATAATTCTCCCGCTCTCAATTCCGATGATGGTCACGATATTCCTGTTTGCTTTCTCATGGCAGTGGACGGACAGCTTCTATACCGGACTGTTCTTTACAAGCTCGGGACCGAAGCTCCTTCCCGATATCGTTGCAGTTCCGAAATCCCTGTATATTAAGGACTTCGTAGCGCAGGCGACGTACGAAGCAGCTATACGTAATACATGCGGACTCGTAATTATTGCCCCGCTGCTTATCGTATATCTCTTCGGACAGAAATTCCTTGTTCAGGGTATCGAGCGTTCGGGTATCGTCGGCTGATTCGTTCAGCGATCTAATAAAGCAGCCTTTTGCCTTGTGCAGTGGCGCTTTGTGAAAAGCTCTGATATGCATTTCTGTAAAAGCTTTGCATAATATAAAATCATAGAAGCACCGTTCTGCGGCATGATCCCGGAACGGTGCTTTTTGACTTTTTTATGCGGTCAAATTTAAGAATATTTATCATGCGGAGATGTAATTGCAGTATACCGCGGAGCCAAGCATAATTCAAGCGTATTTATCATGCAGAAGTGCAGCTGCAGCATACCGCATACCGGCATATTCCGCACAGCTGACGGATGAAAATATTTTTGTCGGAAATGTTTCGGGTATATGTACGGGACCGGATTAAAGTTTACATTTAAAAATAGTAAAAACAGCACGGAAAACTTTTTCCGGCAAAGGCAGACTGACCGGAAACGGAGGGAAAAGGGTGGGATATATGCGTTTTTCGAGATTAAAAAATTTTCAGATAATAGTCTTTTTGGTATAATAAAAAAACATAATTAATATTGATTTTTTGGGAGAAATGTTGTATAATACTTTAATAAATGCATAGTTGTAAAAAATAAAGATAATGCAGTTTTTCCGGTACGGTCACGTCAAAAAATACCGGTACTGATTTCACAATAAAATATGTTATAAAAAGGAAAGAGAGGAAAAAACAAAGTTATGGGCGCAAATGAAAGGCAGACGCACGGAGGCGTGCGCCATAAAATATTCAGCGTCATCGGTGTCGCGCTGTGCATAATACTGATACCGATACTGATAGTAAATTTGACGCTGCTCGTCAAAAGCTTTACAAATTCGGACGACGTGCCGTCGCTCGGCGGATATATGCCGCTGATCGTACTGACGGGATCTATGGAGCCGCAGATCATGGAGGGAGATCTTATAATCTGTCATACGGCAGACGCGACCGACGTAAAAGTCGGCGATGTTATCGCGTTTTTTCCCGACGGAAGCGGAACAAGCGTGCTGACGCACCGCGTCATCGAAGTTACAGAGGAAAACGGCAGTCTCAGTTTCCGTACGCAGGGTGATGCAAACGATTCGGCGGACCGTCTGCCGGTATCCGCAGACAGACTTATCGGAGAGTACAGACTTCGCATACCGGGCGCAGGAAACGTTGCAATGTTTATGCAGACTGCACCGGGACTTATTGTTTGCGTCGTACTGCCGCTTATACTTCTGATCGGTTATGATATAATCCGCCGCAGAATGCATGAAAAGAGCAAAAAAGAGAATACAGACGAACTGCTCGCAGAGCTGCAGGCGCTCAGGGCGGAGAAAGCGGCTGCGGAGAGATCCGCTTCTGCGGTAAATGCCGGCACGGCAGAGCATGACACAGCGGTCGATTCCGGCGCGCAGGATTCGGGCAGTCCGGATATGGCAGATAAAACCGACAGCTGACGTCCCGTGCTTTGCACGGTCTGTGTAATTGACGGCTTTACAAAAATGTTCTTGCAGGCAAACATTTTTACTTTTGCTTCACGCTGTAATGCATACGGCGTTTGCCTGCTTGTCTGAATGTCATGCTCAGACAAATACATAAATCAAGCGTATTCCTCCCTCGGAAGCCACGTCCGGGGTAGAATATATAAATCCGTAAGGGAAATCCCGTGCGGTTATATCCTTCCCCGGAACGGGGATGAATAAACGCCCGAAAGGGTAAATTACGAAAGGAGTTTTTCAGACATGAAGAAAAACAAAATGATGAGACTTGCTTCCGTTCTCTTGGTTGCTGTACTTATGTCGACATGCGCTATAAGCGGAACATTCGCTAAGTATGTAACAAAGGGAACTGCGACGTCGACAGCACGCGTTGCAAAATTCGGCGTTAGCGTTAATACAACAGGAAATCTTTTCAGTACAACATATGAAGTACATGATGAGGTCTATAAAGATGGTGGTGCTAAGGCGGGTGTAATCGGTACACATTCTGTAATATCATCTGAAGAAAATGTAAATGTTGTAGCACCCGGAACAAGCGGAAGCCTTACAGAAACTATGATCACCGGAAAACCTGAGGTTGCTGTAAGAGTTACTAACGAGGCGACTGTTACTCTCAATGATAAATGGGTTGTTGACAGTGACTTCTATTGCCCTATTATAATCAAGGTTAATGATACTACAATTGACGGCAAGGACTGTACAAGTGCTGAAGATTTTCAGACAAAAGTTAAAACTGCAATCGACGGTGTTTCTGCAGAATATGCGCCGAACACAGATCTCGGAAATCTTCCGGCTGAGGCGGCTAAAGGACTTTCTGTTTCGTGGGAGTGGCCTTTTTATATCGATGATGCTACCGACAGAAAAGATACCGCGCTCGGCGATGCTGCCGCAGGTATAAATGGCGGTACCGCAGGAACAATCACTATTGATATTACAACAACAGTAACTCAGATCGACTAATCATACAGATCTGATATGAAAAAACACATAGCGGCGAGCCTGCCGGACGTGGCGGGCAGGCTCACCCGCCTTTTGTGTCAGCAGAGACCTGCGTGACAGATTTCTGCTAATGCAAAAGGATATTTCCGGAGCTGCATAACATAATAAGACCTTATAAAATCAGTGTATAAATAAACGGCGAAACAAAAATCGCGGCGAAAAAAAGCCGCATAAAATCCGAATGTCGGCAGGCGGCGGGATAAAATGCATAGTGTGCAGACGGCGCAAATTCAGAGAAAGGAACAGTAAGCGTTATGAAAACGGGAAATAATCTGTATCAGACAAGACATAATACCGGAAAAGCCGGACTCGGCGTTACTGCATTTTTGCTGTTCCTTTGCGTTATTATAAGCTCTTTTGCTCTTTGTTTCCGTATCGGTATTTTTACTTATGCAAAAGAGGCCGACGCAGATATCCCAATCGGAGAAGCCGCGGGTTCGAGCGGACAAAGCGTGCAGAACGGAAACAGCTCCTCCGGTAATAACGGGCAGACTTCCGGAGGCTCCGCGAATGGCGGTCAGTCTGTCGGCGGCGGACACACCTCCGACGGAAGACCTGCGCGTCCCGGTTTTCAGGCTTCCGACAGCGATAAAATCTGGGGAAAGCAGACCGATATCGAGCTTTTCCGCGTCAGCTATGAAAACGGCGAGCATGTGATAACCGCAGCCGGAGCGCGCGGTCAGGAGATCGTAGCGCCGGGAACTGAAAACGACTATACCTTCAACCTTACCAATACGGGTAATGTCTCGATAGCATACCGTGTGTCCGCGGCCGCCGTTTTGTCGGACGGACAGAACCGCTTTGATATACCGCTTAAACTGCGTCTGAGCGACTATACCGGACGTTATCTGATCGGCGGAGCCGACAGCTGGGCTGATTTCGAGAGTCTCGGTACATTTTCGGAGAGTGCTTCGCTGGCGGCAGGACATTATATGGCGTATACGATAGAGTGGCAGTGGCCGTACGAATCGGGGGACGATGCATTCGACACGATGCTCGGCAATCTTTCGGTCGACAGAGACCTTGTGCTGACCGTAACTATTAATGTGACGGCGGAAGCAAGCTCCGATCCGAACGAGCCGGGAGGTATACCGCAGACGGGAGATAATTCTGCGCTTCTCAGCGGTGTAATGGCTGTTTCGGGAGCAGTTTTTATTCTTCTTCTGATCTCGCTGAAAAAACAAAAAAACGATAAGGAGGCCGGCGCTGATGTCTGATTCGGAAAACGGTATAAATAATGAATACTGTGCCGGAGATTCCGAAATAAATGTATCGCGGGATTCGGCTTATGCAGATAATACGCCTGTGTCTGACGCAGAACATTCGGACGGAACAGAGGAAGAGCAGGTATCCGGAACCGGCGCAGAACATACGGACAGAGCGGGAAAAGAGCAGGTATCCGGAACCGGCGCAGAACATACGGACAGAGCGGGAAAAGAGCAGGTATCCGGAATCGGCGCAGAGCATGAAGACAGAAAAAATAAAAAGCAGTTTACTTCGGCAGATTCTGTCATGTCGGGAGAGGACGAAAAGCAGCCGGACTTTACGGAACATCCTAAAAAAAAGCGCACCGGTGCGGCGCGTATACTGCTGTTTATCATAATAAGTCTTGTTATAGGTTTTACTGTCTACAGGTGGAACGCCGAAAGACTGGCGGGCAATGAGATGCCTATGCCGTTCGGCTTCGGTATGAGCGTCGTGCTTTCGGGCAGTATGGAGCCTGAACTGTCGGTGAACGATCTTGTTATTATTGCAGAATCGGACTCATACGAAAAAGGAGATACCGTAGTTTATCAGTCGCAGGGCGATCTGATAATTCATAAGATAATCGAGACCGACGGCACGACGGTCGTAACAAAGGGAACGGCAAACAACATTGCCGACGATCCGATCCCGGCAGAGGCGATCAAAGGAAAGATGATTTTTAAGCTTCCGATGGTCGGACTGATAATAAGAGCCGTAAAAACTCCGGTCGGAACCGTGATAATACTTGCAGCGGTGTTTCTTCTGCTCGGGCGTTCGTACCGCCGCGAAAAGGCGCAGGACGATGCCGAACTTGAAGCTATAAGGGCGGAGATAAGACGGCTGCGCGGCGAATAAAAGCCAGTGCAATACTTATACGGGCAGAACGCGGACGGTTTTACAGGGTATAACGCAGCCAGTGCGTTTTGTATGCGGCGTTCTCAGATACTCGCGGTATTCCACAGTCACGGAAAGAAAATATTGGAAGAAAAACTTGCCGGGAGAAAGTGAAACAAAGAAAACGATGGAACGGAGGTTGTTATGGCAGATATGTCTGAAGAAGGTATAACGAAGCATGAAAAAAAGAAAAAGCATAGATTTTATCTGCCGTTGGCGGCGTTGCTCAGTTATCTTGTGATAATCTCGCTGCTCCTTGTCAGTTTTAGCCTTGCAAAATATACTGCCTCAACAGCGGACGGAAGCGGGGCAAGAGTGGCAAAATTTGATGTTTCGGCCGCTCCGAACGTAAGCGGCGCCCAAACAAATAAAGTCACGCTGAGTACGACGTCGTTAAATACTGAAACATATGCTTTTACTGTTAAGAATACTTCAGAGGTAACAGTAAGATATAAAATAACTGTAACGAATGTTCCTGCGGGTATTGACATATCTGTCAATGATAGCGGAGTTTTAACGCCTGATAATGAAGGAACCGTTACATTTGATTCAGATGATATATTAGGAATAAACGCTGAGAAAGACTGTACGGTCACATTTAAAGCACATGATGAGTATACAGCCGCAAAAGTATACGAAGAGAAGCTGAAAGTAGAAGTCCGGTTCGAACAGGTGGATTAAGAGGAGAGGAAACAGTATAATGAATATAAAACATTTCTTTAAGAAAAACAAATATTCGCTGCTGATCCTCTTTTTTCTTTTGCTGATAGCTTTTTCTGTGTCTGCAGTCTATACCGTATCGAAATATATCAAATCTGTGCCGGTATATTCTCTTGAACTCGAAGTTACAGACGATCCGCCCGTGCTGTATCGCGGATTTATTACAGAAGTGAATCAAAATAAAAAAATACCCGAGTTTGACGGAACGACAAAAATCGTAATGGGCAGTTTTAACGACTATAAAGAGCAGCTTAGACTTTCCGATGACGATTGGAAAAACTGCGATGAAAGATTCTATGTTCAGCAGCAATCGGCGGCAGAACCTGAAGGAGATAAGCTGCGTGGCGGAATCCGGTTGTTTTTTGATGAAAGTACGGGGGAAAAGACCGTATATGTTCTTGCAAAAGGGTATTATCCCGTAACCTTTCCAGAAGATTCGCATAATATGTTTGCTGATTTGAGGCATTTGTGGGGGGATTATCAGTTTGATATTCCGATAGATGCGATTGATTTTAATAAAATCGATACAAGCCGCGTTCAAAATATGCGGTATATGTTCTGGACCTGCTCAGCTTTGCCGACTGTTGATGTGTCAAAATTTGATACAGGTAAGGTTACTGATATGAAAGGCATGTTCGGAGGCTGCAACGCTTTGTCGGAGATAAAATTAGACCGGGCAAGATTTAAAACATCCGAGGTTACGGATATGTCTGAGATGTTCGTGAGCTGCAACGCGTTGCGGAATTTAGATGTGTCGGGCTTTGATACATCTAAGGTTACGGACATGAACAGCATGTTCTACGGGTGCCACAGTATTCAGACACTGGATGTTTCAAAATTCAATACAGGCAAAGTCACAAATATGTATAAAATGTTTTCATTCTGCATAAGTGTGCAAAAACTGGATGTATCCGGGTTTAATACGTCAAATGTTACCGACATGTCATATATGTTCGAGGACTGCCGTGTAATTACATCTCTCGATCTGCACAGCTTTAATACGTCAAATGTTACCGACATGAGGATCATGTTTGCCAACTGTCATGCCCTTCAAGCATTGGACCTGTCAACATTTAATACGGCGAAGGTGACGAGTATGGAGCGAATGTTCGCTTACTGCATAGCACTTACTTCCCTGCAAGGATTGGACAATTCGAATTTTGATACGTCCAATGTTACAGATATGAGCAGAATGTTCGCCGAGAACAGGGTTCTTACCAGCATAAATGTATCGAAATTTAAAACAGGCAATGTCCAAAACATGGCGGGTATGTTCAGAAGTTGCTGGACTCTCACAACTTTGAACGTGAGAAACTTTGATACCCGAAATGTTACCGATATGCACCGTATGTTTTTCGGTTGTTCCGGTCTTACCGAACTGGATCTGTCCGGCTTTAATACTTCGGCAGTTAAGAATATGTACCGTATGTTCAAGGACAGCTGGCAACTGAAAACTATATATGTTAATGAAAGCAAGTGGAGTACTGCTTCATTGGCAGACAGTAATACGGTGAAAGATATATCAACCGATCAGGATATAACGGTAAGCGGTAAAGTGGATTTGTTTATGAATGCATGGGCAATTGTCGGCGGGAACGGCACTCCAAGTAATGGAATAGAGTACAACGATCCAATAGGCGGTATTACGGATTATCAGTACGCCCGGGTTGATAAAGCGGGGCAGCCCGGTTACTTTACCGACAGGGCATCCTGACCTGAGATTTCTTCCGCAGTATAACATAATATTTTAAAGCGTTCGGTTTGCAGGTAAGCAAACCGGACGCTTTTTAATTGGATTTGTGTGCAGAAACCGGCGGCTTACACAGTTGAAAAATTGCTGAGCTTTCTTCAGAACCTGTACCCGGATATAAAATACTATACAAAACCTGCTGATATAAAAAATACTTGATATAGAAGAAAAAAATTGTAAAAAACTTGCAAAATTTTAAACTATATTGTATAATTATTAAATGTTAAATAAGAAGCTTTTGCCTGCGAGGGCGGAGATGTTATCTGATTTTCAGTGAAGTCGTGTTCTTTTGCCGAAAATACCCGGCATAAGTCCGGCAAGCCGAGACTTGCACAGGCGGCGGGTATCAGGCAGGTACATTATCTCATGTCCGGAACATGGCAGAAGCACAGCAAAAGAAAAAAATGTAAAACAGCAAACAAGGAAATGAGGAGAGCAGAATGAAAAAAAGCAGGACCGATTTCGTCTGCATAATATTCAAAGTAACGTCGGCGCTTTTTATGTTTGTGTTTGTTACGGCATATCTGCTCTCCGGACTTCTTGCAAAGTATACCTCCGCAAACGCTTCCGGTCAGTCAGCGAGAGTTGCCCGTTTCAGCGTCGGTGCAGAGGCCGATAAAGAATCCTTTACCGTCACCGAGGCGCAGAGCGGCGAATATAGGATGCTGCTTACAAATGACTCGGAAACAGCCGTAAACTATACGGTAACGCTTACGCTCGACAGCCCGCTTCCGTCATGGGCGTCGGTGACGATGGACGGAACAGCTCCGGTAGAGTCGGAGGACGGAAAAACGCTGATGTTTGATAAGGCGGGAAGCCTTGCCACGGGCAGTGAAAAAACGGCTGTGATCAGTTTTTCGGCGGACTGGCAGAATTATATCAGTGAAGCTGCCGACGGAAGCAACAGTACGAATATCGGATTCGAAGCGGCTGTAAGGTTCGTTCAGATAGATTAGCGGAAGGCTTTATAACTAAAATAGAAAGTCCGCGCCTCTATAGGCACGGATCCCGCTTGATCTTTTCAGTGTGAGATGTGTCTCCCGCTGAAAATGTCCGGCGGCGGGGCGTTGCTCCCTTACCCTGAACTAACAATGCTCCGGGCATTCGCCTGCAAGCTACGATTGCGCCTGACAGGTCGGGATGTTTCCTTGAAAAACAGGGTTTCGGCACGTCACGTCGGGGCAGGTTGTCAGTGAAATTTCCGGAAAAATTACGCAGAAAGAGAAGAAAAGAGAAGAGGTGTCGGCATGGAAAAAAGAAAAAGCTACAGGACGGTATTTGTGACTGCCGCAGTTCTTGCCGCGGCGCTTCTTATCGGCGGTCTGTATGCTAAATATATCCGCTCTGTAAAACTCAGCGGAAATGTTACATTTTCAGCTTCTCTTGCCGATGAATTTATTCTTGCAGAGCATAAGACAGTGCGTCAGCCTGACGGCGGATATGTGACTGAGGCAGAGACTGTAAGTAAAAATGACTATCTGCTCATGCCGGGCGTCGATATTCCGAAGGATCCGTATATAATCATCGGGAACAAAAGCAGTATACCCGCGTATCTGTTTATCGAAGCGGTCGGAACCAATCCGGATGCGGTAAAATATGAGATCGACAGCGGCATATGGAAGAGCCTTGGAATAAAAGGCGCGCACGGCGGAGACGTTTATGTATACACAGGCGGCGGAAGCTCCGCGGCGGTGCTTGACAAAAATTTTGACGGTCAGCCGATAGGGCTGATAAAGGATAACATACTGACAGTAAGCGATAGCTACGCACACGGCGAAAGCTTCGGACTTGATTTTTACGGATATATGGCGCAGACCGAAAGCGGCAAAGACGCATCGCAGATATTTACCGAAAACTTTAGCAGTTCAACTGATTGAAAAAAGGGGGAAGCTTAATGAAAAAACATACAAAAATGATTTTCCTTGCGCTTGCCCTTATTGCGCTCGCGCTTGTTTATCCGATCGGCAGAGCTATCACTCTGACCGCTCAGGGAGAATATTCGGTTTCGGTGGAATGCGACGGATCTCCCGCCGGAAGCCTGATACTCGAAAACGGAGATAAAAAGCAGCTCCGGGCGGTCGGAATGCCGCGCGGCACTGAATATACCTGGCAGATGCTCATACCTGAAACGCTTATATGGACGGATATCAGCGGAGCGGACAGCGCCGAGTGCGATGTATCTTCGGCGCTTATCAGAGGCTCGCTCGATATCGGCGGCAGAGCGGCGATCAGATGCAGAGTTCGCTACGGCGGCGAGACATATGTAAGCGATCCGGTTCCGGTAGCTCTCGCGCCCGAAAAGGAAGAGCAGGAAACTGTAATAAGCTCGGGACCGCGTCCGGTCTACGCACCTGTAAGGCGCGCTGCTGCGGCTGCTGCCGCCGAAAAGGAATATGTCACTATAACGATAGAATACCGGCACGGAGACGAGAGCGGAGAAAAGGTCTTCAACGACTACGTGGTAACGCTCAATAACGGCGGATCGTTCAACGCAGCTGTACCGTCTCCCGAAAGAATAGGATATCTGCCCTACATAAAGATAAACGGAACGGAGACGGAAGCGAAAACGGTATCTTTGCAGTATAACGGACTCGATACCGATGTGAATATTACTGTATATTATAAACCTGCAATGTCGCCGTACCGCGTGCGCTATTTTCTCCAGAACGTCTCGGACGACGGTTATACCGAGGATGTATCGCTGTCATATACCGGAGAGGCGCTGACGGGAACGTATCCCGATGAGAGTATAGAAAAAGATATTGCAGGATTTACTCCGCTGTTCCATGTGCCGGATACTGTAGCGGCAGACGGAAGCACCGAGTTCAATATCTATTATGACCGTAACTACTATCTGTATCAGTTTGACTGCGACGGAGGATACGGCACTGAACCTGTTTATGCGCGTTACGGTACGCCGCTTGTCGTTCCGCAGCCGACAAAGCCGGGATATACCTTCGGCGGATGGGGCAACGCCGCAGCAACGGGCGGAGTTACGCCTGAAACGCTTCCGACAGCTATCGGAGACGGTAACCGCAGCTTCAAAGCGATATGGAAATCCAATCCTACAAAGTATACGGTGGTATACTGGCTCGAGAATCCCGACAATAACGAATATTCTTTCTGGACGATGGAGGAGATCGAAAAGGACTCCTCCGGTAAAACGGTTATGTCAGGCGATAAAATATCCTATGTCGATATTGTCGGAAAGGGAGAACCTGCGTCTCCGTCCAATACAGCCGGAATGGATATCTTCAACTGTATATATAACGATGAGCAAACCAGAAAAGAGTGGGATCTTGACGACGAAGATCAGAACGGCAATCCCGACGATTTTGTTGTAAGCGGAGACGGTTCTACGATCATAAATCTTTATTACAGCAGAAGAAAATATACCCTTAGATTCATATACGGCAGAGAGATCGGCAACACTTTCTATGTCCCCGGCGGCAGCACATATGCTTTCGGAAGAAACGGTAATAAAAATGTTCAGTCAGATACTAATAATAACGATGTATCGCAGTATCTTGGAAATGTAGGTAATTGGGGAGCAGTAGCGAAACCGGATATCGCAGCAAACCTTAAAAACTTCAGCGAAGAAGTTCAGAAGTCGTATACCTTTAGTTCGTTCGGAAACGGTACAAACAGTTCACCGAAGTATTACTATTTTGATATAACGCGTAAATACGGAGCGCTTTTGAACGACGTGTGGCCTGCTACATTGAAAATGGGTAATACGCCTATCGCTTATCAGGGCAGTAACAACGGAAATTATGCGGTATTCAGCGCATGGAACGGTGAAAATTATGTTGCCTACAATGCTGAAAATACAAACGAGACGATAAAGGGAAGATATCTTCGTCTTGATGACGGAATAATATACGAACGTCAGTACAACGATAAGTATAGACCTGACGGAAACGGAAATGCCGTAGTAAATTATCTCGCATTCTGGGAGAACGGCGCTCCGAATGTCGGCTGGAACAAAGCGGTAAAATGGAACTATGAAATATACCAGGAGCCGCTTCCGGTCGAGGAGATGGAGTTTCTCCGCGATTATCCGAAAGAGGCGGAGGCTATCAAAGCTTATGCCGAAAGCCTTAAAGGAAAAGGAAACCGTGTTTCCGGAGAAAATAATATCGTATCAAGTCTGCAACCGTACAGTGATACGAAGCAGATGACCTTTACCGATGACAGCGGCAGAACATGGATATATTTCAACGGAGACGACTGGTATCATGCGTCTCAGGTGACTTCGGGAATTGCGGCAGGAACCGCCGGATACTATTACCTTTACGGCGAGACCTATGTTTCGAGTGACGATAACCGTATAGTACACGCAGATCGACCTAACGACTATGTTCTTTCGTCTCAGACGCCTCCGGGCGCGGCGGGCAATACGTTGGCATACGGACAGGTCTTTGCGACGGAGCTTACCGGCAATGACAAAGACATATATAACGGTGATCATGAGTATACCGCAAGATTCTTCTTTGACCGCGATCATAAAACGCTGACGCTCAACAATAACGGAACATGGCTCAGCGAAGCACACGGCGGCAGGGGATATCAGGTGCAGACAGGACGTATTCTTGAGATCGTACTGAACGGAATTCTGGAATACGGTCTGAAAGATGAGAAAGACATCGACGCTTTCCCGACGGGAGATCAGAAGCCGCGTCCGGATAAATTCCCGGAGGGGCTTGCTCCGCCGTATCCTGATAACCTTGAAAAGGACGCTTATTATTTCGAGGCGTGGTATACCACACCTAACTTCATTGAAGGAACTCAGATGCCGCAGGATTACCTCATGCCGGCGCGCGACGCGGCACTGTATGCAAGATGGCTTCCTGTATCGCATGACGTGACGTTTTCATATATCTACACAGACATGAAAAACGGTATATATGTAGACGGAAAAACGCTTAAGGTAAACCATCAGGATATAATTTACACGCAGGATATTCCTGACAGCAGTGATTGGAGCGGATTGCCCGGAGACGGAAAGGACTATGACTTTGTAGGATGGTTTTATGAGGATGAAAACGGCGTAAAGCGTTCGTTTGATCCCAAAACTATGCCTGTTATAAGCGACATGCACCTTTTCGCAGAATGGCGTTCTTCTGAAATAGTCGAGTATACCGTGCATTATGTTGATACAGACGGAAACCGTATCGCCGACGATCTGACCGGCTATGCCTACGCGGGAACGACAAAGACCTTTACCGCTAAAACCGGAAACGAGCTGGGAGAGGGTTTCCGCGAGGGATATTTCCCGCAGACAAGCTCACATTCGATCATCGCCGGAGAAGAGCAGGAGTATACGTTTGTATACAAACATATTCCGGAGGGCGTCGGATATACTGTAAGATATCTCGAACGCGGAACGGAAAACGAACTTCATAAGCCGAAACAGGGACATTCGACGAGTGCTGTCATTACCGAACGCTTCGAACTGATACCTGACTATATTTCGGATGCATTTTATAAAACTCTGATCCTTTCGTCGGAGGAAGATCAGAATGTTATTACCTTCTGGTACACGAAAAATGAATCGGATGCTTTCTATGCGGTCGAATATCTGACCGAAGACCTTGACGGAAACGGCTATACTCTTTACAGCCGCGTTGAAATGGTCGGAAAGATAGGCGACGATATTTCGGCAGATATTATCGGTATTACAGGTTTCGATTATTCCCGGACCGAAGCCGAGATCGACTCGAAAGATGCAGAAGTCAAGGAAAACGCTGATAAAACTTCTGTGTCTGCAAAGCTCGATAAAGGTCTGGTCATTCGGATCTATTATGACAGGAATGATTATAATTACTCGGTAGAATATCTTGAATACGGCGGGGAACACCAAATGCTTGCGAATCCCGTAAAAAATGAGCAGGCAAGATACGGATCGACCGTGACACATGAGGCGCCTGACAGACTGGAAGTGAACGGACGTAAATATATACGCGTCGGAGAAGCACAGCAGTCGCGCGTTATAACCGATAATAACGATCAGAAAATGATATTCTATTATCAGCTTCAGACGGTAACGATCACGTATATACCGAGGTCGCTTCATCCCGGAGCTGTAGGAGGAACGGTAACTCCCGGCAGCGAGACTGTTTCAGGAACTGTTACGGGTTCGACTGCCGAACCCGATAAAAATTATCGCTTTGTCGGATGGTATTTCGATTCGCAGTGCGTATACCCCGTTCCGGAGGAGTGGGTAACCGATATCTATACAATAACGCCCGGCGAGCTTTATTACGGAGACGCGGGGGAACAGCCGTATCAGAATAACATATACTATGCGCTTTTTGAGCCGGTCACAGACGATCTTGTCATTACTAAGGTAATAAGCACAGGCACAGATCAGACAGACGGATCAGAGGCGGGTTCCGCTCCAGCGGCAGATGATACGTTTATCTTTTCAGTCGTCGGAACTCCGGGAACTGCGGGCGCGAATATCGACCTGATGGTTACTCTCCATGGAGAGGGAAGCGTTACCGTAAAGGATCTTCCGCTCGGAGAATATACCGTTACCGAGCTTACAGACTGGTCATGGCGATATGACGCGGAGGGCGGTTCGGTAAAGACCGCCGTCGTTACCGATTCCTCAGACGGGAACGCTCCGGCAGAAGTGGTATTTGTCAATAAGCTGAACAGCTCAACGTGGCTCGGCGGTGAGACTTCGAAAGAGAATGTATTTTCCGGAAAAAGCAATTAAGACCGCATAGAGACCGAGACCATAGCCAGTAACGGATCAGTAACAGATATTGTTATGACACGAAAGGAGGAATCTGTGTTGCAGGAAAAACGCCAAAAAAGAGGAATCTCGCATCGCGCGGTACGGATTCTGACAGCGGTGATATTTGCCGCGGTATTCCTGACATGCGATACGCTTGCATATCTGAAAATTGTGAGCAATAAAGCCGAAAACAGTTTCGGACAGTCTGATGCTTCGACTCTGAATATTTCAGAGCAGTTTGACGGTGCTGTAAAGGAAAATGTCGGTGTAAATGTCGGGCAGACTGGATATTCCGTATATGTCCGCGCCGCTGTGTCGGTCACATGGAAAAACGCCGCAGGAAATGTGCTTGCCGAAAAGCCCTCGCTTGTGCGAAACGAGTATTCGATAGATTATTCGCTTACCGGTACTCCTGCGGCAGATTCCGAAACTCAGGGATGGTTTCTTGCCGACGACGGATTTTACTATTACCGCTATCCTGTACAGAGCGGCGGAGAAACTTCTCCGCTTATAACGGTCTGCCGTCAGCTTGCCGATGCGCCGGAGGACGGATATACGCTTTGCGTCGATATTGCCGCACAGACTGTTCAGTCTGCGGGTACGACCGATGACGGCGGAATTCCGGCAGTAACCGACGCGTGGGGAGCGTCGGTCGGAAATGCTTCGGGTCTTTATTTTAAATAATGCAAGAAAAAGTGCCGCCGGGGGTATATTTATACCCCCGGCGGTTTAAAATTTTTGCCTAACCGTAAGCTTTCCCCTCAAAGGGGAAAGCTTATGTCATCATACCTATAGTAAAAACTACATCTTTTGTGACGGCTCACGTCACGCCGATATTCAAAACTATGCCTTTTGTGACGGCTTACGTCACGCTGATAGTCAAAACTATATCTTTTGTAACGGCTTACGTAGAACTCGTGTCCCGTCGGAAGGTCACAATGACCGACCGACGACGGGACAAGTAAAACCTTCCTCTGTTTGCCGTTAGCCGCCGCGCGGCGTATGCGTGAAGTGATGGAATCCAAAGGAAGAGGAACGGCGCACGTTCCTTTTCCTTTGGTACATTTTCTTTGGCAAGCGTTTCTTTGCTGTATGGCAAAGAAATGTTTGAAATGAACATTTCAAATACTCTGATATTATTCAATGTTTTAAATAACATTTTTTCGCATTTCTTTCTTCCGGAAGAAAGAAACGCTCGCAAAGAAAGGCCGCAAAAGAGGAAGAAACCATCTCCGTTTCTTCCTCTTTTGAATCTCCATCTTCGATCATTGCGCCCCTGCGCACACTTCGTTCA